>NZ_VLJN01000036.1 GCF_007829435.1 Cupriavidus gilardii J11
TCCGAACACCTGTTACCTATGTGTCCGGTCTGTACACCGCAACGCGGGAGAGGGGCGGGGGTGAGGGCAGCATCAGCGTAAAGAAACGCCCCCCAACCCTCAAACGATATAGCCCTCCTCCCGCGTGAAATACGGCAGATCCTCCGGCAGCTCCTGCAAGGCCTTGGCCGGGCAGCCGCCATACAGCATATGCGGCGCCGACAGGCCGCGGTTCAGCACCGCGCCGGCGGCCAGTACGCTGTAGTCCGGCAATGCCGCTCCGGGCAGCAGGATCGACCCGGTGCCGACGAAGCAATAGGCGCCGATCGACACCGGCGCGCAGCGCTGGCGCGATTCGCGGATCGATACGCTGTGCGTCAGGATCTGCGTGCGGTAGCCCGCCAGCGTCGCGTATTCGCCGATGGTCACGGTGTCCGTGCAATCGATGATATGGCGCGAGGTCACCGCGGCATGCCGGCCGATGATCAGCGCCGGCAGCCGCCCGGTCGCATCGCGGAAGTGCGGCGAATCGTCGAGCCCCTGCGGGAAGCCGGACACCCAGTTCAGGCTGCCCAGAATGGCATGCTCCCCCAGCGCCAGCCGGCGCAGCCCCTTGACCAGCGTCAGATGGCCCACGCGCGCATGCGGTCCGAGCTCCAGCTCGTCGCACATCACGATGGACATGCCGATCCTGGCCGTCGGATGGATGCGCGCGCCGCAGAACCGGTTCAGCAACGCACGGCGCAATGGCCACGGCAGGCCGATCGATGCGGCCGCCAATACTCGCTTGATCATGCCTGTCTCCCGAACACCGGCCCGCGCATTACGCGCTCGTACGTCGCCCTCGGATTGCTCAGATGCTTTGTCATGCGAAACCAGGCGGACGTGACGCCATCGAGACGATGGCGATCCCGGCCGAGGATCTTGCGGAACATGCGGTCCTCGTACTGCGCGTGGGCGTCGGCCAACCGCGCCGACCCGGTGATCGACTCGGCGTAGACGCGGTAACAGCTCATGAAGTCGGGCACATTGCGAAAGCGGGCTCCGGCCAGCGCCATGTCGACCACCAGTTCGCCGTCCCAGTTCGAGCGGTTTTCCACGTTGAATCCGCCCGCGGCGCGATAGGCCTCGGCACGGAAGAAGGTCGACGGCTGGATCGCGATGGCCGCGCCGTATGCTGCCGCGCGCAGTCCGAAGCGGTCGGAGTAGACGCGCCTCACCGGCGTGCCTTCGGCATCGATCACATAGCCGTTGCCGAAGATCACATCGCACGCCGGATCGCGGCGGAACCAGGCCGCCGCGCGGGCAAAGGCCTCCGGCAGGAACAGGTCGTCCGAATTCAGGTAGCAGAAGATCTCGCCGGTGGCGAGCGCGAAGCCCTTGTTCAGCCCGTCCGCGGGACCGCGGTCGGGATCGAGCAGGCAATGGGCGAAGTCGGCCGCGTGGCGCGCGATGATGTCGCGGCTGCCATCGGTCGAGCCCGGGTCGACCATGATGTATTCGATCTCCACGCCGGTCTGCCCCAGCACCGAGCGGATCGCCTGCTCCAGGTACGGGGCCTGGTTGAACGATACGGTGACGACACTGAACTTCATTGCATGCCCCCGCTACGCTTCGGTCGCGCAAGGTGCCATGCGAACAGCAGGCCGAGGAACACGCCGGAGGACCAGCGGTGATCGGCGGAGAACGGCGAGAAGAACACGTCCCACAGGAACTGCGCGGTGCCGACATAGAAGTAGAACGGCAGCGTCGGCATGTTCCGCACGAACAGCCACAGCGCGCGCGCCAGCACGCAGAGCCAGTACAGGCCGCCCAGCACGCCGCTCCACACCAGCCCGCCCATCAGGAACGAGTGCGCCGGAATCAGGTCGTTGTCGAACACCTCCAGCTTGTCGCTGAGCGACGCGCCCATCTGGTACACCATCACACTGAGCGCGTCCTGGTAGCCGTTGCGGTCCACCGCCCAGGAGCCATGGCCAAGCAGTGGCGCATCGAGGAAGGCGCGCAGCGACACCAGGATCTCCGAGCGGCCGCCGAACAGGATGCCGAGTTCGCTGGTCGCCTGCACCGTGTACTTGTGCACCGCCTCGGGACTCAGGAAGCCGAACTGCGCCGCATGCGCGAAGACCAGCGAGAACAGTGCGTTGAGCGCCACGATCAACAGCGCCATCGCGAGAAACAGTAACGCGATACCGCCGCGCGTATTGGTGAGCCGGTAGGCAAAGCTGGCCGGCGCGGACCGCCGCATCGCGTAGACCCCCAGCGCCAGCAGCGGCAGGCCGGCGGCGCTGCGGAAATCATAGATGGCCGACACCGTGCAGTAGGCGCCGATCAGCAGAGCCATGCGGAGCATGCCGGCACGCACGATGGCCAGATAGCACAGCAGCAGCGTCAGGACCGGGGTGGCATAGCCCCACTTCCATGGGTTGAACAGCATCTCCTCGGTGGGCACCCGCGTCATGCCGATGATGTCACCCACCGCCACGCCGATCAGGAAATACCAGATCCGGCTCGGGCTGCCGCTGCTGAAATAGGTGCCCACCGCGAACACGGTCAGAAAGAATACGCCGGGCGCCAGCACCCCTTTCAACGAGGTGGTCAGCGGCGTACTGTTGGCGACATCGGACAATGCCTGCGCGAATGCCCACATCAGCGTCAGCGCGAGCAGTGACGCATAGCCGCGCGGTATCTTCAGCGTGGACAGGCGTGACAGCGCGTAGGCGGCCGCGATGAACTCGCCCACGAACACGTCGCCGATGATGTTGAGCTTGATCGCGCACAGGGCGCCAAGGCCGAAGTGCAGGATGACGTGGCBCGGCTGCACGCCGAGCCGCAGGGTGGATGTCGATTGCATCGTATGGCCGCCTTCTTTGGAATGGGCGTGTCCGCTGGCGGCGGGCTTGCCGGGCGCGCCGGCAAGCCGACCCGCATCCGTCCAACCGACCTGCCGCCATTGGCAGCGCGGCGCCGCGCAGCGCGCGGCTTTCGCCCGGCAGCCGGCTCCCGGAGGAACCGGCGCGGAAACCGGGCCCGCATGGCGGCAAGATGCCCCCGTGCCCCCGTTGCTTCCGTTCGCTTTCGCACACGGTGCCAATCGACCGCCGCTGACTGTGCGGCTGCCCACAGTACGCGCCGCTACGCCGCGCTAGAGTTCGCGGCAGTGCGGGCACGACGTCTCTGAAGGCGCAAGCATCGCCAAAAGCACCAATCGAGCAGGACCGACACCATAGGAATCGCGACGACCATGAATCCGCTTTCCCCTCGCATTTTTGTCGCCGGGCATCGCGGCATGGTAGGCAGCGCCATCGTGCGCGCGCTGCAAGCCCATGCCGACGCCACGATCATCTGCCGTACCCGCGACGAACTGGATTTGCGCGACCAGCAGCAGGTCCGAAATTTCTTTGCCGAGCAGCGCATAGACCAGGTCTACCTGGCGGCGGCCCGCGTCGGCGGTATCCATGCCAACAATACGTATCCGGCCCAGTTCATTCACGACAATCTGCTGATTGCCGCCAATGTGCTGCACGAAGCCTGGCGCACCGGCGTATCGCGCCTGCTGTTTCTGGGTTCGAGTTGCATCTATCCCGCGCTGGCGCCACAGCCGATGCGCGAGTCCGCGCTGCTGACCGGCGAGCTGGAGCCGACCAACGCGCCGTACGCGATCGCGAAGATCGCGGGCATCAAGCTTTGCGAAAGCTATAACCGCCAATACGGCACCGACTTCCGTTGCGTGATGCCCACCAACCTGTACGGGCCGGGCGACAACTACCATCCGGAAAACAGCCATGTGATTCCTGGCCTTATCCGGCGTTTTCACGAGGCGAAGCTGGCCGGGGCGCCGGAAGTGACGGTGTGGGGCACCGGCAAGCCGCTGCGCGAATTCCTGTACGCCGACGACCTGGGCACGGCCTGCGTACACGTGATGGGCCTGTCCCCACAGGCCTATCGCGAACAGGCGGGGCAGCCCGGATTCTTCAATGTCGGCAGCAACGACGAAGTCAGCATTGCGGCGCTCGCCGAGCGCATCGCCGACACGGTCGGCTACCGCGGCACCATCCGGTTCGATACCACCAAACCCGACGGCACGCCTCGCAAGCTGCTCGACTCGAGCGCCATTGCCGCAACCGGCTGGGCGCCGTGCGTGACGCTGGCCGAGGGGCTTCGCATGGCGTACGACGATGCGCTGCGCAGCGGCCGCCTCGACACCGCTCCGGCTCCCGAGGCGCTGCGCAACGGCACCGCGGGCTAGCGCGATACGGAACCCCGCCATGAAGATCCTGCTCTACTGCCTCAACTACGCGCCCGAACTGACGGGCATCGGCAAGTACACCGGCGAACAGGCGCAATGGCTGGCCGCGCGCGGCCATGAGGTGCGCGTCATCACGGCCCCGCCGTATTACCCGGCGTGGCGGGTAGATGCGGGATACCGGACATGGTCTTAC
This sequence comes from Cupriavidus gilardii J11, assembly GCF_007829435.1. Taxonomy (GTDB): domain Bacteria; phylum Pseudomonadota; class Gammaproteobacteria; order Burkholderiales; family Burkholderiaceae; genus Cupriavidus; species Cupriavidus gilardii_D. The sequence goes on from NZ_VLJN01000036.1 coordinate 4,422, forward strand.
CGGCGCGAACACGTGCGCGGGGTCGATGTGATGCGCGCCCCGCTGTGGGTGCCGCGCAAGCCTTCGGGCCTGAAGCGGCTGTTGCATCTGGCAAGCTTCGCGATCGCGAGCTTGCCCTGGGTGGCGGCACAGGTGCGCTGGCGTCCCGACGTGGTGTTCGTTGTCGAGCCGCCGCTGATGTGCAGCCCGGCCGCGCTGCTGCTGGGGCGCTGGACCGGCGCCACCACATGGCTGCATGTGCAGGACTACGAGGTCGATGCCGCGTTCGCGCTGGGCCTGCTCAGGCAGCCTTTGCTGCGGCGGCTGGCCACCGTGCTGGAAGGACATGCGATGCGCGCGTTCGACCGCGTATCGACCATCTCCGAAGCCATGCTGCGGCTGGCGCGGCGCAAGGGCGCCGATCCCGGCCGGTCGCTGCTGCTGCCCAACTGGGTCGACGTACGCGCCGTGCGGCCTGGGCGTGGCGGGCTCTATCGCCGACGCCTTGGCATTCCCGCCGACGCGACGGTCGCGCTGTATTCCGGCAACATGGGCAACAAGCAGGGGCTGGAGGTGCTGGCCGGGATCGCGCGCAGGCTGGCGCATCGGACCGATCTGCATTTCATCTTCTGCGGCGAGGGCGCTGGCCGCGCCACGCTGCAGGATGCCTGCGCTGGTCTTGGGCAGGTTCACTTCCTGCCGCTGCAGCCCGCTGGACGCTTTCCCGCGCTGCTGGCCGCTGCCGACATCCACCTGCTGCCGCAACGCGCCGACGCCGCGGATCTGGTGCTGCCATCCAAACTGGCCGGCATGCTGGCCAGCGGCCGACCGGTCATCGCCACGGCAGCGCCCGACACCGAGCTGGGTCGGCTGGTGGCACGCTGCGGCCTCGTGGTCGCCCCCGGCGACGCCGATGCGCTGGCAAGCGCGGTCGAGACCCTGGCAGCCGACGCGCCGATGCGCCAGCGCCTGGGCACCGCGGGCCGCGCATGGGCCGAGCGGCATCTTGACCGGGAAGCGGTGCTGATGGAACTGGAAGCCGCAATGCTGGCGGCGCGTGGGGAAGACGTCGGCACCACGGTGCAGCCGGCCACGGGATTGAGCCGGGATTGAGCCAGCCAGCCCTCTCCCCAACCCTCTCCCGCAAGCGGGAGAGGAAGTGCTCCTGCTCCCCTCTCCCGCATGCGGGAGAGAGGGTGCGTTGGCGCGATGTCAGCGCCCGCTGCCCGCCGCGCTACCGCTGGCGCCAGTGGAACCTCCGCTGCGCGTAGTGGTGCTCCCCGCCGCCGCACCCGAGCGGGACGACGGCGCATCGCGCGCGCTTTCGGGCGGCTGCCGGCCGCCGGAAGGCGATGCGGTCGTGGCACTTCCACCATGCTCGATATCGCCAGGCCGCGACTGACCCGGACCCACCGCGCCATGCGCACCACCGCTCATGCCGCCCGCAGCGCCACCCGACGTGCCGCCTCCCGTGCCACCTTGCGAGCCGCCACCCTGGGCCGACGCGGCGCTGTCGCTCATGCCGGTATTGCCGCCCTTGCCGCTGCCGCCGGAGGACCGTCCGCCCTGGGCCGCCACCGTGCCGGCCGCCAGGGCAAGACAGGCTGSCGCCAATGCCAGATACCGGTGCTTCATCGTTCGATCTCCTTTGCGTGATCGCGGCGCGAACGCCGCTTTCATCCCTGTCACGCAAGCGGCATGCCGAGCCGATCGGCGAGATCATCCTTCGCGACGCAAACCCGCCATCGAGCCGCCCGGGACGCGGCTTGCAAGATTTGCGGACCAGCTTGCAGATTTGTCGCCGTCAGGACACGGTGGCGAGCCCATGCGCCGGCACACGCGCCGAGCGTCCGGACAGGCGCTCGAACTCGATGATGTCGTGGCCGCAGCAGACCGTCACGCCGCCGTCGCGCCGCTGCTTCAGTTCGCGCAGGTGCTGCTGGGTCGCAAACCGTGCCGCCCGGTCCTTTTCCATCATCCATTGATAGAACCGCAGACCCGGCGTGCAATGCGGCCGTATAAGGTCCAGCTCGGCGTGATAGAAATAGGCGTCGCCCGCCTGCAGCAGCCACTCGCCTTCAGCCTGCACCGCGACACCGGCATGCCCGAAGGTATGCCCAGGCAACGGGATCAGCGCGATCTCGGGCGGCAGTCCCTCCAGCGTGCGCACCCGGTCGAAGCCGTACCAGCGCTCGCCCACGTCGGGCGCGTAGCAGCGCCACGCGGCCTGCGTGCTCCATTGCTGTGGCCGGAATCGCTGCCGGTCCAGCCACGTGCGCTGCAATACCGCATAGTCGCGCTCGGCCGCGAGCAGATGCACGGTGGCCCACGGGAAGTCGTCGAGACCGCCGGCGTGGTCGAAGTCGAGGTGGGTCAGCACGATATGACGCACATCCCGCGGATCGAACCCCAGCGCCTGCACCTGCCGATAGGCGGTCATCTCATCGCGGAAGTCGGGCTTGAGCATGGCCAGGAAGAATCCGCTGAGCCGCGAACGCGGGTCCTGGACATCGCGCCGCCCCATCCCGGTATCCACGAGCATCAGGCAGTCGGGCAATTCCACGAGCAGGCAGTGGCAGGCCAGCTCGCCGCGCTCGACGATCGAACGGCTGCGGCCGTCCATCAGGCGGCCGCCCAGCGGGCAGGACGAGATGCAGTTCAAGTGATGAATTCGCATGGCCTCTCCTGGCTGTCGACAACGGGTCGGTGCAAGAGGCGTTCCACCCGGACGCGGCGCCATGCCGGCAAGTCTCTGTGGCCGGACGCACCGATGCGTGTGCCGGCGTGCGCGCATGATGACGAACGGACAGACCAGACAGACGCGGCCGGGCATGGCGGCCCGCAATCGCGCCACACATTCGGACACGCCGAACACCAACCGCGGACATTGCGAGAGTTGCGATGCTGATCACGCAAGACGATCCAACCATGGGCCCATCGTTTTCACTGGGCAACCGGGTGCAGCGCCAGATCTGGAACTGGGTCTGGCTATTCCTGTTCCGACCCAGCCCCCGGCCCGCGCATGCATGGCGCGCCGCGCTGTTGCGCCTGTTCGGCGCGGAACTGGGCAAGCACGTGCACGTCTATCCCGGCGTCAGGATCTGGGCGCCGTGGAACCTGCGCATCGGCAATAACGCCGGCGTGGCGGACGGCGTCACGCTCTACAACATCGAGCGGATCGAGATTGGCGAGTACGCGGTGGTGTCGCAGGGCTCGCATCTGTGCACGGGCTCGCACGACTACAACAGCCCCAACTTCCAGCTGATCGCCGCGCCGATCACGCTCGCACCGCGGGTGTGGATCTGCGCGGAGAGCTTCGTGTCGCCGGGGGTGTCGGTGCCCGAGGGCGCGGTCGTGGCGCCACGCTCGGTGGTAACGAAGTCGCTCGCCTCGCCATGGACCGTCTACGCGGGCACGCCGGCGCGACCGATCGGCAAGCGCACGCCACACCGCCGGTAATGCCCAGCCGGCGCGGCGCAGCCGGCCGGGCCGCTGCGGTGCAGCGGCAGTGCTGCCGGGCCAGCGCGGTCAGCCCACCAGTTCCATCACAATCTCCTGGTAGGTATGGGCGAAGCGCTGGCGTCGGCGGGCCAGGTCGTCGCGTGCGGCACGCGCCCTGTCCGCTTCGAGCCCGGGATCGTCGGGCGTGGCCAGCGTCTGTGCCATGGCATCGGCAAGCGCCATGGCATCGTCCGGCGCGAAATACACGCCGCGCGGCGGGGCCTGTTCCCGGTGCACATCGATATCCGACAGCAGAATGCGCTTGTTCAGCGATTTGGCTTCCTCCACCGTGGTGCTCCATCCTTCGAAACGTGACGGATTGATCAGCGCGATGGCGCCGCGCATCAGCCCCGCGAGGTCGGCGTAGGGCACCACGCCCAGCACGCGGAAGTTCTGCTGCAGACCGGCTTGCTCGACACGGCGCAACAGGCTTTCGCCATAGCCCGGCTGGCGATGATCGACGGTCTGGCCAGTGGACAGCACCAGCGCCTCGATGCCCCGCTGCTTGAGGATGCGCAGCGCCTCGATGACGACGCCGTGGTTCTTGTGCTGCCACATCTGGTTCGGCACATGAAAGTACGGGCCGCGAAAGCCATGGCGGCGCTCCAGCTCGGCCACCGGCGGCACCGGCGCCAGCGGGTTCATGTTGGCGACGAACTGCAGCACGCGGGCACGCGCCGCCTGCGCCGGAAAGCGGCGCTGCAGGTCGCGGCGCGCATGGTGGCTGCTGACCAGAATGCGGGCCGACCCCTGGCACAGGCTGTCGAACAGGCGCTCGCGCAGCGCGATCTCCTCGGCGGAGAACAGCTCCGGCAGATGCAGGTGCTGGAAATCCGGAATCCAGCCCAGCGTCGGCAAGCCGGCGCGGGGACCGAGCGGGTTGTAGTGCGACAGCACGGCGACGCCCTTGCTTGCCAGATAGCGCTCCAGCATCAGATCGGTGCCGGTGGCCGCCTGGCACGCCTTGCGCAGGCACCACCATGGATGCCGGCGGTCCAGCAGCGCCGTGCGATGCACGCGTACCGGCGGCATGCCTTCGAGCAGTTCCCTCGGCGTGCGTTCGCCGGTCAGGATCACCGGCTCGATGGTGCGCCCGGGCAGCGTATGCAAGGCCCACAGCAGATTGCGGAAATAACTGATGCCGCCGAGCCAGTTACGGTCCCGAAAGCCAAATACAAAGCCGACCTTAGTCATGGCGCACCGCCCTGAACCAGCGGGCATAGCGCACGACGCCCTGCGCCAGCCGGATTTCCGGCAGCCAGCCGGTGGTAAGGGTATGGCCGATATCGGCACGCAGATCGCGCGGGTCACCCGTACGCGCCCGCATGGAGAATCGGGGGCTGCGCCTCGGCGCCAGCTCGCGGTACAGCAGCGTCAAGGCCTGCCTTACCGTGGTTGGCGTGCCGCTCGCGCCGTTGTACACAGGACAGGCCGGCGAGGCGTGCCCGGCCACCGCCGCGATCAGCCGCGCCGCATCCTCCGCATGCAGCCAGTCGCGGCTTTCCTCGCCCGTGCCGAAATAGAGGTCGTCCCCCTGGCCGATCTTGCGGCACGCGTCCCACAGCAGCTGCTTGCGCAGACCCTCGCCATAGATGGAAAAGAAGCGCACCACCGCCACGGAAACGCCGAAGTGTTCGCCATATGACGCGCACAGATGCTCGGCCATCAGCTTGTGCGCCCCATACGGCGACGCGGGGCGCAGGCGCGCCTTTCCACCCTCGCTGGCCGGGCAATGCGCCGCGTTGCCATAGACGGCGGCGCTGGAAGGATAGACCACGACGGTGCGGGGCGAGCTGCGCCTGACGAACTCGAGCACCGCGGCGGTGCTTCCCACAGTGCGCCCATGGTCGCCGAACGGATCGGCGATCGACGCCGCCACCGAACCGCTGCCCGCGCAATGCACCAGCAGATCGGGCTCGATACCCAGCCGTTCCAGCGCCGTCAGCTCGACCTCGCCGTGATGCCAGGCCACCCCATCGTCATGCGCGACATCGTTTGGCGCGCCATGACCGAGGCCCACCACGCGCCAGCCGGCGGATCGATAATGCTCCACCACGAAACGGCCGAGAAAGCCTCTCGCGCCGGTCACCAGCACGGTTTTTCCAGTCATCGTCGATTGCATCCCAGGCGTCATCCCGTACGAAGCCGGCCCTGCGCCCGTTGGGCGCGCGCACATGGCGCGGCGCCCACCGCCGGGCCGTGCGCACAGTCTAGATTTCAATCGCCGCGCGGGACTGTTGCCTTGGCCTCATAAGCCTCACAGGCGTCGCTATCCGTGCGACTCGCAGCATTGATGCAGCAGCTGCGCGACCTCGGCACCCGCGGTGGCCCAGTTCAGCCGTTCGGCATATTCGCGGAACGAGGTACGCACCAGCGCGCCATATTGCGGTGGCGAAGCGAACAGCCGCTCGATGTAGTCGCACCAGTGCTCGGGTCCCGCCTCGATATCGAAGGTCATGCCATTGCGGTGGTTGCGCACCGCCGTGCCGATGCCGCCAACCCGGGTCGCCAGCGAAGGCAGGCCGAACGAACTGGCCTCGGCCAATACCACCGCGCAGCATTCCGCCTGCGAAGGCAGTACCAGGAAATGGGCCTCGGTCATCAGCTTGTCCAGCCGCGCGCGGCCTTCGTCGGTCGTCTTGGAAATGAAGCCGTGCAGTTTGACGAACGGCGGCGGATCGTAAGCGGGCCGGCAGCCGACCACATGCAGCTCGGTCGGCAGGCCACGCCGGTTCAGCAGGCGGGCCACCGCAAGCGCGTGCTCGCCGCCCTTGCGGTGCCAGTCGACGCCGACCAGCAACAGGCGGCAGACGCTGTAGTCCTTCGTGAGCGAAATGCGCTCGATATCGACGGAGGTACGATGGCACTCGACATTCGCTCCGAACGGCACGACCTTGACCTTGGCGGCATCGACGTCGTAGTTGCGCAGCGCCGTGGCGGCGGCCCACTCGGAGCTGAAGATCGCCACGCTGCAGCGGGTCAGGGCCTGCTGTTCCAGGCGGTGCCCGTCGCGAACCGTCTCGCGGCAGAAGTTGCTGAAACTGGGATAGAAGCCCACCATGCCGTCGAACGTGGCATCGGTCCAGATGGCGATCGGCCGGTCCACGTCGAGACAGGCGACGGGCAGCGTACCCGGACTGAGCACCGCATCGCAGCGCATCCCGGCCATGCGCCGCCGCACGCGTTGCGCATAGTGCCGCGCCACCGAGGGCGCGCGGTCGCGTTGATAGTCACGGGACAGCAGGCCGCGGTACATCAGCGCCTTGGCGCGATGAAGCGTGGTCAGCACCGGCCCCGCGTCGACATTGTCGATCACCTCTGTTTCGATCGCGCTGCGGTGCAGGGACCGCAGCATATAGCTCGCAGAGCCAGACCATGCGTGCAGGTCCGCGGCATCATACGTGGTGACATAGGCCACCTTCATGGCAATCTCCCGGTTTGCCAGCGGTACCTACAGCGGCAGTTGCAACGCGCGCCGGCGCTGCTCCTGCACCTTCAGCACCACCATGTACTCGTAGATCGATACCAACACGCAGTAGTGGAAGCCCGCCTTGCCGTCGATGAAGCCCAGCTTCAGCAGGTACAGATACAGAAAGCGCGCGACCGGGCGCATCGGCAGCCGGAACGACAGCTCCTTCAGCGCGCGGCGCCGCGACGGCGCGTCGGGCGCCAGCAGCGACGCCAGCCGGAACCGGTCCTCCTCCAGACTGCGGATGGTTTCCAGTGCCTCCCCCATCGAATATTTGTTGTGCTTGTCGAACCAGGCATCGAAGCCCTTGTTGAAGCTGTAGTGCAGGAAGTGGTTGCGCAGGAAGCCCGACGACCCGTCCACCACCGGCGCGGGATTGACCAGCCGTTCCCAGCGCACCTTGTCCGGCTGGAAAAAGCGCAGCACCCAGATCGGATAGCCGCCGGCATACTTGATCCACTTGCCGAGAAAGAAGTTCTTGTAGCGCACGCGGTATGCCACGTGCGGCGTGTCCGGGTCCGCGGCGATCTGCTGCAGCTCGGCCGCAAGCTCCGGACTGACAACCTCGTCGGCATCGGAGTAGTAGACCCAGCGGTGCTTGAACGGTATGTTCTCGTTGGCCCAGTTCTGATGCGCGGACCAGTTGTCGAACTTGCGCTGGAACACGCGCGCCCCGTGGCGCTGTGCGATCTCGACGGTCTTGTCGGTGGAAAACGAGTCGAGCACGACGATATCGTCGGACCAGGACACGGATTCCAGACAGCGCGCGATGTTCTTTTCTTCATTGAGCGTGAGGATAAGGATCGAAACCATGGCGATGCATCGCTGATTGACGTGGGGGCGGCCCGCGCGGCCGTCGTGGCGGCCGCCTCGCGCGGGCGGATCGGTACGGACGGCTACGATTCGCCGTAACGCCGCAGGCGAATGCCCGCGCGCAGCAGCGCGTGGCGCAGCTCACGCGCATGCACCAACGGCTCGGTCTCGCACCGGCGCCAGGACTCGGCATAGCCCGGATGAACCGAGATCTCGGTCACCCCGTCGCGCATCAGCTCGGGCAGCCGTGCCGACCATTGCGTGTCGTCGTGGTTGATCGCGCCGTAATAGTGGGTATGGCGCAGCCCGGTGAAGTAGAGCTGGCAATAGTTGTTCATCACCGCCTGGCGCGGGTTGGCGGCGAAGTAGAAGTTCTGCGCGCGGCGTACCCAGTGCAGGCCGGCGCGTTGCAGCTCCTGGCGAATCGCCCGGATCACCACCGGGAATTTGTGCAGATGGCCGTGGCTGTCCACGTGCGTCACATGCACGCCGTTGTCACGCAGCTCCTCCAGCTGCACGCGGAATTCGCGGGCGATATCGGCTTCCGACAGCATCCACGCCAGCGCGCGCACGCGTTGGCGGTGGCTGGGGCGGAATCGCCCGTCGCGGCTGCACAGCGTCGACGGGCGTCCCGCATGCGGTTCGTGCCCGTCGACAATGTTGAAATGCAGGCCGAAGGAAAAACGGCCGCGATTGGCGCGCGCATAATCGTAGGCGGCCCGCGAGGCCGGCCGCCCGGTCATGATCGTGGCACTGGTCAGCAACCCGGCCTCGAAGCAGTCGACGGTCGCGTCGTAGGTGTCGGCATCCCAGCCAAAGTCGTCGGCGTTCAGAATCAGATCGCGCATCTTGCTCTCCCCGGTCTAGCGCAAGGGGGCCGCCCCGGGGAGCACGGCGCCGGAGCTGTCCGTCTCCGATGACGCGCCCTCGGGCCGGCCCTGAATGATGTTGAGCAGGCGTTCGCCGACCTGCCTGCTCTGGAAGCGTCGGCTGAAACACGCCGGCGCGGCGGTGCGCATGGCATCCCGGCGGGCCGCGCTCGCGGACAACCATTGGCGCAGGCTTCGCTCGGTGCCATCGACCGTATCGGGCTGCACGATGCCCGCACCGTCCGCCTCGATCTCGCGCCAGATGTTCACCTTGTCCGATATCAGCACCGGCACGCCGCAGCCCAGCGCCTCCACCACCGCCACGCCGAAGTTCTCCTGGTGCGAAGGCAGGCAGAACACCTCGGCGGCATGGAAGGCGCCCCACTTGCAGTCGCCAGACAGCATGCCGGTCCACACCACGCGGTCGGCGATACCAGCGTGCTTCGCCTGCGCCGCCAGCTGCTGCTGCAGCGCCGGCGCGCCCGGACCGGCCATCACCAGTTGCAACGCCGGGTCTTCGGCCGCCACGCGGGCGAACGCGTCGATCAGCAGGTCACAGCCCTTTTTTTCATGCAGCCGGCCGAAGAACAGCACGATGCGTTTGCCCTCGGTCTGCGGAAAGGCGGCGTGAAAGGCGGCCCGCAGCGCGTCGCGCTGCAGCGGAGGCTGCGCGGTGCCATACGACGCGATGCGCTCGGTGCAGCGGTAGAGCGGAAACGACAGGCGCGCGCGGCGGCGTTCTTCATCGCAGGTGAATAGCGCCGCATCGGCATCGCGCAGCACCTTGCGCTCGACCAGCATCCAGTAGAACCACTTCTTCAGATGCTTGAGCGGATACCGGGTCTTGAACCACGGGTCGAGCATGCCGTGCGTAAAGACAAAGAAGGGCACCTTGCCGCGCAGCGTCAGCCAGGTCGCCAGTCCGTGGAACTGCCACAGGCCCTCGACGATGACGGCGTCGTAACGGGCGCCGTTTTCCCGCAGCCAGGGAATCAGCCGCCGGTTATAGGTATAAATTCCCTTCGACGGTCCCAATGCGATGACACTGAGTTCGCTGTCCCGCACATAGGGGGCCGCGGGATCGTCCCCGCAGCACACATCGACCTGGACGCCCCGCTCGACGAGCGGGATGCGCAGTTGGCGCAGTCCTTCGATGGGACCGCCTCCGGCCGGATTTATTGTCGCGATGATGTGAAGAAGCTTCATGGCGCGGCTCGTTATCGGCTTGCAGCCAGCATGTAAAGGCGTGATTGGGCCCGGAACCAACGCTCCCCCGGGAGCCGGATATCCGGTGCAACAGAGCGTAGGCATCGGCCCCGACCGGCTCTGTACGTTGGCGCACCCACTTGACGGCTGCGCGGGAGGGGAGGATGGACGGAGTTCGTCCGGAAAGCTGCCGCCAAATGGAGGAGGCACGGGCAGGCGGGACGGATGAAAGCGCCCGGGAAGGCATCATCCCGATGGCCTAGGGCGAAATCATCCGTTGGGGCAGACGGCGCCCGGCGACATCGTTCCGACGTGCGCGGAAAGCGGCTTCGCGGGAGCCCTGACCGGTGTTACAGCATTGAATCGCACGGGCTGGCGGGAAGCCGGCAGGGCGCGCCGGGCCACGCATCGGAGGGCCGGCCGTTTCAACGGTGAAACATTATCTATTGGCAAATGTTTCAATAATGAAACGAATGGGTGTGTATTAATTTCCACCCTTTCGGGTAAGCCGGAATCGCCCGCCCGGCGCGGATTCCCGGATTATGAAAAGAACATCTAATACCCTCCCTAGGTGGGTGGTGTCCCCTCTCTTGATTTCGATCCTCTCAACCCATAAGATGCCCTAAACCGATTAAAGATAAATCGTTTTGGGGTGGGGATCAGGGGTCGGTCTTCCGGCCCGCGGCAGGKTTTTGCCTGTCGCCGGGTGGCCGAAAGAACGGGGAGGAAAGCCTTGAACCGCTTCGCCGGGGGGCAGTATCCAGCGACAGCGGTCAAGGCATTCGTCAGTGCGTTCGCCTGTTTTCCACCGCAGACAGATACGGGGGAAAGAAGAAGATGAACGCACTGTTGATCGAAAGCCATCCCTTGCTGCGGCTGGGGCTCCATCAAATGCTGGAACGCATCGAAGGCATCGACCAGGTCATCGCGGTCGATCCCGCCGATGTCTCGCTGTTGGATGGCACCGACGGCGATACCGACCTGATGGTGTTTGGCATGCCGCAGGATCCCGAAGCTGGCTGGCAGTTGTTGACCCAGGTGCGCCGCGTGCTCAACGCCCAGCGCGTACTGCTGTTGTCTGACACCGTACCCTTGCAAGTCCCGGCGGCCGCCATGGCCCAGGGCGTCTGCGGCTGCCTGCCGAAGACCGCCTCGCTCGCGGTGCTCGAAGCCGCGATCCGGCTGGCGATGGTGGGCGGTTACTTCGTGCGCGGAAACGGCGCCGCCGCAACGCTGGGCGCGCCACTGTCCAGCGGCTATGGCGGTCCCATCATGACGCCGCCGCCCGCGCCGCGCGGCCCGCTGCCGTCGCCCACGCTGAGCGGCGGACACCCGGCCATTCCCGCAGCCTCGCGCAGCGGCGCGGTTCCGCCGCATGCGGCCAGCGCGGTCCCCGCCCGGCCGGCGCCGGCCGAGGTCTCCACAGACTCGGCTTACTACGACGAAGCCGAAATGCTGCAGATCACCCCGCGCCAATATGAAGTGCTGGTGTTGCTCGCCCGCGGTCATCCGATCAAGACGGTCAGCCGCATGTTGAACATCTCGGTGGCCACGGTGAAAAGCCATGCCTGCACGCTGTACCAACGCCTGAAGGTTCGCAACAAGGGCGAGGCCGTCTACACGGCCCTGCAACGCGGCGCCAAGCTGGAATGGGTGCACGGCGACGGCGCGTCGCTGTCGCCGGTGGCGCGGGTGGCGCGGCCTTCGGCCGACCGCAGCGAGCGTGGCGAGCGCACGGTGGATCTGCCACTGCAAGCGGGCGGCGGCATGCGGTAATGCAGATCGTGGTGCGAGGAGACAGAGCGGGCCGGCATGAACCGGCCCGTTTTTTTGTATGGCTAGAACTCCCAGGATGGCTCGTCCCAGAACAGGTCTTCGAGGCGTTCGACAGTGACCGCCCGCACTGCCCAGGCTTCGAGACGCGACATGTCCGCCTTGGCAAGCCGCTCAACGACACCTGCGGGCAGCGGCCCGAAGCGATGCGCGAGACAAAGCTCCAGAAGGCGGCGCCCGCCTTCGAGACGGCCCTGGGCCCTGCCTTCTGCCCTGCCTTCTGCCCTGCCTTCTGCCCTGCCTTCTGCCCTGCCTTGCGCCCTGCCCTCGTCCCGATCCCTCTGCCTCCAAACGTCAAAGGTGGTTCCCACTTCGGATGCCTCCTATGGCAGCGGACGCGTCGCGATCCGCCACCTCGTACTCACGTTGATAGTCCCGTACCGCGGGTCTCGTCAGGGGTGCTGTCGCAAAACACATCATCCAGGCAGCGGGCAGTGAGAAGGCGCACCCCCCACGCTTCGAGCTGCCGTACGTCCGCATTGGAAAGCCGTTCGACGACATCCGCCGGCAGCGCCCCAAACCGCTTCGTAAGCTGAAGCTGCAGAAGGCGCCCCTCGCCTTCCAGGCAACCTTCTGCCCTCCCTTCTGCCCTCCCTTCTGCCCTCCCTTCTGCCCTGCCCTCCTCCCGATCCCTCTGTCGCCAAACGTCAAAGCTGCTTCCCACTTCCATGGCTATCTCCTTCAGATCGTGCACGTCCTGCAGCGTCAGCGCGCCCTTGCTCCGGCGGCAGACTACTGCGGCGAGCCAGGTGACAAAAGTCTGCTTCAGTTCCTCATTGCCGTCCAGCCACGTGTCGAGCTGCTGGATTACGTCGAGCACCGTAGTGCGGCATACCGAATGCTCCAGCACCGCCACGGCCGCGGCGAGATTCGGCGTGTGGGGATCGGCCTCCATCGCGCAGCGCCGCGTCTCCACCAGCAGGTATTGCAACTGAGGCTGATAGCGCGTCAGATCGCCCGGCATCGCGGGCACCAGATCGGCGATGTCGGTGGCCGCGCTCCACGCCGGGTCGCCGTTGTACAGCACGATCGGCAGTACCGGCGGCAGCCGCCGGTCGGCCAGCACCCCGTTGCCCCGGATCAGGTCCTGATAGAGCAGCCCCAGATAGGTGGACACGCGTACCGCCATATACGGGTCGACCCGGCTCTGGAACTCGATCATCACGTAGAGATAGACCCAGTCGCCATCGGCCTTCACACGCCACACCACATCGTTGGCGCGCTGGCGCAGATCGTCGGTGACATAGCTGCACGGAACGCGCTGCAGCGTGGCGTAGTCGAGCCTGTGCAGCCAGGGGTCGGGGATGAAGCCGGTAATGAGGTCCCGCACCAGCTCCGGTGCGGAGAACAGCCGTTTGTACGAAGCGTCGTCGTGTTGCGCCATGGTGATCGTTGCCGAAACCCTCGCGGGCGAAGACGCCAGCGTGCAGCGAAGTGTGGTCACCTTGTATTGCGAAAGAGCACGCGCTTTAGATTTCAGTTCGGGCGTCCCGTATTCTCACTGTGCCGCGCCCACGCAACAGTCCCGCCGCGCCATGCGCCCCCCACTGCATCAAATGTGTGACAACGCACCGATACCCGGAGTCCGCGCCGACACGATGTCAGCATCCGGGGGACATGGCGATACGCAATGTCCATTTGCGAGAAGCAGGAGGTTGCCATGGAAATGAAGCCACAGAGCAATAAGCGCGGCCGCAAGGCCACGCGCGGTAGCGGTCTGGTGATGGGAATGGCGGCAATCGGGGCGGCGGCGCTGCTCGCCGGTTGCGCGAGTTCGCCGGGCATGTATTTCGACAAGCATGCGCCGGTGGCGGCGATCGGGCCCGACGCGGTGCCCGAGATCACGCCCATCACCATGGACCTGGTGCGCGAACTGCGCCAAAGCAACAAGCGCCAGAACGACGATGTCGAGCAGCTGTTCGCCACTCCCGAGCCTTACCGCATCGGTCCAGGCGACATCATCTCGGTGGTCGTCTGGGACCATCCCGAACTGGTGTTCCCCACGCAGACGTACAGCCTTGGCCAGGGCTTCGAGCTGCCGGCCACCGGCGCCAGTGCCAACGTGCCTGGCTATGTCGTCAGCCCGCATGGCGATATCCAGTTTCCCTACGCCGGCGTGATGAAGGTCGCCGGCAAGACCGCCAACGAGGTGCGCGAACTTATCGCCAAGTCGCTGTCGCGCGTGGTGCGCGATCCGCAGATGACGGTGCGCGTGCTGGCCTTCCGCAGCCAGCGCGTCTATGTCGACGGGGAGGTCAAGACGCCGGGCATGCTGCCGATCGACGACGCGCCAATGACGCTGGTCGAGGCCCTGAACCGTGCCGGCGGCGTGCTGACGCAGACCGGCGACGCGAGCCGCATCCGCGTCACGCGGGGCGACCGCAGCTGGTACGTCAACATGCCGGCGCTGCTGGCCAAGGGCATCGATCCCTCGCGCATCCTGCTGCGCAACGGCGACATCGTGCGCGTGGAGCAACGCGAGGACAGCAAGGTCTTCGTCACGGGCGAGGTGCTGCGCCCGGCCGCGCTGATGATGCGCAACGGACGGATGACGCTGAACGAGGCTTTGGGCGATGCCGGCGGCGTCAATCCCAGCACCGCCAGCGCCGAGCAGATCTACGTCATCCGCAAGTCGACCGCGGGTGAAAAGCCGCAGGTCTTCCATCTCGACGGCAGCTCGCCGGTGGCGCTGGCCATCGCCGAGGGCTTCGAGCTGGAGCCGAAGGACGTGGTGTACGTCGATGCGCGCGAGCTGGTGCGGTGGAGTCGCGTGGTCAACCTGCTGATCCCCGCGACGCAGCCGGTGATCGGCACCGCCGGCGTGGTTCGATAGGCGCGCGCGATGATCCGAAACATTCTGGTGGTCTGTATCGGCAACACCTGCCGCAGCCCGATGGCCCAGGTTCTCTTGCAGCGTGCCTTGCCGACCTGCGAGATCCGGTCGGCCGGGCTCGCGCCCCCCGAGGGCGCGGCGGCGCATCCGCGCGTGATCGCGATGATGTCCGGCGAGGGACATGAACTGCGCGGCCATCGCGCGCGAACGGTGGACGCGGCGCTGGTCGAGTGGGCCGATCTCGTCCTGGTGATGGACCTGGAGCAGCGCGACGAAATCGAGCGCCGCTTTCCGCAGGCGCGCGGGCGCGTCTACCGGATCGGGGAATTCATCCAGGCCGACGTGCCCGACCCCTTCGGGTGCTCGCATAGCATGTTCGCCATCGCGCTGGGGCTGATCAAAAAAGGCATCGAATCCTGGTCGGAGCGCATACGAGCCATTGCGCCGGCCGAATGTCACGGGGAGGCATCATGAATAGCAACACCACACGAAGCAGCCACTCCGAGCGTCTCGACGAGCGCGAAGGAGTAGTCGACCTGACGTCCTGGTTCGACATCCTGGCGCGCTATCGCTGGACGTTCATTACGGTGGCGGGAGCGACCATCCTGGCCGGCCTGTTCTACGCCTGGATCGCGCGACCGGTGTACCAGGCCGACATCCTGGTGCAAGTGGAGGAGAACGCCAACAGCAGCAGCGCCGCCGCCAACCGGGTCGCGGCCACGATCTCGCCGGTGTTCGATGTCAAGCCGGCCGCAACGGCCGAGATCGAGCTGCTGCAATCGCGGATGGTGGTCGGCCGCGCGGTCGACAACCTGATGCTCGACATCGAGGCGTCGCCGCGTTATTTCCCGGTGATCGGCCGCGCCATCGCGCAGCGCAATCCGGAATTGTCGCGGCCGGGCCTGTTCGGCTGGGGCGGCTTTGCCTGGGGCGGCGAGTCGATCCAGGTGACGGAGCTGACGGTCCCGCCGGAAATGGAGGAACGCAGGATCCTGCTGACCGCGCTGGGCGACGGGCAGTATCGCGTCAGCTTCGCCAGCGACGCCGCGCGCGCGACCGGCAAGGTCGGCGTGCCGCTGACGGTGCGTACCGCGTCGGGCCCCGTCCAGATGACGGTCGCCCGCCTCGACGGCCGGCCGGGCACGCAGTTCGTGGTGCGCCACCTGCCGCGTCCCGCCGCGATCGCCCGCCTGCAGCAGCAGCTCCATATCATGGAGCGCGGCAAGCAGAGCGGCGTGATCGGCGTCACGCTGGAGGGCGAATCGCCGGAGCTGACGGCCGCCATCCTCAACGAGATCGGCCAGGAATACGTCGACCAGAACGTGCGGCGCAAGGCCGCCGAGGCGGAGAAGTCGCTGGACTTCCTGCAGACGCAGCTGCCCCAGCTCAAGCAGCAGGTCGAGACCGCCGAGTCGCGCTATAACGCCATGCGCAACCAGCGCGGCACGGTCGACCTCAGCGAGGAATCGAAGCTGATCCTGAGCCAGTCGGTGCAGATCCAGACGCGCCTGCAGGAACTGAGGCAGAAGCGGCAGGAACTGGCCATGCGTTTCGTCGGCGACCATCCCAGCATCACGGCGATCGACAACCAGATCGCGAGCCTGACCAATCAGCTCAATTCGGTCACCGGTCGTATCCAGCGCCTGCCCGACGTGGAACAGAACGTGTTGCGGCTGATGCGCGACGTCAAGGTGAGCACCGAGCTGTACCAGGCGCTGCTGAACGATGTGCAGCAGCTCAAGCTGATGAAGGCGAGCAAGGTCGGCACCGCGCGTCTGGTCGACCCCGCCAATGTACCGATCAAGCCCATCCGTCCTAACCGGCTGCTGATCGTCGGCGTGGCGGCGGGTATTGGCGTGATTGCGGGCCTGCTGATGGTGGTGGTGCGCCGCTCGCTGGACGGCGGGCTGACCGACGCGGACGAGATCGAGCAGCAGACGGGCCTGACCGTGTACTCGACGATTCCGCTCAGCCTGCTGCAGAACCGGCGCTTCGGCGGCAGCAAGCCGCAGCCCGGCCTGCTGGCGCTGCAGGAGCCCGAGGATCCGGCGGTGGAAAGCCTGCGCAGCTTCCGCACCGCGCTCCAGTTCGCGCTGGTGGGCAGCCGCAATCGCATCGTGGTGCTCACCGGGCCCGCGCCGGGCGTCGGCAAATCGTTCGTCTCGGCCAACTTCGCCGCGATCCTTGCCGCAGGCGGAAAGCGGGTCGTGCTCGTCGATGGCGACCTGCGGCGCGGCGGCCTGAACCACCGCTTCGGTTCGCGCCGCACGCCGGGCCTGAGCGACCTGCTGGTCGGCGCGCCGCTGGAAAAAGTCGTGCAGCGCCAGGTCGCGCCGAACCTCGACTTCATTCCCACTGGTGCACAGGCGCCGCAGCCGGCCGACATGCTCAACAGTCCCGCGATGGACGCGCTGCTGGATGAACTGAAGTCGCGTTACGACGTGGTGCTGATCGATTCCCCGCCTGTGCTGTCGGCAGCCGATGCGGGCATCCTGGCCAGCAAGGCAGGCGCCGTCTTCCTGGTGGCCCGGGCCGACCTGACCACCGCCAGCGAACTGCAAGCGGCCGACAAGGCGCTGCGGCATGCGGGCGGCGACGTCAAGGGCGTGCTGTTCAACGGCCTGCATGTCGAGGGACGCTGGTATCGCTCGCACTACCACTTCGGCAAGTATCGCTATATGAACCAGTACGGCGCCGCCAAGCCGGCCAAGCAGGCCTGACAGCGCGCTCGCCGGCGCCATCGCGCGACAAGATCCACCGGTCCCTCATGAGGGACCGGTTTTCTTTTTACCCTCCCAGCCCTCTGCCGCGAGCGGGAGAGGGGAGCACACCCGCAGTGTGTCAACCCCCGCCGGTTTTCTCCCCTCTCCCGCTTGCGGGAGAGGGGCGGGGGAGAGGGCAGTCCCCCAAAAGCCGCAAAAAACGTCCCGCTTTGTCAGACCCCTCCCGCATCCCCCGTCAGACGTCACCGTCAGCCAATACGCCTTTTGTAAGCAGTTGTAGAAAGCCGAAACAGCGGCAGGGACATGCCATCAAAAAATAGACGTACGGCACGATGCCACGAGAGGCGCGGCCGTCATCAGGTTGCCCCGGCGCTGGGCGCCCGGGGCTTTGCCAACACGAACAACATGATGAGGTCCGATATGTCCCGAGTACTGTCCTTCCGTACCAAGCCGATGCTGGCCGCGCTGGCCGCCGGGCTGCTGACTACCGGCGCGCTGGCGCAAACCACCACGATGCCGGCCCCGGCCGGCGACGCCACGACATCGACCACCCAGGGCACCACCACACCGTATCCCACGGGCGGCGGCGCCGGGGCATCCGCCGGCACCGGCACATCGATGGGCGCCCCTGCCGCCACAGGGTCCACCGTGACGTCGGGCACGGCCGCGACGGTTGCCCCGGCCACGTCCGCCGCGCCGGGCGTGCCGCCGGGCATGGTGCAGATCCAGCCGCCCAAGGACCCGCTGGTGGAACGCCGGGAAGCACGCGCCAAGGCTCGCGCCGAATACCGCGCGCGCAAGGGCGAGGCCAAGCAGGAGTACAAGCAGGAAGTGAAGGATGCCAGGCAGGAACGCAAGGCGGAAATGCGCGAGGCCAATGAGGAGGCCAAGCGCGAATTGACCGCGCCGGCAGGCACCGCGCGGTAGCCCGCAGCGTGCCGGGCCGCGGCGCATGCCGCGGCCGACGGGGAGTGCGCGTTCGCATCGGACGCATGTGGAACCGACTCGTGGGGCAAGGCCCATGCCGGCCCCAGGAGCGCTCATACTATCGTCATCACCGCGCAGGCGCGGATCCAGTGTCTTTCCCACCGTCCGCAGAAACGGGTACGCTCGCGAGGCGTGGACCCGCGGCGACACCACGCCGCCGGTCCGGCCATCAGGCCTTTGCCGCCGGCGCCGCGGCCGGCGCTTCCAGCGCGCGCGCCGCGGGCGCGGCAGCGGGCAGCGGCATGCCGAGATACGGATTGATCGTATCGAAGTCGGCCCGATTGCTTCGGCGTTGCGCCACGCCGTTGATGATGCCGCCCGCCACGCGCGCATTGGCCCGGGAGAGCCGCTTCAGGGTCTCGTCCACCTGACCGGGCAGCGTCGCGTCAGCGCGCATCACCAGCAGCGTCGAACCCGCAAGCCCGGCGATCAGCATCGCGTCGGCCACCGACAGCACCGGCGGCGTGTCGACGATCACCAGATCGAACCGTTCCTTGCACTGACGCAGGCAATCGGCCATGGTCGGCAGCATCAGGAGCTCGGACGGATTGGCCGCGGAACTGCCGGCGCCCAGAATACCGAGCCCGGCCACCACCGTGGGCTGGGCCGCCTTGCTGACCGGAATGCGGCCCGCCAGCACATCGGACAGGCCCGGCTCCGCGCTCTGGCCGAACCAGCTCGCTACCTTGCCGCGACGCATGTCGGCATCGATCAGCAGCACGCGTTGCCCCGCCTCCGCGAACAGCACGGCAAGGTTGACGGCGGTGAAGGTCTTGCCGGCACCTGGCGCCGGACTGGTGATCGCGAGCACGCCGTCCGGCGCGGTACGCAGGTCGAAGTACAGCGACGCACGCACGCTGCGCAATCCCTCCACCGCGAGCGCATGTGGGGAACGCCGTGCCAGCAGGAAGCGATCATGCAGTCCCTGGCGCGTGCGCGGGTCGGACTCCTGCCCTTCCTCTCCGACATCGGCAGGCGTTGCCACCGCAGTTCCGGGAGCCGGCGCAGCCAGCTTGCGGGCCGGGTTCGAAGCAAACGCGCTGGCTACACCAAGGCGCCGTTCCAGTTCCAGCTGGCGCTCGAGTTCGGTCTGTTCATCGCTATGGGCCACGTCGCCCAGCATCGGCAGGCCCAGCGTGGCCTCGGCGTCGTTGGCATCCGCCACCACCGGCTTCATGCGCCGGCGCAGCACCACCGCGCCGGCCATCGCGGCAAAGCCGATGATTGCGCCGGCAGCGGACGCGGGCCAGGGGCCGACTCCGACGGGCACGGTCGACGCCGCGGCGGCGTCGACGATACGCACGGCCGTGGTCCGGTCCGCCTGCAGCAACGACAGCTGCTCGATCTTCCGGCGCAGCGTCATATACATGTCCTCGGCCACCTTGACGTCGCGCGTCAACGCCACCGATTCCCGCTCCGACAGCGACAGGTTCTGCATGCGCGCGTCCAGGTCGCGCCGCTCGCGGATCAGCTGCTGGATCTGGCTGTCGATCGTCTTGACTTCGTTCGCATCGGTGGTGAAGCGCTGCAGCAGCTTGGTGCGCTCCAGCTTGAGCGCTGCGATCTGCCGCTGGAACTCCATGCTGCCCTGCAGGTACGACTGCACGTCCTGTGTCGGCTGCATCGAACCGGAACGTGAGCGATAGCGCGTCAGCGCTGCCTCGGCGCGTTCGAGCTCGGCCTGCACGCGCGGCAACTCGGCATGCAGCACCGCCAGCGAATCGGCCGCGTCGTCGCGGCGCGCGCTGGTCTGCCCGCGGATATACGCGTTTGCAATGCCGTTGACCAGATCCGCCGCGACCTTGCGATCGGCGTTCCGCCAGGCAAGCCTGACGGTTCCTCCGGGCATCTCGGTGACCTTGAGCTGCGCCGCGATGGTGTCGACCACCGCGACCGGATCGCGCCGCGTCAGCGTGAACCGCGTGCCAGCAAGCGCGTCGATCCGCGACACGGCAATCTCCACGCCCCCGCTGGCCGCTGTCTCGCCAACGCGCCCTTCCAGCACCGTGGCGCTGCCATCGAGCAGGCGATAGGCGCCGCCCTGTAGGACTTCCACCGTCAGCGGCACGTTGAGAAGGCGCTCGGGCACCGCGAACGATTGCACTGCGATGCGTTCCCCGCCCCAGGCGTAGCCGAACTGGGCCGGCCAGGCGCCACGCACCTGCCCCGGCTCGGCCAGGCGCGCCGCCAGCGCGCCGACGAACGGCGCGCGTACCGGCTCCGCGGCAATGCTCAGTCCGAGCCGGTCGATCACGGGCGCGGCCACCGCGCGGCTTTTCAGGATGCTGGCATCAAAGGTACCCGGCTGCGCGACGCCGTCGCGCGCCAACGGCGCCTCGGCCGCCGCCACCTGGATCAGCGCCGCGGCCTCGTAGCTGGGCGGCGTGCTCATCGCCATCAGTGCGCCGATGGCGGCGCCGGCCAGTGTCGCGGCGACAAGCCAGCCAGCCCGGTCCTGCAACGCGCGGGCATATCCGGCACGGCGCTCCGGCGCCACGTTGGGTACCGGCATCGCGCCGGCGAAAGACAACCTGTCCACGGCAATTCTCCTTGCGCAAGCCCCACGCGCGTTCAAACTTCGGCAAGGGCCGGCAGCAACCGGTCGAACTCGCGCTTGACCAGCTTGTAGCATTCGCACGAATGCGCCTCCAGCCCATGCCGGTCGAGCACCGTGATATGGCCGCGGCTGTGGTGGATCAGGCCGAGATCCTCGAGCTTGCCCGCGGCTTCGGTCACGCCTTCACGCCGCACGCCCAGCATGTTGGCAATGACCTGCTGGGTGATCACCAGCTCGTTGGTCGCCATGCGATCCAGCGCCAGCAACAGCCAGCGGCACAGCTGCTTGTTCAACGAGTGATGGCGATTGCAGACCGCGGTCTGCGCGATCTGCGTCAGCACCGCCTGCACATACAGCAGCGTGACACGCTGGATCGCGGGCGAACGCATGAACTCCTGGCGCAGCGTGCCCGCCGACAGGCGGTAGGCAAAGCCCGGCGTGCGGACCTCGACGCGGCACGGCATGGTATCGCCGCCCGTCAGCACCGGAATGCCGACCAGCCCTTCGTTGCCGATCGCGGCGATCTCCGCGGTCGCGCCGTTCTCGAGCAGAGACAGCATCGACACGATGGCAGTGGTGGGAAAGTACACATGGCGAATAAGCTGCCCCGAGTCCGTCAGAAGCAGGCCTGCGCGCATGCGCACCAGCTCGATGTTCCCCGACAAGGCCTCCCAGTCCTTGCGCGGCAATGCCGCGAGCAAATGATTGACATGCAGTTCCGAACGTTGACCGACCATTGCTATTCTCCTTTTTCTTCCGCGGCCGCCGCTGTCGGCAATGTTTTCGACGGGGCCGCATCCGGAGTGGATTGCGGCGATGCAGCGCGGCTTGCGTGCTTCCATTAAGTTCCATCTGTGAGGCGCCCAACAGTAGCCGCACGGCTGAAACCTGCTCATCCTTCGGTAGGTCGGAGCGAGTCGATCATGCTGTTACAGCGGTGCAACCTGATGCGCGGCATCGACGACGGCATCGGCGTTGGGCAGCACCGCGCTGTCGCGTCGGCGCATGCCACCACTCGTACGGAGGAGCGTCTTGCGCGTGGCAACTCGGCCATCGGGATGGCTTCGTGCGGCAGCAAACATGCGCACGGTCTAGTCCATCGCGACAGGGCCAGGCATCGATCGCGAAGGACTCGGTCAGGAAAGCAGCGGAGATGGCAACGAGGGGTGCAACGAGGAGCAACGAAGGACGCAGCGGCTTACCTGCCGATCAGCCGCGAGCAAGTGAGTACACCGCGCGAGCCGGTCAGCCGTCGGTCTCTCCGACATAGGTTGCCAGCGCGGGCACCGCGGCTTCGTAGCAGGCTTCCATCTGCTCCAGGCAATCCTGGCAATGATCGGGGCGGCGGCTGAGGATCGAGCGGATCAGACGAAACTGCATCACCATCGCTTCGGATGCGAGCCGCTGGCACGCGCCGG
>NZ_VLJN01000037.1:0-12871 GCF_007829435.1 Cupriavidus gilardii J11
TGGCCGATAAAGCGCGCGACTGCGGGCGTGGCGGGGGTGTCGTAGAGCTCGGCGGGGGTGCCGGTCTGCGCGATGGCGCCCTCGTGCATCAGCACGATACGGTCCGCCATGCTCATTGCCTCGACCTGGTCGTGCGTGACGTAGACCACCGTCAGGCCTAGCTGCTGTTGCAGCTTGCGCAGTTCGGCGCGCATCCCGGCACGCAGTTGCGCATCGAGATTGCTGAGCGGCTCGTCCATCAGGCAGATCGGATGCTGCGACACGATCGCGCGCGCCAGCGCCACGCGCTGCTTCTGGCCGCCCGACAGCGCGGCGGGCTTGCGTGTCAGCAGCGTCGTCAGGCCGAGCATTTGCGCGGCCTGGTCCAGGCGCCGTGCCTGCTCGTCGCGCGCCACCTTGCGCGCGCGCAGGCCGAACAGGATGTTGTCTGCCACGGTGAGGTGGGGAAACAGCGCGTACGACTGGAACACCATGCTCAGGCCGCGCTGCGCCGGTTCCAGCGCGGTGACGTCGCGCCCGTCGATATGGATGCGCCCTTCGCTGGGACGATCGAGCCCGGCAATCAGCCGCAGCAGCGTGGTCTTGCCGCAGCCCGACGCGCCGAGCAACGCGATGAATTCGCCCCGGTCGATATCCAGATCGATGCCGCGCAGCACGTTGTGTTCGCCGAAGCGCTGCTGCACGCGCTCTAGTCGCAGATGGGCCATGGGAGGTCGGGTCGGAATCGTGTCAACGGAACGGTCAACGAGCGGTCTGGAAATGCCATCAGCAAAGATGCAGCGCCACGCCGGCGCGCTCGCATAGCGCCGGCAGCGGCGTGGCCGCGTCCACGTCGGTGAAGAAATGGTCGATCTGGTCCAGCGTGGCAACCCGGCATGGCGCGTCGCGCAGGTACTTGCTGCTGTCGGCCAGCAACACGCGCGAGTGGCTGTGCGACAGCATCATCCGGCTGAGCTCGGCCTCGTCCGGCTGGAATTCGTAGAGGCCGCCTTCGGCATCGATGGCCGCCGCGCCGCAGATGGCCAGATGCGCGCGAAAGCGCCGCAGGAAATCCAGCGTGACGCTGCCCATCAGGTCGCGATCGCGCGGCCGCAGCCGTCCGCCAGTGACCCATGTTTCGATCTCCGGCTTGTCGGCCAGCGCGTGCGCCGCGTCCAGGTTGTTGGTCACCACGCGCAGCGGCAGCTCGGGCGGCAAGGCGCGGGCGAATTCCGCCACCGTGGTGCCATAGCCGAGGAACAGCGTCGTGTCGGGCTCGACCACGGCGACCGCCCGCCGGGCGATGCGCCGCTTGCGCTCGACGTGCGCGGTACTGCGCTGCGTATAGCTGAGGTTGTGCTGGCTGCCCGGCAGGCTAAGGCCCCCGTGCATGCGTCGGGCCAGCCCCTGCGCGCTCAAGGCGTTGATGTCGCGGCGGATGGTCTGGCTGCTGACACCGAAGCGGCTGGCAAGCTGGTCGGTGCTCAGCCGGCTGGCATCGCTTAGCCAGCCAAGAATTTCGCGTTGCCGCGGCGACAGGCTCATTCGCTCACCCTACATGTTCGAACGAAAATGTAGCGGGCGAGTGTGTCAGTGGCGTGACTTGGGGGAGGCTCGGGGGATGGGGACTTCGGGGGGCTTGGGTGGGCTGTGACTGCCCTCTCCCCCTACCCCTCTCCCGCAAGCGGGAGAGGGGAGCGAACCGGCGGGAGTGGAAATGCTTGGGGGTGTTTGCCCCTCTCCCGCAACGCGGGAGAGGGGCGGGGGAGAGGGCAGTATCAGCTAACCATCACCACCGGCGGCTCGCCCGGCGGAGGCGGCGGCTCCTCGATCGGCGGCAGATCGGGCGGCACGCCGGGCGGAGGGGGCTCCTCAATCGGGGGAACCGTATGGCGGACAGGATCGGGCATCGGCAAACCTCGTGCGTTGGACGCGGGCGTTCTCCCATTGAAGCAAAGCCCACCGCGTACCGCCAGTGCCGCGCTTTCATTCGCGCGCTTTGATTCGCGTGGATCAGCCGGGCTGTCGCCGCACGAAGAACAGCGCCGCGCCAACCGCCATCAGCACACCGCCGAACACGCGGTTCTGCCAGCGCATCGCGCGTGCGTCGCGGAACAGGCCCTGCATGCGCGACGCGAGCAGCGCGTAGCCATGCATCACGATCAGGTCGACCGCGCACATGGTCGCGGCCAGAATCGCGAGCTGCATCGCAAGCGGGCGGTTCGGATCGATGAACTGCGGCAGCACCGCCACCATGAAGACGATGCCCTTCGGATTGGTGACATTGGTCAGCAGCCCGGTGGCGAAGCGGCGGCGGCCGCTCATGTCCGGCACGCGGGCCGCGCCCTGCCCCGGCGCGTCGTCGCTGACGCGGGTACGCCATTGCTGCACACCGAGATACATCAGATACAGCGCGCCCACCGTCTTCACCGCGGCAAAGGCGGTTTCGGACGCCAGCAGCAGCGCCCCCAGTCCGCCACCGGCGATCAGCAGCACGATCACCAGCCCGAGCTGCAGGCCGAGGATGGTCGTGGTGGTCTTGCGCATCCCATAGGACAGCCCATGGCTCATCGACAGCACCGCGCCCGAGCCGGGCGAGATCGCAATAGCCCAGCATGCGGCAAAGTAGGCGAGCCAGATTTCCCAACGCATGTTTTGTATCCCTTGTTTCGAACGAACTACCGTAGCAAAAAACCGTGGCCGCTATCGCACCGTGCCGCGCCGTTGTGCCGCCAGGAGGCGCGGCGCGAGCACAAACCATAGATAGCCCATAAGCTGCAGGCCGAGCAGCACCGCGAAAGCGGCGCGGAAGGCGTGGGCCTGGGTCAGCCCCATGTCGCGGAAGGCGTCGATGCCCACGCCCAGGCTCCACTGCACCACGAAGCTGCCGCCGAACACCAGCAGGTTGTACGTGGTATTGGCGCGCCCGGCCATTTCGGCCGGAAACGACAGGCTCAGCGTGCTGAGGATCAGCGCCAGCGTACTGCCGGACAGCGCCAGCAACGGCCACAGCCACCACGCGGCCGGCGATGCCCAGCCGACGATCGCCGCCTGCAGGCCCAGGGTCAGGCCGGCGCCGATGACCACCAGCCTCGCGGCGTCGGCCGCATTGCCTGCCTGGCGCGGTGCCAGCCAGCCGAGCAGCAAGTAGCCCGCGAGCAGCGAGATATTGAAGGCGAACAGGACGCCGGCCGTGGCGTCCAGGCTGAAGCCCAGCACATCGGTCATCCACGGTCCGGCCCACAGCGTCTGCACGGCCATGAAGCTGGCCTGGTTCACCAGCCCGAATGGCAGCACGCGAAGAAAGGCCGGATGACGGAACAGCGCGCCGTAGGCCGACGCGCCGCCGTACAGCGGCCGGGCCTGGCCCGCGCGCGCGTCCCGCCCGAGCCTGTTGCCGCGTCGCTCGACACGCCGCAGGCCAACGTAGAGCGCGGCCGCACAGGCCACCAGCAGGCCCGCCATCACCCAGAACAGTCCGCGCCAGCCCAGCCAGGGCAGCACCGCCTGGGCCGGCAGCGTGGTCATCAGCGCGCCGGCGCTGCCCGCCACCAGCATCCACGCGGACAACTGGCTCTGGCGCGCGGCGGGATACCACCGCCGGTAGCTCGAATACGCGGCCACCAGGCATGCCGACACGCCGGCGCCAATCAGGGCACGGCCGAGCCACAATGCCTCGATGGACGTCGCGGTGGCGAACACCACGGCGCCCGCCGCGCCCACCAGCAGCAGCGCCGCCTCGACGCGGCGCGCGCCGCGGCGGTCGAGCCAGATGCCGACCGGCAGCTGCATCGCGGCGAAGGTCAGGAAGTACGCGGACGACAACAGGCCGAGGTCCGCGTTCGACAGGCGCAGGTCGGCCACCAGCTCGGGCGCGATGATCGCGTTGATCGAGCGGAACGCGTACGACAGCACGTAGGCGGCGGCAAAGCACAGGAATACGCGCGTGCCTTCGCCACGGCGCAGCAATGCCGGGGGTCGCAGGGTCAGACCCCGTGCCACGGCGGTCAATACGGATGAAAGCCGGACAGGAACTGCTCGACCTGCTCGGCTTGCCGGCGATCGAGCGCGGCGTCGCCGGACTCCAGCACCACCGCCTGATAGACCTTGCCGCCGGAGGCCACCAGCCGGGCGGTGAGCCGGCGCCGCGTCTTGTCCTGCGGCGACACGGCGGCGGCCTGGATTTCGGTCGCCGGCATGGGCACGGGCGGCTGCGCGGCCGACATCACGGTGACTTCGCGCGTCTGCGCCGGCTCGGCCAGCGCGCCACCGAGATTGGCCAGCAGGCCCTTTTGCATCGCGTCCAGCGCCTCCTTGCGCAGCGCCGGATCCTCGTCGGGCAGCGTCACCACGCCAACCGCGAACAGCGTGTCGTCGATGCGGGCGGCCTCCATCGTCATCGGCAGGCGCCGGCCCGCGATGGCGACATCGCGCGCGGCCTGCGACGGCTTGGCCGGATAGAGCGCGGCATAACGGCCCTCGCCGGACTGGATGGTGCGCCAGTCGTAGCGCGGCGAGCAGGCCGGCAGCACGGCGCACAGCGCGATCGCGGCAATGCCCGCGCGCAGCCAGGGGAGCCGCCGAAGCGGCGAGGACGAGGACATCGGACTGGTGGCTCGGGAGCGGCTGGAAGCGGTGGGAGTCGGCACGGCGCGTCGGCGGCCTTGTGGCGTCCAACAGGATTGGCGCCGAGCCGTTATTATCGAATAGCCATAATGATACCGGCGATCATGTCTTCCCGTTTTCGCCATTAATTAATGATTCCGACAATTAAACGCGCCGGTTGGGCAACGCGAAGCGCGCTGGCGACACTGGCTCCGGCCTTGGTGCTTTGCGCGCTGGCGGCCATGCCGGCCGTCGCCATCGCGGCGGAATCGACGTTGCCGCCGCTTCGCAATGTCGCCGCCGAGGCGGCCGACGCCGCCCGGCGCGGGGAGCCGCTGGTGGTACTGGTGACGCTGCCCGGCTGCCGCTACTGCGAGACCGTGCGCCGCGGCTATCTGGCGCCGCAGGCGGCGCGCGGCGAACTTGTCGTGCGCGAAGTCGACATGGCCGCCGGCACGCCGCTGCGCGATGCCGCCGGCCGGATGACCACGGCGCGGGACTGGGCGCGCGGTCAAGGCGTGCGCGTGGCGCCCACCGTGCTGTTCCTCGACGGCAACGGGCAGTCGGCCGCGACGCCATTGCGCGGCATCCAGCCGGATTTCTACGGCGCCTACCTGGAACAGGCGCTGGACGCGGCGCGCGAAAGGGTCCGCGCTGGCCAGGCTCCGGACAACCCTCAGGGCCAGTCAACCGGCATGCGTGCCGGCAGCGTGCCGGCCGGGCCGTCGATCGCGTCGCGCTAGCGGCGGGGGGGCCACCGCTCGAACCCAC
Source organism: Cupriavidus gilardii J11 (assembly GCF_007829435.1). Classification (GTDB taxonomy): domain Bacteria; phylum Pseudomonadota; class Gammaproteobacteria; order Burkholderiales; family Burkholderiaceae; genus Cupriavidus; species Cupriavidus gilardii_D. The sequence continues at coordinate 5,356 of NZ_VLJN01000037.1, forward strand.
TTGCCGGCCCGGTCGGCGCTAGAATGACAGTCTTTTCGTCCGCTCCGGTTTCCGCGCATCATGACGACTCCCGCCTCGCCTGTCCCGCCCTCTCCCACCCGCTCCGGCCCCATGCCGTGGATGTTGGTCGCCGGCCTGCTGGTGCTCGCGCTGCTGGGCTGGCTCGGCTACCGGGCGCTGTCGCCGGCCAAGACCGCGCCGCCTGCCACATTCGTGCTGCTGTCGGGTGAACGGCTGTCCACCGCGCAGCTGCAGGGCAAGGTGTATATGGTCAATTTCTGGGCGACAAGCTGCGTCACCTGCGTCAAGGAAATGCCTGACATGGTCAAGACCTATGAGCAGTTCAAGGACAAGGGTCTGGAATTCGTGGCGGTGGCGATGAACTACGATCCGCCGATGTACGTGGCCAACTTCACCGAAACGCGCAAGCTGCCGTTCAAGGTGGCGCTCGATTCGGACGGCAGCGCGGCCAAGGCCTTTGGCGATGTGCAACTCACGCCGACCACCTTCGTGGTCGACAAGGATGGGCGCATCCTGAAACGCTACGTCGGCGAGCCAGAGTGGGATGCGCTGCACAAGTTGCTGGATGAGGCGCTGGGCGGGACGGTGTAATGGGGTCGGGCTGCTCCGCCTTGCTCCTCTCCCGCGAGGCGGGAGAGGGGAGAAAACCCCCCGGCATCTCGGGCCTTTGCCGGAACGACGAGGTGGATAGGAAAGCGCTTACGGTTAGTCTTGAGCCACTTTTCGGGACGATGGCTTGCCCCCGCATCTGTATGGATATACAGTTGCCGACGAACTTCATCGATCACGCATGTCAGCGGCTCCGTACCGCTTATCGCCCATTTCCGTGTCTGCCGCCCCCGACTTGGACCTCGCCCCCGCTCCCGATGCCGATATCGCCACGGCCGACAGCGCGTCGGACGGCCCGCGCCCCGACTATCTGTCGGCGCTGAACCCGCAACAGCGGGAAGCGGCCGAGCATGACGGCGAACGGCCGCTGCTGATCATCGCCGGCGCGGGATCGGGCAAGACCAATACGCTGGCGCACCGGGTCGCGCATCTGCTGGTGCGGGGCGCCGATCCGCGCCGTATCCTGCTGCTGACCTTCTCCCGGCGCGCGGCGCTGGAGATGGGCCGCCGCGTCGAGCGGATCGTCGACCAGGCGTTCGGCGAGCACGCCGGCCGCCGCGATGGCAACAGCGGCGGCATCGGCCGCGCCGCGCTGCAATGGGCGGGCACCTTCCACGCCATCGGCGCCCGCCTGTTGCGCGAGTACGCCGATTCGCTGGGCCTGTCGCCGGACTTCACCATCAGCGACCGTGGCGACTCCGCCGACCTGATGAACGTGGTGCGACACGATCTGGGGCTGTCGTCGCAGAACGCCCGCTTTCCGCGCAAGGAAACCTGTCTGGCCATCTATTCGCGCGTGGTCAATACGCAGGCGCCGCTCGAGGAAGTGCTCAAGCGCCAGTTCCCGCGCTACACGATGTGGGCCGACGCGCTGCGCGAGCTGTTCGCCGGCTATGTCGAGGCCAAGCAGAAGCAGCAGGTGCTGGACTACGACGACCTGCTGCTGTACTGGGCGCAGGCACTGGCGGAGCCTGCGCTGGCGCGCGACATGGGCAGCCGCTTCGACCATATCCTGGTTGACGAGTACCAGGACACGAACGCGCTGCAGGCCAGCGTGCTTCACGCGCTGAAGCCGGACGGTCGCGGCCTCACCGTGGTGGGCGACGACGCCCAGTCGATCTACGCGTTCCGTGGGGCGACGGTGCGCAACATCCTCGACTTCCCCGGGCGCTTCACGCCGCCGGCTTCGACGGTCACGCTGTCGCGCAATTACCGCTCGACGCAGCCGATCCTCGATGCCGCCAACGCGGTGATCGGGCTGGCGGCCGAGCGCTTCACCAAGGACCTGTGGACCGATCGCGCGTCGGCGGAAAAGCCTGGCATCGTGGTGGTCAATGACGAGACCGACCAGGCCCGCTACGTGGTCGAGCAGGTGCTCGCGCGTCGCGAGCAGGGACTGGCGCTGATGGCGCAGGCCGTGCTGTTCCGCGCGGCCGACCACAGCGCCCAGCTGGAACTGGAGCTGGTCCGCCGCAATATCCCATTCGTCAAGTTCGGCGGGCTCAAATTCCTGGAGTCCACGCACGTCAAGGACATGCTGTCGGTGCTGCGCTGGCTGCAGAATCCGCGCGACCGCATCGCGGGCTTTCGCACGCTGCAACTGCTGCCCGGCATCGGCCCGAAGACCGCCGCGCGCGTGCTCGACGGGCTGGAGATGGCCAGCGAGCCGCTGTTCGCGCTGCAATCGTTCGAGGCTCCGCCCGCGGCGGCCGAGGCGTGGACCGATCTGCTGACGCTGGCCCAGGCGGCAATGGCGCCGGCCACCGCATGGCCATCCGACTTCGAACAGGTGCTGGCATGGTACGAGCCGCATCTGGAACGCATTCACGACGATGCCGCCGCGCGCGCCGCCGATCTTCAACAGCTGGCGCGCATCGCCGCCACCTACGGGTCCCGCGAGCGGTTCCTGACCGAACTGACGCTCGATCCGCCCGATGCATCAAGCGACGAATCGGGCGTGCCTTTGCGCGACGAGGATTTCCTGATCCTGTCCACGATCCATTCGGCCAAGGGGCAGGAATGGAAGGCGGTCTATGTGCTCAACGCCGTGGATGGCTGCATGCCGTCGGACCTGTCGACGGGCACCACCGAGGAGATCGAGGAAGAGCGGCGCCTGCTCTATGTCGCGATGACCCGCGCGCGCGACCATCTCGATATCGTGGTGCCGCAGCGTTTCTACGTGCACCAGCAGCCGGGCATGGGCGACCGCCATGTGTACGCATCGCGCAGCCGCTTCCTGCCCAATCGCGTGATGCCGCACTTCCACAGCCGCGCGTGGCCGCCACCTCCGCCGGTGGATGCCGCGCCGGCGCGGGCGTCGCTGCCGGCGGTGGATCTGGCGGCACGGATGCGGAATATGTGGCGGTGAGGGGGCGGGGTTGGGATTCGTGATGTGATTGCCCTCTCCCCCGCCCCTCTCCCGCTCGCGGGAGGGCCGGGGGAGAGGGCAGTCACAAACAAACCGCCGCTCGAACCATCAAAATCCACATGCCCCTTTCACCACACCCCCAAACCCGTCTTTCCACCCCCCTACAAGCCTTATAATTGCCAGCTTCCCACCGTCCAGACCGGCGTATCGCGGCCCGCTCCGCGCCCGCCCTGCCACGATGAGCAGCTATTACCAACACCACGTTTTCTTCTGCCTGAACCAGCGCGAGCCGGGCGAGAACTGTTGCGCCAACCACAACGCGAAGGCGATGCAGGAATACGCCAAGAAGCGTTGCAAGGAACTCGGCATCGCCGGTGGTGAAGGCCGCGTGCGCATCAACAAGGCCGGCTGCCTGAACCGGTGTGAACTCGGGCCGGTGCTGGTGGTCTACCCGGACGCCGTTTGGTACACATTCGTCGACGAGCAGGACATCGACGAAATCATCGAGAGCCATCTGCTGAACGGCAAGCCGGTCGAGCGCCTGATGGTGGATCGCTGAACCCGGCCGCTAGCCGGCCCTTGTGTGCTTGTCCGGGATGTCTACCCGCTCCCTGCCCGTCCCTTGCCGTATTCCTGTCCTTCCTGCCGATGAACGCGCATACCCAGGTACTCAGCATCGCCGGTCCCGCCGGCGCCATCGATCTGTCGGTCGACTTGCCCCAAGGTACAACAGTGGGCGCGCCGGTGCGCGGTCTGGCGCTGGTGGGGCATCCGCATCCGCTGTTCGGCGGCACCAAGGACAACAAGGTCGCGCAAACGCTGGCGCGCGCCTTCGTGCAGTTGGGCTACGCCACCGTGCGGCCGAATTTCCGCGGCGTGGGTAACAGCGCCGGCGAGCATGACAACGGCAACGGCGAACAGGACGATCTGCTTGCCGTGGTCGCGTGGATGCGGGGGCAGGACGCATGGTCGCCCGAGGCGGCATCGCTGCCGCTGGCCCTGGGCGGCTTCTCGTTTGGCAGCTTCGTCGTCAGCCATGTCGCCCGCCGGCKGGCCGAGGCGGGCACGCCGGCCGAGCGGCTGGTGATGGTCGGCACCGCGGCGTCGCGCTGGCAGGTCGCCGATGTACCGGCCGACACCATCGTGATCCATGGCGAGCAGGACGAGACCGTGCCGCTCGCCAGCGTGCTGGACTGGGCCCGGCCGCAGGAACTGCCGGTCACGGTGATTCCGGGCGCGGACCATTTCTTTCATCGCAAGCTGCATCTGATCAAGCAGCTCGTCGTCAATGCCTGGGAGCGCTGAGCCGCGCCTTTGACGCGGCAGCCGTGGCCGCATGCGGCCGCGCCGGCTGCCGCGTCGGCCCTCGCGGTCGCCCGATCCGAAGGCCCGCACGCATCGCGCTCCCTACTTACTGTCGGAACCCAATATGCTGAAACACGCTTCGCCGCTCTTCGCCAATCGCATCGCCCACACCGTGCTCGCCAGCGCCGCGATGCTGGCGCTCGCCACCGCGCCGCTGGCGGTGCGCGCGCAAAACGCCGTGCCGATGCCGCAGGTGGCGGCCAAGGCCTGGATGCTGTACGACGTGACCAGCGGCCAGCCGCTCGGTTCGCAGAACGCCGATGCGCGCATCGAGCCGGCATCGCTGACCAAGATCATGACGGCCTATCTGGCCTTCCAGGCGCTGAAGGAAAACCGGCTGACGCTGGACCAGGCCGTGGTGCCGACCAACGTGGTGCTGAAGGTCAAGAGCGACGAATCGCGGATGTTCATCGAGCCGAACAAGCCAGTCACGGTGCGCGACCTGCTGCTTGGCCTGATCGTGCAGTCGGGCAATGACGCGGCGCTGGCGCTGGCCGAGGCCGTGGGCGGCTCCGAGGAAGGCTTCGTCGCGATGATGAACCGCGAGGCCCAGCGCATGGGCCTGAAGAATACGCACTACACGAATACCGACGGCATTCCCGACCCGGAGCACTACACCACGGCGGCGGATCTGGCCACGCTGACCACGCGGCTGATCCAGGACTTCCCGGAGTACTACAGCATGTACTCGCAGAAGGAGTTCACCTATAACAAGATCAAGCAGCCGAACCGCAACCGCCTGCTGTATATCGATTCGACCGTGGACGGCGTCAAGACCGGCCACACCAAATCGGCGGGCTACTGCCTGATCTCGTCGGCCAAGCGGCCGCTGGCCAATGTGCCGAACGGCTCCCGCCGGCTGATCTCGATCGTGATCGGCACCAGCAGCGACCAGGTGCGCACGCAGGAAAGCCTGAAGGTGCTCAACTACGGCTTCCAGTTCTTCGACACGCTGCGGCTGTACGAGAAGGGCCAGGTGCTGGCCACGCCCGAGATCTACAAGGGCAGCAACGACACCATCAAGATCGGCGTGCGCGACGAGACCTATGTCACCGTGCCCAAGGGCACCGCCGGCCGCATCAAGCCCGTGCTGGAACGCCAGGAACTGCTGGTGGCGCCGATCTCGGCCGGCCAGAAGGTGGGCAGCGTCAAGCTGATGGACGGCAACACCAAGGTCGGGGAATTCCCGGTGGTGGCGCTGGAAGACGTTCCCGAGGCCGGCTTCTTCGGCCGGCTGTGGGACACCATCATGCTGTGGTTCAAGCGCAAGTAATCCGGCACAAGCAATCCGGCAACACCGAAGCCATATTGAAGCAACAGGAGGCAGCCCGATGAGCGCCGACAATTCCGACAGCGGCAACGCCGGCACGCCCGGCCAGGACCGGCCCTCGCTGATCGAATATCCCAGCGAGTTCCCGATCAAGATCATGGGCGCCATGCAGGACGGTTTCGCGGAAGCGATCGTCACGGTAGTCCAGCAATACGATCCGGAGTTCCATGCCGGCAAGATGGAGATGCGTCCGTCGCGCAACGGCAACTACCTGGGCCTGACGGTGACCATCGTCGCCACCAGCCGTGAGCAGCTTGACGACCTTTACCGGGCGCTGACGGCGCATCCGATGGTGAAGGTGGTGCTGTAAAGCCATCGCGGCTGCCGGGGGRGGACTGCCCTCTCCCCCGGCCCCTCTCCCGCYGTGCGGGAGAGGGGAGCACACCCGCAGCGTCCCCAATTCCGGCTGTTTTCTCCCCTCTCCCGCAAGGCGGGAGAGGGGCGGGGAGAGGGCAGTCGCAGCAAGCGAACCACACGCCCGACACTCTCCGCCCAACCCTATCCCCGAACATCCTCATGAACACCCTCACCCTGAAACCGGGCAAGGAAAAGTCGCTGCTGCGCCGGCATCCGTGGATCTACGCTACCGGCATCGCCCGCGTGGACGGTCGCTGCGAGGCCGGCAGCACCGTGACGCTGCGCGGCGCCGATGGCCGATTCCTGGCCAAGGCGGCCTATAGCCCGCATTCGCAGATCCGCGCGCGCGTGTGGACCTTCGACGAGAACGAGCCGGTCGATCACGCGATGATCAAGCGCCGCGTCGCGGCGGCGGTGGCGCACCGGCGGCAATGGGTCAGCGACACCGACGCGGTGCGGCTGGTGTTCGGCGAAGCCGACCGGCTGCCCGGGCTGGTGGTGGACTACTACGGCGCAAGCCGCGGCGCCGAGCGCGCGCAGCTGGTCTGCCAGTTCAACGCCGCGGGCGTGGAGCAATGGAAGGACGCGATCGTGCAGGCGCTGGTGAAGGAGACTGGCTGCCCCAATGTGTACGAGCGCTCCGACGCCGCGGTGCGCGAGCGCGAAGGGCTGCCGCTGGTGACCGGCGTGCTGGCCGGCGCCGAGCCCGATCCCGGGCTGTCGGTGACCGAGCACGGCGTGCGCTACTACGTCGATGTGCGCAATGGCCACAAGACCGGCTTCTATGTCGACCAGCGCGACAACCGCAGGCTGGTGGGCGACCTGTCCGCCGACCGCGATGTGCTGAACTGCTTCTGCTACACCGGCGGCTTCTCGCTGGCCGCACTGCGTGGCGGCGCGCGCTCGGTGATATCGATCGACTCGTCCGGCGAGGCGCTGAAGATCGCCGCCGACAACGTGACGCTGAACGGCTTCGACGCGGCGCGTGCCACGTGGATGGACGCCGACGTGTTCAAGTCGCTGCGCCAGTTCCGCGCCGAGGGCCGCCAGTTCGACCTGATCGTGCTCGATCCCCCGAAGTTCGCGCCGTCGGCGCAGCATATCGACAGGGCCGCGCGCGCCTACAAGGAGATCAACCTGGTCGGCATGCAGTTGCTGCGGCCGGGCGGGTTGCTGTTCACCTATTCGTGCTCGGGCGCCATCGATCCGGAGCTGTTCCAGAAGATCGTGGCGGGCGCGGCCACCGATGCGCGCGCCGATGCGCGCATCCTGCGGCGGCTGTCGGCCGGCACGGACCATCCAATGCTGGCGGCCTTTCCGGAAGGCGAGTATCTGAAGGGCTTGCTGCTGGAGCGGGTGTAAAGCGCCTTGTGGCAGGCACCCTGTCACAAGGCGGTCATCGCTTCGACGCGGACGCGTCATAAGCGGTGCGTAGTATGGCCCACGGTGGCGACGGCATTGGCAGG
>NZ_VLJN01000037.1:12902-26173 GCF_007829435.1 Cupriavidus gilardii J11
CCGCCGTATCAGTCTTCGTGGTAGTTGCCCCGCTTGCATGGCGGGGCATTTTTTTGGTTGTGGGGTGGGGGGACTGCCCAAATCCACCCGACAACCCGCTCAAACAAGCCTCAAGCCGCCACTGCCCGCAACGCCGGCGCCGCCGAACCCTTCTCCGACACCGTATGCGACGACGACGGCAGCCGGAACGACGCCACCGCCTGCTTCAGTCGCTGCGCCTGCTCTTCCAGCGAACCGGCCGCCGCGGCCGCCTGTTCAACCAGCGCCGCGTTCTGCTGCGTCACCGTGTCCATCTGGCTGACGGCCTGATTGACCTGCTCGATGCCCGCGCTTTGTTCGGCCGACGCCGCGCTGATCTCGCCCATGATGTCGGTCACGCGCTTGACCGCCGACACGATCTCTTCCATGGTCTTGCCGGCGTTACCCACCAGCTCCGAGCCCTTTTCCACGCGCTCGGCCGAATCGCCGATCAGGGCCTTGATCTCCTTGGCTGCGGTCGCGCTGCGCTGTGCCAGGCTGCGCACCTCGCCGGCCACCACCGCGAAGCCGCGGCCCTGCTCGCCGGCGCGGGCGGCTTCCACCGCCGCATTGAGCGCCAGGATGTTGGTCTGGAACGCAATGCCTTCGATCACCGAGATGATGTCCACCACCTTGCGAGACGCGCCGTTGATCTCGTCCATGGTGTGGATCACCTCGCCCACCACCTCTCCGCCCTTGACGGCGATTTCCGATGCGTTCACCGCCAGCGAGCTGGCCTGCTTGGCATTGTCGGCGTTCTGGCGCACGATGCTGGTCAGCTCTTCCATGCTGGAAGCGGTTTCCTGCAGCGACGATGCCTGCTCTTCGGTGCGCTGCGACAGGTCCGAGTTGCCGGCGGCGATCTGCGACGTGCCGATGGCGATGGCCTCGGTGCCGTGGCGCACCTGGCCGACGATGCGCGCGATATTGGCGTTCATGTCGGCAAGCGCCTGCAGCAGTTGACCGGTCTCGTCCTTGCCGTGTGCCTCGATGCGGCTGGTCAGGTCGCCCGACGCCACCGTGCGCGCAACGGCCACCGCCTGATGCAGCGGTCGCGTGATGCCGATTGTCAGCCACCAGGCGAAGGCCACGCCAATACCCAGCACCACCAGGCCCAGCAGGATCAGCCGCTGGCGCGCGCGTTGGTAGATCGCGTTGATCTCCTGCGCGGTGGCGTCGATGCTGGCGCGCTGGATGTCGAGCAGCTTCTGGATCTGGCCCAGATAGGCATCGCCGGCCGGCACGAATTCCTTCTCCAGCACCTGGTTGGCCTCGTCGGTCTGGCCGGCATCCTTCAACTTGACGATGCGGTCGCGCGACGCGTTATACGGCTCGCGCACCTTCAGGATCTGCTCGAAGGCTTCCTTCTCGGCCGGCGTCGACAGCAGCGGCTCGATCTTGTCGCGCAGTTCGCCGATGGTCTTGAACGAGCGCTTGGTCTCGTCCGCGAAGAACGCGCCAAGCGTCGGGTCGGAGCTTTTGGCCACCGCGGTGGTGCGGCGCACGCTGGTATGCATGTAGCGGTACCAGTCGCTGACCAGGCGTTCCTTGGTCAGCGGTTGTTCCATCATTTCCTGCGTGCGGCTGGCGACTTCCTGCAGCCGGAACACGCCGAGCGCGATCATCAGCGCCGACAACAGCAATACGACGCCAAAGCCGATGCCCAGGCGTACTCCGATACCAAGATTCTTCATGACTTCTTCCGAAAAAGAGACTGACATCGTGGGCGACGTCCGGCCATCGCGGCCGCCGTGCGCCTCTCTATCCGCAGACACTATTGCGATCCAACCGGTAAACGGCGACAACGCCGTAAACTTGAGCCGGAAGCCCGCCCGGAGCTGGCCAGAGACCGTCGCCCCGTCGATGTGACATAGGAGGCACCATGCCCGCCGCCAAGCAGATTCCCGCCGTGTTGCAGTCGCTGACGCTGCCCGTTATCGCGTCGCCGATGTTCATCGTCAGCTATCCGGAACTGGTGCTGGCGCAATGCAAGGCCGGCATCGTCGGCGCCTTTCCGGCGCTCAATGCCCGGCCTCCCGAGCTGCTCGACACATGGCTCACGCAGATCCAGCAGGAGCTGGCCGACCATCGCGCCGCGAATCCGTCCGCGACGGTGGGACCGGTGGCGGTGAACCAGATCGTGCATGCGTCGAACGCGAGGCTGGAGCAGGATGTGCGCGTGTGTGTCGAGCACAAGGTGCCGATCTTCATCACGTCGCTGCGGGCGCCGGTCAAGGAGATGATCGACGCGGTGCACGGCTACGGCGGCATCGTGCTGCACGACGTGATCAACCTGCGCCACGCCGAGAAGGCCATCGCGGCGGGCGTGGACGGCTTGATCCTGGTGGCGGCGGGCGCGGGCGGCCATGCCGGCACACTGTCGCCGTTCGCGCTGGTGGGCGAGGTCCGGCGCATCTTCGACGGTCCGATCGCGCTATCGGGCGCCATCGCCACCGGCGACGCCGTGCTGGCCGCGCAGGCCATGGGCGCCGACTTCGCCTACATCGGCACCCGCTTCATCGCCTCTCGCGAGGCGCATGCCAATGACGACTACAAGCGCGCGGTGACCAGCGCCGCCGCCGGCGACATCGTCTACACCAACCTTTTTACCGGCGTGCACGGCAACTACATCCGCGAGAGCATCGTCAATTCCGGGCTCGATCCCGATGCGTTGCCGCAGGCGGACAAGAGCAAGATGGACTTTTCCAGCGGCACGTCGAAGGCCAAGGCCTGGAAGGACATCTGGGGCGCGGGCCAGGGCGTGGGGCAGATCGACGATATCCCGACCGTGGCCGAGATTGTCGCGCGCATGAAGGCCGAGTACGATGCGGCCAGGGCGCGCCTGTGCGCCGTCCGCTGATGGGCATGCCGCCCACGCCCGATTCACACGGAGATCCCGCGCTGTACAAGCCCCCCGTCGTCCTCGCGCAGCAACGGCGCAGCCGCCGCGAACGGATCGTGCGCGCGGTATGGGCCGCGCTCGGCGTGCTGTGCCTCCTGCTCGGCGTGATCGGCATCTTTCTGCCGGTGATGCCGACCGCCCCGTTCGTGCTGCTGGCCGCGGCCTGCTTCGCGCGCGGCTCCGAGCGCTTCCATCACCGGCTGATGAGCCATCCGCGCCTGGGGCCGCTGGTGCATGACTGGCAGGTTCACCGCAGCATACCGCTGCGCGCCAAATGCCTGGCCATCGGCATGATGTGGATCTCGCTGCCGACCACCGCGTGGCTGATGCGCTCGCGGCCGCTGGTTTCTGCGGCACTGCTGGCCTGCGCGGTGGCCGTCACCGCGTGGCTGTTGTACCTGCCGACGAGGCCGCGCGGCGGCTATGGCCCCCAACCGCCGCAAGAACCGTCGCACCGGCGGCCCACATCGGCCAGCAGCGCCGATCGCCGGCCTCAATCGTAGCGGCGCGCGTCCTCGATCAGCTTGCCGTCCTGCGGCAGCGACCCCGCTGCCACGAAGCGTACCTCGCCCTTGAGCCGCATCACCTCGCGCATCGACGTGGCGATGGCATCGGCCAGCGCCGCGTCATGCGCGGACGCGTCGCAATGCAGCGTCATCACGTCGGCGCCCGGCTCGCCGCTGACCACGAGTCGCGCCGCGCGCAGTTCCGGATGGCGCCGCATCAGCTCGCCCACCTGCCCCGGATGCACGAACATGCCCCGCACCTTGGTGGTCTGGTCGGCGCGGCCCAGCCAGCCCTTGAGCCGGATATTGGTCCGGCCACAGGGGCTCGCGCGCGTGCCGGAGCCTGGCACCACCGCCGACAGATCGCCGGTGCCAAAGCGGATCAACGGATAGTCGCCATTGCCGAGCACGGTCACCACCACCTCGCCCACCTCACCCTCGGGCATGGGACGGCTGCCACCGGGCTCGACGATCTCCACCAGCACGCCCTCGTCGACCACCCAGCCGTCGCCCCCGTCTGTCTCGTAGGCGATCAGGCCGAGATCGGCGGTGCCGTACATCTGGTGCACCTTGACGCCGCGCTCGCCGAACCACGCGCGCAACGACGGCGGCAGCGCCTCGCCGGACACCAGCGCCTTCGCGATGCTGCACGGCTGGCCCAGTTCGGCGCCCTTCTCCATCAGGATCTTCAGGAACGACGGCGTGCCCGCATAGGCGGCGGGCCGCAGCTGCGCCAGCGCATGGACCTGCGATTCGGTCTGGCCGACACCGGCCGGGAACACGCAGCACCCCAGGCGATGCGCGCCGGTCTCCATCATCATGCCGGCCGGCGTGAAGTGATAGGAGAACGTGTTGTAGACCAGGTCGCCACGGCGAAAGCCCGCCGCATGCATCGCGCGCGCGGTGCGCCACCAGTCGGCGCCATGGCCATCGGGTTCGTGCAGCGGACCCGGCGACTGGTAGATATGGCGCAGCCCGGACAGCGGCGTGGCGTTGAGCCCGCCCAGCGGCGGCCGCGTCCGTTGCAGCGCGTTCAGGTCGGCCTTGCGCGTGACGGGCAGCGCCGCCAGCGCGTCGCGCGAATCGATCGTGCGGGGATCGACGTCCCGCAGCATCTCGGCAAAATACGGCGCGTTGGCCCTGGCATGCGCCAGCTGCCGCGCCAGCGCTTGTAGCAGTTCCTGCTCGCGCGCCTCGGGGTCGCGCGTTTCGAGGGCATCGAAGTGTTCCGGCATATCGGGATACGGCAGCTAGCGTTGATGGAAAGGCGGGGAAGGCGGGGAAGGCGGGAAGGCCGGCGGCGAGCCGGKCAGGCCAGCCAGCGCTTGCGCCGGCGGTAGCTCTTCACGTCGCGGAACGAGCGGCGCGCGCCCACGTCTTCGTCGTTGGCGGCCACGCCCAGATAGAACTCCTTGACGTCCTCGTTCTCGCGCAGCGCGGCGGCCTCGCCGTCCATCACCACGCGGCCGTTCTCCAGGATGTAGCCATAGTCGGCATAGCGCAGCGCCACCATGGTGTTCTGCTCGGCCAGCAGGAAGCTGACCCGTTCGCGCTGGTTCAGGTCGCGCACGATCTCGAAGATCTCCTCGACGATCTGCGGCGCCAGCCCCATCGACGGCTCGTCGAGCAGCACCATCCTGGGCTTGGCCATCATGGCCCGTCCGATCGCGCACATCTGCTGCTCGCCGCCGGAGGTATAGCCGGCCTGCGACTTGCGACGGGTCTTAAGGCGCGGGAAATAACTGTAGATCTTGTCCAGCTCGTCGCGCGTCTCGCCGCGCGTCAGGCCCCTCGTGTAGGCGCCGGTCAGCAGGTTCTCCTCGATGGTCAGGTGCGCGAAGCAATGGCGCCCCTCCATGACCTGTATCACGCCGCGCTTGACCAGATCGTGCGGCGTCAGCTGGTCGACCCGCGCGCCGGCATACTCGATCGAGCCCTTGGTGACATCGCCGCGTTCCGCGCGCAGCAGGTTCGAGACCGCCTTCAGCGTGGTGGTCTTGCCCGCGCCATTGGCGCCCAGCAGCGCGACGATACGGCCCTCCGGCACGTCGAGCGACACGCCCTTGAGCACCAGGATGACGTGGTCGTAGATGACTTCGATGTTGTTGACGGACAGCAGGGTCATGGGCACCTCGTGGGCGGGTGTGGCTTTGGGGTGTCGGTGGGCTGTTACTGCCCTCTCCCCCGGCCCCTCTCCCGCTTTGCGGGAGAGGGGAGCAAACCAGCGGCGAATCGAACGCATTCGGTGTTCTCCCCCTTCCCGCAAGGCGGGAGAGGGGCGGGGGAGAGGGCAATCACAGCCGCCCAAGCCGCATCACGACTTCATGCAAGCCGGCGTAATCCCCTTCTCCTTCGCATACTGCTGCGCATTCGCCTTGAACAGCGGGTGGATCAAACTCTTGTTGCCCTCGATCCAGTCGGACACCACCGTCCACTTGGAGCCGTCCCACTGCTGGATCTTCACCTTGCCCGACCCCTCGTGGTTCTCGCAGCTGGTCTTGATCTCCGGCAGCAGGCCGGTGGCGCCGAGCTGCTGCAGCCGGGCGTTGGTCAGGTTCAGGTTCTCGAAGGCCCAGCGCATCTGCTCGCCGGTCATCGGCTTGCCCTTGCCGAACTTCTGCTGCGCCACGCGCACCGCCTCGACGGTCACCACCGCCGCCGACACGCCGCGGTTGTACAGCACCGAGCCGATCTTGCCCCTGTCCTGCATATTGCCCTTGCCGGCCCCGTACACCACCTTCTCGATGTCGGCGATCACGGGCACGCCCTTGCCGGCCACGTTCCACGTCGCGCTCATATAGCCCTTGGCCGCGTCGCCCGCCGGCACCGTGTCTTCCTCGGACCCGGCCCACCACGAGCCGATCATCTTGTCGCGCGGGTAGCCCACCTTCTGCGCGGCCTTCAGCGCGGTCTGGTTCATCACGCCCCAGCCCCAGAAGATCACGTAGTCCGGCCGCTCCTGGCGGATGCGCAGCCACTGCGCACCCTGCTCGTTACCCGGGTGCGCGACCGGAATCTCCACCAGATTGAACTTGCCGAGCTTGGCCTCGGCTTGCAGTGCCACGATGGGCTCCTTGCCGTAGGCCGAGTCGTGGTACAGGTAGACGATCTTCTTCCCCGCCAGCGAGCCGCCGTTCTTGCCAGCCAGATACTTGACGATGGCCGATACCTGCATCTGGTACGTGGTGACCAGCGGGAACGCATATGGGAACACCGAACCGTCCACCGCATCGGTGCGGCCGTAGCCCATCATCACCAGCGGCACCTTGTCCGCCGAGGTCTTGTCCACCAGCGCATATGAGATGCCGGTCGACATCGTGTGATACGCGGTGCCTTTGCTGGTCGAATCCTTCGACTTCAGCCGCTCATAGCACTCCACGCCCTTGGCGTTGTTGTACTCGGTCTCGCACTCTTCCCAGCTCAGCTTGACGCCGTTGACCCCGCCCTCCTTCAAGTTGACGTAGTTCAGATAATCGATGAAGCCGCCGTACCATGACTGCCCGTTGGCGCCGTAGGGCCCGACCCGGTAACTTGGCAAGGCAATGAACTGCTCGCCGCTCTGGGCCTGCGCCGGCACGGCGGGCAGCAGCAGCGCGGCGGCCGCGCCGACCGCCAGCGCGGCGCGCTGGGCATTGCGAATCAGTTTGTTCATCACTGTCTCCTTCACCTTGGCAGGTGCGTTGTTATCGTGTGGCTATTGGCTTGCTGGTCCGGTCGGCTTCAATGCGGAAACGGCCACAGCCSCAGCTTCTCCTTGCCGATCTGCCACAGCCGCGCCAGCCCGTGCGGCTCGACGATCAGGAAGAAGATGATCAGCCCGCCGAACACCATCATCTGGATATGCGACACCGTGGCATTGGTGAACGGCAGGTGCAGCAGCGCGGCCAGCGGCGGCAGCACGTTGTCCAGCAGGATCGGCAGCAGCAGGATGAATGCCGCGCCCAGATACGAGCCGAGGATGCTGCCAACGCCGCCGATGATGATCATGAACAGCACGCGGAACGACAGGTCCAGCGAAAAGCCATCGGGCTCCACCGAACCGAGATAGCAGAACGCATACAGCGCGCCCGCCACGCCGCAATAGAACGAACTCACTGCGAACGCCAGCAGCTTGGTGCGCATCAGCGGAATGCCGATCACCTCGGCGGCCACGTCCATGTCCCGCACCGACATCCAGGCCCGGCCGGTCGACGATCGCACCAGGTTCTTGGCGATCAGCGACAGCACCGCGACGATCGACAGCACGAACAGGTACTTGCGCACGGGCGTGTCGATCGGCATGCCGAACAGGTCCAGCTGCTGCGCGGTGATCACGCCCGACGAACTGTTGTTGGAGAACCAGGGAAACTTGGTCAGCGCCCATACCACGAAGAACTGCGCGGCAAGGGTCGCCACCGCCAGATAGAAGCCCTTGATCCGCAACGACGGCAGCCCGAAGGCCACGCCGACGAGCGCGGCGGACAGTCCCGCCAGCACGAAGGTCACCAGCACCGGCATGCCTTCGATGCGCAAGTGGAAGTTGTAGGCCGCGTAGGCGCCCACCGCCATGAACGCCGCCGTACCCAGCGACAGCTGCCCCGCATAGCCGGTGAGGATATTCAGGCCGAGCGCCGCCAGTGCGAAGATCAGGAACGGAATCAGGATCGCGTTGAACCAGTATTCGGTGCCGACCAGCGGCACCGCAACGAAGGCCACCGCCAGCAGCACGGCGAAGCCCACGCGATCCTGCCGGATCGGGAAGATCTGGCTGTCGGCTTCGTAGCTGGTCTTGAACTGGCCGGCTTCACGGTAGAACATGTGGACTCCTTGGTGGCGGTGCGGTGCTGGGGTTGGATGAGCTGTGACTGCCCTCTCCCCCGCCCCTCTCCCGCGTTGCGGGAGAGGGGCGAACACAGACGGTATTTCAAACGCTGCCGGTTCGCTCCCCTCTCCCGCAACGCGGGAGAGGAGCCGGGGGAGAGGGTAATCACAGCCTTACGGCCCCCCCTCAAACCCGGTCAATATGCTTCTCCCCAAACAACCCCTCCGGCCGCACCAACAGGAACAGCAGCGCGAACACATACGGGAACCAGCCCTCGATGCCGCCGAAATTGCCGCCGAAGGCCGACTGGAACACCGGCGGGATATAGATCTCCGCCAGCTTCTCCGACGCGCCGATGATCAACCCGCCGACGATGGCCCCGGGCACCGACGTGAAGCCGCCCAGGATCAGCACCGGCAGCGCCTTCAGCGCGGTCAGCGTCAACGCGAACTGCACGCCATTGCGCGAGCCCCACAGCATGCCGGCCACCAGCGCGACAAAGCCCGCGACGCCCCACACGATGGCCCAGATGTTCTGCAGCGGAATGCCCAGGGACAGCGCGGCCTGATGGTCGTCGGCCACCGCCCGCAGCGCGCGGCCCACCTTGGTGTACTGGAAGAACAGCGCCAGCGTCGCCACCAGCACGGCCGCGATGCCGGCCGCGGCAAGGTCGAACCTGGAGATCACGATATTGAAGCGCGTCAGGATCGCCTCGATCGGCTCGTCGACGATGCCCAGGTTGATCGGCCGCACCTCGTTGCCGAACAGCAGCGGGCCCAGTCCCTCCAGGAAGAACGACAGCCCGATGGTCGCCATGAAGAGCGTGATCGGCGGCTGGTTGACCAGCTTGCGCAGCACGAAGCGCTCGGTGCCGATGCCGACCAGCGTCATCACCACAAAGGCGCCGATCACCGCCGCCCACATCGGCATGCCCTTGTCCATCAGCCCCACCACCGCCAGCGCGGCGAAGTAGACCATCGCGCCCTGCGCGAAGTTGAACACGCCTGAAGCCTTGTAGATCAGCACGAAGCCGAGCGCGACCAGCGAGTACATCAGGCCGGACAGCAGCCCGCCCAGCAGGATTTCAAGGAAGAAGGTCATGGGCCCGATCCTGGTTTGACGATGGAGGGTGGCTCAATGCGACGCGCCGAGGTAGGCGCGAATCACCTCGGGGTTGGCCTTGACCTCGTCCGGCGTGCCGTCCCCGATCTTCTTGCCGTAGTCGAGTACCACCACGCGGTCTGAGATGTCCATCACCACCCCCATGTCGTGTTCGATCAGCACGATGGTGGTGCCGAACTGCTGGTTGACGTCCAGCACGAAGCGGCACATGTCCTGCTTCTCCTCGACGTTCATGCCGGCCATCGGCTCGTCGAGCAGCAGCATCGAAGGCTCGGCGGCCAATGCGCGCGCCAGCTCGACGCGCTTCTGCAGACCATAGGGAAGCCGTCCCACCGGCGTCTTGCGGATCGACTGGATCTCAAGGAAATCGATCACCTCCTCGACCTTCTCCCGGTGCCGCATTTCCTCCTTGCGCGCCGGCCCCCACCACAGCGCATTGGCCAGCAGCCCGGAGCGGAACTGCGTATTGCGTCCCGTCATGATGTTGTCGAGCACCGACATGCCCTTGAACAGCGCGATGTTCTGGAACGTGCGCGCGATGCCCTGGCGGGCCGCGACGGTGGGATTCATGCGCCGGCGCTCCTCGCCGCGAAAGACGATGCGGCCCTGCTGCGGGTGATACACGCCGTTGATCACGTTCAGCATCGAACTCTTGCCCGCGCCGTTCGGGCCGATGATGGCGCGAATCTCGTGCTCGCGCACATCGAACGAGATATCGGTCAGCGCCTTGACCCCGCCGAACGACAGCGAGATATGCTGCAGATCGAGAATGACACCGCCATGCCGGCGGCCCGCCGCGCGCGTGTCGCGCGCCTCGTCCCTCCCGCTATCGTCCGCCGGGACGGCACCCGGGGGCGCCAGCCCATCGCCCGCCGGCTCGCTGCACACGCCGGCCCATTCGGTTGCGCCATCGGCGCGCCGCTCGACACCCTGCCATGCCATTTGCGTCATCCTCCTGCCCCTGCTATGCGGCCTGCGCCTGGCGCGCTTCACGCGCCCCGGCGCCAGCCGCGGAGGCCTTGTCGGCCGGGAATCGCGTGGCGTCCACCAGCCGCAGCGTCGCGCTGACGCTGCCCTCGCGGCCGTCCTCGAACTTCACGCGGGTCTCGATGAACTGCTCGGCCCGGCCGGCATACAGCGCGTCGATCAGCACCGCATACTTCTCGGCGATAAAGGCCCGCCGGACCTTGCGCGTGCGCGTCAGCTCGTCGTCGTCCGGGTCGAGCTCCTTGTGCAGGATCAGGAAGCGCGCGATCTGCGACCCGGACAGCATCGGATCGGCGGCGAGGTCGGCGTTCACCTGCTCGACGCACTGGCCGATCATCTCGATCACCTCGGGCTGGCTGGCCAGATCGATATAGCCGGCATACGGCAGGTGCCGGCGTTCGGCCCAGTTGCCCACCGCCTCGAAGTCGATGTTGATAAAGGCGCAGACCTTGTCGCGCTCCGCGCCGAAGGCCACGGCCTCCTTGATGTAGGGGAAAAACTTGAGCTTGTTCTCGATGTACTTCGGCGCGAACATCGACCCGTCCGCCAGCCGGCCCACGTCCTTGGCGCGATCGATGATCTTCAGATGGCCGTCGGCGTCGATCACGCCCGCGTCTCCCGTGCGGAAGTAGCCCTCGTCGTTGATCGACTCGCGCGTGGCGTCTTCGCGCTTGTAGTACGACTTCAACAGGCCCACGCCGCGCACCAGCACCTCGCCGTTGTCGGCGATGCGGATCTCCATGCCGGGCGCCGCCGGCCCCACCGAGTCGAACTTGACCTTGCCGTCGGGCTGCAGGCACACGTAGGCGCAGGTCTCCGTCTGGCCGTAGAACTGCTTCAGGTTGATGCCGATCGAGCGGTAGAAGCGGAACAGGTCCGGGCCGATGGCCTCGCCAGCGGTATAAGCCACCCGGATGCGACTCATGCCGAGCACATTGCGAAGCGGGCCGTAGACCAGCAGCTCGCCAACGGCATAGCGCAGACGATCGGACAGGGTCACCGGCTGGCCGTCGAGGATATCGGCGCCGCAGCGGCGTGCCACCGCCATCGCCCAGTCGAAGATGCGCCGCTTGAACCAGCCGGCATCGTCCATGCGGATCATCACCTGCGTCAGCAGGCCCTCGTAGATCCGCGGCGGCGCGAAGTAATAGGTCGGACCGATCTCGCGCATGTCGGTCATCACGGTCTCGCGCGATTCCGGGCAGTTGACCGTAAAGCCGGCCACCAGCGCCTGCGCATACGAAAACAGGTTGTCTCCAACCCACGCCATCGGCAGGTACGACAGCACGTCGTCGTCAGGCCCGAGATTGTCGAAGGCGCAACCGTTACGGGCCGCGGCGATCAGCCCGCGATGCGAATGACATACGCCCTTGGGCTTTCCCGTGGTGCCCGAGGTGTAGAGGATGATCGCGGTGTCGTCCGGGTTGCCGGCCTCCACCTGCTGCTCGAACCAGCCGGGATGAGCCGCATCGAACTCGCGGCCGATCTGCTGCAGGCGCGCATACGACATCAGCGACGGATGGTCGTAGTCGCGCAACCCGCGGGGGTCCTCGTAGATCAGATGCCGGATGGCACCACCGTGGGCCGCCAGCTCGGCCTCGACTTCCAGCAGCTTGTCGACCTGCTCCTGGTCCTCCACGATGGCGAAGCCGATCTCGGCATCGGCCAGCACGTACACCATCTCACTGCCGATCGCGTCCTGGTATAGCGGCACGGGCACGCCGCCAAGCGCCTGCGCGGCCGTCATGGCCCAGTACAGCCGCGGACGGTTGTCGCCCACCACCGCCAGATTCATGCCGCGGGAAAATCCCAGCGCGGCCATGCCGCAAGCCAGCGCGCGTACCTCTTGCGCCGCTTGTGCCCAACTGGTGGTCTGCCAGATGCCAAGGTCCTTCTCGCGATAGGCCGGATGATCCGGCCGCTGCTGGGCGTGTGCCAGCAGCCATCGCGGGAAGGTCGTCGCCGACGTTTCCTGCATCGCTGTCTCCTGTCCCCCGGCGAGAGGAGTCTCGCGGGTGTCAAGCGCCCGGCCCTGTCGTTATACTTGCCTGGTCTGGCCGGGGCGCCCGCCCCGGCGTACCAGGGCCATGATGCAGCCCGCCCTTCGCGCGGCTGGGTCCGTGGTGATCGTAAGATAGCCGATGCCCCTCCCCCCGGTTGTCACGCCGGTGACAATTCCGGGTTAATCCCTACCGGAGCCCGCGTCCATGTCCGACGACTTTCTCGACCGCTGTATCTGGGCCGAGGGCCTCGACCCCGGCCAGCGCGAGCGCGTGCGCGAAACCATATTCGTGCGCGAGTTCCAGCCGGGGGACTATGTGTGCCACAAGGGCGAACTGGCCCGGCACTGGGTCGGGGTCCTGGAGGGCATCGTCAAGATCACCACCGTTTCGCCGTCCGGCAAGTCGGTCACCTTCACCGGCGTACCGACCGGAGGCTGGTTCGGCGAGGGCGCGGCACTGAAGCATGAGGTGCGCAAATACGATGTCATGGCCCTGCGGCATTCGCGCATCGCGTTCATGCCGCTGGAGACCTTCCAGTGGCTGCTCGACACGAGCCTGCCGTTCACGCGCTTCCTGTTGACCCAGCTGAACGAACGGCTGGGACAATTCATCGCCGCGGTGGAATACGAGCGGCTGCTGGATATTGATTCCCGCGTGGCCAGGGCCGTATCGGCGCTGTTCAACGAGCACCTGTACCCGGGCATCGGCACCAAGCTGGAAATTTCGCAGGAAGAGATCGGATTGCTGGCCGGCATCTCCCGGCAGCGTGCGAACCAGGCCCTGAAGGTCCTGGAACAACAGGGCCTGGTTCGGATCGACTACGGCGAGATCGAGGTGCTTGATCTCGACGGGCTGCGGCAGTACGGCGAGTAGGAGGATCCGGTCCCACGGGCTACCCTCCCGACGCCCCCGCCGGCGTCCCGCCCGTGTGG
>NZ_VLJN01000038.1 GCF_007829435.1 Cupriavidus gilardii J11
TGCCGTTGCAGCGCTATCGCGTGAGCGCGCTGGCCTATCCGGAGCACTTGCCAGAGGTCGAATACCTGTCCAGCGATCGGGTCTACAAGGTGGGAAAGAACGCGCGCATCGAGGTGCAGCGACGGCGCATCAAGGTCGGCAAGGCCTTTATTGGCCAACGCATTGCCCTACGACCCAAGGCGGAGGACGGCTGCTTTACGCTGTGGTTCAGCCGCTTTGAGATTGGAGAAATCGATCTGCGTCAATCATGATGGACGCAGATCACGTGTTACCTATGTCTCCGAACACCTGTTACCTATGTGTCCGGTCTGTACACCGCCATGCGGGAGAGGGGCGGGGAGAGGGCAATCACAGCTCCATCCCACGCCAACCAGGGATGCCGTGCTTGTCCTACACCGGGTGCCGCACCCGTCCGACGGCGCTGATATGCCGCAGGGCTATGCTGACAGTGTCGCCGCGGGCATGCGCCCCCGGTGGCGCTTCCGTTTTCCCGACATGAGCGTCCCGCCGTCTCCCCATTCCACGCCGGCCGTGCCTGCGGCCTCCCGCCCGGCTTCGGCCACCGACGTGCCGTCTGCCAGTCCCGCTTCGTCTCCATTGGCGTCGGACGGCAACGACTCCGCCGCGGCCGAGTCGGGCAAGGCCGGTCCGGCCGCCAGGCTGTTGCCGGGGGCGATACAGCGCGGCAGTCTCGCGCTGGTGATACTGGCGACGCTCGCCTGCCTCTATGCGCTGCACGTCGCCAAGGCGTTCATCATTCCGGTGGTGCTGGCGGTCATCCTGACCTATCTGCTCGATCCGCTGGTTGGCGCGCTGAACCGGCAGCGCATTCCCCGCACGATCGGCGCCACGGTGGTACTGCTGGGTCTCGTGGCGGCGCTGCTGATGGCGGCCTATCTGTTGCAGGGACAGGTCGAATCGATCGTGGATCGATTGCCGGAGATCGCCCGCAAGCTGTCGCGCAGCCTGTCGGCGCTGCTGAGCGGCGACGATTCGATGTGGCAGAAGATCCAGCGCGCCGCTACCGTGTTGACGGGCTCGCCGCAAAGCCCGTTGGGGGCGGGCGGCGCCGTGGTCGCGGACAAGCCGGCACACTCGGTGCACGAGATGCTGCTGGCCGGGTCGGTGAGCGCGCTGACGGCGATCGGGCAGAGCGCGGTGGTGCTGTTCCTGACCTTCTTCCTGCTGGTATCGGGCGACATCTTCAAGCGCAAGTTCGTCAAGATGGCGGGCCGGACGCTGACGCAGAAGAAAATCAACGTCCACATGCTGGAGGAGATCAACCGCGCGATCCAGCGCTACATGCTGATGCTCCTGATCACCAATGCCGCGCTTGGCGTGATGACGTGGCTGCTGTTGAAGCTGATCGGCCTGCAGCATGCCGGCACCTGGGCAGTCGCCGCGGCGGCGCTGCACCTGGTACCGTATTTCGGCTCGGGCGTGACGGCGGTGTGCCTGGGCGTTGCTGCCTTCATGCAGTTCGGCACGCTGGGCATGGCGGCGGCGGCCGCCGGCGGGTCGCTGCTGATCGCCACGCTGATCGGCAACGTGGTGCAAACGTGGATGACGGGCCGGATGGCCAAGATGAATCCCGTCGCGGTGTTTGTCGCGCTGCTGCTGTTCACATGGCTATGGGGCGCCTGGGGCATGCTGCTGGCGATCCCGCTGGCGGTCATCGCGAAGGTGGTGGCCGACCATATCGAAGGGCTTGAATTCGCGGCGGAGTTTCTCGGCGAGTAGGGCAATGGATAACCATGACGCTGTCATGTCTTGACCTTCTCCGTCTATAGATATATCGTACGATACGTTTTACGATATCGTATCGATGCGCCCCCATCCCTTTTCCGCTTATGCCTCGGACACCCACGTGTTGCAGCGCGGCCGCAAGCTGGGCGCCGAGGACCTGCAGCTTCTGCTGCTCGACATGCTTGCCCAGGGCGACGGTCATGGTTACGAACTGGGCAAGGGGCTGGAGGCTCGCAGCGGTGGCGCCTATCAGCCAAGCGCGGGGGTGATTTATCCGGCGCTGAATGGTCTTGAACAGACAGGGTTGGTCCAGGCTGAACGCGAGGGCAACCGCAAGCGCTACCGGATCACGCCGGCCGGCCGAGAGCGGCTGGGCACGCAGCACGAGCGCGTGGTGCTGCTATGGACCGGCATGCGGCATGCCGCCAGGAAGATGGAATGGATCCGTCGCGCGCTGGCGGGCGAGCCGCCGCCCGATCCAGACGGCGAGCAGGGCGGCTGGCTGCCGGAGTTCGTGGCCGCCCGCATGGCGATGAAGCGCGCGCTGTTGTTGCGCACCGATGCCGATGCCGCCGAGCAGCGCAGGATCGCCGCAATCCTGACGCGCGCCGTGGCCGAGATCGATACCGTGCCGCCGCCGGCCGGCTCCCAACCGCCCTCGCCGCCCATGAAGGGCTCTCGCAAACACAGGTGAACATGGAAACCAGCATTGATTTGAACGTGCGGCGCGTCCGCCATCCTCTGAAGATGCGCCTGCTGCAAGTGCTGCGCACCGAGCGCGTCACGCCGGCGCTGCTGCGCGTGACGCTTGGCGGCGACGATCTCGCCGATTTCGTGTCGGCGTCGTTCGACGACCACGTCAAGGTGTTCTTCCCCGAGGCCGGACAGGATCGTCCGTCGCTACCCGAGGTCGGTCCCAACGGGCCCGTCTTCGCCGAAGGCCAGCCGCGTCCGCAGGCGCGCGACTACACCCCCCGTCGCTACGACCCCGCCGCGCGCGAACTGGACCTCGAGTTCGTGCTCCACGGCGACGGCCCCGGCGCGAGTTGGGCGGCGCAGGCTCGACCGGGCCAATGGCTCGGCATTGGCGGGCCGCGCGGTTCGTTTGTCATTCCGACGGGCTTCGACTGGCATCTGCTGATCGGTGACGAGTCGGCCTTGCCGGCCATCGCGCGACGGCTGGAGGAATTGCCGGCCACCACGCAGGCCATCGCGGTCATCGAAGTGGACGACGCGGCCGCACAGCCCGTGCTTCGCTCTGCAGCAGCGCTGGCGTTGCACTGGGTTCACCGGCGCGCCGGCGACGACCTCGTGCAGACGTTGCGCGGATTGACGCTGCCGGACGGCCAGGGCTATGCGTGGGCAGCGGGCGAGGGCGCGCGCATGCGCGCGGTACGCGCCTGTCTGATCGACGACCTCGGGCTGGACAAGCGGCAACTGCGTGCGTCGGCGTACTGGAAGCAGGGTGCGGCGGCGGTGCATGAGACGTTGGAGGATTGATGGGGGGATGAGTGGCGGGGGAGGGGGCAGTCGCGGCCAACCCCCCATGGACAACCCCCAACCATCCCCGCTATGATCGGTCCCCGGCGGCCAGACAAGCCGCCGACGTCGCTCGGACGGTTCCGGGCGCTTACGTACAAGGACCTCTGATGTCTGCCACCCTGCCTACCGATGGCACCACGGCCGGCGGCTCCACGCCGTCTTCCTCCAGGCAGCGCCGCTTCGCGCGCATTGACCGCCTGCCCCCCTACGTCTTCAATATCACCGCCGAGCTCAAGATGGCCGCCCGCCGCCGTGGCGAGGACATCATCGACATGAGCATGGGCAATCCGGACGGCGCCACGCCGCCGCATATCGTGGCCAAGCTCACCGAGGCCGCACAGCGCCCGGATACCCACGGCTACTCGACCTCGCGCGGCATTCCGCGCCTGCGCCGTGCGATTTCACACTGGTACCGGCAGCGCTATGAGGTGGACATCGATCCCGAACGCGAAGCCATCGTGACGATCGGCTCGAAGGAGGGCCTGGCGCATCTGATGCTGGCTACACTCGATCGCGGCGACACCGTGCTGGTGCCCGATCCGAGCTATCCGATCCATATCTATGGCGCGGTGATCGCTGGAGCGGATATCCGTTCCGTGCCGCTGACCCCGGGCGTCGATTTTTTCGCGGAACTGGAGCGGGCGATCCGGGGCAGCTATCCCAAGCCCAAGATGATCGTGCTGGGTTTTCCGTCGAATCCGACCGCGCAATGCGTCGAGCTGGATTTCTTCGAGCGCGTGATCGCGCTGGCGCGCAAGCACGACATCTTCGTCGTGCATGACCTTGCCTACGCCGATATCGTGTTCGATGGATGGAAGGCGCCGTCGATCCTGCAAGTGCCGGGTGCCAAGGACATTGCCGTGGAGTTCTTCACGCTGTCCAAGAGCTACAACATGGCGGGCTGGCGCATCGGTTTCATGGCCGGCAACGCGGACCTGGTGGCCGCGCTGGCGCGGATCAAGAGTTATCACGACTACGGCACGTTCACGCCGCTGCAGGTCGCGGCCATTGCCGCGCTGGAGGGCGACCAGCAGTGTGTGCGGGATATCGCGGCCCAGTACCAGTCGCGCCGCGACGTGCTGGTGCGCGGCCTGCACGAGGCCGGCTGGGCGGTCGATACGCCAAAGGCGTCGATGTATATCTGGGCCCGTATTCCGGAACCGTATCGGCAATTGGGCTCGCTGGAGTTCTCGAAGCAGCTGCTCGCCAAGGCCAAGGTATCGGTGTCGCCGGGAATTGGCTTTGGTGACTTCGGCGACGAGTACGTGCGCTTCGCGCTGATCGAGAACGAGGCGCGCATCCGTCAGGCGGTGCGCGGCATCAAGTCGATGTTCCGCGCGGATGGGCTCGTCGCGCCCGTCGCCGCGCCCGCCACGGCTCACGCCAGCGCCACGGCGGCGAAAGCCTAGCGCTGGCGTCGCGACGTCGCGGACGTCGCTTGGGGCCTATCAGGGCAGAACGGGCGGGCCCAGCGGGTGCCGCCCGTTTTTCCATGGCGAGACGAAGAACGCCTCCACCATGGACGGCTCGACCTCATCATGCATGGCCACGCGCCAGCGCGGCGCGTTGTCCTTGTCGACGATCAGCGCGCGCACGCCTTCGATGAAGTCGCCTTCGGCCAGCGCGTGCGTCACCACGTCGAGCTCCATCCGGAAGCAGTCGGCCAGATCCATGCGCCGGCCCCGCAGCAGCAGGCTCCGTGTGACGGCGCTCATCAGCGGCGAACGTGCGCGCAGGGTGCCGGCCGTGCGGGCGGCCCATTCGCGGCTGGCCGGATCGGCCGCGGCGTCCGCCTCGGCTTCCGCTTCGAGGCCGGCCAGGATCCGCGCCGGTGTCGCGTCGGCGCGGAAATGACGCACCAGGGATGGCAGCACCGGCAACAGCGGCGCGTCGGCGGCGCTCAGCACCGGTGCGGGCGCCAGCGCCTGCCGAAGTTGCGCCAGCACGCCGTCTCGTCCTTGCGCACCTTGCCAGTCGATGCCGGCGAGCCTGGCCTCCACGCCGGCGAGCGTGGCGCTGTCTACCGCCACGTCGGCCAGTCCGCATAGCAAGGCGTCGGCGGCGCCCAAGGTGACACCGGTCAGGCCGATATACAACGCCAACGCCGGTGTCATGCGGCCCAGGAAGTGGCTGGCGCCCACGTCGGGAACAAAGCCGATGCCTGTCTCTGGCATCGCCACACGCGAACGCTCGGTGACGATACGCAGCGCTGCCGCTTGCGCCAGGCCCATGCCGCCGCCCATCACGATGCCATCCATCAGCGCGGCCACCGGTTTGGGATAGCGGTGTAGCCGGAAGTCCAGCTGGTATTCGTCGACGAAGAACTGCTGGTGCAGCGGCGCGCCAGCCGTCTCGACGTGGGCCGCCGGGTGGCCGAGGTAGCTGTCGTACAGCGCGCGGATATCGCCGCCGGCACAGAACGCCCGTTCACCGGCGCCGCGCAGCACCACGGCAACGACGTCGTCGCGCGTCGCCCACTGATCCAGCCGTTCGCGCAATGCGACGATCATGGGATAGGACAGCGCGTTCAGCTGCCGGGGTCGGTTCAGCGTCACCACGCCCACACCGTTGATCTGCTCGAATCGGATCTCCGGTTCGGCCAGCGGCGGCGTTGCGCTGTCCGCCATCGGCGTTGTCGCGCTCATGCCTGGCCTCCATCGCGCTCGCGATATTGCCGGATCACGCCGGAGAAATCGAGATGGGCGTCGCCGCGCTGGCACATCGCCTGATAGACCTGCTGGGCCAGCGCGCCGAGGAACAGCGGCTGCTTGACCGCGCGCGCCGCATCGTTGGCCAGGCCCAGGTCCTTCAGCATCAGTTCCGCGCCGAAGCCGCCGGTATAGCCACGCGCCGCCGGCGCGGTTTCGATCACGCCGGGGTAGGGATTGTAGGTGTCGGACGACCAGCAGCGGCCCGTGGACGTGTTGACGATGCCGGCCAGCACCTGCGCATCGATACCAAGCCGCTCGCCCAGCGCCATGGCTTCCGATACGCCGATCATTGAGATGCCGAGGATCAGGTTGTTGCAGATCTTGGCAATCTGTCCGGTACCGGTGTCGCCGCAGCGGACGACGTTGCGGCCCATCGCGGACAGCACCGGCGACAACCGCTCATGCAGCGCCGGCTCGGCGCCGACCATGAAGGTCAGCGTGCCCGCCTGCGCGCCGCCGGTGCCGCCCGACACCGGCGCGTCCGCGAACGGATTGCCCTGCGCACGCGCGGCTTCGGCGATGTCGCGCACGGTGGAGGGATCGATGGTGCTGCAGTCGACCAGGGGCACGCCGCGGCGAACGCCCGCCAGCACGCCGTCATCGGCCTGATAAACGCGGCGCACGTGCACGGCGGCGGGCAACATCGTGATGACAACGTCCGCTTCGGCCGCCGCTTCCTTCGCGGACCCGGCGCGCGAAGCGCCGGCCTCGCACAGCGATGCGACCGCGTTGGCGTTCAGATCGAATACGGTGAGCGCGTGGCCGGCCTTGAGCAGGTTGCGCGCCATCGGGGCGCCCATGTTGCCGAGGCCGATAAAGGCGATTTGCATGGAGGTCTCCTGGGATTTTTTTAATGGTGTTGGATTTGGGTTGGGGTGCCGGGGAGAGGGCAGCCACAGCAAGCACCCCTCCGCCCAAGCCCATTACCGCAACGCAATCGTCGTATTCACCCCGTCGTTGACGGTGCTGTCATCGAACCAGCGCGCCGTCACCGTCTTGGTTTGCGTGTAGAACTGCACCACCTGCTTGCCGTATGGGCCAAGGTCGCCCAGCTTGGAACCGCGTGAGCCGGTGAAGCTGAAATACGGCACCGGTACCGGAATCGGGATATTGATGCCCACCTGGCCCACATCGATCTCGTTCTGGAACTTGCGAGCCGCGGCACCGCTTTGCGTGAACACGCCGGTGCCGTTGCCGAAGGGATTGCGATTGACCAGCGCGATCGCCTCGTCCAGCGTATCGACGCCGATGACGACCAGCACCGGGCCGAAGATCTCCTGCGTGTAGATCGACATGTCCGTCGTCACGTCGGTAAAGACGGTAGGGCCGATGAAGTTGCCGTCGGGGTAGCCCGGTACGCTGACCTCGCGCCCGTCCAGCGCCAGCGTGGCGCCTTCGCGCACGCCGGCTTCGATCAGGCCAAGGATGCGCTGCCGTGCCGCCGCCGATACCACCGGACCGACGTCGGTGCCCGGCTCCGCGCCTGCTCCCACCTTGAGCCCACGCGCCCGCTCGATCAGGTCGGGCACCCATTCGCGCGCCGCGCCCACCAGCACCGCGACCGACGTGGCCATGCAACGCTGCCCGGCCGCGCCGAACGACGCGCCAACCAGCGCGTTCAGCGTCTGCTCCTTGTGCGCGTCCGGCAGCACCACCGCGTGGTTCTTGGCCCCCATCATCGATTGCACGCGCTTGCCGTGCGCGCTGGCAAGGTTGTACACATGGGTGCCGACCGCCGTGGAGCCGACGAACGACACGGCCTTTACGTCGGGATGCGTGCACAGCGCGTCGACCACATCCTTGGCGCCATGGACCACGTTCAGCACGCCCGGCGGCACGCCGGCCTCGATGGCGAGCTTGACCAGCTCCATGGTGGACATCGGGTCCTGCTCCGATGGCTTGAGCACGAAGGTATTGCCGCAGACGATGGCCATCGGGAACATCCACAGCGGAATCATCGCCGGGAAGTTGAACGGCGTAATGCCCACGCATACGCCGAGCGGCTGCTGCAGCGTGTAGGTGTCCACGCCAGCCGCGACATTCTCGGCGAAGCCGCCCTGCTGCAGCGTGCCAATCGATGCCGCGTGCTCGACCACCTCCAGCCCGCGGAAGATGTCGCCCTCGGCGTCCGACAGCGTCTTGCCCTGTTCGGCGGTCAGGATGGCGGCGATGCGCTTGCTGTTGGCCCGGATCAGCTCCTGGTACTTCAGCATGATCCGCATGCGCGCGCCGATCGGCGTGTCCCGCCACGTCGCGAACGCCTTCTGCGCGGCGGCGACGGCCGCGTCGACCTCGGCCCGCGTGGCCAGCGGCACGCGGGCCAGCACCTGCTGCGTGGCCGGATTGACCACGTGCCGGTACTCGGTGGCGGTGGACTCGACCCATTCGCCCTGGATCAGCAGCTTGATGGTGGGAACCGTGGTGTCCTGCGTGGAAGTCTGGGTCATCGGTGTCTCCGTGGTTGTTGATTTGGAAGGATGCGGCGGCCGCCGCCAATGTGGCCGCGTTATAGCGACCGGGCGATCAGCATGCGCTGGATCTCGCTGGTGCCCTCGTAGATCTGCGTGATGCGCGCATCGCGGTAGTGGCGCTCCACCGGATAGTCTTCGAGATAACCGTAGCCGCCATGGATCTGCAGCGCCTTGCTGCAAACGCGCTCGGCAAGCTCGGACGCATAGAGCTTGGCCTGCGACGCTTCCGCCAGGCATGGCTGGCCGTCGGTGCGCATGCGGGCGGCGCGGTGCACCAGCAACCGGGCGGCGCTCAGTTCGGTGGCCATGTCGGCCAGCATGTTGGCGATCGGCGGATGTTCGCGCAGCGGCTTGCCGAACTGCACGCGCTCGGCGGCATAGCGGCAGGCCGCCTCGAAGGCCGCGCGCGCGATGCCGACGGCCTGCGCCGCGATGCCGATGCGGCCGCCTTCCAGGTTGGACAATGCGATCTTCAGTCCCTCGCCGGTATCGCCGAGCAGCGCATCGTGCGGCAGCTCGCATTGGTCCAGCGTGATGGCGCAGGTGTCCGAGGCCCGGATGCCCATCTTCTTCTCGGGAGGATGCACGTGGAAGCCCGGCGTGTCGGTGGGCACCAGGAACGCCGACAGTCCACGCTTGCCGCGCTCGGGTTCGGTGGCGGCAAAAACGATGGCGACGCCCGCGCGCTGCCCGTTGGTCACGAACTGCTTGCTGCCCGACAGCATCCAGCCGTTCGCGGAAGGCACGGCGCGCGTGCGAAGGTTGTGCGCTTCCGATCCGGCCTGCGGCTCGGTCAGGCAGAAGGCGCCGATCAGCGTGCCGCCGGCCAGCGCGGGAAGATAGCGCTGTTTCTGAGCCTCGGTGCCGTAGTGCAGGATCGGTCCGCAGCCGACCGAGTTGTGCACGCTCATCATGGTTGCGCAGGCTGCGCAACCGGCCGCGATTTCCTCGATGGCCAGCGCATAGGCGATGTAGTCGGTATAGGTGCCGCCCCATTCCTCCGGCACGATCATGCCAAGCAGCCCGAGCGCGCCCATCTCGGCGACGACCTCGTCGGGCAGTCGCGCGGCGCGGTCCCACTGCGCCGCGTTGGGGGCCAGGCGCTCCTGGGCGAAAGCGCGCGCGGTGTCGCGGATCATCGTCTGCTGCTCGGTGTATTCGCTGTACATGGGCAAAGGGGATCGCATCGGATTCGGTTGCTGCGAGTGTAGAAAAGCCGGGCGGCGCGCCGCTATGCCAAAATCCGTCAACCCACGTGAACTGATTTGCCACTGCCCGCCGGCCCCGTTCGTCCATGGAAAAAGGAAGCGTCGCGATCTGTTTCGTCCACCATGCCATCTCGGGGCTGCGCGCGCGGGGGATCCCGCCCGAGCCGCTGCTGCGCGGCGTCGGCATTGCGCCAGCCATGCTGGCCGTGCCGCAGGCGCGGGTTACCGCGGCAAGCTACAGCGCGCTGTGGCTGGCCGTGGCGGCTGCCTTGGGCGACGAGTTCTTCGGACAGGACAGCCGGCCGATGAAGCCGGGCAGCTTCGCGTTGCTATGCCATGGCGCAGCCGGCGCGCGCACGCTGGGGCAGGCGATGGAGCGGGTCGCGCAGGGCTTTGGGGTATTCCTGGACGATATCGGCGTGCGGCTGGAGCGCGCCTATCGGGGTCCGGGTCCGGGCGCCGGTCCGGGCCAGGCCGCGCTGGTGCTGACCGAGCCGTCGCGCCGCCGACCCGGGATCTTCGCGCAGGAGACCATGCTGATCATGCTGCATGGGCTGATGTGCTGGTTGGCACGGCGGCGGGTGCCGGTACAAGTGGCGAGCTTCCGCTATCGGGAACCGCCGTATAGCGGCGAGTATCGGGTCATGTATTCGCGCCAGCTGGAATTCGGCGCGCCGTGCACGGCGCTGGTTTTCGATGCCGCGTGGCTCGMCCATCCGGTGCGGCACGACGAGCGCAGCGTCAGGGCCTTCCTGCGCGATGCGCCGCTCAATGTGGTGGTCAAGTATGCGGACCGCGGCAGCGTGGTGGCGCGCGTGCGGCGCCAGTTGCGCCAGTTGCGGCCCGAGGCCTGGCCCACCTTCGAGGCGCTGGCGCCGGCGCTGCACCTGTCGGCGTCGTCCTTGCGGCGGCGGCTGATGGAGGAGGGCGCGACTTACCAGCAGCTGAAGGACGAGTTGCGGCGCGACCTGGCCATCGAGGCGCTGAGTCTCGGGGCGCAGCCGATCACGGCCATCGCGGCCGAACTCGGGTTCGCGGAGCCGGGCGCCTTTCATCGCGCGTTCCGGCGGTGGACGGGGGTCAGGCCGGGGGATTATCGGGGGATGCACGGGGGTGGGCGGTGACTGCCCTCTCCCCCGGCCCCTCTCCCGCSTTGCGGGAGAGGGGAGAACACCAGCGGGGTATCGGACGCTCTGGGTTTGCTCCCCTCTCCCGCACAGCGGGAGAGGGGCGGGGGAGAGGGCAGTCCGGCATTCGCCGAAGCCCAAAGCCCATCACATCATCACCCGCTACCGCACCTCATCCTTCACCGCCCCCGACCGCTCCGCGGCCGCCCGCATCACCGCGTCTGCCACGCAATTGCCCATCGCCCGCGCCAGTTCCTCCTCGTCCAGGAAGATCTGCCCCACGCGATCGCGCCGCAACAGGGCGGCCTCCTCCTCGCTGTGCGTGCGCACCAGGATCTGGATGCCCGGATTGAGCGTACGGGCCACTTCCACCATGCGTCGCACCCCTACCGTGTCGGCCGTGGCTACCACCAGCACGCCCGCGTGAGCCACATGGGCCTGGATCAGTACCGCTGGCTCGGCCGCATCGCCCGATACCGCGGGAATGCCCCGCTGGCGCAGCGCTTCGACGATCTCGCGGTTCTGCTCGGCGACGACGAACGGAATGCCGCGCGCCCGTAGTCCCTCGCCAATGCGCCGCCCGACGCGTCCATAACCCACCAGCACCACCTGGCGCGTCAGCAGCGCCTGATCGACGGTATCGGGCAGTTCGGCCAGCGGATCGGCGCTGCGCTCAAGCCGACGGGCGAGCGCCGAGCGCGACCGGATCCAGCGCTGCAGCGGTTCGAACGCGCGAAACACCAGCGGATTCAGCGCGATCGAGATCAGCGAGCCGGCCAGCACAAGGTTGCGCGCCTGCGCGTCCATCAGGCCGAGGCCCACTCCCAGCCCGGCCAGGATGAAGGAGAACTCGCCGATCTGCGCCAGGCTTGCCGAGACGGTCAGCGCGGTATTGAGCGGATAGCGCATCGCGAGTACCAACGCGAACGCGGCGATCGACTTGCCGACGATGATGATGGCCAGCGTCGCGGCGACCTGCAGCGGCGCGTCGATCAGCACGCGTGGATCGAACAGCATGCCCACGGAGACGAAGAACAGCACCGAGAAGGCGTCGCGCAGCGGCAGCGTTTCCTGCGCGGCCCGATGGCTCAGCGCGGAGCCGCGCAGTACCATGCCGGCGAAGAAGGCGCCCAGCGCGAACGACACCCCGAACAGGGCGGCCGAGCCATAGGCAATGCCGACCGCCGCGGCGATCACACAGAGCGTGAACAGCTCCTGCGAGCCAGTGCGCGCGACCTGCCACAGCAGCCATGGAAACAGGCGCCGGCCTACCAGCAGCATCAGCGCGATGAACAGCGTCACGCGGCCGAGGGTGGCGGCCAGCGCCTGCCACAGTGACGCGTCGGCCGGCACGGGCGCGACCGCGACGCTGCCGGTGCTCGCCGCGGAGCCGGGCGGCGCGGCGCCCAGTGCCTCGGCCAGCGCCGGCAGCATCACCAGTACCAGCACCATCACGAGGTCCTCGACCACCAGCCAGCCGACCGCGATGCGGCCGTTGACGGACTCGAGCGCGCCGCGCTGTTCCAGGGCGCGCAGCAGCACGACCGTGCTGGCCACCGACAGGCACAGGCCGAACACCAGCGAGCCCGCCAACGGCCAGCCCCAAAGCGATGACACACCGGCGCCCAGCGCGGTCGCGAACAAGATCTGCACCACCGCGCCGGGCAGCGCGATGCGACGTACGGACAGCAGGTCGTCCAGCGAGAAGTGCAGCCCCACGCCGAACATCAGCAGCATCACGCCAATCTCGGCAAGCTGTCCGGCCAGTGAGACATCGGCGACGAAGCCCGGGGTGGCGGGGCCGATCAGCACGCCGGCCAGCAGATAGCCGACCAGCGCCGGCGCCTTCAGGCGCGCGCAGACGAAGCCGAACACGAGGGCCAGGCCCAGCGCGGCGGCGATGGTGGTGATCAGGCCGATTTCGTGGGGCAAGCGGGTCTCCGCGGGACGATCGGGAAACGGAAATCTTGCCCGCTCGGCGTGCCACGGGCCTGTAGGCATGATAGCAAGCGGGCGCTGACGTGCCGGGTGAGGTTTTTCTCATTTCCGGCGGCCGGGTGTGGATTTGGTGGGGTGGGGCGGGGGAGAGGGCAGTCCCAGCAAGCCACCGAAAACCCAAAGCCCCCGTCAGGCCGCCGTCATCTCCTCATGCGAGCGCGTCCGGTTGCGCCCGGCCAGCTTGGCCACGTACAGCGCGGTGTCCGCGCGCGCGGCCAGGGCGGCGAAGTCCTCCCCCTTCTGCCAGCTTGCCAGGCCGCCGCTGACCGTGTAGGGAATCACCACGCCATGCCACCGCACCATCTGGGCGGCGGCCGCGGCGCGGACGCGTTCCGCGATGCGGGACGCCTCGTGATCGGACGCGCCGGGCAGCAATACGGCGAACTCTTCGCCGCCGAGCCGCCCGATCAGATCGCCCTGGCGGATGGTGTCGGCCACCGCCGCGCTGAACGCCGTCAGGACCGCATCGCCGGCCGCGTGCCCATGGGTATCGTTGACGACCTTGAAGTGATCCACATCGACGATCAGCAGCGCTACCGGCATCCCGCGTGCTTCGGCGAAGGCCAGCACGCGCGCGGCCTGCTCCTCGAACGCCTTGCGCGACAGCACGCCGGTGAGGTAGTCGGTATTGGCCACGGCCTCCAGGCGCTCGACGATGGCGCCGTGGATCATCAGGACAGCCCCCATCGTCATCGCCGGCATGACCAGGGCGCCGACGGCGAGAAATACAGGATGGAAGCCGGGGGCGGCCAATGTGTCGCCGGCCAGCATGGCGTCCAGCGACACCATGCCCCGTATGCCGTGCCCGACGGCGAACAGCAGCGCGAACCCCGCGGTGATGATCCACGGCGCGCGCGGCCCCCGCACCGCGTCGCGCCGGCGATTCCCGCCGGGCAGCGGCAAGGGCATGCCGTGACGATCGTGTCCCGGGCGCGGACGATTGCGCCATAGTGTCAGGCCGGTCCACATGCAGACTGCCCCATGGAAGACGGAGACGACCAGCACGCGGGCATTCACGTCATCGTCGACGTAGCGCCAATAGACGATGCCGGCGGCCACGGCGCCGGTTCCGGCCAGCAACGTGCGCCATGGCGGCCGGCCGCAGAAGCGCTGCACCCCGACATGGAACAGCGCGAGGGCCCAGGCCAGCCCGACATTGGCCACCAGCACCGATAGCACGTCCGGGACGAAACCACGTGTCGTGATCAGTATCATGGCCGCCGTCAGCAGCAGATTGGCCCGCCACCAGTCGCCGACGCCCGGCAGGCCGCAGCGCCGCAGCGACCAGACGATGGCCAGCATCATGCCGGCCAGCGCGGTCGTAATGGCCAGCAGGGCCAACGCAGTGGTCATCGGGGCGATCCTATCGGGCTCGTGCGCGGCGCCCGCCGCGCCTGCGAAACCCGTGAGCATAGCGCATCGGCGCGACACCATGGCGGGCTGGGGCGATACACTGTGGGCCGCGTCGGGGGCAGTCACAGCCAAACCGCACCACCGAACCGCCCACTACCCAATCCCGTTTCACCCCATGTCCTCCAGCAACACCCCGCCACGCCAGATCGATATCGTCGTCTACCCCGGTTTCAAGGCGATGGAAGCCGTCGGACCGCTGACGGTGTTCGATTATGCGAACGAGCAGCTCGCACGGCGCGGCATGCCGCCGGCGTATGCGACACGGGTGGTGTCGCTGGAAACCGGTCCGGTGCGTTCGGATACCCTGATGTCGCTCGAAGCCACCGCCCGGCTCGATACGGTGCTGTTGCCGGACACCGCGGTGATTGTCGGCGCGCGGGATATCGAGGCCGCGATGGCGCGCGCCGCGGGCATCGTGCCGTGGGCGCGCAGCGTTGCACCGCGTATCGGCAGGTTGGTGGCATTGTGCTCGGGCACCTTCTTCCTGGCGGCCGCCGGGCTGCTGGACGGAAAGCGTGCCACCACGCACTGGAGCGTGGCGGCGCTGCTGGGCCAGCGCTATCCGGCGGTGACCGTCGACCCCGACGCCATCTTCGTGCGGCAGGGCCGCCTGTGGACGTCCGCCGGCGTCACCGCCGGCATCGACCTGGCGCTTGCCATGGTCGAGGAGGACCTGGGCCGCGACATCGCCCTCGATCTGGCGCGTGAGCTGGTGGTTTTCCTGAAGCGTCCCGGCGGACAGTCGCAGTTCAGCGTGCATCTCGCCAGCCAGGCGACCGCGCATGCCGGCATTCGCGGCGTGCAGGACTGGATACTGTCCGACCTGACGCGGCACTTTACGATGGCCGGGATGGCGGCGCAGGCGGCGATGAGCGAGCGCAATTTCCGCCGGGTGTTTGCCCGCGAAACCGGGGCGGGGCCGATGGCCTTTATCGAAACGGCCCGCCTGGAGGCGGCGCGACGCCTGCTGGAGCAGAATGACCTGCCGCTGAAGGCGGTGGCGGCACGTTGCGGCTTCGGGTCGGACGAGGCCATGCGCCGCGCCTTCGTGCGCCGCCTCGGCATTACGCCGCGCGACTATCGGCTGCGCTTCGGGCTGCGCTTCGGCAGTGGAGAACCGGAGCGCGCCTGAGCCTCCATCCGCTCGCGCAGGCTCTGCACGACGGCCAGCAGCGTGACCGACAGCACGATCAATACGGTGGCCGCCGCGGCGATGGTGGGACTGATGGACTCGCGCACGCCAGTCCACATCTGACGCGGCAGGGTACGTTGCTCCGGCCCGCCGATGAATAGCGCGATGACGACCTCATCGAACGAGGTCACGAACGCGAACAGCATGCCGGATGCCACGCCCGGCGCGATCAGCGGCAGCGTCACGCGGAAGAACGTGGTGGCGGGCCCCGCGCCCAGGCTCGCCGCAGCTCGCGTCAGCCGCGCGTCAAAGCGGGACAGCGCGGCCATCACGGTGATAACCACGAAGGGCGCGCCGAGCCCGGTATGCGCGACGATCAGTCCGGCCAGCGAGTTCAGCAGGCCGAGCTGCGCGAAGGCGATGTAGCAGCCCACGCCGGTGATCACGATGGGCACGACCACCGGGGAAATGAGCACGGCCAGCAGACCGCCTCGCATTGGGCAATCGCGGCGGTGCAGGCCCAGCGCGGCCAGCGTGCCCAGCACGCCGGAAGCCAGCGCGCTGCATGACGCCACCACCACGCTGTTCTTCCACGCCAGTTGCCACGACGCCGAACCGAAGAACTCCCGATACCATTGCAGCGACCAGCCCGCCATCGGATAGTTGAGGTATGGCTCGGCGTTGAACGACAGCGGGACGATGGCGACGATGGGCGCCAGCAGAAAGATCAGCACGGCGGCACAGAAGGTCCACAGCGCGACGGTCGATGCTTTTGACATGGCGAGAAGATGTCCGGTTTATCCGATGCGCAGCCTGTCAACGCCAGCGACACGCTGGAACACCGCGTACAGCACGACGGTGATCGCCAG
Organism: Cupriavidus gilardii J11; assembly: GCF_007829435.1. Classification (GTDB taxonomy): domain Bacteria; phylum Pseudomonadota; class Gammaproteobacteria; order Burkholderiales; family Burkholderiaceae; genus Cupriavidus; species Cupriavidus gilardii_D. The sequence goes on from NZ_VLJN01000038.1 coordinate 16,218, forward strand.
CAGCACCGTGCCGAGCGCGGCGGCCATGCCCCAGTTCGACACCTGGTTGGCGAAGTAGGCAATGTAGTGGCTCAACATCTGGTCATCCGTGCCGCCCACCAGCGCCGGCGTGATGTAGTAGCCCAGCGCGAGCATGAACACCAGCAGCGTGCCGGCGGCGATGCCGGGCAGGGTCAGCGGCAGATAGACGCGCACGAACGCCCGCCATGGTGGCGCACCGAGCGAGGCGGCCGCGTGCCGGAAACTGGCGGGGATGGTTTTCATGGTGCCGTGCAGCGGCAGCACCATGAACGGCAGCAGGATATGGATCATCGCGATCAGCACGCCCACGCGGTTGTACATCAGCTTCAGCGGGTGGGCCGGGTCCACCAGACCGAGCCAGGCCAGCAGGCCGTTTACGACGCCGTGATCCTGCAGCACGACGGTCCAGGCGGCGGTGCGGACCAGCAGCGAGGTCCAGAAGGGCAATAGCACCATCAGCAGCAGGACTCGTGACACGCGCGGCGACGCGTGGCACATCAGGTACGCGAGTGGATATCCCAGCAGCAGGCAGCCGACCGTGACGGACAGGCTGACGGTAAAGGTGCGGGCCAGCACGTCCCGATAGATGGCGCTGTCGGCCGGCACCGGCGACAGCGCGCCGCCGTCGTCGCGGCGCAGATCCAGCGCGGCGAGCAGGTAATGATCGGTGACGGTGGGCAGGGCGCGCTTGAGCGCGCGCCATGTCGCGATATCGCCCCAGGCGGGGTGCCGCTCCACGAGGGCCGCCAGCCCGCCGGCGGCGGACGGCGTGGCCGGCGCCTGCCTGAATGTGCGCGCGCTATCGATCAGCAGGGAGCGAAAGCCGGGCCGGTACCCGTTGAGCACGCGTGCAACCGTGGCGACGCGATCCCGCGGCGCCGCGCGCAGATCCGTGGCCAGCGCCGCGACGACGCCTTCGTCGGGCAGCGCCGCGCCGTCCCATTCGCGCATCGCGCTCGCCGTGCGGGTCAGCAGTTCTCCGACTTCGCGGTTGTCCACGCTTCTGGCCAGCAAGACGGCGACGGGGACGACAAAGGTGGCAAGCAGGAACAGCAGAAGCGGCGCGACCAGGGCGAGCGCGACGATGCCGCGCGGGACATGCCCGGGCCGGGCCTTCGTGGTGCGCTGAGGGGACGCGCCGGCCGTTTCCGGTGGCTGGATGGCGATGCTCACGGGCGGGCCAGCCATTGGTTGAAGCGCTCGGTCAGGTCCTGGTCGTGGTCGGCCCAGAAGCGGGCCGACATCACATAGGCATTCCGGCTGTTCTGCGGCGCGGTAGGCAAGTCCTTCAGCACGTCGGGCGGCAGCTTGTTCATCGCGGCCTTGGTCGTGGGCGCATAACCGAGGTACGCCGATTGCCGGCTCATGATGTCGGGCCGTGAGGCGAAGGCGATGAAGTCGGTGGCGGCGCCGACCTGCCGGCTCCCTTTGGGAATGGCCCACAGGTCGAAGTCCATCGCCTGGCCGTCCCAGACGATTCGGAAGTTCTTCCCATGGTGCTTCACCGCATCGTAAATGCGGCCGTTCCACGCTGTGGACATTGCCACTTCGCCGCTCGCGAGCAGCTGCACCGGTTGCGCGCCGGCGGTCCACCACACCTTGACATAAGGCTTGATGCGGTCGAGCTTGCGAAAGGCCCGCTCCACGCCGGCCGGCGTGGCCAGCACGTTGTAGACCTCGCGCGCCGGCACGCCGTCGGCGATGAGGGCGAACTCCAGCGTGGTACGCGGCGACTTCTGCATTGCGCGCGGCCCGGGAAAGCGCCGGATGTCCCAGAAGTCGGCGGCCGTGGTCGGCCCGCCCCCCGGGAAGCGGTCGGCGTTGTACGCATAGACGGTCGAGTACACCGCGGTGCCGACCGCGCACTCCATCGCCGCGCCTTCCACGAACGCGGCCTTGCCGCCGAGCTTGCCGTAGTCGATCCTCTCGAGCCAGCCCTCCTCGCAGCCCTGCAGCGCATGCGGCGTCAGCACGTCGACGACGTCCCACGTCACCTGCCGTCGCTCCACCATGGTCTGGATGCGCGCCACTGACCCGTCCCATTCGTCATCACGGATCCGGATGCCGGTTGTCTTGGTGAACGGATCGAAGTAGACGAGGCGCTGGCTCTGGCTGTACGCGCCGCCCCAGGAGGCGATGGTCAGCGTGGGCTGGGCCAGCGCGACACCGGCGGCGAGCATGATGGCGAGGGCGGTGCCAAGCATGACGGCCCGGGTTGCATTGTGCCGCGCGCTCGCAGGTCGGTTGGCATCGAAGAAGAATCGTTTGGTCATGATGGGACAGGGAATGGACAAGGACGGGACAGGGAAGCGAATCGAAGGGGCGCGGCAGACGGCGTTCGGAGGAGGGCAGGGCCAACGTCAATGCACCGGCAGCGCCAGGCAATCGTCGCGCCGCCAGCCGATCGAGATGGTGTTGCCCGGCGCCAGCCCGCTCGGCGCGGTGGCTGGCGGGGCCTTGATCAGCATGTGCTGCGCGCCGCAGCCGTGCACGGACAGCCGCAGATGGTCGCCGTAGTACAGCAGGTCGACGATCGTCGCCGTGGCGGTGTTGAGGCCGCCGCCCGGCGGGGGCGACAGCACGATGTTCTCGGGACGCAGCGTCAGCGAAGCCTGGGCCCCGTGCGTCAGGCCGCTGCCACGGCGCGCCCGCACCACGGTGCCGTCGCCCAGCCGGACCGTGCAGTGCTCGCCGTCCAGATCGCGGACCTGTCCGCTCAGCGCGTTGTTCTCGCCGATGAAGCGGGCCACGAAGGTGTCGGCCGGGTTCGTGTACAGCGTGGCCGGCGCCCCCAGCTGTCGCAGCGCCCCGTCCTTCATCACGCCGATGCGGTCGGACATCGCCAGCGCCTCACCCTGGTCGTGCGTCACGTAGATCACCGTAATGCCGAGCCGAGCGTGAAGCCGCTTGATTTCCCACTGCATGTGTTCGCGCAGCGGCTTGTCAAGGGCGCCCAGGGGCTCGTCCATCAGCACGAGCCGCGGCTCGAATACCAGCGCGCGGGCCAGCGCGACACGCTGTTGCTGCCCACCGGACAGCTGCGCCGGCTTGCGCGCGGCGAAGCCCTGCAGCCGCACCATGTCGAGCGCCTGGTCCACCTTGTCGCGGATGACGCGTGACCCGAGCCGGCGCATGCGCAGCGGGAAGGCGATATTGTCCGCGACCGTCATGTGCGGGAACAGCGCGTAGCTCTGGAACACCATGCCGATATCGCGCCGATGGGCGGGAATGCGGTCAATGCGCCTGCCGTCCAGATGGATGGCGCCGGCGGTGGGCGTTTCGAAGCCGGCCAGCATCATCAGCGTGGTGGTCTTGCCGCAGCCGGAGGGGCCCAGCAGCGTCAGGAACTCGCCTTCCCGCACGGCGAGATCGAGCTGGCGGACAGCGGTGTGATGGCCGTCGTAGGTTTTCGTGACGGCGTCGAAGCGAATGAATTCCGGGCGCGGCATGGTCGGGTCGGCTGCGGGCGGGCGCCCCATGACGCCTGCCTGGCCGTCCGCATGGAGGGACGGCTGCTGATGTGCAGGCGCATGTTGCGTGAATCGCGCCGGCCCGACTATCGAAATCGCGGTCGGAACTTCAGGAACGTGTCACGATGGTAAGCAGGGTGCCGCCGCCGCGTGGCGGCCTCAGCCAAACCTCAGCCGCCCGCGGACGCCATCAGCTGCGCCGCGTGATGGCGCAGGTGATCCTCCATATAGGTGGCGATGAAGTAATACCCGTGGTCGTAGCCCTGATGCCGCCGCAGCGTCAGCGGCTGGCCCGCCTGCGCGCAGGCCTCCTCGAATGCCTCGGGGTAGAGCTGGTCGGCAAGGAATTTGTCGGCCAGCCCCTGGTCGATCAGGATGCCGCCCGGGAAGGGCGGCGTCGGCTGCGCACGCATCAGTTCGGTGGCGTCGTAGCCGGCCCACGCCGAACGATCGTCACCAAGATAGCGGCCGAACGCCTTCTCACCCCACGGGCAGCGCATGGGCGCCGCGATCGGCGCGAAGGCCGACACCGAGCGGAAGCGCTGGCGATGCCGCTGCGCCAGCACCAGCGCGCCATGGCCGCCCATCGAATGGCCGAACAGGCCGATCCGCTGCGGGTCCGCGCCGAGTTCGCCGGTGACGATGCCCAGCAGTTCATCGGCGACATAGCTTTCCATGCGCCAGTGGCGCCGCCATGGCTCCTGCGTCGCGTCGAGGTAGAAGCCGGCTCCCGCGCCGAAGTCCCATTCGCTGGCTTCGCCCGGAATGCCGGTGTCGCGCGGGCTGGTGTCCGGTGCGATCAGGATCAGTCCGAGCTGGGCGGCAAGCCGCTGCGCGCCACCCTTGATCATGAAGGTCTCTTCGGTGCAGGTCAGTCCCGCCAGATAGATCAGCGCCGGGCGCGGCGTTCCCACGCCCGCCAGCGCGGCGGGCGGGATGAAGGCCGAGAACCGCATCGGCAGTCCGATCGTGGCCGATGCATGGCGATAGAAACGCTGCACGCCGCCGAAGCAGCCGTGCTCGCTGACGAGTTCGAGCATGGTCGGGTCCGCCATCAATACAGCACCACCGAGCGGATGGACTCGCCGCGCTTCATCAGGTCGAAGCCTTCGTTGATGCGCTCCAGCGGCAGCGTGTGCGTGATCAGGTCGTCGATATTGATCTTGCCGTCCATGTACCAGTCCACGATCCTGGGCACATCGGTGCGGCCGCGTGCGCCACCGAAGGCGGAGCCCTTCCATTCGCGGCCGGTGACCAGCTGGAACGGGCGCGTCGAGATCTCGGCGCCGGCCTCGGCCACGCCGATGATGATCGATTTGCCCCAGCCCTTGTGGCAGCACTCGAGCGCCTGGCGCATGACCTTGGTATTGCCGATGCATTCGAACGAGTAGTCCGCGCCGCCATCGGTGAGCTGCACGATATGGTCGACCACGTTCTCCACCTCGTTCGGGTTGACGAAGTGGGTCATGCCGAACTGGCGTGCCAAGGCCTCGCGCTGCGGATTGATGTCCACGCCGATGATCTTGTCGGCGCCCACCATCTTCGCACCCTGGATCACGTTCAGGCCGATGCCGCCGAGGCCGAACACCACCACGTTGGCGCCGGCTTCCACCTTGGCGGTGAACAGCACCGCGCCCACGCCGGTGGTGACGCCGCAGCCGATATAGCAGACCTTGTCGAACGGCGCGTCGTCCCGGATCTTCGCCAGCGCGATTTCGGGCACGACGATGTGATTGGCGAAGGTGGACGTGCCCATGTAGTGGAAGATCGGCTTGCCGTCGATCGAAAAGCGCGAGGTGCCGTCCGGCATCAAGCCCTTGCCCTGGGTGGCGCGGATGGCCTGGCACAGGTTGGTCTTGCGCGACAGGCAGAATTTACATTGCCGGCATTCCGGGGTGTACAGCGGAATCACATGATCTCCCGGCTTCAGCGAAGTCACGCCCGGTCCCACCTCGGTCACCACGCCGGCGCCTTCATGGCCGAGGATGGCGGGGAAGATCCCTTCCGGGTCGGCGCCGGACAGCGTGTAGTAATCGGTATGGCAGATGCCGGTGGCCTTTACCTCGACCAGCACCTCGCCGGCGCGCGGGCCGGCAAGATCGACTTCCTCGATGGTCAGCGGAGCGCCGGCTTTCCAGGCGATGGCGGCTTTCGTCTTCATGGCGGATTTCCTCATGGTGGGCGAGCCGGCGCGCGGCTCGCGCAATGCAATTCGAGCGGGACGGCGCGCCGTGGGCGCGCCGGGACACGCTGCACTGTACCCGAGCGTCCCGGCCCGATGGCGAATTGTCCGGCCGCCTGGCCCGCCGTGCCGCGAATTTGGCCGGTGGTGCGGGTCACCAATTGGCGGGGCAGGTGCGGTTACGGCGCGGTTCGGCCAGCGCCGGGCGCCACGGCCTCCGGCCGCGGGTTGCCATCGGACGCCGCAGCGCCCTCATGTCGCCGTCCAAGCCACCATCCCAGCCCGCCCCATGCCAGCGCAAGAAGCGCGCCGGCCACGGCCACGACGGCGGGATGGCCGGCCACCGCGTCGATTGCCGTCTTGACCCAGGCGCTGACCGCATCGCCGGCGCGATAGACCATGGTGTCGATAACGTTCTTGGCCTTGTACTTGGTCTCGGCGTCGACCACGGTAAACAGCATTTCCCGGCCGGGACGCACCAGCGCGTACTCGCCGACCCGGCGCAGGATCATGACCGGCGCCAGCACCGCAAACACCGGCCACATCGCCAGCAGCAGAAAGCCCACGGCGACCGCCAGCGGCACCGCCGTCAGAAGTGCGGTGACACCGTAGCGGCGCGCCACCTTGCCCGAGAAAAACAGCTGGATCGCGATGGTGGCGGCCTGCACTATGGCATCGATGTAGCCGAACACGCGCGTCTGCTCGGCACGGCTGGCGAAGGTCTCGGCCACCAGCCGCGCCTGCTCGAAATACAGAAACGTGCTGGCGGTGGACAACAGGATCACGAACAGCGCGACGCCGAGCAGATAGCGTGAGCGCAGCACCAGCGTGAGCCCGGCCAGCCAGCCGCCGCCGATGGGCCGCGAAGGGTCGTCGCGATGATCGGCCTGGCGGGGCGGCCGCGTGATACCGTCCTGCTCGACGGCCGCGCCGGCGCCGCCACGCGCCCGCCAGCGGAACAGCCAGCCGGCGCCGGGCAGCGTCACGGCCAGCAGGACCGACGACACCAGCATCAGGCCGGTCATGCCGATGGAGCCCACCAGCCAGGCGGACAGCAACGGCCCCACCAGTCCGCCAACACTGGCCCCGGCGGCGATCACGGGGAACAGCCGCCGTGCCTGTCCCGGCCGGAAGACATCGGCCATCAGGCTCCAGGCGACCGACACCACGAACAGATTGAAGACCGACAGCCACACGTAGAACGCACGCGCAAGCCAGACATCGTCCGGACGGGCTCGGGTGCCGAACGCGAAGGCGAGAAGGTTGGCGACGAAAAACAGGTAGACCCACGGCACGAAGCGCCGGCGCGGCAGGCGCGCGCTGACCAGCCCGTACAGCGGTATCGCCAGCACCATCACGACGAAGGTCGCGGTGAACAGCCATTGCAGGTTTTGCACGCCGCCGGCGATGCCCATGGTCTCGCGCACGGGCCGCAGCATGAAGTAGCTGGCGAACAGGCAGAAGAAGAAGCCGAAGGCCGCCGCCACCGCGCCATGCTCGCCGGGCAGCACGCCAAGCGCACGAAGGCGCGCGGGCCCGCTGGCGGCGGTGTGATCGGGTCCGGTGTCCGGTTCGCGCATCGCTTGCCTTGCGGCTTGCCGGCCTGTGGGTGTCAGGACAGCAGCGCCGCGATCTGCTCGCGCTGCCGGGCGTCAGGCATCCGGCCCATTGCCGCGCCGAGGTTGTCACGCATATGGCGGGGGTTGGAGGTGGCCGGAATCGCCGCCGTCACGGCGGGATGGCTGACGATGAACTTCAGGAACAGCTGGCCCCAACTGGCGCAGTCGATCTCCGCTGCCCACGCCGGCAATGGCCGCCCCTTCACCGCGCGGAATAGCCTGCCGTCCTGGAACGGGCGGTTGACCAGTACCGCGATGCCGCGCTGCCGGCACAGCGGCAGCAGCGTGCGCTCGGCCTCGCGTTCGGCGACCGAATAGTTCACCTGCACGAAATCGATCTTCTCGCTGCGCACGATATCGGCCAGCGCGGCATGGGCGTCGTCGCGGTAGTGCGTCACGCCGATATAGCGGACCTTGTCCTCGTCCTGAAGCCGTCGCAGGAAGCGCAGGTTCTCTTCCCAGTCGATCAGGTTGTGCACCTGCAGAAGATCGACGCGATCGCTGCCGAGCTGCTGCTGCGAGCGTGCCCACTGCGCCGGCGCACCGGAAGCGGATGCCGAAATCTTGGTTGCGAGGAACAGCTTGCCCCGTGCGCCATGCAGCTTCATCAGTTCGCCCGACACGCTTTCGGCGTTGCCATAACTGGGCGCGGTATCGAGCACCGAGCCCGGGTTCTGCAGCAGCAGCGACATCACCTCGGACAGCGGGCTGTCGCGCAGCCTGCCGGCATCCGCGTCGAAGGTATCGGCCGTGCCGAGCCCGATCACCGGTAGCGTTTCGCGCGTGCCGGGAATCGCACGGCGCAGCGGCGTGGAGGCGGTGTCGGCGGAGGGCGAGGGCTGCGCCTGGGCGCCGGCCAGACGGGGCAGGCCGGTCGCGACGCCGCCGGCCATGGCGCCGGCGAGGGTGGCGGAGCGGACAAGGAAGCGGCGGCGATCGATCGGCATGGCGTCTCCCGAATGGGCCGGCGAGGAGGGCCGGCGAGGAGCGGGCCGGCGAGGACCCGAGGTGCGAAGCTTCCCGGCCATTGTAGGCAAGGTCGGCCGCTTTGGCACGGCCGGCCCGCCCGGGTCAGACCACCGTGGCCAGTACGAGGGTCAACAGCAGCGCCACTACCGAGATGATGGTTTCGCACACCGACCAGGTCTTGAAGGTCTGCGTCACCGTCATGTTGAAGTACTCCTTGACCAGCCAGAAGCCGCCGTCGTTCACGTGCGACAGGATCAGCGAGCCGGCCCCGGTACTCAGCACCAGCAGCTCCGGCCGCGTTCCCGGCACGCTCGCCGCGATCGGCGCGACGATGCCGGCGGCGGTGGTCATCGCCACGGTCGCCGAGCCGGTGGCG
>NZ_VLJN01000039.1 GCF_007829435.1 Cupriavidus gilardii J11
CCGCCGCGAAGGTCGCGTGCTCCGCGATGGCGACGAGCGTGCGGAGGAGCTCCAGGTCGAGGTGGCGCATTTATATAAGATGGGCTTATGTATTACTGCAATATTCTAAGTTGTGGCAGCCGGTTCGCGCCAGTAAAGTGGCGCTCACATCAGCGTGGCGAAGCGACAAACAAAGCCAGCGCACCGTTCAGCACACAGCAAATCCCTTGGAGTCGGCCCATGAGCCTCGCAGAAGCCCGCAGCACCGCCGTGAGCGGCGCCATTCAACACATTAAGAGTCTTGTTGAAAACCAGCCGCTGACGCGCGAAGCGCTCGACCAGGTGCTGGCCGAGGTGAAGCGCCTGGCCGCGCGCAGGGAGCTGTGGGACGAAACCCAGTTCGCACCGCCGGAGACCGGCGAACGCCAGGCCCGCTACCTGATCAGCGAGGACCCCGACCAGCGCTACGCGCTCTATCTGAACGTGATGCGGCCGGGCAAGCGCATCCCGCCGCATAACCACACCACGTGGGCCTGCGTCGCCGCGGTGGAAGGCAAGGAATACAACTACGTCTACCGCCGCGTCGATGATGGCTCGCAGCCGGGCGTTGGCCGGCTGGAACAGACCGACACCGTGGTGGTCGGCCCCGGCGCCGGCATCGCGCTGATGCCGGACGACATTCATTCGGTCGAGATTCGCGGCGAGCAGGTCATCCGCCATCTGCATATGTACGGCCGCGCGCTCGAAACGCTGAAGGAACGCATCGCCTTCGATCTGGAAACCGGTCGCTATCAGGTGATGGCCGTCGGCGTACAGACCCGGCGCTAGACGCTTCGATCGGCGCCATGCGGCGCCACGGACGCCAAACCCTTTCCCGCTCTCCTGTGCCGATGTCTGGATGGCCATGCCGGCCAGGGGAGCGTGTTGCCGGCATCCGCGCATTGAGCGCGGAGCCGGCCGACCCTTTCGATCGCCCCTTCGATGACCCAATTCGTAGACGCCCCGACCCTCAAGACCTGGCTGCATGACGGCGAGGAAATCGCGCTGCTCGATGTGCGGGAGCACGGCCAGTATGGCGAATCGCACCTGTTCTTCGCCGTGCCGCTGCCGTTCAGCCGGCTGGAGCTGGATACACCGCGCCTGGTGCCGCGCCGCGCCACCCGCGTGGTGGTGTACGACGGCGATGGGCACGGCGTAGCCACCGACGCCGCCCACGCACTGGCCGCGATCGGCTACACCAATGTCCATGTACTGGAAGGCGGCACCGCGGCATGGTCCGCCGCCGGCTATGCCCTGTTCGCGGGCGTCAACGTGCCATCGAAGACGTTCGGCGAACTGGTCGAGCATCGGCTGCACACGCCGCGCATCAGCGCGCGGCAATTGCATGACATGCAGGCGCGCGGCGAGCGGCTGGTGGTCCTCGACGGACGGCCGCTGTCCGAATTCCGCAAGATGAACATCCCGGGCGCGGTGTGCTGCCCCAACGGCGAACTCGCCTACCGGCTGGCCGACCTGGTGCCGGACAGCGACACGCCGATCGTCATCAATTGCGCGGGCCGCACCCGCAGCATCATCGGCGCGCAGACGCTGATCAACCTCGGCATTCCCAATCCGGTCTACGCGCTGGAGAACGGCACGCAGGGCTGGTATCTCGCCGACTATCCGCTGGAGCACGGCAACAGCCGCCGCTATCCCGACAAGCCGGCGCAAGTCGGCGCGGCCAGCCTGGAGAACATGCGCGCCGCCGCATCGGCACTCGCCGCACAGCACGGCGTGCGCACCGTCGATGCCGCCACGGTGGCCGGCTGGGCCGCCGATTCGTCGCGCTCCCTGTTCCTTTGCGATGTGCGAACCCCCGAAGAGTTCGCGCAGGGAACGCTGCCCGGCGCACAGCATACGCCGGGCGGCCAGCTGATCCAGGCGACCGACCAGTATGTCGGCGTGCGCGGCGCGCGGCTGGTGCTGTTCGATGCCGACGGCGTGCGCGCGCCCGTGGTGGCGAGCTGGCTGCGGCAACTCGGACACGACGCCTGGGTGCTGGAGCGCGGCGTCGACAGCGGCCTGCGGGTGCCGGAGCCGGTCATTCCGGCGCTGCCATCGCTGGACGCCATCGACGCCGGTTCGCTGTTGCGGCAGCTTGCCGCCGGCGAGGCGGTGGCCGTCGACGTGCGGCCCAGCATGGATTACCGCAAGGCGCACGTGCCGGGCTCGCTCTGGTCGATCCGGCCGCGCCTGGCCGCCGTGGTGGCAAACGAGTGTCGTCCGCTGGTGCTGATCGCCGACCATCCCGCCATCGCGCGCATTGCCGCCCTCGCGCTGCCCGACGCGCAACGCGCCAGGACACGCGTGCTGGATGGCGGCCTGCATGCCTGGAAGGAAGCCGGCCTGCCGCTGGAGTCCTCGCCCGATGTGCCGCCCGATGCCGAATGCATCGACTACCTCTTCTTTGTCCATGACCGCCATGACGGCAACAAGGACGCCGCGCGCCAGTACCTCGCGTGGGAGACCAACCTGATCGCCCAGCTCGATGAACAGGAGCTGGGGACTTACCGCCTGCCGTAGTTCTCACGAGAAGTCATGAAGAAGTAGTGAAGCGTAGTAGCCACGACGTTTGGAGGCGTCCCATGAAGAAGACCACCATTCCCCTGCTGCTGGTGCTGTTCACCGCCACTGCGATAGCTCATGCCACGCCGCAGCCGCTGGCGCCCGTCGGCGATTTCCCGAGCCAGCCGATCCGCTTCGTGTCGCCGTTCCCGCCGGGCGGCGGCAACGACGGCATCACGCGCATCGTCACCAACAAGCTGGCCGCCGTAACGGGACAGCCGGCCGTCGTGGACAATCGCGGCGGCGCCGGTGGCAATATTGGCGCCAAGCTGGTGGCGGAGACCCGGCCCGATGGCTACACGCTGCTGACCTCGCAGGTGTCGGTGATGGCGGTCAATCCCAGCCTGTACGCCAGGCCCGGTTTCGATCCGGTGAAGAACTTCACGCCCATCACGCAGATCAACGCGGCGCCGCTGGCGATCGTGGKGGCGGCCGCCTCACCGCTGAAGACCTTCGCCGACCTCGCGGCGCAGGCAAAGGCGCAGCCGGGCAAGCTGACCTATGCCACGCCGGGCAACGGTACGCTGTCGCATCTCGTGGGCGTGGTGCTGGAGAAGGATCACCAGGTCTCGCTGTCGCACGTGCCGTACAAGGGCGCGGGCCCGGCGATTACCGATCTGCTCGGCGGGCAGGTATCGACGCTGATCACATCGACGTCGTCCGTCGCGGGCTTCGTGCAGACCGGCAAGATGCGCGTGCTGGCCGTGACCAGTCCGAAGCGCCTTGGGGTGTTCAGCAAGGTGCCGACGCTGGCGGAGCTGGGCTACAGGAACGCCGAGTTCGAGGACTGGTATGGATTCTTCGCGCCGGCCAACACGCCGCCCGAGCGCGTGGCCTATCTGCGCGCATCCATTGCACAGGTACTGCAATCGCCCGACGTGATCAAGCTGATCCACGATGGCGGCAGCGAAGTGGTCGCCAGTACGCCGGAGGCGTTCGCCGCGCAACTGCAAAGCGATATCGCGAAATGGTCGCGCATTGTGAAGCTGTCGGGGGCGAAGGTGGATTGACGGGTTGCCCTCTCCCCCGGCCCCTCTCCCGCAAGCGGGAGAGGGGAGAACAGCCACGGTGTTTCAGATGCTGTCGGTTTTCTCCCCTCTCCCGCTTGCGGGAGAGGGGCGGGGGAGAGGGCAGTCACCTCCCATCCACAAACACCCCCAGGCACCCCTCCCGTTCATCCCCCACCCCGCCCCGCATACAACCGCTCGTGCCGCTCCTGGCACGGCGCGCAGCGCCTCGCGGTGGGATACACCTGCAGCCGTTCGAAGGGAATGGCCTGCCCGCAGTCTTCGCAGACGCCAAACGTGCCGTCGCGTATGCGATCGCGGGCGGCGTCGATATCGGCAAGCTGGCTGCGATAGTGATCCAGCAGCGCCGAATCGTCGGCGCGTTCCGTATTCCGCTCCGCCATGTCGGCCTGGTCGCCGACATCGCGCTCCTGCATGTCCCCAGGTGCGGGCTGGTCGTCGTTCAGCCCTTTCAGGCGGGCCGAGAGATCGGCTTCGATCCTGCCCAGGCGGTCCTCGACGTCACGTAGCTGTGCTTGGCTTAGCGCTTCCATGGGCTTTCCCCGTACGTTGGCAGTGAATCGCCGATGCGGCGGTACCGGTCAGACCGAACCGCGGGCACCATGGTTCACCGCTGTCGCGCGCTACCTGTCCGGCACCGCCGCGCCGCTTGCCCAAGGCAACGAAGAGATTGCCCACGCGTCAAGTTGAGCAATCCCGCGCGGCGCCGCCTAGACTGATTTGTCAGGCCGTCCCACACGCGTCGATCGCGCAGCGCCCATGCCATATCCGCTGCCGATGCGACGCCGCGATTGCTCAGCGATCGCTTTCCCATGCGCACCAACCGGAGACTGACCATGCCAGCAACCACCGACATGCCTTTCGCCTTGACCCGCACCGCGCTGGAGAACACGCTGCGCGGACTCGCGCTGATCGAGGAAACACAGCAGCAATTCATCCGGCTCCAGCTCAAGGCGGCCGACGACGCGCTCAACGGCTCGCAGGCCGCGATGACCGAAATCAACGGCGCCACCGACTGGTCCTCGCTCGGCGCGCTGCCTGGCCTGATGCTGCGCCAGAATATCGAGCGCAATGCCGGACTGATGCAGAACTGCATGAAGCTGATGGCCGATACGCAGTCCGCATGGTTGGCCACCATGCGCGAGACCTCCGAGTCACTGCAGCGCTGCCAGGCCGCCGCCATGGCCAGCGGCGGGGCCGCGGCGGCCGGCTTCCCGATGCAAGCCATGGCTGACCGCTTCAACGAGATGACGCAGGCGACGACGCAGGCAGCGACGACCGCGGCGGCCCAGGCCACCCAGGCGGCCCAGGGCGCCGCCCGCAATGCCAAGCGAGGCGACCATGCAAACTGACCGGATCGCCCTCATTACGGGCGGCATGGGGGGACTCGGCGAGGCCATCGCCATCCGGATGCTGGCGCAGGGTTATCGTGTCGCCGTCACGCACTCCCCCGGCAACGACCATGTCGCGGCGTGGCTGGAAAACCAGCAGGCGCAGGGGCGGGTATTCCTGGCATACGAAGCCGATGTCGCGGACTACGATGCCAGCCAGGCATGTGCCGCGCGCGTGCTGTCCGACCTCGGCCACGTCGACGTGCTGATCAACAATGCCGGCATTACCCGCGACATGAGCTTCAGGAAGATGACGCGGGAAGCCTGGGATGCGGTGATGCGCACCGATCTGGATTCGCTGTTCAACATGACCAAGCCCTTCTACGGCGGCATGCTGGAACGCGGTTGGGGACGAATCATCAACATCTCGTCCGTCAATGGCTGCAAGGGCGCGTTCGGTCAGACCAACTACGCCGCGGCGAAGGCCGGCATCCATGGCTTCACCAAATCGCTGGCGCTCGAATGCGCGGACAAGGGCATTACCGTCAATACCGTGTCGCCCGGATATCTCGACACCGCCATGGTGCGCGCCGTGCCGCCCGAGGTGCTGCGCGACAAGGTGTTGCCGCAGATACCGATGGGACGCCTTGGCAAACCCGAGGAGATCGCCGCGCTGGTGGCCTTCCTGTGCTCCGATGATGCGGCCTTCATCACTGGCGCCAATATCTGCATCAATGGAGGGCAGCACATGCAGTGACGGATCGCATCAGCCCGGTTCGCGCTGGCTCGGACCGCGGCCGTCGACGCTCCAGGCCTGGATCACGTAGTCGGCTTCGCGGTATTCGGCGGCCGGCGCGAATCCGGTCTCGTCCTGCAGCAACCGGTGCACGTCGTCGGTCGCGCAGGCGCGCTCGTCGAAGGGGTGCAGCCAGTGGCAGGCCACCAGCAGGCCATCGGCAGCCATCGACGCGCGGATGCGTCGGGCAAGCCATGCGACCTGATCGGTGGCCAGGTAGTACGCAAACTCGCTGATCACCATCAGGTCGAAGGTGCCCTCGGGCCATTCCCATGGCACCTTGATCGATGCCACGGTCACGTTCGCGGAGCCGGCATTGCGGCGCGCGGCCGCCTCGGTCGCGCGCGGATGGCGGTCGGCCGCGAGCAGTCGTTCACAACGCGGCGCCAGCATCGCGGTGAATTCGCCATTGGCGCAGCCCGGCTCGAAGGCCGAGCGAAAGCGCGGACGGTCCAGCACGGCCAGCAGCAACGCGCGCTTGCGCGCCTCGAACCAGCGCGTGCGGTAGTGCCAGGGGTCGTCGGTGCGGGCGTAGACGGCATCGAAGTAGGTGTCGGGAGTGTCGGGCATGGGTTGTGTCGGACGAGGTTGTTGTTGGCAGTTTAGTTGCGGGAGGACTGCCCTCTGCCCAACACCCCACCCTGCATCAATCCCTCCACCTCCTCCGCCGAAAACCCCCACTCCCGCAGCACCGCGGCGCCGTCCGCGCCAACCTGCGCAGGCGCACGAGGCAAATCCGCGACGGAGCGCGAGAACCGCGGAGCCGGCGCCGGCTGCACGACGCCATCGATGTCGATGAAGGTCTGCCGCGCGCGATTGTGCGCATGCGCCGGCGCCTCATCCCAATCGAGCACCGGCGCGAAGCAGGCGTCGCTGCCTTCCATCGCCGCGCACCATTCGTCGCGCGTGCGAGTCCGGAATACCTTGGCCAGACGCTGTCGCAAGGCCGGCCAGCTCGACTTGTCGTCCTGTCGGGCGAAGGCCGGATCGTCGATGCCGCACAGTTCGAGCAACCGCCGGTAGAACTGCGGTTCCAGCGCGCCGATGGCGACGTACTTCCCGTCGGCGCACGCATAGGTGCCGTAGTAGTGCGCACCCCCGTCCAGCAGGTTATCGGCACGACGGTTGCTCCAGCTTCCCGCCGCATGGAAGCCATACATCATCGCGGACAACAGCGCCGCGCCATCCGTCATCGCGGCGTCCACCACCTGGCCTTGTCCGCTGCGCTGCCGCTCCAGCACCGCGCAGACGACGCCAAACGCCAGCATCATCGCGCCCCCGCCGAAATCGCCGATATAGTTCAGCGGCACCACCGGCGGCGCATCGGCATGGCCGATCGCATGCAGCGCGCCGGTGATGGCGATGTAGTTGATATCGTGTCCGGCGGCCTGTGCGAGGGGCCCGTGCTGGCCCCAGCCCGTCATGCGGCCATATACGAGCGCCGGATTGCGCGCGCGGCAGGCATCCGGGCCGAGGCCGAGCCGTTCCATCACGCCGGGACGGAATCCCTCGATCAGCACATCGGCCCGATCGATCAGGCGCAGCACGGCGTCGGTCCCGCCCGGCCGTTTCAGGTCGACGGCCACGGAGCGCCGGCCGCGGGCGGTGACATCGAACCGCACCTCATCGGGCATGATCCCGCCGGAGCGGCCGGGACGATCGATGCGGATCACCTCGGCCCCCATGTCGGCGAGCATCATCGCGCAGAACGGCGCCGGGCCGAGCCCCACCATTTCCACCACCTTCATGCCTTGCAGCGGGCCCGCCATGCCTTGTCTCCCATCGTTGTCGTGCTATCGTCGCGGACGAACTTACCACGGCAGCCGGCGCGGCGCGAGCCACCGCCCTTCGTCCCGCCGCCCGGGCCCTGCAGCCACAAGGAAGCGCCCATGAATGTCAGCGAAGCCATCGCCACGCGCCGCTCGGTGCGCGGCTTTCTCGACCGTCCGGTATCCGCGCAGCTGATCCGCGAGATCCTCGCCAAGGCGGCGCGCGCGCCGTCGGGCGGCAATCTGCAGCCCTGGCACATCGACGTGGTGGGTGGAGCGGCCCTGGACGAGCTGAAGGCCATCATGCGCGCGCGCCTGGCCGACGCACCGGCCGGCGAAGACCCCGAGTTCGATGTCTACCCGCGCGAACTGGTGCCGCCCTATCGCGACCGCCGCTTCGAGGTCGGTGAGGACTTGTACGGGGAGCTGGGCATTCCACGCGAAGACCGCGCGGCACGGCGCCAATGGTTCGCCAACAATTTCCAGTTCTTCGGGGCGCCGCTGGCGCTGTTCTGCACCGTCGATCGCCGCATGGGACCGCCGCAGTGGGCGGACCTCGGCATGTTCCTGCAGAACGTGATGCTGCTGTTGCGCGAGGCCGGACTCGATAGCTGCCCGCAGGAATGCTGGGCGCGGTATCCGGAAACGATCTATCGCTTCCTGGGCACGCCGGAACAGCGGATGCTTTTCACTGGCATGGCGATCGGCTACGCCGATCCCGATGCGCCGGCGAACCGGCTGGTGTCGAGGCGGGCGCCGCTGGAGGAATTTGCGGCGTTCGTGGGGATTTGAGTTGGGAGGGCGGGCTTGGGGATGGGCTGAGACTGCCCTCTCTCCCGCCCCTCTCCCGCCTCGCGGGAGACGGGAGAAAACCGGCAGTGTTTCAAACGCTGTGGGTGTGCTCCCCCGCCACCATCCGCCACAGCGCCTGCAACGTCGGATTGACGCGATGAACGGCCCGGTACGCGCAGATCTCCAGCGCCGAGCCCCAGCTATCGTCGCCCGCCCGCACCAGCGTGCCGTCCGCCAGCGCGGGCGCCACCGTGCTGTGCGGCAGCCACGCGACGCCATGGCCTTCGGTGGCCATTTTCAGCAGCAGCATCGCCATGTCGGCCTCGTAGCATCGCACCAGCAGGCGGTGCGCCTGCTTGCGCTCCAGGATGCCGTCGACCACGCGGCCCAGCGTGGTGCTCGGGGTATAGGCGAGGAAGGGCGTGCTGCCCGGCGCCGCGTCGTGCAGCGCGTAACGCGGGCCGCCGTGCGCGTCGGGAACCGACACCGGAAGCAGCATGTCGGTGCCGACGCCGATGCTGTCAAAGCGCTCGGCATCGAGCAACACCGGCACGCGCGGATGGTTGTAGCCCAGCATCAGGTCGCAGTGGCCTTCCGATAGCGCCACCACCGCGTCCACCACATTGGCGGCCACCACACGGGCATTGAACGGGCCGAAGCGGTCGCGGCATGCCTTGAGCCAGCTTGGCAGGAAGGTCAGCGACAGGGTGTGCCCGGCCGCGATCTCGATGGTGCGGTCCGGCAGCATCGCGTCGCGGCGCACGGCGGCGCGCGCGTCCATCAGAAGGGCAAGCGCCTCGCGCGCATTGTCGCAGAAGGTCGTACCCGCGCGCGTCAACGCCAGCGGATAGGTATTGCGGTCCACCAGCTCGGCGCCGACCCACTCCTCCAGCGAACGGATGCGGCGCGACAGCGCCGACTGCGTGACGTGGCGCAACTCCGCGCCGCGCGAAAAGCTTCGGGTACGTTCGAGCACCAGCAGGTCTTCGATCCACTTCAACTGCATGTTGTTTTCCTGCTGTAGCGCGATGGGTCTGTGACCGCCCTCCCCCCGCCCTTATTCCATTTCCGCATGGGCTCATGGCCGATCCGCATCCGCTCAAGCACGGAACATGCCTAGAATCGATCCTTCCCAACCAGCCAACCGGCCCACAAGAACCGGACCAGCATGACCGAGAAGCGCGATCGCCGCAGCACCCCTCGCAGGACAGGCGGCCCGCGCTGAGCATTCCGTAATCCCGGGCCCCGGCCCGCGGCCATGCGCCGTGGACAGCGGCCCTCCCCGGAGTCAACCCGATCATGTTCATGCAGTCGCTTCAGCTTGCGCGCACCGTTGCGGCGCAGGCCCGCACCATTCTGAAGGCGGGCAGCCGCCGCACCGGCATGGCCGCCGCGCTTGGCATGGCCGCCGCCGTCGCGGCCCCGGCCGCGCTTGCCGAGTACCCCGAACGCCCGATCCAGCTCGTGCTGTCATTCCCGCCGGCCGGCGCCACCGATGTGCTGGCGCGCGCGGTCGGCCAGCGGCTGGCGCAGGAACTGAAGCAACCCGTGGTGGTGGAAAACCGGCCCGGGGCCGGCGGCGCGATCGGCATGGCGTACGCGGCCAAGGCGGCGCCGGACGGCTACACCATCTACATGGCCGCGGTCAGTAACGCCGCCATCGCCGCCGCCACCTATTCCAGCCAGCCCGCCGACCTGCAGAAGGACTTCGTGCCGGTGGCGGGCGTCGGCAACGTGCCGCACATCCTGGTGGTGCCCGCCTCGCTGCCTATCAGGACGGTGCCGGAACTGATCAAGTACCTGCAGGATGCGCCGGGCAAATACAACTTCGCGTCGCAGGGATCGGGCACGCTGTCGCATCTGGAATCGGAACTGTTCCGCCTGCGCACCGGTGTCGACGTGGTGCATGTGCCGTACAAGGGCAGCTCGTTCGCGCTGCCCGACCTGATGGCGGGCCGCTCCGCGATGATGTTCGACAGCATCCCGTCGGCGCTGCCGCACGTCAAATCGGGCAAGCTGCGACTGCTGGCGGTGGCGTCCGACAAGCGTGTGACGACGCTGCCCGATACGCAGACGATGGGAGAGGCCGGCATCAAGGACTTCGGCGTCAATAATGTGTTCGGTCTCGTCGCGCCCAAGGGCACGCCCGCTCCGGTCATCAAGAAGCTGGCCGACGCCACCAGGACGGTGCTGGCCAGTCCCGAACTGAACAGGACGCTGGAAGCGCAAGGCGTGCAGCTTCAATACACCGCACCCGATGCGTTCGGCCGCGTGATCCAGGGCGAGATACAGACCTGGAGCAAGGTGGCGCAGGCCGCCAAGGTGAAGATCGACTGAGCCGGCCGGGCGATGGCCCGACCCGGCATTCCATCCCGGCTGTACTCCCGGGGGCGGCAGCGTGCCGCCCTCTTTCTTGTGTGAAGGTGACATGAACCCGCTGCTGCAATTCCCCTATCGTTCCCTGCGCGTGCCGGTGCTGGCCGACAATGTCGTGGCGACATCCCAGCCGCTGGCCGCCGCGGCAGGGCTGCGCATGCTGGCGCGCGGCGGCAACGCGGTCGACGCCGCGCTCGCCACCGCCATCGCGTTGACCGTCGTCGAGCCCTGCATGAACGGCATCGGCGGCGACGCCTTCGCGCTGATCTGGGACGGCCAGCAGTTGCACGGCCTCAACGCGTCGGGGCGCGCGCCGCGCGCGTGGACACCGGAGTCGTTCGGCGCGCAGACCTCGATGCCATTCAAGGGCTGGGACAGCGTGACCGTGCCCGGCGCGGTGTCGGGCTGGCGCGCCACGTGGGAGAAGTTTGGCTCGCTGCCGTTCGAGGACCTGTTCGAACCGGCGCTGGAATACGCGCGCAACGGCTTCGTGGTGTCGCCGACCGTGCATCGTCAGTGGCAGGCGCAGATTCCGGTGCTGAGCGGCCAGCCCGGATTCGACGACGCGTTCGCGCCGCGCGGGCGCGCGCCGCTGCCCGGGGAGCGCTTCATTTGCGCGGGCCAGGCGGACACGCTTGAACGCATCGCCCGCACGCGAGGCGATGACTTTTACCATGGCGAACTGGCGTCGCGCATCGCCGCGCATGCGCGCGCGACCGGCGGCCGCATCGACGAGGCCGATCTGGCGGCCCACCGTGCCGACTGGGTCGAGCCGATCCGCATGGCGTATCGGGACGTGGAGCTGTGCGAGATCGGGCCGAACGGCCAGGGCATCGGCGCGCTGATGGCGCTCGGCATGCTGGACCACTGGGATGTGGCCGGCGGCGGCGTGGATTCGGCCCGCACCATGCATCTGCAGATCGAGGCGATGAAGCTCGCCTTCGCCGACCTGCACGCCTATGTGGCGGACCCGGCCGCGATGACGCCGGTCACGGCAAGCCATCTGCTCGATCCCGACTACCTGGCGGCCCGCGCCCGCGCGATCGATCCAGACAAGGCGAGCTACCCCGGCCCGGGCAAGCCGCATAGCGGCGGCACGGTCTATCTGACGGCGGCCGACCGCAACGGCATGATGGTGTCGTACATCCAGTCCAACTTCAAAGGCTTCGGCTCCGGCGTGGTGGTGCCCGGGACCGGCATCGCATTGCATAACCGGGGCTGGGGATTCTCGCTGCAGGCGGGCCACCCGAACCGGGTCGCGCCGAACAAGCGGCCCTTCCACACCATCATCCCGGGCTTCCTGATGCGCGACGGCCAGCCGCTGGCCTCGTTTGGCGTGATGGGCGGGTCGATGCAGGCCCAGGGCCACGTGCAGATGACCAGCCGGATCGCGGACTTCGGCCAGAACCCGCAGACGGCCAGCGATGCGCCGCGCTGGCGCGTGCTGGACGACAACGTCGGCGTCGCGGTGGAGGCGCATTGCCCGGCTGCCACCATCGAGGGGCTGGGCGCGCGCGGACATGCGGTGGAGGTGGCTGGCGCCGATAGCCTGGAGTTTGGCGGTGCGCAGATGGCGATGCGGTTGGAGCAAGGTTATGCGGCGGCGTCGGACTGGCGCAAGGATGGGTATCCGGTGGGGTTTTGAATTGGGTGGGCGGGCTGATATCGCCTGGATTGATACTGCCCACCAACGGCACCACCAGCCCCCCAACCACCCCACCCTTGACCACCACTCAACACAGATTTGCCCACCTCCCCCTTGGTGTGGAACCCCGGCGGCGCCACAATGCCGAACATCCCGGGCATTGCCCGCACCCCATCCACGCTTCCCAAGGAGGACCCATGCCCGCCCCGATTCCCGCATTCGGCCTCGGCACCTTTCGCCTCACCGGCCAGACCGTGATCGACTCGGTCAAGACCGCGCTCGAACTCGGCTACCGGCTGATCGATACCGCGCAGATCTACGGCAATGAGGCCGACATCGGCCAGGCCATCGCGGAAAGCAGCGTGCCGCGCGGCGAGATCTTCCTCACCACGAAGATCTGGACCGACAACCTCGGCGGCGACAAGCTGATCGCCAGCCTGAAGGACAGCCTCGCCCGGCTGCGCACCGAACAGGTGGACCTGACGCTGATCCACTGGCCGTCGCCCGGCAACGCCGTGCCGCTGCCCGAATACATGGCCGCGCTGGCCGAGGCGAAGGCGCACGGGCTGACCCGCCAGATCGGCGTGTCGAATTTCACCATCGCCCTGCTGGACCAGGCCATCGATGCCGTCGGCGCCGACCAGATCTCCACCAACCAGATCGAAGTCCACCCCTATCTGCAGAACCGCAAGCTGACCGACCATGCACGGCAGCGCGGCATTCATGTCACGTCGTACATGACGTTGGCTTATGGACAGGTATTGCAGGACCCGGTGATCCAGCGCATCGCGCAGGCGCATCAGGCCAGCCCCGCGCAGGTGGCGCTGGCATGGGCGCTGCAGCAGGGGTACGCGGTAATTCCGTCCTCCACAAAGCGCGACAACCTCGCGGCCAACCTGCGCGCGCGGGAACTGCGCCTGAGCGACGACGACATGGCGGCGATCGCCCAGCTCGACCGTGGCACGCGGCTGGCCAATCCGGAAGGCATCGCGCCTGCCTGGGACTGAAGCCGCGACACGGACCAGCGTGCCGCCGGGGCATCAGTGCGGCCGCCCGGCCAGCTCCCGGCTGGCGAGCGCCGCCGCGGCCGCGCGCGTTTCGACGCCCAGCTTCTCGAAGATATGTTCGAGGTGCTTGTTGACCGTGCGCGCGCTGATGCCTAGGATATCGCCGATGTCGCGATTGGTCTTGCCCTTGGCGACCCATGACAGCACCTCGGCCTCGCGCGGCGTCAGCGCGGCGGTGTCCAGCCGCGAGACCGCCGCCGGCCCCGGTTCCTCGACATGCAACAGCAGCATCGATTCGCCGATGCCGATCGGCCCGAGGCTGCGCGCCACCAACGTGGCCCCCGCCCGCGTGGCACGCGCGGCATGATCCGGCGGCAGCGGCGTGTCACGCTCTTCCCCGCCGCGCTGGCGGGCGCTGCGCGCGGCCATTGCCGCCCATCCGACGGGCAACGAGCCGTCGCACTCGGGAAAGAACTCGCGCAACCACCGGTCCGCGCGTGGCGATCGCCAAGCCACGCGCCCGTGCGCGTCGACCATCACCACGCCGTGCCCGCCTACATCGACCGCCTCGCGCGCCAGCCGCGCCGCGCGCGCGTTGCGCACGTGCGTGGCCAGCCGGGCCAGCACCTCGCTTTCGCGCACCGGCTTGACCACGTAGTCCACGCCGCCGCTGTCGAAACCCCGCACCACATGCTCCGACTCGGACAGACCGGTCATGAAGATCACCGGCACGTGGTGCAGCGATGGCACCGCCTTGATGCGCCGACAGGTCTCGAAGCCGCTGATGCCGGGCATGATCGCATCCATCAGGATCGCGTCGGGCGTGGCCAGCTCCAGCCGGGCCAGCGCGCTTTCTCCGTCGTGGGCGACCAGCACGGTATAGCCGGCATGGCCAAGGGTTGCACAGAGCAGATGCAAGGTCTGCGGCGCGTCGTCGACCACCAGCACCACTTCGCCGCCAGCGGCGGCAGCGTCAGGATTGGGCAACATCGAGGCTCTCCTTCAGAAGCGCCGCCACCGCATCGAGGTCGCAGCGGCTGACCAACTGCTGCAGGCGGCCGCAATCTGCCTGCAGATCCGGCCGTTCCCGCGCCATGCGCACCAGTGCGTCCCGCACGCCGGCCAGATGGCCGAGCCGCGCCAACCGCAGTATCTCGCTGGCCGCTTCGGGCGGCAGGTGCGGCAAGGCGTGCGAAGGCGGCCGGGGCAACGCCGGTCCCGGATCGTTCCATTCGCCCACGCGCGGGCCCGTGACCCATTCCAGCTCGAGATGGCGCTCCAGCGCGTACAGCAGCTCCGATTCGATGACCGGCTTGCCGACGAAGTCCTGGCAACCATGCTGGCGCAGCCGCTCCGGCTGGTTCTCGAACACATTGGCCGACACCATCACGATCGGTCCGCCGAAGCCCGCCGCGCGCAGCTGCACGGCGGTCTGCCAGCCGTTGGCGCCGTCCATGCTGATATCGAGCAACACCGCGTCCAGCCGGCCCTGGCGCGCGCTCTCCAGGCACTCGGCCCCACTGGCCGCCTCGCGAATGGTGAAGCCCAGCGGCATCAGCATGCCGGCCAGCAACTGGCGATGCACCGGCTGGTCGTCGACCACCAGCAGCGTGCGGCGCGGCCCGAGATATCCGGTGATGGGCCGGTAGGGACGGCGCGCTCCATCGGCCGGCGCCGGCGTCTCGGGCAGGTACAGGCGTACCGTGAAGGTGCTGCCCTCCCCCGGCGCACTGCGCAGCGCCACCTCGCCGCCCATCAGTCCGGTCAATAGCTGGGTGATCGTCAGGCCAAGACCGGTACCCGGCTCACGCGCGCGCCGGCCGCCGCCGCTGCGCTCGAACGGCAGGAAAATGCGCGCATGGTCTTCGGGCGCGATGCCGATGCCGGTATCGATGACTTCGAATCGCACCACTTCCCGGCGACAGTCCACGCGCAGCGTCACGCTGCCTTGCTCGGTGAAGCGCACCGCGTTGGCCAGCAGATTGACCAGTATCTGCCGCAGGCGCTTTGCGTCGGCCCGCACCCAGCCTGGCATCGTGCCGCTGCGCACGTAATGGAAGGCCAGGCCCTTGGCCTCGGCCTGCGGTCGCACCATGCGTACGATGTCGTCGATCACCGCCGGCAGCGGCACCGCCTCGGCCTCCAGCCGCAACCTGCCGGCTTCGATGCGCGCGAGATCGAGTAGTCCATCGATCAGCCCCAGCAGATGCTCGCCGCTGCGCTGGATGGTCGCCAGCGCGTCGCCGCCACGCTCGCGCAGGCCCGCGTCCTTCATCAGGATCTGCGTGTAGCCGAGGATGCTGTTCAGCGGCGTGCGCAGTTCATGCGTCATGCCCGCGACATAGCGGGTCTTGGCGAGATTGGCCGATTCGGCGGCTTCCTTGGCCGCCTGCAGCGCCGCGTCGGTGCGACGGTGCGCCTCGATTTCCTGCGTGAGCATCTGGTTGTGGSGGCTGGACTCGTCCTGCGCGAGCCGCCGGCTCTCGCTGCCAAGCACGATCCACCAGCTGCACACCGCGACGATCAGCGCCAGCATGGCGAACACCTTGGCGAACGCCCCGGCGATGCGTTGCACCGGCCAGCCGTGCGACGCGGCGGCCAGCGCCTCCTGGTAATAGACCACGCCCAGCACCGTGGCGAGCAGAAGGCACAGCGACACCGCGACCAGCACGTAGTGCCCCACCAGGAAGTTCACGCGGCGCGACAGCGACTCGGGCAGCAGCGCGAGCAACAGCTGTTGCGCCTGCTCGGCGGCGCGCGAGCGCGACTTGCAGCGGTCGTGGCAGCGCGATTCGAGCGTGCAGCACAGCGAGCAGATCGCTCCCCCATAGGCCGGGCAGCGCGCCATGTCCTCCGACTCGAACACGTTCTCGCACACCGTGCAGCGCACCGGCTCGCCGGGCCGCTTCACGTCACGCACGCCGGCTTGCGGGCTGCCACCGAACAAGGTGGCGATGGGGCCGCCGGGCCGCCAGTCGGTCTGCGCCACGCGCGCCAGGTAGTAGCGTCCCCGCGTCGCGCGCGCCAGCACCGGCGACACGACAAAGGCCGTCACGAGCGCGATGCAGGGGGAGAACGCTTCGGCTACCGGCCCCAGCAGGCCCGCATAAGCGACCATCGCCAGCCCCGCCGCGAGCAGCGTCGCGCCGCAGCCGACGGGGTTGATGTCGTAGAGATGGGCCCGCTTGAATTCGATATGGCGCGGACTCCAGCCCAACGGCTTGTTGACGACAAGGTCGGCCACCAGCGCGCCCACCCACGCGATCGCGACATTGCCGTACAGGCCCAGCACCTGCTCCAGTGCCTGGAATACCCCCAGCGACATCAGCAGCACCGCGATCAGCACATTGAAGACCAGCCATACCACCCGCCCCGGATGGCTGTGCGTCAGCCTCGCGAAAAAGTTGGACCACGCCAGCGAGCCGGCATAGGCGTTGGTCACGTTGATCTTCACCTGCGACACCACGACGAACAGCGCGGTGGCGGCCAGCGCGACGCGTGGGTCCGGGAACACCTCGCTGAAG
The DNA here is from genome assembly GCF_007829435.1 of Cupriavidus gilardii J11. Lineage (GTDB taxonomy): Bacteria > Pseudomonadota > Gammaproteobacteria > Burkholderiales > Burkholderiaceae > Cupriavidus > Cupriavidus gilardii_D. The sequence continues at coordinate 16,852 of NZ_VLJN01000039.1, forward strand.
CCCGCCAGGTACATCTGGGTCGGCTCCATCGCTTGCGACACCGGCACCTCCCGCTGCAGGGCAAGGTAGGCCAGAAACGCGCCGCCCATCATCTTGACCATGCCGGGAACGATCCAGCCGGGCCCGGCCAGCAGCACCGCGGTCCACCAACGCCGCCGGTTGGCGCACGTCTTCTCCGGCAGGAAGCGCAGGAAGTCGACCTGCTCGCCGATCTGCACCACCAGGGAGAACGCCACCGTCGCCGCTGCACCAAAACCGAGTACCGAAAAGCCGTTGTCGCCGGTCACGCGCCCGGCCAGTCCCGTGAACTGGGCAAGCGCATCGGGCTGCTTCCATAGCACCGCGACGTAGGGGCACACCAGCAGCGCCAGCCACAGCGGCTGCGTCCATAGCTGCAGCCGGGAGATCAGCGTGATGCCGTAAAGCACCATCGGCACGATCACCACCGAGCACAGCAGATAGGCCCACTCGATCGGCATGCCCACATACAGCTTGACGGCCTGCGCCATGATCGCGGCTTCAAGCGCGAAGAACAGGAAGGTAAAGCTCGCATAGATCAACGACGTCAACGTGGAGCCGAGATAGCCGAAGCCGGCGCCACGCGTCAACAGGTCCATATCGACGCCGTAGCGCGCGGCGTAGTAACTGATCGGCAGCCCGGTGAGGAAGGTCACCACGCCCACCAGCACGATGGCCCACAGCGCGTTCTGGAAGCCGTAGTTCAGTGCGATCGACGCCCCGATCGCCTCCATCGCGAGAAACGACACCGCACCGAAGGCGGTATTGGCGACGCGGAACTCCGACCACTTGCGAAAGGTGCGCGGCGTATAGCGCAACGCGTAGTCCTCGAGCGTCTCGTTGGCTACCCAGGCGTTGTAGTCGCGGCGGATTCGGAAGATGGTTTGGGTGGCGGCGGACACGCCGGCTCTCCGGGCGATGGAAACGGAGGCGGCGGATGCAAGAAGTGAACCTGGGGGTGTTTGGGATTGGGGTGACCGCCCTCTCCCCCGGCCCTCTCCGGCCTTGCGGGGAGAGGGGAGCAAACCATTGGCGTTCGAGCCCCCAGCCGGTGTTCTCCCCTCTCTCGCACGGCGGGAGAGGGGCGGGGGAGAGGGCCGTCACAGCAATCCAAGCATCCCGCACGACCCCCTACGTCAATCGACGTATTCGCGCCCACCCCCGAACTCCTTAATGTGGCGCCAACACAGCCCATACCGATTCCAACGAGCCAGGAGCCCACGATGTCGCATGACCCGCATGACCGAGCCCCGTCGCCCACCCGCCGCCGCCTGATCCAGGGCCTCGCCGCCCTGCCGCTTGGGAGCGTGGCGGGCACCGCTTTCGCGCAGACGCCGCCCACCGCCAAGGTCAACACCACGAAGCTGGCCGTCACCGACAAGGAAGTGGTGGTCGGCCAGCTGCATTCGTCCACCGGCACCATGGCGATCTCGGAGACCGGCTCGATCCAGGCCGAGCAGCTCGCCATCGACCAGATCAATGCGGCCGGCGGCGTGCTGGGCCGCACCATCCGCGTGATCAAGGAGGACGGCGCGTCCGACTGGCCGACGTTTGCGGAGAAGGCGCGCAAGCTGCTGGTCAACGACCGCGCCGCCGCGGTGTTCGGCTGCTGGACCAGCGCATCTCGCAAGGCGGTGCTGCCGATCTTCGAAAAGGAGAACGGCCTGCTGTACTACCCGACCTTCTATGAAGGGCTGGAGCAATCGAAGAACGTGATCTACACCGGCCAGGAGGCCACCCAGCAGATCCTGTACGGCCTGGACTGGGGCGCGAAGGAAAAGGGCGCCAAGTCTTTCTTCCTGGTGGGCTCGGACTACATCTGGCCGCGCACTTCGATGAAGATCGCCCGCAAGCATATCGAGAACTTCCAGAAGGGCAAGGTCGTCGGCGAGGAGTACTACCCGCTGGGACACACCAACTTCAATTCGCTGATCAACAAGATCAAGGTGGCCAGGCCCGACTGCATCTTCGCCGCAGTGGTGGGCGGCTCGAACGTGGCCTTCTACAAGCAGCTCAAGGCCGCCGGCATCACCGGCGCGAAGCAGTTCCTGCTGACGCTGTCGCTGACCGAGGACGAGATGCTGGGCGTCGGTGGCGAGAATTTCGCCGGCTTCTATTCGTCGATGAAGTACTTCCAGACCCTGGACAACCCCAACAACCGGAAATTCGTCGAGGCGTTCCGCGCCAAGTACGGGCCGAAATCGGTGATCGGCGACGTGACACAGGCGGGCTATCTCGGCCCCTGGCTTTGGAAGGCGGCGGTCGAGCGCGCCGGCAGCTTCGACGTCGACAAGGTGGTGGCGGCCTCGCCCGGCATCGAGCTCGCCACGGCGCCCGAAGGCTACGTCAAGGTCCACGCCAACCACCATCTGTGGAGCAAATCGCGCATCGCGCAAGGCCAGCCGGACGGCACGTTCAAGGTGGTGGCCGAGTCGCCGCAACTGATCGAGCCAAACCCCTTCCCCAAGGGCTATCAGTAAGCCGCCCCTTGCCCCGCCCCCCGGCCCCCGCCGGCGCGGGGCGCCGGATTTCAATTCCCCTCGACTGGAGCGCAGCGATGACGCTATCGGACATGGTCAACATCGGCCTGATGCAGGGCTTCGCCGGCCTCAGCCTGTTCTCGGTGCTGCTGCTGATGGGCCTGGGACTGGCCATCATCTTCGGCCAGATGGGCGTCATCAACATGGCGCATGGCGAATTCATGACGATCGGCGCCTACACCATCTTCATGCTGTCGACGCTGACGGAAAGCCAATGGCCGGGCCTGCTGCCGTTCTATTTTCCGTTCGCCATCGTCGTGGCGTTCGTGCTGGCCTTCGTGGCGGGCTGGCTGGTCGAGTGGGCGCTGATCCGCCATCTGTACCGGCGCCCGCTCGATACGCTGCTGGCCACCTGGGGCCTGAGTCTCGCGCTGCAGCAGGCCTTCCGCTCCTTCATCGGCCCCAAGGAGGTCAGCCCCACGCTGCCCGAATGGATGATGGGATCGTGGGCACCGGCCGAAGGGCTCGATATCCCGATCAACGGCCTGTTCGTGATGGCGCTGACGCTGCTGGTCACGGCCATCGTGATGCTCGCGCTGTACCGCTCCCGCTGGGGATTGCGCGTGCGCGCCACCGTCAGCAACCGCACCATGGCCAACGCGATCGGCATCGACACGAAACGCACCGACCGGCTGACCTTCGCGATCGGCTGCGGCATTGCCGGCGTGGCCGGCGCCGCCTTCACCACGATCGGCTCCACCGGTCCCACCAGTGGCTCGCTGTACATCGTCGACGCCTTCCTGGTGGTGACGTTCGGCGGTGCCGCAAGCCTGCTGGGCACGGTGGCCTCCGCGTTCGGCATCGCACAGACACAGTCGATCTCGGAGTTCTTCATCACCGGATCGATGGCCAAGGTACTGACGCTGTCCTTGATCGTGCTGATCCTGATGATCCGGCCGCAGGGCCTGTTCGCCGCCAAGGTGCGGCACTGATGGACCGGCGCTGATGTCAAGCCGATCACCGCACAAGGAGCCCGCGATGTTCCGTCAATCCCCGTCCCTCTCTTCACCGGCGCCGGCCACGCTGACCCGCGCCCGCCAGTGGTTCGAATCCAGCGGCCTGGGCGGTGTCGCCCTGCTGGCCTTGCTGCTGCTGGTGGCGTTTCCGCTCGTGCTCGACGCCTTCCGTCTCAATCTCGTGGGCAAGTACCTGACCTACGGCTTCGTCGCGATCGGCCTGGTGGTGCTGTGGGGCTGGGGCGGTGTACTGAGCCTGGGCCAGGGCGTGTTCTTCGGCCTGGGCGGCTACGCGATGGCGATGTTCCTGAAGCTGGAGGCATCGGATGTCGAGTCCACGAAGATCCAGTCCACGCCCGGCATTCCGGACTTCATGGACTGGAACCAGCTCACCGCGCTGCCGCTGTGGTGGAAGCCCTTCGCCCATCTGCCCTTCGCGCTTGTGGCGGTGGTGATGGTGCCGGTGCTGCTGGCCTTCGTGGTGAGCTACGCCATGTTCAAGCGCCGCGTGGGCGGCGTCTACTTCGCCATCATCACGCAGGCCATCGCACTGATCCTGACCGTGCTGATCATCGGCCAGCAGGGCTATACCGGCGGCGTCAATGGCATCACCGACCTGAAGACGTTGCTGGGTTGGGATATCCGCAGCAATAGCGCGAAGCTGGTGCTGTACTACATCAACGCGGCACTGCTGCTCGCATCGATCGTGCTGTGCCTGTGGGTCCAGCGCAGCAAGCTCGGCACCCTGCTGCTGGCGATGCGCGACAAGGAGGACCGCGTACGCTTCTCCGGCTACGACGTGTCGATGTTCAAGGTCTTCGCCTTCTGCCTCGCGGCCGGGCTGTCCGCGATCGGCGGCGCGATGTTCACGCTGCAGGTGGGCTTCATGTCGCCAAGCTTCGTCGGCATCGTGCCGTCGATCGAAATGGTGATCTTCGCCGCGGTGGGCGGCCGCATGAGCCTGGTGGGCGCCGTCTACGGCGCGCTGCTGGTGAACTTCGGCAAGACCTACTTCTCCGAGACGTTCCCGGACCTGTGGCTGTTCCTGATGGCGGCGCTCTTCATCGGCGTGACCATGGCCTTCCCCAACGGGCTGGCCGGGCTGTACGCAACCCATGTCAGGACGTGGTGGCGGGCGCGGCGATCCCGGCCAGCCCCGCTGGCCGCCCCCCTTCCCCCGGAGGCTTCGGCATGAGCAATACCGATTTCGTGCTGGCGGTCGAGGACCTGTCGGTGTCCTTCGACGGCTTCAAGGCCATCGATGGTGTCAACCTCTATATCGACCGCGACGAACTGCGCGTGATCATCGGGCCCAATGGCGCCGGCAAGACCACGCTGCTGGACCTGATATGCGGCAAGACGCGCGCCAGCGGCGGCAGCATCAAGTTCAAGAACCAGGAGATTCGCGCGCTGCCCGAGCACACCCGCGTGCGTTGCGGCATCGGCCGCAAGTTCCAGACGCCGTCGATCTACGAAAACCTGTCGGTGTTCAAGAACCTGGAAGTGTCATATCCGGCGGGCCGCTCGGTCTTCGGTGCACTTGCGTTCCGTTGCACCGACGAGGTCATCGGCCGTGTGCAGTCGGTTGCCGCGGAAATTGGCCTGGCCGACCAGCTCGATACCGAGGCCGGGCTGCTGTCGCATGGCCAGAAGCAATGGCTGGAGATCGGCATGCTGCTGATGCAGGAACCCGAGCTGCTGATGCTCGATGAACCGATTGCCGGCATGAGCGTGCGCGAGCGCGAGCTGACGGCGGCGCTGCTGCAGCGCATCTGCAGGCACCGCGCGGTGATCGTGATCGAGCACGACATGGACTTCGTCAAGCGCATCGCGCACAAGGTCACGGTGATGCACCAGGGAAAGATCCTCGCCGAAGGACCGATGGACCAGGTGCAGGCCGATCCCCGGGTGATCGACGTCTACCTCGGCCATTGACGCGGCCTCGCCCGCCCTACCACAAGGAGTATCGCGATGTTGGCAGTCAGGGATCTGTACGTGGCCTATGGCCAGAGCGAGGCATTGCACGGCATCAGCTTCGAGGCCGGACGCAGCGAGACCGTGGCGATCCTGGGCCGCAACGGCATGGGCAAGACCACCTTGTTCAAGAGCCTGATGGGCGTGCTGCCCACGAAGGGCGGACACATCGAGGTCGGCGGGCAGGACATCACGGGCGACGAGAGCTTTCGCCGCGTGGCCAAGGGCCTGGCCTATGTGCCGCAGGGCCGCATGATCTTTCCCACGCTGACCGTCGAGGAGAACATCGAGACCGGCCTGGAGAACAGCAGGACGCGCAAGGTGCCCGAAGACATCTATGCGCTGTTCCCGGTACTGTGGGACATGCGCCGCCGCAAGGGCGGCAACCTGTCTGGCGGCCAGCAGCAGCAGCTGGCGATAGCGCGCGCGCTTGCCACCGACCCCAAGGTGCTGCTGCTGGACGAGCCCACCGAAGGCATCCAGCCGTCGATCATCAAGGACATCGCCCGCGCCCTGAACGAGATCCGCAAGCTGCGCCAGATCACCATCGTGGTGTCGGAGCAGGTGCTGTCGTTCGCCATGGACGTGGCCGACCGGCTGTTCGTCATCGAGGGCGGACGGCTGGTGCACGAAACCACGCGCGCGGATACCGACGCCGAACATATCAAGGCTTACCTGTCCGTGTGAGGCCGGTCCTCGCACGCCTTCCCGCCCAACGACATTCCAACCACGCCGAGGTGAGACATGCCCGAAACGCTGATCAAGGTCGACCTGAAACAGTCACCCTATGAAAACGAGAAGGTCCACAACCGCTGGCATCCGGACATCCCGATGGCCTGCTGGGTCAATCCCGGCGACGACTTCGTGCTGGAGACCTACGACTGGACCGGCGGCTACATCCAGAACAACGACAGCGCCGACGACGTACGCGACGTCGATCTCACCACCGTGCACTTCCTGTCCGGTCCCGTCGGGATCAAGGGCGCGGAACCGGGCGACCTGCTCGTCGTGGACCTGCTCGACATCGGCGCCAAGGACGATAGCCTGTGGGGCTTCAACGGCTTCTTCTCCAGGAAGAACGGCGGCGGCTTCCTGACCGACCACTTTCCGCTGGCGCAGAAGTCGATCTGGGACTTCCATGGCATGTTCACCAGCAGCCGCCATGTCCCCGGCGTGCGCTATGCCGGCCTGATCCATCCCGGCCTGATCGGCTGCCTGCCCGATCGCAAGATGCTGGACACATGGAACCAGCGCGAGGTCGACTTCATCGCCACGCAGCCCGACCGCGTGCCGCCGCTTGCCAATCCGCCCTTTGCGGCCACCGCGCATATGGGACAGCTCAAGGGCGACGCGGCTGCGGCCGCGGSCSCCGAGGGCGCGCGCACGGTGCCGCCGCGCGAGCACGGCGGCAATTGCGACATCAAGGACCTGTCGCGCGGCGCGAAGATCTACTTTCCCGTGTATGTCGATGGCGCCGGCCTTTCGGTCGGCGACCTGCACTTCAGCCAGGGCGATGGCGAAATCACCTTCTGCGGCGCCATCGAAATGGCCGGCTGGGTGCATATGAAGGTCGAGCTGATCAAGGGCGGCATGGCGAAGTACGGCATCAAAAATCCGATCTTCAAGCCCAGCCCGATCACGCCGCAGTACAACGACTATCTGATCTTCGAAGGCATCTCGGTGGACGAACAGGGCAAGCAGCACTACCTGGACGTGCACGTGGCCTACCGCCAGGCCTGCCTGAACGCCATCGAGTACCTGACCAAATTCGGCTATTCAAAGGCACAGGCCTATTCGATTCTCGGCACGGCGCCGGTGCAGGGGCATATCAGCGGCGTCGTCGACATTCCCAATGCCTGCGCCACGCTGTGSCTGCCGACGCAGATCTTCGACTTCGATATCCGGCCGAACGCGAACGGGCCGTTCAAGGCCATCCAGGGCGGCGTGGACCTGCCGATCTCGCAGGATCGTTGAACGCCATGCCCACCTACGACTACGCCTGCCCGCACTGCGGCGGGTTCGATGCCTTGCGCCCGCTGGCGCGCCGCGACGAACCCGCGGCCTGCCCGGCCTGCGGCGCCGCGTCGCCCCGCGTGTGGGCCGCGCCGGCACGTCTTGCCCGCCTGGACGGTGCCACGCGCCACGCCATGGAAACCAACGAACGCAGCGCAAACCAGCCGCGCACCTTGGGCGAATACACCGACCGCCCGGCTGCGGATGCTGCACGGGCGGACGGCGCACGGCC
>NZ_VLJN01000040.1 GCF_007829435.1 Cupriavidus gilardii J11
CTTGTACAGCGTCTTCGCCGAGATGCCATACCGCCTTGCCAGCTCCCGGCGGTTGACCCCAGGCTGACTCGCCAGGGCTACCACTTCCCTGCGTTGATCCATGAGCGACACCTCTTTCCATGGCATGGCAGGKCTCCCAAAAGACACTGACAGCCAGTCTAGATGTGTTACCCATGTGTCCGAACACCTGTTACCTATGTGTCCGGTCTATACACCGCAGGCGGGAAAGAGGAGAACACCGGAAGCGTCCGATACTCTGCTGGTTTTCGCCCCTCTCCCGCAACGCGGGAGAGGGGCGGGGGAGCGGGCAGTCGCAGCAAAACCACAACCCCATCCCGCCAACCCACCTAAACCTCCACCACCAACCCCCAATCAAAGCGCGGGTTCTCCAGCGCCCCATCGCCCCGCCGCACATAGCCGCGCGGATTGCATAACACCCGCGTGTCGTCGACCCGGTAATCGAAGCTGGTATGTGTATGCCCATGGATCCACAGGTCCGCGCGTGCCACCAGGTCGGGACGCCGCGACACGAAGCCGGCCGACGCCAGGTCGTGCGCATAGCGCGGATCGAGGCTGCCTAAGTCGGGCGCGTGGTGGGTGACCACCACGGTATGGCCATCGAACGGCCGGGCGAGCTCGCCAGCCAGCCAGGACGACGCCGCCTCGTGCAGCGCCAGTGCGTCGGCCGGCGCGAATCGGCGCACGCCGTCGTCGCGCTGCACCTGGATCAGCCGGTGGTCCAGCATCACGTTGGCGCAGGCCGCCATGGCATCGTTGCGCCGTTCGCTGCCGAACAACGCGTAGTCGGCCCACCAGGTCGTGCCGAGCACGCGGACCGGCCGCTGGCCGGGCAGCGCGAACGTGGCCACCGCCGAGTCGAGCAGATGCACGCCGGCATGCTCGGCGGCGGCCTCGGCCATGCGCGCGGTGGCTTGTTCAAACGTGCTTTCGTAGTACTCGTGATTGCCGGCGACGTAGACCACCGGGCAGTCGAACGCCTGCGCGGCCCAGTCGATGCCGTCGCGCCCGTTGGCGATATCGCCGGCCAGGATGACCAGATCGGCGTCGGCCTGCGGAATGGACGGCGGGGCGTGATGCTCCAGGTGCAGATCGCTGAGGACGCGGATCTTCATTGAGCCTCCGGGGGAGGACCGCGAGGAGGGCGGCCTGACTCGCATTGTTCAGAACCGCCGGGCCGCGGTCAATCCCGCTCCTCCATCCCGTCCATCCATCCGGGTGATCAATCCCGGAGCGCTCTCCTGCATGCCGCCGGCAATGCCGGCCCCACGCCGGCGCGCGGCCCTCCGCTGCCAGCAGGCCCCACGGCGCCGGGCCGGCGGAGCCGGCCACGTGGCGCATGCGGGCGCTCGCGTGTCCTTCGGGAACGGGCATGCCGCGCTGGCAAGGCGCCCGTGTTGGGCAAGGCGGCACGGCATGCCGCCGCGCAGCCCGGATGGTCGAAGACACGCATTGGATTTCCCCGGTTTTGTCTTGTTGTGGCGGTGGCTGTCGCCGGCCGATCCGTCGTCGTCACGACGACGGATCGGTGCGACGGGACCGCTTTCTTCTTGTTTGCGTGCATGCGCCGGTCCGGCGCATGTGCGGCGCACCTGTCGGACCGGTTTTCGCTGACACCGGTGCGTCGGCGCGACTCTTGTTTGTGATGGACCCCACATCGCCAGCGTCAGCGCGCCACCCCCGGATGCGATGTGTCGCGAGCCCTGCGATGGAGCCGCGGTGTATGGCACAGGGAGCGACGAACGTGCCACCTTCGGTAAGTCCTTGAATCCAAAGCCGGCGCCGATCGCGCGCCGGTTACATTTGCTCACGTCTGTAACAGGATGTATCCACGGCGCAACCATGAGCGCCGGGGCCGGCGCAACCCGTTGGCGTCGACGCGTCGCGGCGGATGCCGGAAGTCCTTGCTGCGCGCGCCATCCGGGCGCAACACAGGGAACCGTGTTGCGGTCACCGCGCGCGTCGATTCGTTACGCTGGTGAAGCACCATCGCCGGCATTGCCGCGATCGGACGACGAAGCCGACCCCATCCGTGCCAATGGGAGGATCGGTGCAGGGATGATGCAAGGATGAAGACAGGTTGCCCGCGGCGCCAGAAAGTCTCTGTGGCAACCGGGAAAGCGCCGACGCAGCCGCTTGCCGTTGCCCGGCTCATCCAGGTGGATGAGGCTGCAGCCGCCACCCTGGCACGATGCCATGGGCGCTTCGCCGGTTGCGTCGCTGAAACACGCGTCAACCCTCTAGAGCACGATGGGCCGATCGTCCAGTTCGTTGGGGTTATGCCCGTCCCGGCGCGGGAAGTGCGTGGCAAGCAGCACGTGAATCTCAGCCAGCGCATCGAGGACCGGCCGGACCGACAGATCGGTCCTGAGACCCTGCGCCAGTCTTTGGCACAGCGCCTGCCAGGTATGCCGGTCAACCCGCCGGTCGATGCCGCGATCGGCCAGCAGTTCGACCGCGTGGTCGGCGAGATTGATATACAGCAGCACGCCGGTGTGGTCCGCGGTGTCCCACATCTCGAGCGCCGCGAACAGCGCCCTGGCGCGCTGGCGCGGCGTCACGCCAGCGAGCGCATCGGAAACGGGCAGGCTGGACTCGATCACCACACGGACCTCGCCTTCGTGCTGGCGCTCGCCTTCACGCACCGCGTGCTGAAGTTCGGCCAGCGCGTCCGGTGGAAAATGCCGGCGCGCATGCGCGATCGGGGTCAGGCCATGGCGCAGCGCGCGGCGCAGACGATGCAGCGGTTTTTGTGGCGTGGCTTCGTCGGTCATGTCTGTCACCAGTTGCCGGACGCGCCACCGCCACCGCCGCCGAAACCACCGCCACCGCCGCCGAAGCCGCCACCGCCGAAGCCGCCACCGAAGCCGCCGCCGCGATGATGGCCCCAGCCGCCCAATCCGCCCAATCCCCCCAGGCCGCCGAGGCGGCCCGCCGTTTCCCAGCCTCGCCGGTCCACGACGATCTGGCGCCCGCGGCGCCGCGTGGCGGAAAGCAGGAAGAACACGATGATGGCGAGCGGAAACAGCACCGGCAGCCATTGCTCCAGCGCGCTTTCCCGGGCGTCGGCACGGCGGGCGTTGGGCGCGGCCAGCCCTTCCTTGTCGATCGTGGCCTGGATGGCCGAGATGCCGGCCGCCAGCCCGCCATAGAAGTCGTTGTGGCGGAAGTGCGGCGCCATCACGTCCTGCAGGATGCGCTTGGACATCGCATCGGTAAGCGATCCCTGTACGCCACGGCCGACCTCCAGCCGCATCTTGCGCAGGCCCGGCGGATTGTCCTTGGCGATCAGCACGATCACGCCGTCGTCGATGCCCTGCCGCCCGGCGCGCCAGGCGTCGGCCACGCGGATGCTGTACGCATCGATGGTCTCGGGATCGGTGGTCGGCAGCATCAGCACGAAGATCTGGCTGCCGCGCTCGCGCTCGTAGTCGGCCAGCACGTTTTCCAGCGCGCTGCGCTGCTGCGGGGACAGCGTGGCGGTCAGGTCGGTGACACGGGCGGTCAGCGGCGGTACCTGCACGAAGCCATCGGGCCCGCGCCCCTGTGCCAGCGCGGGAGTGCTGGCACACAGCGCGGCGACCACCGTGGCCAGCGCCAGCGCCGCGAGCCACCACGCCTGCACGGCGGCGCGTGCGCCCCTGATGATCATGGCGGGACCGCTCTTCAGAACTTGACCTCGGGCGGCTTCGAGATGGCCTTCTCGTTCTCGACCGTGAACGACGGCCTGACCTCGTAGCCGAATACCTTCGCGGTCAGATTGGTCGGGAAGCTGCGTGCCAGCACGTTGTAGTCGCGCACCGCCGCGATATAGCGCTGGCGCGCCACGGTGATGCGGTTCTCGGTGCCTTCGAGCTGCGATTGAAGGTCGCGGAACGATGCGTCGGCCTTGAGCTGAGGATAATTCTCGGCGACCGCGAGCAGGCGCGACAGCGCGCCGCTCAGTTCGCCCTGCGCCTGCTGGAAGCGCTGGAACGCCTCGGGGTTCTCCAGCGTTTCGGGCGAGACCTGGATGCTGGTGGCCGCGGCACGGGCACGGGTCACCGCTTCAAGGGTTTCGCGCTCATGCGAGGCATAGCCCTTGACGGTGTTGACCAGATTGGGAATGAGGTCGGCGCGACGCTGGTACTGGTTGACGACCTCGCCCCATGCAGCCTTGACGCCTTCGTCCTTGGCCTGGAAGTCGTTGTACCCGCAGGCGGTCAGCATGGTGGCCAGACTGGCCAGCATCAGCCAGCGCAGCGGCGCCCACAGGCGGGTCGGCGAAGCGAAAGTCAGCGATGGGAAGGACCAGGCGCGCATCGGAAACTCCGGAATTCGTTGGATCGCCAGTGTAGCGCATGGGGCGTCGCGGGCGGGCCGTTGGTATGCTGTGACTGCCCTCTCCCCCGGCCCTCTCCCGCAAGGCGGGAGAGGGGACTCACCCCTTCGCCACCTCGAACGCCCCACGCGCCGCCTCGAACGTAGCCTCCAGCACCGCATCGTCATGCTGCGCGCCAACGAAGCCCGCCTCGTACGCCGACGGCGCCAGATAGACGCCGGCGTCGAGCATCGCGTGGAAGAACCGGTTGAAACGCGCGGTATCGCCCTGCGTGACCTCGGCAAAGCTGCCCGGCACGCCCTCGCGGAAGTAGATGCCGAACATGCCGCCGATGGCGTCCGCGGCGAACGGCACGCCGGCCGCTTGCGCCGCCGCGCGCAGGCCGTCGGCCAGCTTGCGCGTCTGCGCGGCGAGACGGTCGTAAAAGCCGGGCGCCTGGATCAGCTTCAGCGTGGCCATGCCGGCCGCCACGGCAAGCGGGTTGCCCGAGAGGGTACCGGCCTGATAGACGCCGCCCAGCGGGGCCAGCTTCGCCATGATGTCACGCCGGCCGCCAAAGGCCGCGGCGGGCATGCCGCCGCCGATCACCTTGCCCAGGCACGTCATGTCCGGCTTGATGCCGTAGTGAGCCTGCGCGCCGCCCAGCGCCACCCGGAAGCCCGTCATCACCTCGTCGAAGATCAGCACCGCGCCGTCGTCGGCGCAAAGCCGGCGCATGGTCTGCAGGAAGGCCTCGGACCCGCGCACCAGGTTCATGTTGCCGGCCACCGGCTCGACGATCACGGCCGCGATTTCGCCGCGATGGCGCGCGAAGGCTTCTTCCAGCTGCGCCACGTTGTTGTACTCGAGCACCATCGTGTGGCGAGTGACGTCGGCCGGCACGCCCGCCGAAGACGGCGCGTTCTGCGTGGTATCGGCAAAGGTCAGCAGGCCCGAGCCGGCCTTGACCAGCAGGCTGTCGGCATGGCCGTGGTAGCAGCCCTCGAACTTGATGATCAGGTCACGGCCGGTGAAGCCGCGCGCCAGCCGCAGCGCGCTCATGGTGGCCTCGGTGCCGGACGACACCAGCCGCACCTGTTCGATCGACGGCACAAGCTTGCAGATCTCCTCGGCCATCTCGATTTCCGCCTCGGTGGGCGCGCCGAAGGAGAAGCTGTGCCCGGCGGTCTCCTGCACTGCCCGCACGACGTCGGGATGGGCATGGCCGACGATCATCGGCCCCCATGAACCGATGTAGTCGATATAGCGCTTGCCATCGGCGTCCCACATATAGGGCCCTTCGGCACGGGAGATAAAGCGCGGCGTGCCGCCCACGGACCGGAAGGCCCGCACCGGCGAATTGACGCCGCCGGGAATGGTCAATTGGGCGCGATCGAAGAGCTGCTGGTTACGTGACATGGCGTATCGGGTGAAATCGGTGAGCAGTGGGGCAGGGCCTCGCGGCCCGGCGTGGCAACGCCGGGACGGAAGGTGCCGCGGCGGGAAAGCGGTGTCGCGGGTGGCGCGGGGCGCGTCGATTGGGTACCATCTGCGCTGATTTTAATCGAGAGAGAGCTGCAAACCCCCATGGAATACAAGACCTGGATGTGTCTGATCTGCGGATGGATTTACGACGAAGCCGCCGGCGCGCCCGAGGACGGCATCGCACCCGGCACCAAATGGGAAGACGTGCCCATCAACTGGACCTGCCCGGAATGCGGTGCGCGCAAGGAAGACTTCGAGATGGTAGCGATCTGAATTTCCCTTTCTCGCGCTCCGCGCGAGAAAGGGCTGATCCCTCCCCTCTCCCGCCAAGCGGGAGAGGGGCCGGGGGAGAGGGCAGGTCACTGCGAACCGCAGTCACAGAGAACCGCAGTCCCAACGCCGATACCTCACCCCGAAAACGGCCCCTTCCCCCGCAAGGCGTTCGCCACCATCATCACGCCGAGCAGGAACGGCAGCGCCACGTACATGCACCAATGCACGCGGTCGCCCACCACATCGCCCCATTTGCGCTTGAACACCTGCAGCCGCGGCATGCCCGACGGGTTGGTGGCGCGCTTCTGGCGGACGTGCCAGGCCATCCAGAAAAAGAAGATCGCAAAGGCGACCGACAGAAAGTTGATATTACCCATGTTGGATCGCAATGGTTTTCAGGCTGGTGAAGCCATATAGCGCTTCGAAACCCTTCTCGCGGCCGTGGCCCGACTGGCCGSYGCCGCCGAACGGCAATTCCACGCCGCCCCCGGCGCCGTAGTTGTTGATAAAGACCTGTCCGGCCCTCACGCGACGCGCCAGGCGCAGCTGGCGCGCGCCGTCGCGCGTCCAGACGCCCGCCACCAGGCCGTAGCGGGTGCCGTTGGCGAGCGCGATCGCGTCGTCCTCGGTATCGAACGGCATTGCCGCCAGCAACGGCCCGAACACCTCCTGCTGCGCCAGCCGGTGCCCCGGCGGCACGTCGCGCAGCAGCATCGGTACCTGGTAGTAGCCGGTCTCCGGCGCGTCGGCGACGATCTGGCCCTGCGCCATCACCGGAATGCCGGCGTGCTGCGCGTCGGACACGAAGTCCCATACGCGTTGCTGCTGCTTGCGGCTGATCAACGGGCCGCAATCCAGATCGTCCGCGCCGGGGCCCACGCGCAGCGACTCGAATACCATCGCCAGCCGGTCCAGCAGCGCGTCGTAAAGCGGCCGTTCGACCAGCAGGCGGCTGCCCGCCGAGCAGGTCTGCCCGGCATTCTGCACGATGCCATTGACCACCACCGGCACCAGTGCGTCGACATCGGCGTCGGCGAAGACGATCTGCGGCGACTTGCCGCCCAGTTCCAGCGTCACGGGCACGTGGTTCTCGGCCGCCATCTGCGCGACCAGCTTGCCGGTCCCCGGCGAGCCGGTGAACGACAGGTGATCGATGTCCGGATGACGCGCCAGCGCGGCGCCGGCCTCGTGCCCGTACCCCGTGACGATATTGAGGGCGCCGTCCGGCAGCCCGGTTTCCATGGCCAGCTCGGCCACGCGCAGCAGCGACAGGCAGGCGTCCTCCGCCGGTTTGACCACGCAGGCATTGCCCGCCGCCAGCGCCGCGCCGACACTGCGCCCGAAGATCTGCAGCGGGTAGTTCCACGGGATGATGTGGCCGGTGACGCCATGCGGCTCGCGCACCGTCAGCACCGTGTAGCCGGGCTGATAGGGGATGGTCTGGCCGTGCAGCTTGTCGGCGGCGCCGCCGTAGAACTCGAAGTAGCGCGCCAGCGCCCGCGCGTCGGCGCGCGCCTGGCGCAGCGGCTTGCCGGTATCGCGCGACTCCAGTTCGGCCAGTTCGTCCTCGTGCGCCGCTACCGCGTGCGCGAGTCCGGCCAGCAGCCGTCCGCGTTCGGCCGGCGCCAGCGCCGCCCACGCGCCCTCGGCGGCACCGCGCGCCGCATAGACCGCCGCGTTGATATCGGTGGCATTGCCGCGCGCGATGTCGGCGAAGGGCGTGCCGGTCGACGGATCGAAGACCTTGATCCGCATGCCGCTGTCGGGCTCGATCAGCCGGTTGGCGACGAAATGCTTGGCGTGCATCGTAGGCTCCGGGGAAAATGCAAGCCGGCATTATCGCGCAGCTTTAATCCGTCGTTCCCGCCTTCGCGGGGACGACGTTGGAGTGGCCCGCCTCCGCGGGGACGACATGGACCGCTTGTCAGCTTGCGGTCAGAACCGAGCCGCTATAATTCCGGCCATCCCAATTACAGGCATCTGGAGAACCGCATGAGCTTCAATCTCGTCACGCCGGGCAAGGACATCCCGAACGATTTCAACGTCATCATCGAGATTTCCGCGCAGAGCGACCCCGTCAAGTACGAGGCCGACAAGGAAACCGGCCTGCTATTCGTCGATCGCTTCATCGGCACCGGCATGCGCTATCCCGCCAACTACGGCTATATCCCGCAAACGCTGTCGGGCGACGGCGACCCTGTGGATGTGCTGGTGATCTCGCCGTTCCCGATCCTGGCCGGCGCCGTGGTCCGCTGCCGCGCGCTGGGCATGCTGAAGATGACCGACGAGTCGGGCGTGGATGCCAAGCTGATCGCCGTACCGGTCGACAAGCTGTCGCCGGCCACCGCGTACATGAAGGGCCTGTCTGACGTGCCGCAGAACCTGCTTGACCAGATCAAGCACTTCTTCGAGCACTACAAGGCGCTCGAAGCGGGCAAGTGGGTGAAGGTCGAAGGCTGGGCCGGCATCGAGGAAGCCCACAAGGAAATCACGGACGGCGTGGCGAATTACAAGAAGTGATTTGATGGGTGGGGGTATCGGTTTACGTATCGCTTGACTGATACTGCCCTCTCCCCCGGCCCCTCTCCCGCCTTGCGGGAGAGGGGAGCACACCCACAGTGTTCGAAATACCGCCGGTCTTCTCCCCTCTCCCGCAACGCGGGAGAGGGGCCGGGGAGAGGGCAGTATCCGCACTCCAGACGCCCGCGCAATCACCCCTTCGCATACGGCGTCCTGTCGTTAAGCTCATCCAGATACGCGTCGATCCCCTGGCGCTCCCGTTCCAGAAACCGCTCCACCGCATCGGAAAAGGCCGGATGCGCGAGCCAGTGCGCCGACTGCGTGGCCACCGGCAGGAAGCCGCGCGCCATCTTGTGTTCCCCCTGCGCGCCGCCCTCGAAGGTGCGGATGCCATGCTCGATGCAGAACGACAGCGGCTGGTAATACGCGGTCTCGAAGTGCAGGCAGGGATGGTGTTCCAGCGCGCCCCAGTAGCGGCCGTACAGCGTGCTGACATGCGGCCGGTCATCGTAGACCAGCAGCGACGCGGCGATGTCGCGCCCCTCGCGGCTGGCCACCACCATCAGCAGGTTTTCCGGCATCGCACGGCCAATGCGCCGGAAGAAGTCCAGGTTCAGGTACGGCGTGGAATGGTGCTCGCGATAGGTCTGCCGATAGCAGCGGTTGAACAGCCGCCAGTCTTCCTCGCCGATCGCCCCGCCACGGACGTGGCGGAACGCGATGCCGGCATCGGCCACGCGCCGCCGCTCGGCGCGGATGTTCTTGCGCTTCTTCTGCGATAGCGTGGCGAGGAACGCATCGAAGTCGGCGTAGCCCGGATTGGTCCAGTGGAACTGCACGCCGTGCCGCATCAGCATGCCGGCCTCGGCCATGCGCGCCGCCTCGGCGTCGTCGTGAAACAGGATATGCAGCGACGACATCCCGCTCTCCCGCGCCACCGCCAGCGCCAGTTCGAGCAGGGCCGCGCGCGTGCGCTCGTCCTCGGCCAGAAGCCGGGTGCCCTGGACCGGCGTGAAAGGCACCGCGCACAGCCATTTGGGGTAGTAGTCGATGTCGTTGCGCGCATAGGCGTCGGCCCAGGCCCAGTCGAACACGTATTCGCCGTAGGAGTGGGTCTTGGCGTACAGCGGCATCGCCGCCGCCAGCCGTTCCTTGCCATCGGGGCCGCCGCGCCATAGCGTCAGGAACCGCGTGTTCCACCCGGTTTCCGCGGTGGCGCTGCCCGATGCCTGCAGCGCGTGCAGGAAGGCGTGCCGCAGGAACGGCGTCGGGTTGCGCGACCGTTCGAGCAGGCCGTCCCACTGGTCCGCCGGAAGCTCGCCAAGATCGTCGATCAGTCGCATGCGATAATCGTCGGACCGGCCGGCGCCGCGCGCGTTGTCGTCCGGCCCCTCGACCGACGGCCCGCATTCGGGCTGACGATCACGGCTGGTGACTGTGCTGTCTGTACGGGCCGCGACGCGGTCCGCATCGGATGGCATGGCGTTCGATTCTTTCACGGTGTGCTGTATTTGCTGGGGCGCCGGAATCCGGGCGGGCATCTGGACGGTCGCGCCGACCGTCGAATCCCGCGCGTCATGGCGACCATCGCATTATTGCCGGGATCGGCCCGGCACGCTCGCTCCGGTTGAACCGCGCGAACCGCAATCACGCGGCGGCCGGGAACGGGCCAACGACCACAGGCGCGCGCCGGCAGGCAGGCCGGCGTGGCCGCATGCAAAGGGTTTGGACATGAGCCGATTCTTCAATCTGTACGCGCACGGCTTCGTGCGGGTCGCGGTCGCCGTGCCGCGCTGCCGCGTCGCCGACCCGCTGTTCAACGCGCAGCAGACCATCGATCTGGCGCGCCAGGCCGCCGCCAACGGCGCCGCGCTGGTCGCGTTTCCGGAACTGGGCCTGTCGGCCTATACCTGCGACGACCTGTTCCATCAGAAGCCGCTGCTGGACGCCTGCGAGCAGGGACTGGCCAGGGTGGTCGATGCCTCGCGCACGCTGCCCTGCGCGTTGGTCGTCGGCATGCCGCTGCGCGTGCAGCACCAGCTGTTCAACTGCGCGGTGGTGGTGGCCGGCGGCCAGATCCACGGCGTGGTGCCCAAGAGCTATCTGCCGAATTACTGGGAGTTCTACGAGGCGCGCCAGTTCAGCGCGGCCGACTGCGCCACGGTCGACGAAATCGCGCTGCTGGGGCAGACCGTGCCGTTCGGCGCCGGGCTGCTGTTCGACGTCGACAATATCCCGCTGTTCCGCTTCCACGTGGAAATCTGCGAGGACGTCTGGGTACCGATTCCGCCGTCGTCGTATGCGGCGCTTGCCGGGGCCACCGTGCTGGTCAACCTGTCCGCATCGAATATCGTGATCGGCAAGTCCGGCTATCGCCATCAGCTGGTCGGCCAGCAATCGGCGCGTTGCCTCGCGGCGTATCTGTACAGCTCGGCCGGCAAGGGCGAATCCACCACCGACCTCGCATGGGACGGTCAGGCGCTGGTCTACGAAAACGGCGACATGCTGGCCGAATCGGAGCGTTTTGCCGACGACTCGCACATGATCTTCGCCGACGTCGACCTGCAGCGGCTGTCGCGCGAGCGCATGCACGCCAACACGTTCGGCCATTCGGTGCGCCGCCATGCCGACGAGGTGGCGAAGTTCCGTGCGGTGCGGATGGTGCTCGGCGTCGACGAGCACCGCTCGCCGCGTCGAGCGCTTTCCCTATGTGCCCGCCGACCGCCGCCGCCGCGACGAACGCTGCGAGGAGGTCTACAACATCCAGGTGCAGGGGCTGGTGCAGCGGCTGTCGGCCACCAACATCTCGAAGGTGGTCATCGGCGTATCGGGCGGACTCGATTCGACCCATGCGCTGCTGGTCTGCGCCAAGGCGATGGACCGCCTGGGCCTGCCGCGCGCCAATATCCTGGCCTTTACCATGCCCGGCTTCGCCACCAGCGACCGCACGCTGCAACAGGCGCGGCGGCTGATGGAGGTGGTCGGCTGCACCGCGCGCGAGATCGATATCCGGCCAAGCTGCCTGGCGATGCTGAAGGACCTTGGCCATCCGTATGCCGAGGGGGAGCCGGTCTACGACGTGACCTTCGAGAACGTGCAGGCCGGCGAGCGCACCAACCATCTGTTCCGGCTGGCGAACCACCACCAGGGCATCGTCATTGGCACCGGCGACCTGAGCGAACTGGCGCTGGGCTGGTGCACCTACGGCGTCGGTGACCACATGTCGCACTACAACGTCAACGCCAGCGTGCCCAAGACGCTGATCTCGCATCTGGTGCGCTGGGTCGCCGAAACGGGGCAGATCGGGGACGGCGGCACCGATGTGCTGCTCGACGTGCTGGGCACCGACATCAGCCCCGAACTCGTGCCCGGGGACGCCAAGGACAAGCCGGGGCAGAAGACCGAGTCCGTGATCGGGCCATACGAACTGCAGGACTTCAACCTGTACTACACGCTGCGCTATGGCTTTGCGCCGTCGAAGATTGCTTTCCTTGCGCTGACCGCGTGGGGCGACCGCGCTGCGGGCCAGTGGCCCGAGGAGGCGCACGTGGCCCGCAACGAATACGGATTGGCCGACATCAAGCGCAATCTGGCCATCTTTCTCGACCGCTTCTTCCGAACCAGCCAGTTCAAGCGCTCGTGCATCCCGAACGCGCCGAAGGTGGGATCGGGCGGGTCGCTGTCGCCCCGCGGGGACTGGCGCGCGCCGAGCGACTCCGAGTCGACGGTGTGGCTGGCCGACCTCGACCATATTCCGGACCAAAGCGACCACCAAAGCGCGGACCAAGGCGCCGACGCGGGCTAGAATCTTGCATCCAACATCACCAACAGACAGGGGGCCACCATGAAGCAAATTACCGCCATCATCAAACCGTTCAAGCTCGACGAAGTGCGCGAAGCGCTGGCCGATGTGGGCGTGACCGGCCTGACGGTCACCGAGGTCAAGGGATTTGGGCGGCAGAAAGGCCATACCGAACTGTATCGCGGTGCCGAATACGTGGTCGATTTCCTGCCGAAGATCAAGATCGAGGTCGTGGTGGCCGAGAACCAGCTCGATACCGTGCTCGATGCGATCGTCAAGGCCGCGCACACCGGCAAGATCGGTGACGGCAAGATCTTCGTCACCGAGATCGAGCGGGTGATCCGCATCCGCACCGGCGAGCAGGACGAAGCGGCCGTATAACCGGCATCGCCATTCGCTTGTGCATGCGCGCCGTGCCGATCGGGGGACCGGCGCGGATGCACAAGCGGTGCCAATCGTTGGTAATCAGCCGTACGGCTGCCGCAACAGCACCATCAGCGCGCCCGAACCGCCTTCGGCGCCGCGGGCCTCGACGAAGGCCAGCACCTCCTCCTTCTGCACCAGCCAGCTGCGCACCTTGCCCTTGAGCACCGGCCGCTTGTCCGGCGATCCCAGCCCCTTGCCGTGGATCACGCGCACGCAACGCACGCCGCGCCGTACGCAACGGCGCAGAAACTCAGCCAATGCCTCGCGCGCCTCGTCGCGCCGCATGCCATGCAGGTCGATACGGTCCTGCGGCACCCATTCGCCACGGCGCAGCTTGCGAATCACGTCGTTGCCGATGCCGGGGCGGCGAAACGATAGCGTGTCATCGGTTTCGAGCAGGTTTTCGACATCGAACTGGTCTGACAGCGACGCCTTCAGCACGGCCTGATCGTCGAGCTGCGTCTGCACCGGCACGGGCTCGGGCCGTCTCGCCGGCGGCGCCACGCGGTTGCGGTCGCGCAGTGTCTGCACATTGCCGACGCTGTTGCGGAACACATTGGCTTCCTCGGCGGCCTTGCGCACCGCTTCCTCGGCGGCAAGGCGCCGTGCCTCGCGGCGCTCGGCGTCGGCCTTCATCTCGTCGCGCAGGCGGGCGAGATCGTCAAGGCCAAGGCGGGTACGGGCGGAATTGGGCGGAGAACCGGCAGGGCGGCCGGATTTGCTGGCACCGTGCTTCATGACTGGGGAATGCGGGGGCCGCCGGATAAAGAGGCGGGTGGATCGTGGAAGGGGCAAGGTAACACGATCAGGGGGGAAGGGCGTTATGGGTTGGCGGTGGGGCTGATGCTGCCCTCATCCCCACCCCTCTCCCGCCTTGCGGGAGAGGGGAGAACACCAGGAGCGTCGATACCCCGCTGGTTTTCGCCCCTCTCCCGCAAGGCGGGAGAGGGGCGGGGGAGAGGGCACTCTCAGCACACCAGCAGCACCAAGACCCGTTACTTCAACGCCTCCACATACCGCTGCGCATCCAGCGCCGCCATGCATCCCGTGCCCGCGCTGGTGATCGCCTGCCGATATACGTGATCCTGCACGTCGCCGGCCGCGAACACGCCCGGGATGTTGGTCGCCGTGGCGTCGCCCGACAGGCCGCTCTTGGTCACAATGTAGCCGTTGTTCATCTCCAGCTGGCCGACGAACAGATCGGTGTTGGGCTTGTGACCGATGGCCACGAACACCCCGGCCAGCCTGCGTTCCTCGGTGGCGTCGGTCTGCACGTTGCGCAGGCGCACGCCAGTCACGCCCGATTCGTCGCCCAGCACTTCGTCCAGCACGGTGTTCCAGACGATCTCGACGCGGCCTTCCTTTTCGCGCGCCAGCAGGCGGTCGACCAGGATCGGCTCGGCGCGGAACCTGTCGCGGCGGTGGATCACCGTGACCTTGCTGGCGATGTGCGACAGATACAGCGCTTCCTCGACCGCGGTGTTGCCGCCGCCGATCACCGCGACTTCCTGGTTCTTGTAGAAGAAGCCGTCGCAGGTGGCGCAGGCCGACACGCCGCGGCCCATGAAATTCTCCTCCGACGGCAGACCCAGGTACTGTGCCGACGCACCGGTGGCGATGATCAGCGCATCGCAGGTGTACTCGCCGGCGTCGCCGATCAGCCGGATCGGCCGCTCGGTCAGCTTGGCCGTGTGGATGTGGTCGAACACGATCTCGGTATTGAAGCGCTCCGCATGTTCGAGGAAGCGCTGCATCAGCTCGGGACCCTGCACGCCGTTGGGGTCGGCCGGCCAGTTCTCCACGTCGGTGGTGGTCATCAGCTGCCCGCCCTGGGCCAGCCCGGTGATCAGCACCGGCTGCAGGTTGGCGCGCGCCGCGTAGACGGCGGCGGTGTAGCCGGCGGGACCGGAACCGAGAATCAGCACTTTCGCGTGTTTGGCCATGATGCGTTCCTGTGGCCGGTCCGCGCGAATCGCGTACCGGCATGTATCGAAACCCGCATTATAAGTGTTGGCGCCATGTGCCACTGTTGCAATTTCCAATGGCGGCGATAGCCGGCGACGGGGGTAAAATGCCGCCACGACAACCTCCGCGAGGGCGCCGCCTGCCCGGCGCCCGGGCTTTTATCGACGCATGGCCAGAACCACCACGACCACCCGTACCGATCCCTCCGTGTTGCCGTCCCGCATTGGCAAGCTGCTGGGAGAAGTGCGCTGGTTCCTGCTGCTGGGCGCGACGCTCGCCTTCGCGTTGATCCTGCTCAGCTACAGCAAGGCGGACCCCGGCTGGTCGCACGCCAACCAGGTGGCGCAGATCCACAACCTGGGCGGACGGGTCGGCGCCTGGATCGCCGACGTGCTGTTCTTTGTCTTCGGTTTCTCGGCCTACTGGTGGGCCGTACTGCTGGTGCGGCGCTGCTGGCGCGGCTGGCGCGCGCTGACCGCCGAATTTCCCGAACGGGAGGTGGCCGCGCGCCAGGGCGTCGTCGTCAGCTGGGTGGGCTTCGGCCTGACGCTGGCCTCCAGCATGGGTCTGGAGGCCATCCGCATGTATCCGCTGCGCGATGCGCTACCGCGCGCGCCGGGCGGCGTGCTGGGCGATCTGCTCGGCGGCTGGCTGCAGCTGGCGCTGGGCTTCACCGGCGCCACGCTGCTGCTGCTGATGCTGTTCGGCATCGGCCTGTCGCTGTTCTTCCACTTCTCGTGGCTGTCGGTGGCCGAGCACATCGGCGGCTTCGTCGAGGCCGCGTTCCTGCGCTTCAAGGCCCGCCGCGAGAGCAAGCAGGACCGCATCATCGGCGCCGCCGCCAAGGTCGAGCGCACCGAAACCGTCGAGGTGCAGCGCGTGCGCATCGAGGAGGCCGCGCCGGTGCAGATCGTGCGTCCGCAGGCGGTGCCCAAGCACGAGCGCGTGGAGCGCGAGAAGCAGCAGCCGCTGTTCGCCGACCTGCAGGATGCCGATCTGCCGCCGCTGTCGCTGCTCGATCCGGTGCCGGCGTCGCAGGAAACGGTCAGCGCCGAAACGCTGGAATTCACGTCGCGGCTGATCGAGAAGAAGCTGAAGGACTTCGGCGTCGAGGTCAAGGTGGTGGCAGCCTATCCCGGCCCGGTCATCACCCGCTACGAAATCGAGCCGGCCACCGGGGTCAAGGGCAGCCAGATCGTCAACCTCGCCAAGGACCTGGCGCGCTCGCTGTCGCTGGTGTCGATCCGCGTGGTGGAGACCATCCCCGGCAAGAACTACATGGGGCTGGAACTGCCGAATCCGAAGCGTCAGGCGGTGCGCCTCGGCGAAATCCTCGGCTCGCAGGTCTACAACGAGAGCGCGTCGCAACTGACGCTGGCGCTTGGCAAGGACATCGCCGGCAAGCCGGTGGTGGCCGACCTGGCCCGCATGCCGCACTGCATGGTCGCCGGCACCACCGGCTCGGGCAAGTCGGTCGGGATCAACGCGATGATCCTGTCGCTGCTGTACAAGGCCAAGGCCGACAGCGTGCGGCTGATCCTGATCGATCCCAAGATGCTCGAAATGAGCGTCTACGAAGGCATTCCTCACCTGCTGTGCCCGGTGGTCACCGACATGCGGCAGGCCGGCAACGCGCTGAACTGGGCGGTCGGCGAGATGGAGCGCCGCTACAAGCTGATGAGCAAGATGGGGGTGCGCAATCTTGCCGGCTACAACAAGAAGATCGAAGAGGCCGCGGCGCGCGAGGAAAAGATCCCGAACCCGTTCAGCCTGACACCCGACGCCCCCGAGCCGCTCGACAAGCTGCCGATGATCGTGATCGTCATCGACGAACTGGCCGACCTGATGATGGTGGTCGGCAAGAAGGTGGAGGAACTGATCGCCCGGATTGCGCAGAAGGCGCGTGCGGCCGGCATCCATTTGGTGCTGGCGACGCAGCGGCCGTCGGTGGACGTGATCACCGGCCTCATCAAGGCCAACGTGCCGACGCGGATTGCCTTCCAGGTCAGCAGCAAGATCGACTCGCGCACCATCCTCGACCAGCAGGGTGCCGAGGCGCTGCTCGGCATGGGCGACATGCTGTATCTGGCCCCCGGCACCGGCCTGCCGGTGCGCGTGCATGGCGCCTTCGTGTCCGATGACGAGGTGCATCGCGTGGTGGACAAGCTGAAGGAAGCCGGCGAGCCGAACTATATCGAGGGCATCCTCGAGGGCGGCGTGGTCGAGGGCGAAGTCGGCACCGATGGCTTCGGCGGCGGCGCCGGCATTGGGGGCGGCGGCGAGGSCGVTCCGCTGTACGACCAGGCCGTCGAGGTGGTGCTGAAGAACCGCCGCGCGTCGATCTCGCTGGTGCAGCGGCATCTGCGCATCGGCTATAACCGCGCCGCGCGCCTGCTGGAGGACATGGAAAAGGCGGGGCTGGTGTCGGCGATGTCCGGCAACGGCAACCGCGACATCCTCGCCCAGGGCGGCGGCGCGCCGGACGAATGAGCCAGGGCGCCATGGCCGGCGCCGGGCGGCGCGTAATATGCCGTTACCGCTGTCACGCCTGCCGCATCATTGCGGCGGAATCCGGCTGGAGCCGGCGCCTCTAATCCCTCGTGCATCGACTTTCGGCCCCGGCTTTGCGCGCGGGGCCACGCACCCGACCCCGAACTCCCGACGGATCTCTTCCGATCTCTTTCGCGAAAGGACTTATCGCATGGCAATTGGCTTTCTGACCTACGCCTGGTCGTCCATCGGCGCACTGTCGGTGGCGGCCGCCACCCTGCTGGCGGCGCCGACGGCCGAGGCGGCCGCGACCGACCAGCTCAAGACCTTCGTCACCTCCGTCAAGAGTGCGAAGGGTGAATTCACGCAACGGCAGGTGAAGGGCAACGGCGATGCGCTGCGCGTGACCGGCACCTCCAGCGGCACGTTCGTGTTCGCGCGTCCCGGCAAGTTCTCGTGGCGCTATACCAAGCCCTATGAACAACTGCTGCAGGCCGACGGGCAGACGCTGTACATCTACGACAAGGACCTGAACCAGGTCACCGAACGCAAGCTCGATGCGGCGCTGGGATCGAGCCCCGCCGCGATCCTGTTCGGCAGCAACGACCTCGAACGCAACTTCGTCATCAAGGATGGCCCGACCCGGGACGGCGTGGAATGGCTGGAGCTGACGCCGAAGGCCAAGGACACGCAGTTCGAGCGCATCGGAATCGGCTTCAAGGGGGGCGAGCTTGAAGCGATGGAGCTGCGCGATGCGTTCGGCAACACCACGCTGCTGACATTCTCCGCGATGCAGAAGAACCCGCCGCTTGCCGCCGATGCGTTCCGCTTCAGCGTGCCGAAGGGCGCCGACGTGATCCGCCAATGAAGACGCCGATGAGGACACCAGGGCGGTGGAAAGGCGCGGCGTCGGTCGCGGGCGCGGTGGTGGCGGCGGCTACGGTGGCGTTGAGCGCGTGTGCCGGCGGATCGGCGGGAGCGGCCCCCGGCGGCCGCCAGTTCGATGTCGACGCGTTCCTGCGCGCGCCGGACACCACATTGTCCGAAGTGCTGACCAGCACGGACTTCCTCACGGCGACGCAACTGTCGGCAAATGATTGCGCGGTGATGCTGCAGTCCACGCAGGGCACCGTCCTGGAGGATCTGCCGGGCACCGCACGCGGGCACGCGTGGATCCGGCGCGGACAGGGGCAGCCGGGACAGGCATGGCTGGTGGTGAGCCGTCGCGGTGGCGAGCGAACCTGCCACGGTCCCTTGCCCTACGACACGCTGCACGCGCTCGCCACGCGCGGCGCGGGCTAGCCCCGGCGCTCACCACGGTCACATCGGCCCCGGCCATGCGGGCCGATGTGCACGAGGGTTTGCCGACATTGACGCCTTAAACGGTAATCATTATTGTTTGCGCGTCTTCCCGCATCCGCTGGAAGCGCACAAGCCCTAGCCGGAGGAGTCCATGTCCCTCATTCGTCGTCTGCTGCCCGCCGCGGCAGCGCTGCTCGCGGCCGGTGCCGCCAGCGTGTCGACCAGCGTACTCGCGCAGGAGAAGGTGCTGAACCTGTACACCGCCCGTCACTATCAGACCGACGACGCGTTGTACGCCAACTTCACAAAGCAGACCGGCATCAAGGTCAACCGCATCGAAGGCCAGGAAGACCCGCTGCTCGAGCGCATCCGCAGCGAGGGCGCCAACAGCCCGGCCGACGTGTTCATCACCGTCGATATCGGCCGGCTGTGGCGCGCGCAGCAGGCGGGCGTGTTCGCGCCGGTCAAGTCGCCGGTGCTCGAATCGCGCATTCCGGCGAACTTCCGCGACCCGAACGGCGAGTGGTTCGGCTTTTCGGCCCGTGCCCGCGTGATCGCCTACAACAAGACCGCGGTGAAACCGGGCGACATCCGGCGCTACGAGGATCTGGCCGATCCTAAGTGGAAGGGGCGGCTATGCACGCGCTCCAGCGGCCATGTGTATAACCTGTCGCTGATTTCCAGCCTGATCGCGCATAACGGCGAAGCGGCCACCGAGCGGTGGGCGCAAGGCGTCGTGGCCAATCTGGCGCGTACGCCGAAGGGTGGCGATACCGACCAGCTCAAGGCGGTGGCGGCCGGCGAATGCGATATCGCGATCGCCAACACCTACTACATTGCCCGCCTGATGAAGTCGACCAAGCCCGAGGACAAGGCGGTGGCCGACAAGCTGAGCGTGGTGTGGCCGAACCAGGACAGTCAGGGCGTGCACATGAATATCTCGGGCGGCGGCATGCTCAAGCACGCGCCGAACAAGGACTCCGCCGTCAAGTTCCTGGAGTATCTGGCCAGCGACCAGGCGCAGGCCTACTTTGCCGATGGCAACAATGAATGGCCGGTCGTGCCGACGGTGAAGATCGCCAATCCGGCGCTGGAAGCGCTGGGCAGCTTCAAGGCCGACAGGATCAATGTGGCCGAGCTGGGCAAGTATCAGCCGGTCGCGCAGAAGCTGGCGGATAGGGCTGGGTATAAGTAATCGGTGGGGGCGTGCTGTGACTGCCCTCTCCCCCGGCCCCTCTCCCGCTTCGCGGGAGAGGGGAGCAAACCAATAGCGTTTGAAAATCCCCAGTGTGTTCTCCCCTCTCCCGCCAAGCGGGAGAGGGGCGGGGGAGAGGGCAGTCACAGCCCCCAGACAACCCCTCACTCCCCTCCGTCCTCCCCCGCCCCAATCTCCCTGCGTGCCGTCTCCGCAAACACCGGCTTGCCATCCGGCCCTTCCACCCGCCGGAACGTCAGCTTCGCGCTGCGCGCCAGCGCGCGGCCGGCGATGCGGCGCTGCAGTTCGCGGCGGGCCAGATTGAGCTGGCCCACCGTGCCGCTGTTATAGGGTTCCTTGTTCAACGCCGAGAAGGTGGCCAGAGACGCGCGCAACGCGGCCAGGGCGGCCTGCGCATCCTTTTTCAGCAGCGCGTCCAGCGTCTGCCTCGCCCGCACCTGCGCCTGCAGCAGCGCGTCGCCCGGCGCCGATTTGGCCCGCACCGCGTCCTGCGGCAATTGCACATTGCCGGCCAGCCGGCGCAGCGCCGCGCGCAGCAGGCCGCCATCCATGCGGGAGTCCTGCACCACCCAGGCCGCGTCGTGCCGCACCCAGGGTTCGGCATCGGCCAGCCGCCGGATCAGTGCCGCCTGCAGGCCGGGCACATCGTAGCGGCCGGTCCGGCGAATGGCGTTGACCGCGATGCGGCGGATCTGCGCATCCTCGTGGTCGAACAGCTCGGCCACCACCCGCTCGGCCAGCCCTTCCTTGACCACCAGCTCGGCCAGCTCCGTGGCGAAGCCGATTTCCTGCACCGAGGTCATATTGTTCTGGCCCGCGAGCCGCGACATCCGGTACATCAGCATCCGATAGCGAATCTGCATACGTTTTCCGCGCGTCAAGGTCGACCGAGCGTCGACGAACGCCGGCACACACGCCGGCCCAACTGTCCAATGACGGGATATCGGCCGGCGCGGCCGGATTCTTTAGCTCCCGCTCTGGTTGGGTGCGCCGCGCCGGATCTGGCGCGACAGCAGCACCACGGGCAGCAGGCCCACCAGCACGATGACCAGCGAGGCGGTGGCGGCCTCGGCCAGCCGTTCATCCGACGCGAGGTTATAGGCCTGTACCGCCAGCGTATCGAAGTTGAAGGGCCGCATCACGAACGTGGCCGGCAGTTCCTTCATCACGTCGACGAAGACGATCAGCGCGCCGGTCAGCAGGCTGCCGCGCAGCATCGGCAGATGCACTCGCCAAAGCGTCGAAGCAGGGCCATGGCCCAGGCTGCGCGCGGCGCTGTCCATGCTGGGCGTGATCTTCGCCAGTCCGGCGTTGACGGTCTGCAGGGCCACGCCGAGAAAGCGCACCAGATACGCATAGACCAGCGCCGCGATGCCGCCCGTCAGCAGCAGGCCGGGCGAAACGCCGGTCCATTGCTGCCACCACGCGGCAATCGCATTGTCCAGGCGTGCCACCGGCACCAGCACGCCCACCGCGATGACCGAGCCGGGCAACGCATAGCCCAGGCCGCACAGGCGGATCAGCGCACGCATCGTCCAGCCCCGGCTCAGGCGCGCGGCATAGCCGACCAGCAGCGCGAGCGCGATGGCGGCCAGCGCGGTGACGCTCGCCAGCACGAAGCTGTTGCGGACCAGGCCGACGAAGCGGGGGCCAAACTGCGCATCGCCGTCCACGAAGGCCATCTCGCACAGCATCAACGCCGGCACCGCGAAGCCAAGCAGCACCGGCAGCAGGCAGGCCGCCATCGCGGCCCAGCCGCGCCAACCGGTCAGTCGCCAGGCCGGCTCGCTGCGCGCGGCGCCATGCACACGGGCGCGTCCGCGGGAGGCGCGTTCCAGCAGCAGAATGAACACCACGAAGGCCAGCATGCAGGCGGACAGCTGCGCCGCCGCGCTCTTGTCGCCCAGCGAAAACCACGCGCGATAGATGCCCGTGGAGAAGGTCGGGATGGCGAAATACGACACCGTGCCAAAGTCCGCCAGCGTCTCCATCATCGCCAGCGCGGTGCCGGCCGCGATGCCGGGCCGCGCCAGCGGCAACACCACGCGCCACAGGCTGCGCCATGGACCATGTCCCAGCAGCCGGGCCGCTTCCAGCGTATTGGAGCTCTGCTGCAGCAACGCCGCGCGCGCGGTCAGGTAGACGTAGGGATACAGCACCAGGGAAAACAGCACGATCGCGCCGCCCAGCGACCGGATGTCGGGAAACCAGTAGTCGCGCGCTGTCCAGCCTGTAGCCGCGCGCAGCCAGCTTTGCAGGGGCCCGACGAATTGCAGCGCGTCGGTGTACGCGTAGGCGATCACATACGCCGGCATCGCGAGCGGCAGCACCAGCGCCCACTCCAGCCAGCCCCGGCCGGGAAAGCGGCAACTCGCCACCAGCCAGGCGGTCGGCACACCGAGCATCAGCACGCCGAGACAGACGCCGGCCAGCAGCCACAGCGTGTTGACCACGTACTCGGCCAGCACCGTATCGACCAGATGGCGCCAGGTCTCGGCGCTGGGCGCCAGCACGCTGGCGGCGACCACGATAATGGGGATAGCGATCAGCGCCGCCACCATCGCGGCACCGGCCGGCAGCGGGTGAAGACGCGGCCGCCATGCCGGCACGGAAACACGCGGCGCGTTCGCGGTGTGAGGGCGGCTGGCGGGTGGCTGTGACATGCGCAACGCGGTTAGGGATAAGGAATGGCGATGTCGCCACGGCTGGCGCATTCTATCAACGGGGCTCTCTATAATGGCTGCCATGTCTGAATCCGCCGACGCTTCTCCCGCCACGCGCGAACATCGGCCCGGACCGCTGGCCGACATGTCCGTGCCGACGGCAGCCGCGCCGGCGCCCGACGTGCTGCGGGTCGAGGCCATCCGTCATGGCTATGGGGAGCGCATCGTGGTCGACGACCTGTCGTTTACGCTGGCGCGCGGCCGCATCGCCTGTCTGCTCGGACCGAGCGGCTGCGGCAAGACCACCGTGCTGCGCGCGATCGCCGGCTTCGAACCGCTGCGTGGCGGACGCATCGTGCTCGACGGGCAGACGGTATCGTCGGCGGGCTTCTCCGTGCCGCCCGAACGGCGCCGCATCGGCATGGTGTTCCAGGACTATGCGCTTTTTCCACATCTGGACGTGGCCGCCAATATCGCTTTCGGCCTGCGCGGCCTCGACCGCCGCGCGCGGCGCGAGCGCGTCGACGAAGTGCTGGCGCTGGTGGGGCTGGCGGGGGTGGGCGGCCGCTATCCGC
>NZ_VLJN01000041.1:0-18380 GCF_007829435.1 Cupriavidus gilardii J11
CCGGCCACTACGTCGAAGCAAGCTTCCGTCATGCCAGCCGCGACATCGTGCAGTTGTGCGAGATCGCCGGCCTCGGGCATGCATGGAGCGGCGGCGATCCCGCCTATCGCTATCACAGCGCCACCGGCCCGCAGGCCAGCGCGCTGATGTGGGAGTTCTTCCGTCAGCACAGCCGCTAGGGACCGTGCCGACGCCGGTTCAGCGGGTGGCGGCCTTGCGCGCGAACAACGCCGTCGCCATGCCGATCGCGCACAGCGCGACCACATAGTGCGCGGGCGCGAGCGGGTCGCTCTTCAGCATCAGCGTCACCACCATCGGTGTCAGGCCGCCGAAGATGGCGTACGACACGTTGTACGAAAAGGACAGCCCGGAGAAGCGCACCTGCGCGGGAAAGGCGTTGACCAGCACATATGGCACCGCGCCGATCGTGCCCACCGTGAAGCCGGTCACCGCGTAGAGCGGCAACAGCCAGTGTGGGTGGGTGCCGATCGTCGTATAGAGGAGCCAGCTGCAGATGGCGAGCGCGAGGCCGCCGAAGAACAGCGTGGGCTTCGCACCGATGCGGTCGGCCAGCGCCCCGGCGACCACGCAGCCGATCGACAGGCACAGCGTGGCCACGCTGTTGGCCACCAGCGCGGTGCGGCCGTCGAACCCGTACAGCTTCTGCAGGAAGGTCGGCGTCATCAGGATCACCAACACGATGCCGGCCGACAGCATCCACGTCAGCAGCATCGACACCGTGACCGCGGCGCGATGGTCGCGAATCACCGCCTTGAGCGGCATTTCGGCGGCCAGTGCCTTCTTGCGCTGCAGTTCGGCGAAGACCGGCGTTTCATGCAGCCAGCGGCGCAGGTACATCGACGCGATGCCGAACACGCCGCCGAGCAGGAAGGGCACGCGCCAGCCCCAGTCGGCCAGTTCCGCGGGCGAAAACACCGTGTTGATGGCGGTCGCCACCAGGGAGCCGAGCAGGATGCCGGCGGTGAGGCCAGCCGTCAGCGTGCCGCACGCATAGCCGACATGACGCGCCGGCACGTGCTCGGACACGAATACCCAGGCGCCGGGCACCTCGCCGCCAACCGCCGCGCCCTGCAGCACGCGCAGCAGCAGCAGCGCCACGGGCGCCAGCAGGCCGATCGCATGGTAGGTGGGCAGCAGGCCCATCAGTAGCGTGGGCACCGACATCAGCAGGATCGACAGCGTGAACATCTTCTTGCGGCCGAGCAGGTCGCCGAAGTGCGCCATGATGATGCCGCCCAGCGGACGGGCCAGGTAACCGGCGGCGAAGATGCCGAAGGTCTGCAGCTGGCGCAGCCACTCGGGAATCGACGGCGGGAAGAACAGCTGGCCGATCACCGTGGCGAAGAAGACAAAGATGATGAAGTCGTAGAACTCGAGGGCGCCGCCCAAGGCGGCGAGCGTCAGGGTCTTGTAATCCTGGCCGGTGAGCGGACGCGCGTGCCCTTGCGCGGGCATGGCTTCGCCGGCCACGGTACTGCTGGAGGTGGTCATCGATGGACTCGCATGGAAAGAGATCGCATGCGAAGCGCGGGACACGGGTTGCGTGAGGGAGTGGGCGCCGAGGGGTATGGCGCCGGGACGGGCAGCGGCCAGGCGACGGATAAGCCGGGTGGCTTGCGAGGTAACGCTTCGCAGAGCAAGAAGGATACCAGAGGACGGGGATGGAGGCTTGGGGTTTGCCCCTAAGCGTTCGATATACCGCCAGTTTTCTCCCCTCTCCCGCTCGCGGGAGRGGGGKSGGGGGTGAGGGGAATCACAGCACGACACAAAGTTTCCCCGACAAAACTGGCTCCCGACACAAACAGTCGGCAATAATTCACCCCTTGGCGTACCAGGACACCAGCAAACACACAATATGGTCCGGGCGCCGACCGGCACGGCGGCGGGATCGACCCGTCGCGGGGGCGTGCGGAGGGGTCGGAATTCCGAACACAACATGGCATTCAAGATTTCGATGCAGGCCGCCACGGCGACGCCGCGCCGCCGCACCGGGCTGCGCGTGGCGGCCGGCGTGCTGGCCGCGGTGGCGCTGTTTGGGCTGGGCGGCTATTTCGGCGGACCGCTGCTGATCCGCTCGGTGGCGGCCGACAAGGCGAGCGAAGCGCTGGGGCGCAAGGTCACCATCGGCCACGCCCAGGTGCGGCCGTTCTCGCTGGGGCTGTCGGTCGGCGACGTGGCGATCTACGAGCCGGACGGCAAGACGCCGATGGCGACCCTTGGCGGCGCGGAAATCGATGCGTCGATCGCTTCGCTATGGCATCTGGCGCCGGTGGTCGATGCCATCCATATCGACCGGCTCTCGGTCCACGTCGTGCGCGAGGCGGACGGGCGGCTCAGTTTCGACGACATCCGCGACCGGCTGGCGGCACGCCCCGCCGAGCCAGACAGCGAGCCGGCACGCTTCTCGATCAACAACATCGCGCTGACCGAAAGCACGTTGCGCTTCGACGACAAGCTCTTGGGCGAGACGCAGCAGGTCGAGCACCTGACCGTCACACTGCCCTTCCTGTCCAACCTGCCGCACGACGTCAATATCGTCACGCAACCAACGCTCAGCGCCCACCTGAACGGCTCGCCCGTGGCGATCAGCGGCACCATGCTGCCGTTTGCCGACGCGCGCGAGGCCAGGCTCAATATCGACCTGAACGGGCTGGACCTGGTGCGCTTCATGCCGTTCGCGCCGCGGCTGAGCGATGCACAGGTGCAGTCGGGCAAGCTCGATACCCGCCTCGTGCTGGGCTTCAGCCAGCAGAAGGACGAGCAGCGCATCGAGCTTTCGGGCACCGCCGCGCTGCGCGAGGCCGATATCCGCAAGCGGGATGGCACGCCGCTGTTGCGCGCCGGGCGGCTCGATGTCGACATCGCGCGGCTGGCGCCCTCGGAACGTCTGGCCCAATTGCGCAGCGTCACGCTGGACGGTCTCGATCTGCGCGCACTGCGCCGCGCCGACGGCACGCTCGATCTGGCCACGGCCTTCCTGCCGATGGCAGCGCCCGGGGCCGCTTCGGCCGCGCCAGCGGCTTCAGCTGCACCAGCTGCACCAGCGGCACCCGTTGCAGCCGCGAAGTCCGACGGCGCAAAACCCTGGCGCTACAGCATCGACCGGGTCAACCTGCGGGGCGCGAAAATCGCGTTGCGCGACGAGGCCGCGTTCTCCGGCCCGGGCACCCTGGCACTGGGTCCGCTGGACGCCCGGATCGACGGGCTTGCCGGCGATAGCGACAAGCCGGCCAAGGTCAACGCCACGCTGACAGTCGCCGACGGCCAGACCCTCCAGCACGAGGGTGCGCTGTCGCTGCGGGACGCCACGCTGTCCGGCACCTTGCGTGCCGCCGGCGTGCGGCCGCAGACGTTCGCCGCCTGGTATCCGGCCGAGTTGCGCGCCGATCTGGGCAGCTCGTCCGTCGATGCGCGGCTGAACTACCGGTTGTCGTGGGCCGCGTCGGGCTTTGCTTTCGCGCTGGACGATTCCAGCGTTGCCCTGACCTCGTTGCGGGTGGCGTTGCGCGATGGCGGCGGGGCGGCGGCCACGTCGTCGCCGGCCCGCAATGACGCCGACGATAGCGCCCGCCAGCAACGCCGCGATCAACGCGCCCGTACCCGGGGCGATCTCGTCGGCGACAAGCTTCCGCTGCTGACCGCGCAGAAGGTCAGCGTCGATGGCCTGCGCCTTGACCTGGGGACCCAGACGCTGCAGATCGGGCATCTGGCATTCGCGGGGCCCCAGATCGCGGCGACACGCGACCATCGCGGCGAACTGGTCGAGGCGGCACGGATCTGGACCGCGCGCTCGCGTGCGGCGACCGCGGCCGGGTCAACGCCCGCGGCTGCGCGAAAGCGCGTCCCGAACGCCTCCAGCCGGGCCGCGGCAGCGCCGGCGGCCGGGCCGGCCAGGCCATGGCAGGTGCAGGTCGACAAGATCACGGTGGCCGACGGCAAGCTGCGGTTGGCCGACTACCAGCCTGCCGCCAGCAACGGCAATCGTCCGGTGGTGCATTCCCTGCGCGGCATC
The DNA here is from genome assembly GCF_007829435.1 of Cupriavidus gilardii J11. Classification (GTDB taxonomy): domain Bacteria; phylum Pseudomonadota; class Gammaproteobacteria; order Burkholderiales; family Burkholderiaceae; genus Cupriavidus; species Cupriavidus gilardii_D. The sequence continues at coordinate 4,034 of NZ_VLJN01000041.1, forward strand.
CAGCTCGATACCGGTACGGTGCGCTGGCCGCTTGCCGCCGCGCCGGTCCCGGTCAAGCTGAGGGCGGAATCCGGGCGACGCGGCGTGATGGCCATCGATGCGGCGGTCACGCCCACCGTGCCGGCGCTGCAGGGGCGGGTCGACGTCAAGGACCTGGAACTCGCACCGTTCCAGCCGTATCTGGCCGACCGCTTCAACGCCGCGCTGCGCAGCGGCAATGCCACCGTCAATGGACGTGTCGCGTTCCGGGCGCCGTCCGGCAAGGCGCCCGCGGCGAGCTTCGCCGGCGCGGCCCGCCTGACCAATGTCCGCACCGTCGACCGCATCAATGGCGAGGACTTCCTGCGCTGGCGCACGCTGTCGCTGTCGGGCATCGATTTCCGCATGGACGAGTCCAAGGGGCCGTTGCAGCTGGCCTTGCAGCAGATCGGCCTGAACGACTTCTATGCGCGCGTGATCCTCAATGCGAACGGCCGACTGAACCTGCAGGACGTGGCGTCGGGCGGGGCAGAAACGGGACAGCCCGCGCCGAGCACCAGCCTGACGCAGCCCAGCGCGGCGTCCGCGCCCGCCGCCGCGAGCGCGCCCGTGGCGGCCAGCGCGCCGTCGCGTGAAGAGCCCAAGCCGGTGATCCGCATCGGCGGCGTCAAGGTGGACAAGGGCAACATCAATTTCTCCGACTACTTCGTCAAGCCGAACTACACCGCCAATCTGACCGGCATGAAAGGCTCGGTCTCCAAGGTCTCCACCGGCGATCCGACGCCGGCGGACCTGATGCTGGAAGGTCGGCTTGACGATGACGCGCCGGTTACCATCAGCGGCAAGCTGAATCCGCTCGGCGAGCAGCTGTATCTGGACATCGCGGCGAAGGCCGCCGGTGTCGAACTGACGCGACTGACGCCCTACGCCGCCAAGTACGCGGGCTACCCGATCACCAAGGGCAAGATGACGGTGGACGTGGCTTACCGCATCGAGAACGGCAAGCTGCAGGCCAGCAACCACCTGTTCCTCGACCAGCTCACCTTCGGCGACCGCGTGGACAGTCCCGACGCCACCAAGCTGCCGGTGCTGCTGGCCGTGTCGCTGCTGAAGGATCGCAACGGCGTCATCGACATCAACCTGCCGGTGTCGGGCTCGCTGTCGGACCCCGAATTCAGCGTGGGCGGCGTGATCGTGCGGGTGCTTGTCAATCTGCTGACCAAGGCGATCACATCGCCGTTCTCGCTGATCGCGTCCGCGTTTGGCGGTGGCGGCGAAGAGCTTGGCTATGTCGAGTTCGCGCCGGGCTCGTCCGAGCCTGGCCCGGCGGCGCTCAAGAAGCTGGAGACGCTCGGCAAGGCGCTGAACGACCGGCCCGGCCTGCGCCTGGAAATCACCGGCCGCATCGATCCGGGCACCGACGCGGCGGGCGCGCGCAAGGCGTGGCTGGACGAGCAGGTCGCGGAACAGAAGGTCCGTGAGCTGCGGCAATCGGCCCGGCAGCAGCGCAATCCCGACGAGGAGGAAGGCGAGCAGGGCGCCAAGGTCACGGTGTCGCCGCAGGAATATCCGAAGTATCTGGAAGCGGTGTACCGGCGCTCGTCGATCAAGAAGCCGCGCAACCTGATCGGCCTGGCGAAATCGCTGCCCACCGCCGAGATGGAAGCGCTGCTGCTGGAGAACGCGCCGGTGACCGAGGCCGGCCTGCGGCAACTGGCCGAGCGCCGTGCGCTGGCGGTCAAGCAGGTGCTGGAACGACAGGCCAAGGTGCCGGAGGCGCGCCTGTTCCTGACCGCGCCGAAGCTCGATGCGGATGGCATCAAGGACAAGGGGGCGGCCAATCGGGTGGATTTCAGTATTCGGCAGTGATACATCGCCGGCTTTCTCCCCTCTCCCGCTTGCGGGAGAGGGGCGGGGGAGAGGGCAGTCACAGCACCCCGGCCAACCCAGCACCGCACTCAAACCATCAACCTCACATCCCGCAATACCATCCTGTCCCGCGGCAACGCCGGCAGCCTTCCGTAGTCGATCGACAGATCCTGTTCCGGTACCGCGAAGCGCAGCCGGTTCGCCAGGAAATCCACCGCCTGCTTCATCAACGCGACCGTGATGCCCTCGCCCGGGCACCGGTGCTGGCGCGCGACGTCGGCGCCTCCCTGTGGCACGAAGTCGAACGGCGTGCAGAGGCGGCCCAGGAAGCGTTCCGGCATGAAGGCGTCCGGATCGGACCAGCTGCGCGGATCGTGATTGGTCCCGTACAGGTCAAGCAGCACACGGCGTCCGCGCGGAAACGCGTAGCCGTTCCACACGAAGGGCTCGCGCACGCGAGCAACAACCGCCGGGAAAAACGGATACCAGCGCCGCACCTCCTCGACGAAGGCGTCGACGAAGGTCACGTCGCCGTCCCGCGCGCGCGCCATGCAATCGGGATACTGATGCAGCGCGTGGGCGACGAACACCAGATAGACCGATACCGCCACGGTGGGCCGCAGCACGTTGGCCAGTTCGACCGCCGCGACCCGAGGCGCCAGCAGGCGGCCGTCGCCGTCGCGATGCCATGCCACGATGTGCGCGGCGGTTTCCTCGGGTACCTGGATCCGACCGGCCCGGATGCGATCGACCACCTGTGCCAGCCAGCCTTCCACGCGATGCCGCGCCCGACGCGAGCGAAAGTGCCCCAGCCCCGGCGCGGCGGCCTGGTCGAACAGCGCGACCAGTTGCGCCGTGCGCGCGCCCACCTCATCGTCGGGAAGCGGCACGCCGGCCCACCCGCACACCGCGCGCGTCAGCAGCGGGTGCAGCGACTGGTAGAGCGGCACCGAATCCGCTTCTCCCCACAGCCGCGCGGCGAGCAGCCACTGCTGCGCCACGGCGTCGCACAACGCCATCACACGCGCCGGCGCGGTGGCGTGCAGGAACAGCGCCTTGCGGACGCGGTGCGCCTCGTCATCGAGGCCCTGCACCGCGCCGTTTCCGAACAGCGTCGCGCGCAGCGCGCGGGGCGCCGCACCGGCGCGCTGGAAGTGCTCGCTCTGGTAGAACAGTTCGGCCGCCTGCGGGCCGGTCATGCAGATGGTGCGGCGTAGCAGGAATCGCGTCTCGAACAGATCGGCCTGGAGCTCGCGGCAGCGTCGTCCGATATACCGGTAGGGATCGGCCAGCAACGCAAAGGTATGGTCCCCCGGCTTGTCGCGGGGCATGGCAGGCATCGGGATCGTCCTGTCGAGGCGGAACGATCATCGGTGCTGCAAGCGATGTGCCAGCGTGCAGGTGACCGCAACTGCCCTGCATCGCGGGATGACACGGACAGGCACCTCTCTCCGCTACATCCGTTGCGGAAATTGCGCGCCGGGACCAGTCCGGCGCCGGCGCGTTGTCATGGCCATGGGCCGCGGCGACCGGCTTGCAGCCGCCCGGCCCGTGCCGGTCAGATCAGCAGCGGTATCGCTTCGAGCACGCCGATGCCGAGCAGGATGCCGGCGATCGCGCCCAGCGTGCGGCAACTGATCTTCAGGGGCCGGGCATCGACGGGGACCATGCCCATGACGATGACGCCGACCAGCGCCATGGGAATCAGGAACACCAGGTCATGCATGTTCACGCTTGGCATGGCGAGTCCTCCTGTCTCTCTCTCAGTGGGAACGCGTGTATGCGCAATGAGGCGCAAGGTTTTGTTTGCTGCCTTTTGTTTTCGGTTTCTGCTTTCAGTATAGGCAGCATCCCGCACCGCGCGACCGTGGGGGCATCAGGGTTGTCCCGGAGTCCGGGGCGGCGATCATCGCGTTTCCTTGCCTCTCGCATTGGGGCCGGATGGGGCCTTGTCCTATGCTGTGCTGATAGAGAACCCGTACTGACCACCACACCGGAGGTAGACATGGAACTCCATATGCATTCGCATCACTACGTGCGCCGCGTGCCCGACTGGAGCGCGGCGGCGGTTTCAGGTCTTGCGGCCGGCGCGTTGCTGCTGGTGCTTGAACTGTTCTGGTCCACCATGATCGCCGACACCAATCCGTGGCCCACCACGCGGATGATCGCGGCGATCGTCATGGGACCCGAGGTGCTGCAAAGCGGCATGTTCAGCCTCCCCACGGTGACCGCCGCGCTGGTGATCCACTTCGTTCTCGGTGCGATACTCGGCATGATCCTCGCGGCGATCATGGCGCCGTTCCAGCTGGATTCGAGCGTGGGCATGGCGTTGCTGGTGGGCGCGGTGTTTGGCCTGGTGGTGTATCTCGTCAACTTCTACGTGATGACGCGCTTCTTTCCGTGGTTTGCCGACGCGCGGGGCTGGCACACGCTGCTGGGCAACATGATCTTCGGCATGTGCGCCGCGCTGGCGTACTGGAAGCTGGAGAGCAAGGACGTGATTCACTGAGGTTGGTTGCGGTATTGCGGTATTGCGTTGGAATGGGACTGCCCTCTCCCCGCCCTTCTCCCGCCTTGCGGGAGAGGGCAGCAAACCCGCAGCGTCCGATACACCGCCGGTTTTCTCCCGTCTCCCGCTTGCGGGAGAGGGGCGGGGGAGAGGGCAGTCACGCGGCCGCTCCCGCCAACACCCCCACCCCCACGCCACCCCCCGTATACCCCCGCCTTGGCGATACCCCGTCCGATGCACTAGTCTGATTGCAGTTCCGTGACTGGGGCATCCCTCGCGCCGACGGTGCGAGACAGGGGGTCGATATGGCGATCGCCATCGCACTCGTGGTCATGGTCGCCGCTTCGGTGCTCTTTCACTTCCTGAGCCCGTGGTGGGCGACGCCGCTTGCGTCCAACTGGAAGCAGATGGACGACACGTTGACCATCACCCTCGTCATCACGGGCGCATTCTTCATCGGCATCAACCTCTTCCTCGGCTACATGATCTGGCGCTATCGCCATCGCGATGGCAACCGCGCCGCCTACGCGCCGAGCAACCACAAACTCGAACTCTGGCTGATCGGCGGAACCACGCTGGGCATCATCGCGCTGCTGGCGCCGGGCCTGTTCGTGTACGCCGATTACGTGCGGGCGCCGCGCGACGCGATGGTGGTGGAGGTGGTGGGCCAGCAGTGGGCGTGGAGCTACCGCTTTCCGGGGCCGGGCGGGCGGCTGGGCACGACCGACGTGCGCTTCGTCGGACCGGGCAATCCGCTGGGGCTGAATCCCGACGATCCCGACGGCCAGGACGACATCGTCATCACCGGCGGCGACCTGCATCTGCCGCTGGGGCGGCCGGTGCGGGTGCTGGCGCGCTCCAAGGACGTGCTGCACGACTTCTACGTGCCGGAGTTTCGCGCACGGATGAACATGGTGCCCGGCATGGTCACGTCGTTCTGGTTCACGCCGACGCGTGCCGGACGCTTTGACGTGCTGTGCGCGCAGCTGTGCGGCGTCGGGCATCACAACATGCGCGGCGGCGTGGTGGTGGACGAGCCGGCGGCGTTCGCCGCGTGGCTGCGCGGCCAGCCGACCTTCGCGGCGGCAAAGGCCGCGCAGCCCGCGGGGGCGGCGACCGTGCCGGCCACCGTGGCCGCCGGCGTCAGCGGACTGGCCGAACAGGGTCGCGCGCTGGCACAGAGCAAGGGCTGTGTCGCCTGCCATAGCGTGGACGGGGCACCCGGCGTGGGTCCCACCTGGAAGGACCTGTTCGGCCACACCGGCGTATTCGCCGACGGTTCCAGCGCGAAGGTCGACGACCAGTACCTGCGCACAGAGATAAGCGAGCCGCAGGCCCGGGTGGTAAAGGGCTTCGCGCCCATCATGCCGAAGATTCCGCTGTCCGACGACGAGGTGCAGGCGCTGATCGCCTATATCCGCTCGCTGTCGGCCCAGGCGCCGGAGAGCGGCGCCGGGGCGGGCAAGGCATCGCGCTGACACGGCGGGGACGGAAGGGCGGGGACGGAAGGGACGACGCCAGCGCACAAGGGCGGGAAACGAAGGAGGACACATGGCATACGCCGACGACGCCGCGCATCATGGCCATGGCAGCATCTGGACCCGTTATGTCTGGAGCCAGGACCACAAGGTCATCGCGATCCAGTACACGATCGTGGCAATCGTGGTGGGGCTGGTCGGTGTGCTGCTGTCCAACTTCATGCGGATGCAGCTCGGATTTCCCGGCCGCTTCGACTTTATCGACCCGAACCGCTATTACCAGTTCGTCACCATGCACGGCATGATCATGGTGATCTACCTGCTGACCGCGCTGTTCCTCGGCGGCTTCGGCAACTACCTGATCCCGCTGATGGTGGGCGCGCGCGACATGGTATTCCCGTTCCTCAACATGCTGAGCTTCTGGGTCTACCTGTTGTCGGTGATCGTGCTGCTGGCAAGCTTCTTCGTGCCGGGCGGGCCAACCGGCGCGGGCTGGACCCTTTATCCACCGCAGGCGATCCTGCCGGGCACGCCGGGGCATGACTGGGGCATCATCCTGATGCTGGTGTCGCTGCTGATCTTCATCGCCGCGGCGACCATGGGCGGCCTGAACTACGTCACCACCGTGCTGCAGGCGCGCACCGAGGGCATGACGCTGATGCGCATGCCGCTGTCGGTGTGGGGCATCTTCACCGCGACCATCCTCGCGCTGCTGGCGTTCCCGGCGCTGTTCGTGTCGGGCGTGATGATGCTGCTGGACAAGACCGTCGGCACCAGCTTCTTCATGCCGGCCATGGTATCGATGGGCCAGCAGCTCGACTACAAGGGCGGCACGCCGCTGCTGTTCCAGCACCTGTTCTGGTTCTTCGGCCATCCCGAGGTCTATATCGTGGCGCTGCCGGCGTTCGGCATCGTCTCCGACCTGATCAGCGTGCATTCGCGCAAGAGCATCTTCGGCTATCGCACCATGGTATGGGCGATCCTGGCCATCGGCGTGCTATCGGTGCTGGTCTGGGCACACCATATGTTCGTCAGCGGAATGAATCCGTACTTCGGTTTCTTCTTCGCCACCACCACCCTGGTCATTGCGATTCCCACCGCGATCAAGGTGTACAACTGGGTGCTGACGCTGTGGCGTGGCGACATCCACCTGTCGGTGCCGATGCTGTTCGCGATCGCCTTCATCAGTACCTTCCTCATCGGCGGCCTGACCGGCCTGTACCTTGGCAACGTCAGCGTGGATATCCCGTTGTCCAACACCTACTTCGTGGTGGCGCACTTCCACATGGTGATGGGCGTGTCGCCGATCCTGGTCGTGTTTGGCGGCCTCTACCACTGGTATCCGAAGGTCACCGGCCGCATGCTGAACGACACGATGGGCCGCATCCATTTCTGGGTGACCTTCGTCGGCACCTACGCGATCTTCTTTCCGATGCATTACCTCGGCGTGCTGGGCATGCCGCGCCGCTATTACGCGTTCGAAGGCTATGCCTTCATTCCGGAGTCGGCGCACGTGCTGAATGCATACATTTCGGTAGCGGCCTTCGTGGTCGCCGGCGCGCAGCTTCTCTTTGTCTTCAACCTGATCTGGAGCGCGCGGCGCGGCCAGCCGGCCGGCGCCAACCCGTGGCGCGCCGCGTCGCTGGAATGGCAGACGCCCGCCACGCCGCCCGGGCACGGCAACTGGGGGCCGCATCTGCCGGTGGTGCATCGCTGGGCCTATGCCTACAGCGTGCCGGGCGCACGCGAAGACTACATCGCGCAGAACGAGCCGCCCGAGGAGGGTGGTGCCGAACCCGAGCCGCACGCGGCCAGCGGGGTGGCCGCATGAACGCCGGCGCGTTGTACAAGGTCGCGCGGGGCGACGACGATCCGGTGCCAGTGCCCGCGGGCATGGGGCCGCTGGACGGCCGTGGCCAGATCGGCAGCGTGGCGCTGTGGGTCTTCATGGGCGTGGTCACGTCGCTGTTCTCGCTGTTCGTCGTGGCCTATGGGCTGCGCATGGACTCGCCCGACTGGGTGCCGCTGGCGCTGCCGTGGCAGGTATGGCTGTCCACGGCGTTGCTGGCGGCAGGCGGCATGGCGATGACGCGCAGCGCCCGCCAGGCCGCGGGCGGCCACCGCGCGATGGCCACGCGCTCGCTGATCGCGGGCGGTATGGCGGCGCTGGCCTTCGTGGTCAGCCAGGGTTGGGCCTGGGCATCTCTGGCCGACGCGGCGGTGGTGCCAGCCGCCCACCCCTCCGCGAGCTTCTTCTATCTGCTGACCGGCATGCATGCGCTGCATGTGCTGGGCGGGCTCGTCGTCTGGGGCGTGGCGTGGCGCGCGCTGGCGCGATGGCATCTGCCGCCCGCCGCACTGGCGCTGCGCATCCGGCTGCTGGCGCGCTACTGGCACTTCATGCTGGCGGTCTGGCTGGTGCTGCTGGCGGCGCTGGGATGGCTGACGCCGGAGATCGTACGCGCGATCTGCGGCACGGCGGCATAAGCGATGACCGCGCGGCGGATCGCCAGCCAAGGGGAAAACAACATGAGCACACCTGCCGAATCGAGCCCGTCGCTGCACGCCGCCGCCCCGGGCGGATGGCGCGGCCTGCTGGCCGACTGGGGCGGCGATCGCCAGGCTTTCCGCGTGTCGTGGGGCAAGGCGATGATGTGGATCTTCCTGCTGTCCGACACCTTCATCTTCAGCTGTTTCCTGATCGGCTATATGTCGGTGCGCATGGCAACCGTGGTGCCGTGGCCCAATCCCAGCGAAGTGTTCGCGCTGGAAATCGCCGGCCAGTCGGTGCCGCTGATACTGATCGCGATCATGACCTTCGTGCTGATCACCAGCAGCGGGACCATGGCGATGGCCGTCAATTTCGCCTATCGCCGTGACCGCCGGCGTACCGCCGCGCTGATGCTGGCCACGGCGGTGCTCGGTGCGTCGTTCGTCGGCATGCAGGCATTCGAATGGACCAAGCTGATCCACGAGGGCGTGCGGCCATGGGGCAATCCGATGGGCGCCGCGCAATTCGGCTCGGCGTTCTTCATGATCACCGGCTTTCACGGACTGCACGTGTCATGCGGCGTGATCTATCTGCTGGTGGTGGCCACGCGCGTGCTCAAGGGCCGCTACGAGGCCACTGGCAACTACCAGATCGTGGAGATCGCCGGGCTGTACTGGCACTTCGTCGACCTGGTATGGGTATTCATCTTCGCGTTCTTCTACCTGTGGTGAGGCGGCCATGCCCGAGACCCATGCTCCTCCGGTGCCCCACGGCGGCCCGGCTGGCGATGCCGGCCACGCCGCCACCGGCCAGGCGCACCCGATCGGCCTGTATCTGAAGATCTGGGCGCTGCTGTTCGTGCTGTCGGCCTGCTCGTATCTGGTGGACTATTTCCAGTTGCAGGGCATGCTGCGCTGGACGCTGATCGTGCTGTTCATGCTCGCCAAGGCGGCGCTGATCGTCGCGGTGTTCATGCACATGGCGTGGGAGCGGCTGGCGCTGGTCTATGCGATCCTGCTGCCGCCGCTCTGCCTGCTGGTGCTGGTGTGGATGATGGCGGAGGAATCGGACTACACCTTCCTGCTGCGCGGCGAGTTCTTCCGCTAGCGCCGGCATTCGGCATGCGCGGCCCTATCGCGGCACGCGGATATTGTTGCGCACCTCGTTCACGCCGCTGACCTGGTCCGCGATGTCCTCCACGCGGAACTTGCTCTGGCGGTCGGCGATGGTGCCGGCCAGCGTGACGATGCCCGACCCGACCTCCACCGTGACCTCGGAGACATCGAGCCCGCGCGCATTCGCCAGCCGTTCGCACACCTCGTCGCAGATCCGCGCGTCGCTGCGCTGGTAGTTCTTCGGCAACACACGCGGCCGCCGCCGCTGTCGGGCCTGGCCGGTTTGCGGCTCGCGTTCGTAGCCCATGCTGCCATCGCCGTATCCCATGCCGCCGATGTCGCCGCGTCGATAGTGATAGTCATGGTCCATGTTGCGCGTGCCGCCGTAGCCGCGATGGCGCCACGTTTCCGCGATTTCGCCGGTGCGGGTGTCTTCCGGGAACCACTCCATGCCCGGAGTGAAGTAGCCGTGTCCCTCGCGATCGGCGCTCACGTCGCGGGCGCGTATGTGGCGGTCTTGATTGCCGTTTGCCATGGGGTTGCCCTCCTTTGCGTGGGTTTGTTGGGGTAGGGAGGGTGGCGCAAGATTCGTACCGATTTTGGGGTTGTGGGATGGTTGTGACTGCCCTCTCCCCCGCCCCTCTCCCGCCTTGCGGGAGAGGGGCGGGGGAGAGGGCAGTAATCCTTCAAACCGCACCAGCATCCATTACAACCGTCTGCACGCAATGCGAATTCCTGCAGACGCAAGCCCTACCCCAACACCTTGTCCGGCGTGATTGGCAGATCCCGTATCCGCCTGCCCGTAGCGTGAAAGACCGCATTGGCGATCGCCGCCACAGCGCCCACGATGCCGATCTCGCCCACGCCCCGGGCGCCGAGCGGGTTGAACTGCCGGTCGTCGTCGTTGACCAGCAGCACTTCGATTTCGCCGACATCGGCGTTCACCGGCACATGGTATTCCGCCAGATTGGCGTTGACGATGCGCCCGCACTGCGGGTCGATATCGGAGCGTTCGTGCAGCGCAAAGCCGATGCCCCATACCAGGCCGCCATAGAGCTGGCTGCACCCGGTCTTCGGGCTCAATAGCCTGCCAACCGCGTAATTGCCGAGCATGCGCCGCACGCGAACCTCGCCGAGGTCGGCATCCACTTCCACTTCGGCGAACACCGCGCCGAACGAATGCATCGAATAGCGTTCCTTCTCGTCTCCGGGCTCCGTCGTGGCGCTGGCCGTCAAGGTCTGCGCGCGCTGGCGCCGGGCGGCTTCGACAACGGTCTCGCGCCGATGCGGCGCGGACCGGCAATACGCCGTCCCCTGCGTAATGTCGACGTCCGAGGCGGCTGCCCCGTACAGCGGCGAGGCCGGATCGCCCACCAGTCGCTCGATCAGCATGTCACGCACGGCGCCGGCAGCCTGCTGTACCGCCGGCGCGACGCTGGCGACCGACTGCGAGCCCCCGGAGATCGGCGCCTCCGGATACTGGGTATCGCCCAGTTCGGCGCGCACGTGATGCGCGGGCAGGCCGAACGCGTCGGCCGCCACCCTCGCCATCATCGTGTATGTGCCGGTACCCAGATCCTGCGTGCCGGAGCGGACCCACAGGGTGCCATCCGGCAGCAGCGACACCACCGCGCTGCCTCGCTGGCGCATGGCCGGATAGGTGGCCGTGGCCACTCCCATGCCGACCAGTTTGTCCCCGTCGCGCATCGCGCCGGGCATCAAAGCCGGCCGCGACCAGCCAAACCGTTCCGCCCCGAGACGGAAGCAATCGCGCAGCGGCCGGCTGGAGAAGGGCAATCCGCGGCCCAGGTCGATGGCGGTATCGTTGCGCAGCCGCAGCTCGATGGGATCGATGCCAAGCTCCCATGCCAGCTCGTCCAACGCCGATTCCAGCGCGAAGCTTCCGCTGGCGTCGCCCGGGGCGCGCATGAAGGTGGGCGTGCCCATGTTCAGCTTCAGCAGCCGATGCTGCGTTTCGAGGGCGTCGCTGCGATAGAGCATTCGTGTCGGCATGGCCGTCGGCTCCAGCCAGTCCTCCAGGAAGGAGGTGGACGACAGCGATGCGTGACGCATCGCGCGCAGCGTGCCGTCGGCGTTGGCCGCGAGGACCATGCGCTGCTCGGTATGCGGGCGCGCACCGGCCTCGCCGAACATCTGTGGACGCTCCAGGGTCAGCCGCACGGCGCGTCCGGTGTGGCGGGCGGCCATGGCCGCCAGCACCACGTGGGACCACACCGACCCCTTGCCGCCGAAGCCGCCGCCAACATAGGGGCAGATCACGCGCACCGTTTCCAGCGGAATCCCCAGCGCCTTGGCCACCGTCTGCCGCACGCCGTACACGTACTGCGTCGAGTCGTACAGCGTCAGCAGATTGCCGTCCCAGGCCGCGACGGTGGCATGCGGCTCCATCGGATTGTGATGCTGCAGCGGCGTGGTATAGACCGCGTCGACCGTAGCCGCGGCATCGCGCAGCCCGGCCTCCACGTCACCTCGCACCGTGTCGGCGGGCTCGTCCTTGGCCTTCTCCGGCGCGTAGGCATTCTGGCGCGCCTGGTTGAAGTCCAGCACCGCGGGCCGCTGGCGATAACGCACCCTGACATGCCGCGCCGCTTCGAGCGCGCGCACCAGCGTGTCGGCCACCACCACGCCGATCGGCTGGTTGTTGTAGTACACGGTGGTGTCTTGCAACAGCGTGAGCGTGCGTCCGGCAGGCATCTGTCCGGCGGAGGCACGTCCCCCTTCCGGCAAACGGGGCGCATTGAACGGCGTCAGGATGCAATGGACGCCCGGCATCGATTGCGCCATGCCCACGTCCATCTCCTCGATATCGCCAGCGGCGACGGTGCTGGTCACCAGCACGGCATGCAGCAGCCCCGGAGACGGATGATCGCCGCAATAGCGGGCCTGGCCAGTGACCTTGGCCACGCCATCGACGCGGTCCAGCGGCGCCGGCATCGGCCGCGGCGCCTGTATTTCGCTCATGTCGTTTTCGCTCATGTCCGGCCTCCCGCCACGGCCAGCGCCCGGACGACCGCGCGCTCGGCCATGCGGATCTTGAAGGCGTTGTGCGGATAGGCGCGCGCCCCCTGCAGCAGCAGGGCGGCCGCCTCGTGCGCCGCATCGGCGTCGAGCCGGCGATCGCGCAAGACCTGCTCCGCGGCCGGCACGCGCCAGGGCTTGTGCGCGACGCCGCCCAGCGCCAGCCGGGCATGGCGCACGACGTCCCCCTCCATTTCCAGCGCCACCGCCACCGAGACCAGCGCGAAGGCAAAGCTGGCGCGGTCGCGCACCTTCAGGTAGTGCCAGTGCTTCTGGCAGGGCACATGTGGCAGTTCCACCGCGGCGATCAGTTCGCCGTCTTCCAGCACGGTGTCGCGCTGTGGCGTGTCGCCTGGCAGCCGGTGGAAGTCGACCAGCGCGATGCGCCGCACGCCGTCGGCGCCCAGCACTACCACGGTCGCGTCCAGCGCCGCCAGGGCGACATTCATGTCGGATGGATTCACCGCGATGCAATGCTCGCTGGCCCCGACAATCGCATGGATCCGGTTGATGCCGTCGCGCGCGCCGCAGCCCGAGCCGGGATCGCGCTTGTTGCACGCGGCGAATCCGGTGTCGTAGAAATAGTGGCAACGCGTGCGCTGCATCAGGTTGCCGCCGACTGTCGCCATGTTGCGCAGCTGTGGCGACGCGCCGGACAGCAGCGCCGCCTGCAGCAGCGGGTAGCGTTCCCGCACCAGCGCATGGTTGGCGGCGTCCGCGTTGCTGACGGTGGCGCCGATGCGCAGGCCGCCGTCGGGCAGCTCGCAGATGGTGCCGATCGGCAGCCGGCTGATATCGATCAGATGCCGCGGCCGTTCGATGCCCGCCTTGATCAGGTCGAGCAGATTGGTGCCGCCAGCGATAAAGCGCACATCGGGCCGACGCGCCAGCTGCAAGGCGTGCTCGACATCGCTGGCACGTTGATAGTCGAATGGATTCACCGCGCCGCTCCTGTCATGTCCGGCTGGCGGGGGCGGCCCCGTGGCTGCTGTCGCCCTTGCTGTCGGGCCTGTTGTCGAACTTGTGGTGGATCTGGCCGCCGTCCGCCAGGGCCACCTCCTGAATCGCCGCGACGATCTGCCTGTACGCGCCGCAGCGGCACAGATTGCCGCTCATGCGCTCGCGGATTTCAGCGTCGGACAATGAGGCACTCCTTCCCTGCCACGCCGGATCGACGATGCTTGCCATGCCGTCGCCGGCCTCGCGCAACATGCCGATCGCGGAACAGATCTGGCCCGGCGTGCAGAAGCCGCATTGCAGCGCGTCATGCGCGACGAAGGCGCGTTGCATCGGATGCAGGCGCTCGCCCTGCGCGAGCCCTTCGATCGTGGTGACTTCCCGGTCCTGCTGCATGATGGCCAGCGACAGGCAGGACAACACGCGCCTGCCGTCGATGAGCACGGTACAGGCGCCGCATTGGCCGCGATCGCAGCCCTTCTTCGTGCCGGTCAGGCCGAGTTCGTCGCGCAAGGTGTCGAGCAACGTGGCACGGGGTTCGAGCCGCAAGGTATGGGTGCGGCCGTTGATGGACAGGCGCACGGTGCGCAGGCCGCCGTCGTCGGCGGCGGCGCGGATTGCACCGCGTGTAATTTCTGCTGCCCGTCCGCGGCGGCCTTCCGTGCTTCCGGCGCGCCGCGGCCCGGCCGCCCCGGCGCAACTGTTGGCGGCGGCCCACACCAAAGCCGGCGCGCCCGTCGTGACGGGCAATTGCGGTGACACCGGGACGTCACTCGCGTTTACACTGTCGCCGCGGTACCCATAACAGACAGTCAACGCAGAAGACCACGGAGGGCGACGGCGGCGGCACACACTGTGGCCCGACGCCCTCCATTCGACGGGATAAGGGTTATGACACAACGATCGAAAG
>NZ_VLJN01000041.1:18549-23061 GCF_007829435.1 Cupriavidus gilardii J11
CCGCCGCGCTGGGCGGTTGCGGTGGAGATGGCGGCGGCGAGGGCGACACCAATGCGGGCACGCCGGACACCTACACGCTGGCCGTGCGGCCGCACCTGGGTACCGTGCAGCCCGGCGCCATGCTGGTCCTGCAGACCGCACTGGGCCACCAGCAGTTCACCGCCACGGTGCCGGCATCCGGCGATCCGGTGTTCAAGATTCCGCGCCAGAACTGCGGCCCGGGTATTGTCGCGCTGGTGGGCTCCGACAGCACCGTCTATTTCGACGAGGGCACCAACCGGAACGAGGTGCTTGGCGAGGGCAACAACATTCGCGCACTGGTGCCGGATGTCTGTGGCATGAGCGGTCCGATGTCGCTCAGCATACTGAACGAGATCGCGCTGCATATGTCGAGCAACTTCGCCGATTCGTTCCGCCGCGTCGTCGATGCAGCGSCCCGCGACTACGACCCCGTCTCCGGTGTCGATCCCGTCGCGCGCGACAACATGGTGAAGGCCGCGCAAGTGCTGCGCGACGACGTGTCAGGCGCGCTGGCCACCACGCTGGGCTTGCCGGCCGGCTTCCAGGACCTGCTGCCCGCCCCCATCGACAGCGCGGCCTCGGTGATTCCCGCCACGCCGGAAGGACAAATCGCCGCCACGCTGCGCGCATTGCAGGAGATGATCCGGCAGTCGAGGCCCCAGGCCATCGATCAGCGCAGGGCGCAGCTGGAAGCGCAGCTGGCATTGATCGCGGAGGAAGCGAACCGCCTGCGCCAGCGCGGGCAGGAACAGATGGTGTCCGCCATCATCGCGTCGAGCATGGGCATGCTCGCGGGGCACATGGCCTTTCAGTACGGCGATCCTGCCGGAATCCTCGTCGCGCAGAAGGTCATCGGTGTCGGCGCGCTACAGCGGGTGCAGAACATTCCGTCGATACTCGACAGGGTCCAGTCGTTGATGCCGACGTATCCGCCAGCATTGGAAGCCATGGAGCAGGCGGTCGCCAATGCCCGGGCCGACATGCCGGTGCCCAATGCCGACCTGACCATCGCGCTGCGCACGGCCCTGACGCCGATGCTGCTGCGCGCCGAGCCAGTGACGCGCTACCACCAGGCAGTCCAGCAAGGCACCGTGCAATTCGATTGCTCGGCAGGCGGCGTCACCCGTGGCACCGTCGCCATGACGTACACCGACGTCGACAACAGCGGCGCCCTGACGAGCGGCGATCGCTTCGACCTGGACTACCGCAACTGCATCGTGTCGGAGCCGCTCTCCGGCGCGACGCTGGCCAAGACGGGCACGATGTCGGTGACGTACGACGATTTCGAGCCCGACGCCCCGGTGCAGGATCTGCGTGGCCATGTCAGCTTCGAAATGCGCTTCCACGCCGGCGACGGTGACACGGCTGGCGACGCCGCGACGCTATACGAGGCGAGCGGCTCGTGGACCGATCGCGCCGCCTTCCACGCGCCGGGCGATGTGGCGGCGCTTGCGGCCGTCGGCGTGAAGCCGGTGGTGCTGCTGGACGATGCCATGCTGACGCTGTCGCGCGACGGCACTGTCTATCAGACCCAGATCGGCTCGGCGCGTCTCGATATGTCGGCGGGTTTCGACAGCACGAACCAGCTCGGCGACGGACAGGCCGTGCTGCGCGTCAGCGGCATGGGGGGCGGCGTCGGCTACACCACCGTGGACGACATGGAATTCGTGCACGTGGGCCCGGTGTTCGGCTTGCGCAACGGCAGTTTCACCTTCAGCCGCGAATTCGGCGGCACGGGCAGCGGCACGATCGCCTACGGCAGCAGCGGTCAGTTCACGGTGACGCTGAAGGACGCCGCGGGCGTGACCACCGAACGCAAGCTTCCCTGGCGCAAGATCATCGCCAGCTATCTGGCGGCGAGCTGAAAAAAAGCGGGCCGGAGCCCGCCATGCCGGCGCGGACCTTCCCGCGCCGGCGCGATGGTGCAGGACCGGCTTATACCTGCGTGATGAATTTCGTCACCAGATAGCCGTCGAAGGTCTCCGTGCCCCCTTCGCTGCCGATACCCGAGTCCTTGATGCCGCCGAAGGGCGTTTCGGCCAGCGCCATGCCGAAGTGGTTGATGTTGACCATGCCGGCCTCCAGTCCGTTGGACACCAGCGTGGCGGTCTTCAGCGAGTTGGTGAAGACGTACGAGGCGAGGCCATAGGGCAGGCTGTTGGCGCGGCGCAGCGCTTCCTCCGCGTCCTTGAATCGCGCCACCGGCGCCACCGGTCCGAACGGCTCGTCGACCATCAGCTTCGCGTCGTCGGGCAGATCGGTGACGACGGTCGGCGCGAAGAAATAGCCCTTGCTGCCGATGCGCTGACCGCCGGCCACCACCTTGCCGCCGCGATGGCTGGCGTCGTCCAGGAACTGCTGCATCGACAGCACGCGGCGCTCATGCGCCAGCGGTCCCATCTGCGTGCCTTCCTCCAGGCCATCGCCGACCTTGATCGCGCCCATCACCTCGGTGAAGCGCGCGAGGAAGCGATCGTAGGCCTTGTCCTGGACATAGAAGCGCGTAGGCGACACGCACACCTGGCCGGCGTTCCGGATCTTGAAGCGGGCCAGCATTTCGGCGGCCGGCTCGATATCGGCGTCGTCGAACACCAGCACCGGCGAATGACCGCCCAGTTCCATCGTCACGCGCTTCATGTGCGCGCCCGCCAGCGCGGCCAGCTGCTTGCCCACCGGCACCGAGCCGGTGAACGAGATCTTGCGCACGATCGGCGATTCGATCAGATAGGTCGAGATTTCGGCCGGCACGCCCCACACGATATTGAGCACCCCTGGCGGCAGGCCCGCATCGTGGAACAGCTGCGCCAGCGCCACCACGGCGCTGGGCGAATCCTCCGGCCCCTTCAGGATCAGCGTGCAGCCGGCACCCAGCGCGGCGACGATCTTGCGGATGGCCTGGTTGAACGGAAAGTTCCACGGCGTGAAGGCCGCGCACACGCCGATTGGCTCGCGCACCACGATTTGCCGGACATTGGGTTGGCGCGGCGGAATCACGCGCCCATAGATCCGGCGGCATTCCTCGGCATGCCAGTCCGCGTGCTCGGCGCAGATGGTCACCTCGGCCACCGCTTCGGCCAGCGGCTTGCCCTGGTCCAGCGTGATATTGCGGCCGATTTCCTTCGCACGCTCACGGGTCAGTTCGCCGACCCGGCGCAGGATGCGCGCGCGCTCCAGCGGCGACGTCTTCTTCCAGCTCTCGAAGGCACGCTGCGCGGCGGCCAGCGCGCGGTCCAGGTCGGCCGTGGTGGCGTGCGGCAGCTTGCCCAGCACCTCTTGCGTGGCCGGGTTGATCACGTCCTGCTCGCGGCGGTCTCCGCCTTTGATGAATTCTCCATCGATGTATAGGGCGAGATCCTGGTACATGGTCGTCTCCTTGTGTGGCGGAAAGCGGGTGGCAAAAACCGTTAGCTTAACGTGTCCCCGCAACCCGCGCCTTCTCCCCTCTGCCGCGAGGCGGGAGAGGGGCCGGGGAGAGGGCGGTAACAGAAAAACGAAGCCCCCACCAAAACACGTTGCAAGCCACCTTTCAACCTCCCTACATCTGCCTTTCACCCCGCTTTCATAGCGCTTTCAATTTCCATCATGGCCTGATACATGCGCATTTTCTCGCCGTGGTTAACCCTGAATGCGTACAACTGAAAGCCCTCTGAAAGACCCCTTCTCTAACTTTGCACCCGCTTTCGGCATGCACCGCTTGCCGTGCGGCAATACGTCAATGAGGAGAAACATGTTGCGCATACGCAGCCAAAAGGACTTCGCCTCCGGGGTGATGTTCGTTCTGGTCGGGCTCGGCTTTTCATGGGTGGCCCAGGGCTACACGATGGGTTCGGCCGCAAAAATGGGACCCGGCTATTTCCCCTTTCTGCTCGGGCTGGTGCTGGCCTTCCTCGGCGCGCTGGTGCTGATCGGTTCGCTGTCGACCAAGGGCGAGGCCGATCAACTGGAGCGTTGGGACATCAAGATCCTGCTGTGGATTCTCGGCTCTGTGGTGCTGTTCGGCCTGCTGCTCAAGCCGCTCGGCATGGTGCTGTCGGTGTTCGTGCTGGTGCTGGTGTCGTCGATGGCGAGCCACGAATTCAGCTGGAAGGGCGCGCTGGCCAATGGCGTCGTGCTGGTGTTGATCAGCCTCGGCGCCTTCGTCTACGGCATCAATCTGCAGATGCCGGTCTGGCCGGCCTTCATCACCGGCTAAGGGGACATCGACATGGAACTGATGGAACATTTGGCGCTGGGATTTTCCACCGCGCTGTCACTGCAAAACCTGGCCTATGCCTTCCTCGGCTGCCTGCTCGGCACGCTGATCGGCGTGCTGCCGGGCCTKGGCCCGCTGGCGACCATCGCCATGCTGCTGCCCATCACCTACACGCTGCCGCCGGTGGCCGCGCTGATCATGCTGGCCGGTATCTACTACGGCGCGCAGTACGGTGGCTCCACCACCGCGATCCTGGTGAACCTGCCCGGTGAATCGTCGTCGGTGGTGACCACCATCGA
>NZ_VLJN01000042.1 GCF_007829435.1 Cupriavidus gilardii J11
GTGAAGACCACCTGCACCGGCGTGGAAATGTTCCGCAAGCTGCTGGACCAGGGCCAGGCTGGCGACAACGTCGGTCTGCTGCTGCGCGGCACCAAGCGTGAAGACGTCGAGCGCGGCCAGGTGCTGTGCAAGCCGGGTTCGATCAAGCCGCACACGCACTTCACCGGCGAGGTGTACATCCTGTCGAAGGACGAAGGCGGCCGTCACACGCCGTTCTTCAACAACTACCGTCCGCAGTTCTATTTCCGTACGACCGACGTGACCGGCTCGATCGAGCTGCCGAAGGACAAGGAAATGGTGATGCCGGGCGATAACGTGTCGATCACCGTCAAGCTGATCGCCCCGATCGCCATGGAAGAAGGCCTGCGTTTCGCCATCCGTGAAGGCGGCCGTACCGTCGGCGCCGGCGTCGTGGCCAAGATCCTCGACTAAGTCGACGATAAGCAAACGCGGCTCCAACCGGCCGCGCTTGCCGCCAGAGGGGTTGGCTTCCGAGCCGACCCCAAAGTTGTTTTAGGGGTATAGCTCAACTGGCAGAGCGTCGGTCTCCAAAACCGAAGGTTGGGGGTTCGATTCCCTCTGCCCCTGCCAATTCAATCAGCCGCGTCGCGGAGATCTTCGTGACGCGGCTTAGTCTCGTTTGCGAAACATGGCCAATCCCAACGTCGAAACCGTCAACGCTTCCAGTGGCAAGTGGCTGCTGGGCGTGGCCGTTCTGCTGGTTGTGGCCGGGGTGATCGGCTTCTACGCGCTGGCGCAACAGCCGGGCTATGTCCGTGGCGCCGCGCTGCTCGCCGGCATCGTGCTGGGCGTGATCGTCGCGCTGGTCTCCGCCCCCGGCAAGGAATTCGTGGGATTCGCCAAGGAATCGTACCGGGAAGTCCGCAAGGTCGTATGGCCGACGCGCAAGGAAGCCGGACAGATGACGGGCCTCGTGTTCGTCTTCGTGGTCGTGATGGCGCTGTTCCTGTGGTCGGCCGACAAACTGATCGAGTGGGTGATTTTCTCACTCGTATTGGGCTGGAAATGAGGGATAGGACATGACGGACGAAGCTCAGCAGGAACCGACCCCTACGCAGCCGACTTCTTCGGGTACGTCGAAGAAGCGCTGGTATGTGGTTCACGCTTACTCCGGCATGGAGAAGAGCGTGCAGCGCGCGCTGCAGGAACGTATCGAGCGCGCCGAGATGCAGGACAAGTTCGGACGCATTCTGGTGCCGTCCGAAGAAGTGATCGAAATGAAGGGCGGTCAGCGCTCGGTCACCGAGCGCCGTTTCTTCCCCGGCTACGTGCTGGTGGAAATGGAAATGACCGACGAGACCTGGCACCTGGTGAAGAACACCAGCAAGGTTACCGGCTTCGTGGGTGGTGCGCGTAACCGTCCGAGCCCGATTTCCCAGAAGGAAGTCGACAAGATCATGACGCAGATGCAGGAAGGCGTCGAGAAGCCGCGGCCCAAGACGCTGTTCGAGGTGGGCGAGATGGTGCGCGTCAAGGACGGCCCCTTCACTGACTTCAACGGCAACGTCGAAGAGGTCAACTACGAGAAATCGCGCCTGCGCGTTTCCGTGACCATCTTCGGGCGTGCCACGCCGGTCGAGCTCGAGTTCGGCCAGGTCGAGAAGGTGTAACAGCATTCGTCCGGCTGCCTGGGTTCCCAGGCAGCCGGCGACGCCCCGAAAGGGGCACAAGAGGAGCGTGAGGCTGAGCCGCGATAGCGGCCAGCGACAGCGCGTTACCACTCAATGGGATCGTTTGCGCAAGGCGCGGCGATCCGGATTGGAGTCAAGATGGCCAAGAAGATTATTGGCTTTATCAAGCTGCAGATTCCGGCTGGTAAAGCAAATCCCTCCCCGCCCGTCGGCCCGGCCCTGGGTCAGCGCGGTCTGAACATCATGGAGTTCTGCAAGGCGTTCAACGCGCAGACCCAAGGCATGGAACCCGGTCTGCCGGTGCCGGTGGTGATTACCGCCTACGCCGACAAGAGCTTCACCTTCGTGATGAAGTCGCCGCCGGCCACCGTGCTGATCAAGAAGGCCGCTGGCATCACCAAGGGCTCGTCGAAGCCGCATACCGACAAGGTTGGCAAGATCACCCGCGCCCAGGCTGAAGAAATCGCCAAGGCCAAGAATGCCGATCTGACCGCTGCCGATCTGGATGCGGCTGTCCGCACCATCGCGGGCTCGGCCCGTTCGATGGGTATCACCGTGGAGGGTCTGTAAATGGCTAAGGTTTCGAAGCGCGTGGCCGCCAACAAGGCCAAGATCGAGCGCACCAAGTTCTACCCGATCGACGAGGCGCTGGGCCTGGTGAAGGGCTGCGCGTCGGCCAAGTTCGACGAGTCGATCGACGTCGCCGTCCAGCTGGGCATCGACGCGAAGAAGTCGGACCAGGTCGTGCGTGGTTCGGTGGTGCTGCCCGCGGGTACCGGCAAGTCGGTTCGCGTGGCCGTGTTCGCCCAGGGCGACAAGGCCGAGGCCGCCAAGGCGGCAGGCGCCGACGTGGTCGGCATGGAAGATCTGGCCGAACAGGTGAAGGCCGGTAACCTGAACTTCGACGTCGTGATCGCTTCGCCGGACACGATGCGTATCGTCGGTACGCTGGGCCAGATCCTCGGTCCGCGCGGCCTGATGCCGAACCCGAAGGTCGGTACCGTGACGCCCGACGTGGCCCAGGCGGTCAAGAACGCCAAGGCCGGTCAGGTCCAGTTCCGTGTCGACAAGGCCGGTATCATCCACGCGACCATCGGCCGCCGTTCGTTCGACGACGCCGCGCTGAAGAGCAACCTGTCCGCGCTGATCGACGCGCTGGTCAAGGCCAAGCCGGCCACCAGCAAGGGCGTCTACCTGCGCAAGATCGCCGTGTCGTCGACCATGGGTGTCGGCGTGCGCGTCGACCAGACTTCGCTGGCGGCTTAACGCCCCGGCACCGGACGGATCGGACCCGATAACGCCGATCCGCCGGTAACAGGCTTTGGGCAGTGGCGCCCGGCTCGCGCAAGCGGGCGGCGCCGCTGGTTATCAAAGACCGCTGGTGGCCATGTTTCGCAGGGCAATCGCCCACGTGGAAATGGCCTTAATCGGCGAGAGCGGTACGCGGCGCAAGCCGCGACGGTCTCCCGCCCGCCAGCGTAGATGGCGAACCCGAAGGTTGGAATGGTCCGGGGCATACCCCGGGTGATTCGGGCCAATCGGACGCCGTTCGTTTGGACTGATGCGCGCAACGCCGCAAGGCAATGCAAGCATCG
This sequence comes from Cupriavidus gilardii J11, assembly GCF_007829435.1. GTDB lineage: Bacteria > Pseudomonadota > Gammaproteobacteria > Burkholderiales > Burkholderiaceae > Cupriavidus > Cupriavidus gilardii_D. The sequence continues at coordinate 3,248 of NZ_VLJN01000042.1, forward strand.
TTTTGGAGCTTAACCGTGCCACTCAATATTGAAGATAAGAAGGCCGTCGTTGCTGAGGTGTCGGCGCAAGTCGCCAAAGCCCAGACCATCGTCGTGGCCGAATATCGCGGCATCACGGTTGGCGATCTGACCAAGCTGCGTGCCACCGCCCGCGAGCAAGGCGTTTACCTGCGCGTTCTGAAGAACACGCTGGCTCGCCGCGCCGTGGAAGGTACGCCGTTTGCCGCCCTCGCGGAGCAATTGACCGGCCCGCTGATCTACGGGATTTCCGAAGATGCAGTGGCCTCGGCCAAGGTCCTGAACGACTTTGCCAAGACCAACGACAAGCTGGTCCTGCGCGCCGGGTCGTTCGACGGCAAGGTGCTCGACGTCAACGCCGTCAAGGCGCTGGCCTCGATCCCGAGCCGCGACCAGCTGATTGCTCAGCTGCTTGGCGTCATGCAAGCGCCGGTGTCGGGCTTTGCCCGCCTGCTGGCTGCGCTGGCCGAGAAGAAGAGCGAAGGCGCGCCCGCCGAAGAAGGCGCCGCGGCCTGACAGCCGGTCGAACCGATCGCAATACCGATACCGAATCAAATCTAGGAGTATTTCCAAATGGCAATCAGCAAAGACGACATCCTCGAAGCCGTTGGCTCGATGTCCGTGATGGAACTGAACGACCTGGTCAAGGCGTTCGAAGAGAAGTTTGGCGTGTCCGCTGCTGCGATGGCTGTCGCCGCCGCTCCGGGCGCTGGTGGTGGTGCTGCCGCCGCTGAAGAAAAGACCGAATTCAACGTGATCCTGGCCGAAGTCGGCGCCAACAAGGTTGGCGTGATCAAGGCCGTGCGCGAAATCACCGGTCTGGGCCTGAAGGAAGCCAAGGACCTGGTCGATGGCGCACCGAAGCCCGTCAAGGAAGGCGTGGACAAGGCTGCTGCCGACGAGGCCAAGAAGAAGCTGGAAGACGCCGGCGCGAAGGTCGAAGTCAAGTAAGTGGTACTCGCGTGCCTCGCGGCACGCGAATGGGGCTGGCAAAGGGGAAATCCCGGCGCCAGCCTTTTTGCGCTTCTGTGGAGTGTGTTTTAATCAACACCCGAACCGCGGGAAGCGTGGAATAGTGATGTAGATGCTACTCGGCACGCCGATGAAACTCGGTGCCGAAGCAGAGGCCAAACATCAGTGGCACACTAAGTGGCTGCTGATGTTTGTCTTCTGAACCGACTGCAGAAGACAAGTTTGGTCGGGTGTCCCCCGAACCGGTGCGCGTGGATAGATGGCGCCGGTTCGCAGCGTGCGGGCACCGTCAGCCAGAGGTTGGTAGCGGCCAACCGCCAAATCCCCTCCCAGTCGCTGAACACCTCAGGCGCCGGTCAGGTCCAGCCAGCCCCTGCGATGATTCGGAGATCCCATGGCGTACAGCTTCACCGAGAAGAAGCGCATTCGCAAGAGCTTTGCGAAGCGCGCGACGGTCCACCAGGTTCCCTTCCTGCTGGCCACCCAGATCGAATCGTACACCCAGTTCTTGCAAGCGGATACGCCACCCGCACGGCGCAAGAGCGAAGGCCTGCAAGCCGCATTCAATGCCATTTTCCCGATCGTTTCCCATAACGGGCTCGCCCGTATGGAATTCGTGTCGTATCACCTGTCCAACCCGCCGTTCGACGTCAAGGAATGTCAGCAGCGCGGCCTGACCTACCATTCGGCGCTGCGCGCCAAGGTTCGCCTGATCATCAACGATCGCGAGAACCCGGGCAAGGTCAAGGAAGTCAAGGAGCAGGAAGTCTACATGGGCGAGATCCCGCTCATGACGTCGACCGGCTCGTTCGTGATCAACGGCACCGAGCGCGTGATCGTTTCCCAGCTGCACCGCTCGCCCGGCGTGTTCTTCGAACACGACAAGGGCAAGACGCACAGCTCCGGCAAGCTGCTGTTCTCGGCCCGTATCATCCCCTACCGCGGTTCGTGGCTCGACTTCGAGTTCGACCCGAAGGACATCCTGTACTTCCGCGTGGACCGTCGCCGCAAGATGCCGGTAACGATCCTGCTGAAGTCGATCGGCCTGACGCCCGAACAGATCCTCGCGCACTTCTTCGTGTTCGACAACTTCACGCTGCAGTCGGAAGGCGCGCAGCTGGAGTTCGTGCCCGAGCGCCTGCGCGGTGAAGTCGCTCGCTTCGACATCGCCGACAAGAACGGCCGTGTCGTGGTCGAGAAGGACAAGCGCATCAACGCCAAGCACATCCGCGACCTGGAGTCGGCCGGCACCAAGCTGATCAGCGTGCCGGAAGACTACCTGCTGGGCCGCGTGCTGGCGAAGAACATCGTCGATCCGGATACCGGCGAAGTGCTGGCCAACGCCAACGACGAGCTGACCGAGACGTTGCTGGAAACGCTGCGCGAAGCCGGCGTCAAGCAGATCCAGACGCTGTACACCAACGATCTGGACCAGGGTCCGTACATCTCGCAGACCCTGCGGATGGACGACACCGCCGACCAGACCGCCGCGCGTATCGCGATCTACCGCATGATGCGCCCGGGCGAGCCGCCCACCGAGGACGCCGTCGAAGCGCTGTTCCAGCGCCTGTTCTACAGCGAGGAGTCGTACGACCTGTCGCGCGTCGGCCGCATGAAGGTCAACAGCCGCCTGGGCCGCCCGAGCGGCGAGGGCAGCATGGTGCTGCAGGACGAGGACATCCTCGAGACCATCAAGATCCTGGTCAACCTGCGCAACGGCAAGGGCGAGGTCGACGATATCGATCACCTGGGCAACCGTCGCGTGCGTTGCGTCGGCGAACTGGCCGAGAACCAGTTCCGTGCCGGCCTGTCGCGCGTCGAGCGCGCCGTCAAGGAGCGTCTCGGCCAGGCCGAGACTGAAAACCTGATGCCGCACGACCTGATCAACTCGAAGCCGATCTCGTCGGCGATCCGCGAGTTCTTCGGTTCGTCGCAGCTGTCGCAGTTCATGGACCAGACCAACCCGCTGTCCGAGATCACGCACAAGCGCCGTGTCTCCGCACTGGGCCCGGGCGGTCTGACGCGCGAGCGCGCCGGCTTCGAGGTCCGCGACGTGCACCCGACCCACTATGGCCGCGTGTGCCCGATCGAAACGCCGGAAGGTCCGAACATCGGTCTGATCAACTCGCTGGCGCTGTATGCGCGCCTGAACGAGTACGGCTTCCTGGAAACGCCGTACCGCAAGGTCGAGAACGGCAAGCTGACCGACCAGGTCGACTACTTGTCGGCCATCGAGGAAGGCAAGTACGTGGTGGCGCAGGCCAACGCGACCGTGGACGCCGAAGGCAACCTGGTCGACGAGCTGGTGTCCGCGCGTGAAGGCAGCGAGCGCGAAACCCGCATGGTGACGCCGGACCGCGTGCAGTACATCGACGTGGCGCCGTCGCAGATCGTGTCGGCGGCGGCATCGCTGGTGCCGTTCCTCGAGCACGATGACGCGAACCGTGCACTGATGGGCGCGAACATGCAGCGTCAGGCCGTGCCTTGCCTGCGTCCGGACAAGCCGCTGGTCGGCACCGGCATCGAGCGCACCGTCGCGGTCGACTCGGGTACCGCCGTGCAGGCCAGCCGTGGCGGCGTGGTCGACTATGTCGACGCGAACCGTGTGGTGATCCGTGTCAACGACGACGAAGCCGTGGCCGGTGAAGTCGGCGTGGACATCTACAACCTGATCAAGTACACGCGTTCGAACCAGAACACGAACATCAACCAGCGTCCGATGGTCAAGGTGGGCGACATCGTCGCCCGCGGCGACGTGATCGCCGATGGCGCCTCGACCGACCTGGGCGAGCTCGCGCTCGGCCAGAACATGCTGGTCGCGTTCATGCCGTGGAACGGCTACAACTTCGAGGATTCGATCCTGATCTCGGAGCGTGTGGTGGCCGAAGACCGCTATACCTCGATCCACATCGAGGAACTGTCGGTCGTCGCCCGCGACACCAAGCTGGGACCGGAGGAAATCACCCGCGATATCTCGAACCTGGCCGAGTCGCAACTGGCGCGCCTGGACGAGTCGGGTATCACCTATATCGGTGCCGAGGTCGAGGCTGGCGACGTGCTGGTCGGCAAGGTCACGCCGAAGGGCGAGACCCAGCTGACGCCGGAAGAGAAGCTGCTGCGCGCGATCTTCGGCGAGAAGGCGTCGGACGTGAAGGACACCTCGCTGCGCGTGCCGTCGGGCATGAGCGGCATCGTGATCGACGTGCAGGTCTTCACCCGTGAAGGCGTGCAGCGCGACAAGCGCGCCCAGTCGATCATCGACGAGGAACTGAAGCGCTATCGCCTGGACCTGAACGACCAGCTGCGTATCGTGGAAGGCGACGCGTTCCAGCGTCTGGAGCGCCAGCTGATCGGCAAGACCGTCAATGGCGGTCCGAAGAAGCTCGCCAAGGGCACCGCGCTGACCAAGGAGTACCTGGACGATCTGGACAAGTACCACTGGTTCGATATCCGTCCGGCCGACGAGGACGTCGCTGCGCAACTGGAAGCCGTCAAGGAAGCCATCGAGCAGAAGCGCCACGAGTTCGACCTGGCCTTCGAGGAAAAGCGCAAGAAGCTGACCCAGGGCGACGAGCTGCCGCCGGGCGTGATCAAGATGGTCAAGGTGTACCTGGCCGTCAAGCGCCGCCTGCAGCCTGGCGACAAGATGGCCGGCCGTCACGGTAACAAGGGCGTCGTGTCGAAGATCGTGCCGATCGAGGACATGCCGTACATGGCCGACGGTACGCCTGCCGACATCGTGCTGAATCCGCTCGGCGTGCCGTCGCGGATGAACGTGGGCCAGATTCTGGAAACCCACCTGGGCTGGGCCTCGCGTGGCCTGGGTCAGCGCATCGGCGCGATGCTGAAGGCGCAGGCCAAGGCGCAGGAAGTCCGCGCGCTGCTGAACCAGATCTACAACGAGAGCGGCAAGGCGGAGGATCTGGACAGCCTGTCGGATGCCGAGATTCTCGAACTGGCCAACAACCTGAAGAAGGGTGTGCCGTTCGCGACGCCGGTGTTCGATGGCGCGCACGAGGAAGAGATCCGTCGCATGCTGGATCTGGCCTACCCGGACGAAGTGGCCAAGGAAATGGGCCTGACCGCGTCCAAGCAGCAGGTCACGCTGTACGACGGCCGCACCGGCGAGGCGTTCGAGCGTCCGGTCACGCTGGGTGTGATGCACATGCTGAAGCTTCACCACCTGGTCGACGACAAGATGCACGCGCGTTCCACCGGTCCGTACTCGCTGGTCACGCAGCAACCGCTGGGCGGCAAGGCGCAGTTCGGCGGCCAGCGTTTCGGCGAGATGGAAGTGTGGGCGCTGGAAGCCTACGGCGCCTCGTACGTGCTGCAGGAAATGCTGACGGTCAAGTCCGACGATGTGAACGGCCGTACCAAGGTGTACGAGAACATCGTCAAGGGCGAGCATTCGATCGATGCCGGCATGCCGGAGTCGTTCAACGTGCTGGTGAAGGAAATCCGCTCGCTGGGTATCGACATCGATCTCGATCGCTACTGATCGATGTCGTGTTACGGGGCGGCGTGCCGCTCCGGCCAGCAACGGGTTTCCCACAGAATGAATGCCGCCGGTCCGGCGTAACGGGCCGGTGGCGATACAAGGAGTTGCAATGAAAGCATTGCTCGATCTCTTTAAGCAGGTACAGCAGGAAGAGCAGTTCGACGCGATCAAGATCGGTCTGGCCTCGCCGGAGAAGATCCGCTCGTGGTCGTACGGCGAAGTGAAGAAGCCGGAGACCATCAACTACCGCACGTTCAAGCCCGAGCGCGACGGCCTGTTCTGCGCCAAGATCTTTGGCCCGATCAAGGACTACGAGTGCCTGTGCGGCAAGTACAAGCGCCTGAAGCACCGTGGCGTGATCTGCGAGAAGTGCGGCGTCGAAGTGACGCTGGCCAAGGTGCGCCGCGAGCGCATGGGCCACATCGAACTGGCCGCGCCGACCGCGCACATCTGGTTCCTGAAGTCGCTGCCGTCGCGTCTGGGCATGGTGCTCGACATGACGCTGCGCGACATCGAGCGCGTGCTGTACTTCGAAGCGTTCGTGGTGATCGAGCCCGGCATGACCCCGCTCAAGAAGAGCCAGATCATGTCCGAGGACGACTACCTCGCGAAGTGCGACGAGTACGGCGAGGGTGAATTCGTGGCGATGATGGGTGCCGAGGGCATCCGCGAACTGCTGCGCGGCATCGACATCGAGAAGCAGATCGAACAGATCCGCGCCGAGCTGCAGGCCACCGGTTCCGAAGCCAAGATCAAGAAATACGCCAAGCGCCTGAAGGTGCTCGAGGCCTTCCAGCGTTCGGGCATCAAGCCCGAGTGGATGATCCTCGAAGTGCTGCCGGTGCTGCCGCCCGAGCTGCGTCCGCTGGTGCCGCTGGACGGTGGCCGCTTCGCGACCTCGGATCTGAACGACCTGTATCGCCGCGTGATCAACCGGAACAACCGTCTGAAGCGTTTGCTCGAGCTGAAGGCGCCGGAGATCATCGTGCGCAACGAAAAGCGCATGCTGCAGGAAGCGGTGGACTCGCTGCTGGACAACGGCCGTCGCGGCAAGGCGATGACCGGCGCCAACAAGCGTCCGCTGAAGTCGCTCGCCGAAATGATCAAGGGCAAGGGCGGCCGTTTCCGTCAGAACCTGCTGGGCAAGCGCGTCGACTACTCGGGCCGTTCGGTCATCGTGGTCGGCCCGACGCTGAAGCTGCACCAGTGCGGCCTGCCGAAGCTGATGGCGCTCGAACTGTTCAAGCCCTTCATTTTCCACAAGCTGGAAACGATGGGCATCGCCACCACGATCAAGGCGGCGAAGAAGGAAGTCGAAAGCCAGACGCCGGTGGTGTGGGACATCCTCGAAGAGGTGATCCGCGAGCACCCGGTGATGCTGAACCGCGCGCCGACGCTGCACCGTCTGGGTATCCAGGCGTTCGAACCGGTGCTGATCGAAGGCAAGGCGATCCAGCTGCACCCGCTCGTCTGCGCCGCGTTCAACGCCGACTTCGACGGCGACCAGATGGCCGTGCACGTTCCGCTGTCGCTGGAAGCGCAGATGGAAGCGCGCACGCTGATGCTGGCGTCGAACAACGTGCTGTTCCCGGCGAACGGCGATCCGTCGATCGTGCCGTCGCAGGACGTGGTGCTGGGCCTGTACTACACGACCCGCGACAAGATCAACGGCAAGGGCGAGGGCATGACCTTCGCCGACGTCAGCGAAGTGATTCGCGCGTACGAGAACAAGGAAGTCGAACTGGCTTCGCGCGTGAACGTGCGCATCACCGAGTATGAGCTGGTCGACAAGGACGCCGAGGGCGACGCGCGCTTCGCGCCCAAGGTCACGCTGCAGGCCACCACGGTCGGCCGCGCGATCCTGTCCGAGATCCTGCCCAAGGGCCTGCCCTTCTCGGTGCTGAACAAGCCGCTGAAGAAGAAGGAAATCTCGCGCCTGATCAATACCGCGTTCCGCAAGTGCGGTCTGCGCGAAACCGTGATCTTCGCCGACAAGCTGCTGCAGTCGGGCTTCCGCCTGGCCACGCGCGCCGGTATCTCGATCGCCATCGACGATATGCTGGTGCCGCCGCAGAAGGAGAAGATCATCGCCGAGGCCGCGGCCAAGGTGAAGGAATACGACAAGCAGTACATGTCGGGTCTGGTGACGGACCAGGAGCGCTACAACAACGTCGTTGACATCTGGGGCGCCGCCGGCGACCAGGTGGGCAAGGCGATGATGGAGCAGCTGCAGCACGAGGACGTGGTCGACCGCAACGGCAACACCGTGAAGCAGGAGTCGTTCAACTCCATCTACATGATGGCCGACTCCGGTGCACGGGGTTCCGCGGCGCAGATCCGTCAGCTGGCCGGTATGCGCGGCCTGATGGCCAAGCCGGATGGCTCGATCATCGAGACGCCGATCACCGCGAACTTCCGCGAAGGCCTGAACGTTCTGCAGTACTTCATCTCGACCCACGGCGCCCGTAAGGGTCTGGCCGATACCGCGCTGAAGACCGCGAACTCGGGTTACCTGACCCGTCGTCTGGTCGACGTGACGCAGGATCTGGTGGTGGTCGAGGACGATTGCGGCACGACCAACGGCGTCGCGATGAAGGCGCTGGTCGAAGGCGGTGAAGTGATCGAGGCGCTGCGCGACCGTATCCTGGGCCGCGTGACGGTGTCCGACGTGGTCAACCCCGAGACGCAGGAAACCGCGATCGAGGCCGGCACGCTGCTGGACGAAGACCTGGTCGACCTGATCGACCAGCTCGGCGTGGACGAGGTCAAGGTGCGTACGCCGCTGTCGTGCGACACGCGCTACGGCCTGTGCGCGAAGTGCTATGGCCGCGACCTGGGCCGCGGCACGCTGGTCAACACTGGGGAGGCCGTGGGCGTGATCGCCGCGCAGTCGATCGGCGAACCGGGCACGCAGCTGACCATGCGTACGTTCCACATCGGTGGTGCGGCATCGCGTGCGGCGGTGGCGTCCAGCGTCGAGGCGAAGGCCACGGGTACCGTGCGCTTTACCGCGACGATGCGCTACGTGACCAACGCCAAGGGCGAACTGATCGTGATCTCGCGTTCGGGCGAGGCGCTGATCACCGACGACCATGGCCGCGAGCGCGAACGCCACAAGATCCCGTACGGTGCCACGCTGCTGGTGCAGGACGGACAGGCCATCAAGGCGGGCACGCAACTGGCGACCTGGGACGCGCTGACGCGCCCGATCGTGTCGGAGTACTCGGGCACGATCAAGTTCGAGAACGTCGAAGAGGGCGTGACCGTCGCCAAGCAGATGGACGAGGTCACCGGTCTGTCGACCCTGGTGGTGATCGATGCCAAGCGCCGTACGGCTGCCACCAAGGGCCTGCGCCCGCAGGTGAAGCTGCTCGACGCCAATGGCCAGGAAGTCAAGATTCCGGGCACGGACCACTCCGTGACCATCGGCTTCCAGGTCGGCGCGCTGATCACCGTCAAGGACGGCCAGCAGGTGCACGTCGGTGAAGTGCTGGCGCGTATCCCGACCGAATCGCAGAAGACCCGCGACATTACCGGTGGTCTGCCGCGCGTGGCCGAGCTGTTCGAAGCGCGTTCGCCGAAGGACGCCGCCGTGCTGGCGGAAGTCACCGGTACCGTGTCGTTCGGCAAGGACACCAAGGGCAAGCAGCGTCTGGTCATCACCGACCTCGACGGCAATGCGCACGAGTTCCTGATCGCCAAGGAAAAGCAGGTGCTGGTCCACGACGGTCAGGTGGTGAACAAGGGCGAGATGATCGTGGAAGGTCCAGCGGACCCGCACGACATCCTGCGCCTGAAGGGCATCGAGGAGCTGGCGCACTACATCGTCGACGAGGTGCAGGACGTCTACCGTCTGCAGGGCGTGAAGATCAACGACAAGCACATCGAAGTGATCGTGCGTCAGATGCTGCGCCGCGTGCAGATCGTCGATGTCGGCGACACCAAGTTCATCCCGGGTGAACAGGTGGAGCGCTCGGAGCTGTTGGACGAGAACGACCGCGTGATCGCGGAAGGCAAGCGCCCGGCAACGTACGAGAACTTGCTGCTCGGTATTACCAAGGCGTCGCTGTCGACCGACAGCTTCATCTCGGCGGCATCGTTCCAGGAAACGACGCGCGTGCTGACCGAGGCCGCGATCATGGGCAAGACCGACGACCTGCGTGGTCTGAAGGAGAACGTGATCGTGGGTCGCCTGATCCCGGCGGGTACGGGTCTGGCCTACCACCGCGCCCGCAAGGCGCGCGAGGCGGCCGAACGCGAACGCGCCCAGGCGATCTCCGAAGAAGAGCAGTCGCTCTTCATGGAGCCGTCGGAGGTGCATGCCACCACCGAGAACGGCGGGGACAACCCGGCTGTTTGAGGCTGACGCGGTAACCGGGTAACGCCGGTAACGCTGTCAAGTAGAAAGCCCGGTGCGAGAAGTCGCACCGGGCTTTTTTTGTGTACCTCTGATTCGCGCGCCGCTAGTGGTGGCAACGCGATGAGCAGCTGATGCAGCCAAATCCTGGCGCTGGCGCCGAAGTCGGACCGCATCCCTTCCGCGCTGGATAGTCGATGAGCCCGTGAGACGTAGGGCGCGATTCAGACGTAGGGCCTGATATGTATGCCGGGTACGGGATATTGATCGGGCGGCGTCACGGTTGGCTGGGACGGAAACGCTATCGGCGGACTTGGCGGGGCGGGAAACGAAGGCTGCTCAATCGACTGCTTGAGTGCTTCCGACACCATCGTGCTGAGCCGCTTCACGCCTGCGAGGTCCCAGGTATTCCCATTCTGCGCGAGCATGGCGTCAAAGGATTCGCCCAATGTCTGCCTGCAGAGTTCGATCTGCGCGTCGGACAAATGATAGGGATTCACCGTTTCGCCCCGTATCTGCGCCGACGTCATCGTCACAATGGCTTTCTTGAGATCCATGTCGAGCCTGGCGAGGGCTATTGGATCAGTGGAATTCGACTCAACGGTGTCGCTTACCGAGGCGGCGGACAACGGCAACCGGTCGGGGACAGACGGCGCCACAGGGGCGTGTGTTACAGAGGGAAACATCGTCATCGGAAACTCCCGGAGAATGACACCGCGAACGGTGTCGGGGGTACAAAGAAAGGGCCGCGGTCCAGAGACGACGGCCCCCTCGAAGGGATGACCTACACGAACGCGCGAGCTGCGACGTCGGTCGGCGCCGACGCAGTGGCCGACGCTACGTTGCCAGCGGTCGGCTGTGCCTGCTTCTCGATGGTCTTCATGATCAGCTCTGCCAACGCGTTGTACTCGCGAGAGCCGAGCTTCTGACCGTGCTGCGCGAGGAACGCATCGATCGGAACACCGGCAGCCTTCAGCGATTTGATTTCCGAATCGCTGAGGGTTTCTCTTTCGTAGGTGCCGCTGGCTTGAGACCGCTTCGCCAGTTCGGCGGCCTTCTCGCGGTAGAGCTTCTCCTGCAGGAAAAGGTCCATGTCGCCAGACTGTTCAACGGACGCGGTGGTACCGGTGGCTGCGACAGATTCGGCCTGAAGTGCTGATAGCGCGAGTAGTTGGGCCTGGTAGTGATTGCTCGAAATGGGCGAAATGGACATGTGATGACTCCGGATGGTTTTGATGGACCTATGGGATAAACGCAACGATTGCGCAGGGCCATCTTCGCCGTGACGCGATCCGGTGTCTTGCGCTTTCCGTTACCGATTTCGGGTTCTCGTATAGATGTCTGCGCTTAACACAAGCAAAGTTTTGATTCCGCAAATCGATAAAACGCGAGCGTGATAAGGCCAAGACCCGAGGTGTGTGCCCTATGGTGTGCATCCACGTGATCGCCATGCGATGCGCATCATGGCGGTGCTGCCGTTCGTTAATACCTGATAGCAATCGCTCCTTCGCACACGCTGGCGCGCCAGTGGACCGCTAAGCTGACCGGCTCTTGGATAACAGGAGAAACATCATGCTTGCACGGCTCTACTCGTATGCGAATGCCATGCTGACCTCTGTGAGTCCGCCGCTCACTGGTCAAGGACGCCGCGATACCGTCGGCCTTCGCGACGCCCCTGCATCGGCTTCCGTACCGGTGGTGCAGTGGGACAACCATCCCGAAGCTCCATGGCGGCAATGGCTGTTCGGGCCTTTCGGTGGATTGCCGGGGGAGGTGCTCGCGGAAATCGCCGGCTATGTGCCGGACGCGGACCTGGCGTCCTGGAGCCGGACCAGCCACGGTGCTCGTGCGGTGCTACGCCGGGAGTACCTGGCCTGCCGCTTGCCCGAAGCAGTTCCAGGCGTCGTCACGCTTTGCCTCCTGGAAAAGGCTGCGTGTGACATTCTTCGCTTCGCGCCACGGCCAGGCCATTGGCTGGCGGCGCTCGCGGGGCAATTGGCGTTGCTGGACGAGTCCGAGGCGGCTCCGGGCTTCGCGTTGTTGCTCGATGCCGCCGACCGTCTGCCGGTAGCCGATCAGCCGCCTCTGCTGCAACGTCTGGCCGTATCCCGCTACGAATGCGCGGCGGAGCGCAAGCATTGCCCGATCGGTCCGAAGCTCGAGCTGCGCCTGTATCGGGCCGTGTTGGGCTTGCAGGGAATCGATGACGGGCACGCCTTTTCCGTCTTCATGACACACTGCTCCGACCAGTTCGCCAACTCCGTTCCCAGTGCAAGCTGGGACGCCGACGTGGCGGCGATGCCGCCGGCGGTGCAGGCGACGGCGTTGGCGGCGGTACAGGGCAGGGTGGACCGGCTGCGGTGCCTGCCCCATGCGGCATTCCTCGCGCGGCTGCAGCTTGCCATCACTTTCCCGTTCGAGGACAGGCACGTAGCGCTCGCCGCCCTGGCCGTTCCCAACGCCTATCTCGATGGTACCGAAGCATCCCGACGTTTTGCCGCGCTGTTGCCCGCGGTACAGTTGTTGGAGCCGCATCGGCAGCCGATTTGCCATGCGGCCCTGGCCTACCTCATTCTGCCCATGCCGGCGGAAGCCATCCCGCCTGCATGGCGCCAGCTTCTTGCCGCCATGCCCGCATTGGCGCTGTTCGACGGGGCCGGAGAATTACTGAGGGCGCTTCATGTCGGTATTGCGTTCATGACACCGCGCGATGGCGCCCAATGCCGTCGGCTACTGCAGGACTCCGGTTGCGCCGCCACGGTGCATATCGGATCGCTGGCCGATTCGGCCCGCGACATCGCGGACCCGGTCCGTTGCCACGGCTGGGATGGCGTGCTTCAGACGCGGGATCTGGACTTGCGGTTCTGCCTGCCATTTCATGGCGACAGTCCGGGCAGCCGGAGAGTCCGCGCGTATCAGGCGATGACGCAGTATCTCGCCCTCGAACCGGCTCGCGAGGCGCGGCTGTCTCCAGCGCTGCGTGCCGCCAGAGTGAGGGCCGAGGCAAGCAGACTGGATCCAGCTCGTCCAGGCAAAGCCGTGGGCTTCTCGTTCGATCTGGATCGTGAACTGGCAGCGTGGAGGGCAGTACTGCAACGCATCCAGACCCTGCCGGCAGCATTGCAGACAGAGCCGCTCAGGCAACTCGCGCGGGTCAGCGGGCGGTCCACGCCGCTATTCACGCCGCGCGTTTTCATGTTGAGCATGGGGTTCTCCGACGGGCAGCCAAACCACACACTGCGGTGCTGGGATGCTTTGGTGAACGTCGTCCAGCAACTGCCGCTCGAACAGCAGCTCGACCTTGCTCGCGATCTCACGCCGCTGGTCTCATCGCTGTCCGGTTTGAGTTGGTCGATGACGATGGCCACGTCCACCTCGCCTCGATATAAGGCGGCGATGCTGATGACACTTGTCCGCGCCAGCAAGGAGTGGGCGATTCCCACCCGGGCATCGGTCTGGCGCCTCGCGTTCCATATGGCGCTGTCACTGCCGGTGCTGCAACGGGCCGGCGTGCTGAGGCTGTTGCGGCGGGTCATCCCGTCGGAGGGCTGCCGGGGCTGGTACCCTTCGGTGGACATCGCGTTGGTGGAGGCACAATTGCGCGCCCTGCCGGACGATGCCTGATCGCTTCCGTGCCTCCGGCGGTGGTCCGTTAGAGGGCCATCGTCACAATTGGCCACGTCTGGCACGCCGGCGCAGTGGTATGGTTACGCCTTTCGTGCCATCTCGCCTTCTTTGTCCGCTGTGCCGTCGTCCATGTCGCCCGCCCTGACCGTCCTCAAGGATGTTTTCGGCTATCACGCCTTCCGCGGCCGCCAGGCGGAAATCATCGAGCATGTGGCCGAGGGCGGTGATTGCCTGGTGCTGATGCCGACCGGCGGCGGCAAGTCGCTGTGCTACCAGATTCCGGCGCTGCTGCGCCAGCGCGCGGGACACGGTGTCGGCATCGTGGTGTCCCCGCTGATCGCGCTGATGCAGGACCAGGTCGCGGCGCTGACGGAGGCCGGTGTGCGTGCCGCGGTGCTGAACTCCACGCTGACCGGCGCGGAGGCCTCGGCGGTCGAACGCGACCTGCTGGCCGGGCGGCTGGAGATCCTGTATGTCGCCCCCGAACGGTTGATGACGCCGCGTTTCCAGGATCTGCTGGACCGCACCCGGGTGGGCCTGTTCGCGATCGACGAGGCGCACTGCGTATCGCAGTGGGGTCACGATTTCCGGCCGGAATATATCCAGCTTTCCGTGCTGCACGAGCGCTTCCCGCAGGTGCCGCGCATCGCGCTGACTGCAACCGCCGATGCGCTGACGCGGCAGGAAATCGTCGAACGGCTCGCGCTGGACGACGCGCGCGTATTCCTGTCGAGCTTCGACCGACCCAATATCCGCTATCGCATCGTCGAGAAGGACAATGCGCGCCAGCAGCTGCTGGCCTTCATCAAGGCCGAGCACATGGCGGCCGACGGCACGCATGACAGCGGCATCGTCTATTGCCTGTCGCGGCGCAAGGTCGACGAAACCGCCGAATGGCTGCGGGGCCATGGCATCAATGCGCTGGCGTACCACGCCGGCATGGACGCCGCCGTGCGGCAGCAGCGCCAGGCGCGCTTTCGCGATGAAGACGGGGTCGTGATGGTGGCGACCATCGCCTTCGGCATGGGCATCGACAAGCCCGATGTACGTTTCGTCGCGCACCTGGACTTGCCCAAGAGCATGGAGGGCTATTACCAGGAGACTGGCCGGGCAGGGCGCGACGGCCTGCCGGCGAATGCCTGGATGGCCTACGGGCTCGGCGACGTGGTGCAGCAAAAGCGCATGATCGACGAATCGGAGGCCGACGAGGCGCACAAGCGCGTGTCGTCGGCCAAGCTGGACGCGCTGCTGGGTTTATGCGAAACCGCGGGCTGCCGGCGGGTCCGCATCCTCGCGTACTTCGGCGAGAGCAGTGAGCCATGCGGCAACTGCGATACCTGTCTGGAACCACCGGCCACCTGGGACGGCACGCGCGAGGCGCAGATGGCGCTGTCCTGCGTGTATCGCACCGCGCAGGCCAGCCGCGTGCATTTCGGCGCCACCCACCTGATCGACGTGTTGCGCGGCAACGCCACCGAGAAGATCCGCCAGTGGGGGCACGACAAGGTGTCGACCTTCGGCATCGGGGCCGACCGTTCGGTCGCCGAATGGCATGCGATCTTCCGCCAGCTGATTGCACACGGGCTGCTGGTGATCGACCATGGCGGCCATGGCGCGCTGCTGCTGGGCGAGTCGGCCCGAGCGGTGCTCAAGGGCGAAACCTCGATCACGCTGCGTCGCCAGGTCACCAAGCCGGGGCGCGCAACCGAGCGCGGCAGCCGCGGCGCCCGCGTCGATCATGCCGCGCAGATGGACGAGGGGCAGCTGGCGTGCTGGGAGGCGCTGCGGCGCTGGCGCAGCGCTACGGCAAAGGAGCACGGCGTGCCCGCCTATGTCATCTTCCACGACGCCACGCTGGCCGAACTGGCCCGCAGCGTGCCGCAGACGCTCGAAGAAATGGCGGAAGTCCCGGGAATCGGGGCGGCGAAGCTGGAGCGGTATGGCGAAGAGATCCTTGAGGTGTTGCAGCGGGCGTGAGGCGAGCGGGCTGGGGCCAGCTCTGTGCGGCCTTCCCTTGCCTGACCTCTGTGACTGCCCTCACAKCCGGCCCCTCTCCCGCGAGCGGGAGAGGGGAGTTGTCATGCAGGCCGTATACCGCTTGACCGTTTGCCTTGCCGCTGCTAGAGTGCCAGATTCGAGTTTTTGGCTTCGGATTTCGTGCGCCTGCCGTTCGCGTGAGTCGTTCCCGTAACGACAGTCCAGGACGGCGATCGGCGACAGCGGGATCCCAACCGGGCTCGCGCTCTTTGGTACTGCCTGTCCGTCTCTCGTCAGCCCGTCTCAAGAGCGCTCTGCTCTCTCGTTCCCGCCTAAAACCCGTCGTGCCGTTTCGGCGTGCTTTATCGTCGAAGCGGTGTTTTTCGTAAAAACCAAGCTGGATTGAACAATGCCAACTATCAACCAACTGGTTCGCAAGCCGCGTGTCTCTGAGGTCATC
This sequence comes from Cupriavidus gilardii J11, assembly GCF_007829435.1. Classification (GTDB taxonomy): domain Bacteria; phylum Pseudomonadota; class Gammaproteobacteria; order Burkholderiales; family Burkholderiaceae; genus Cupriavidus; species Cupriavidus gilardii_D. The sequence goes on from NZ_VLJN01000042.1 coordinate 19,160, forward strand.
AAGAGCAAGAGCCCGGCGCTTGAGAACTGCCCCCAGCGCCGTGGCGTGTGCACCCGTGTGTACACCACGACGCCGAAGAAGCCGAACTCGGCACTGCGTAAGGTTGCCAAGGTGCGTCTGACCAACGGTTTCGAGGTCATCTCGTACATCGGCGGTGAAGGCCACAACCTGCAGGAACACTCGGTCGTGCTGATCCGCGGCGGCCGTGTGAAGGATCTGCCGGGTGTGCGTTACCACATCGTCCGTGGTTCGCTGGACCTGCAAGGCGTCAAGGACCGCAAGCAAGCGCGTTCGAAGTACGGCGCGAAGCGTCCGAAGGCAGCCTGAGGGCCAGCCCAGAAAGCAACAGGCGATGGCCTGTGACGCCAAGTCGTCACGGTGCTGTCAACCAGCGGCGGTACAACGGAGCGTTTGTTGCGCCGTGCCGTCGAGTAAGTGGTCACCCGGCGAATTTGCCCATGCCCCGAAGCGGCGAGGCAAGCTAGTTGGTGGCCGGAGAGCGGAAGCCGGAAAGCCGTAGCCGCCCTCAACTGAATCCAAAGGAAAGAAGATGCCACGTCGTCGTGAAGTCCCCAAGCGGGAGATCCTGCCCGATCCGAAGTTCGGTAACGTTGAAGTTGCCAAGTTCATGAACGTGCTGATGCTGGATGGCAAGAAGTCGGTTGCCGAGCGCATCGTGTACGGCGCGTTCGATCAGATCGAAAAGAAGGCAGGCAAGGCCCCCATCGAAGTGTTCTCCGTTGCGATCAACAACGTGAAGCCGGTGGTGGAAGTGAAGAGCCGCCGTGTCGGTGGCGCCAACTATCAGGTTCCGGTCGAAGTGCGTCCGTCGCGTCGTTTGGCATTGGCGATGCGTTGGTTGCGCGAGGCCGCGAAGAAGCGTAGCGAGAAGTCGATGGCGCTGCGTCTGGCTGGCGAACTGCTTGAGGCAGCGGAAGGTCGTGGCGGCGCGATGAAGAAGCGCGACGAAGTGCACCGCATGGCCGAAGCCAACAAGGCGTTCTCGCACTTCCGCTTCTAAGCGCGCGATTACGTCGGTTGGTTGCCGGGCGGGTTGTGTTTTTACACATCTCGCCCGTTTGTGTTAGGGGCGTAGGCCAAGAGATGCCGGCGCCTCACTGACGAATTAGAGGATTAAAGTGGCTCGTAAGACTCCCATCGAGCGTTACCGCAATATCGGTATCTCGGCTCACATTGACGCGGGTAAAACCACCACCACCGAGCGCATCCTGTTCTACACCGGTGTGAACCACAAGATCGGTGAAGTGCACGATGGCGCCGCCACGATGGACTGGATGGAGCAGGAACAGGAGCGTGGTATCACCATCACCTCCGCTGCGACCACCGCCTTCTGGAAGGGCATGGCCGGCAACTACCCCGAGCACCGCTTCAACATCATCGACACTCCGGGCCACGTGGACTTCACCATCGAGGTGGAGCGTTCCATGCGCGTGCTGGACGGCGCCTGCATGGTGTACTGCGCCGTGGGCGGCGTGCAGCCGCAGTCCGAAACCGTGTGGCGTCAGGCTAACAAGTACGGCGTGCCGCGTCTTGCGTTCGTCAACAAGATGGACCGTACCGGCGCCAACTTCTTCAAGGTCTACGACCAGCTGAAGACTCGCCTGAAGGCCAACCCGGTGCCCGTGGTGGTGCCGATCGGCGCTGAAGACGGCTTCCAGGGCGTGATCGACCTGCTGGAAATGAAGGCGATCATCTGGGACGAAGCCAGCCAGGGCGTGAAGTTCGAATACAAGGACATCCCGGCCGAGCTGCAGGCGACCGCTGAGGAATGGCGCGAAAAGATGGTCGAGTCCGCCGCCGAAGCCAGCGAAGAGCTGATGGAAAAGTACCTGGGCGGCGAAGAGCTGACCCGCGAGGAGATCGTCAAGGCGCTGCGTGACCGTACCATCGCCTGCGAAATCCAGCCGATGCTGTGCGGCACCGCGTTCAAGAACAAGGGCGTGCAGCGTATGCTCGACGCCGTTATCGACTTCCTGCCGTCGCCGGTAGATATTCCGCCGGTCAAGGGCGTGGACGAAAGCGACGACGAGAAGAAGCTCGAGCGCAAGGCCGACGACAACGAGAAGTTCTCGGCGCTGGCGTTCAAGATCATGACCGACCCGTTCGTCGGTCAGCTGATCTTCTTCCGCGTCTACTCGGGCAAGATCAATTCGGGCGACACCGTGTACAACCCGGTGAAGCAGAAGAAGGAGCGTCTGGGCCGTATTCTGCAGATGCACGCCAACCAGCGCGAAGAAATCAAGGAAGTGCTGGCTGGCGACATCGCCGCCGCGGTGGGCCTGAAGGATGCCACCACGGGCGACACGCTGTGCGATCCGTCGGCACCGATCGTGCTCGAGCGCATGGTGTTCCCGGAGCCGGTGATCTCGCAGGCGGTCGAGCCGAAGACCAAGGCCGACCAGGAAAAGATGGGCATCGCCCTGAACCGCCTGGCCGCCGAAGATCCGTCGTTCCGCGTGCGTACCGATGAAGAATCGGGCCAGACGATCATTTCGGGCATGGGCGAGCTTCACCTCGAAATTCTGGTCGACCGCATGAAGCGCGAATTCGGCGTGGAAGCCAACATCGGCGCGCCGCAGGTGGCCTACCGCGAAACCATCCGCAAGAAGGTCGAGGACGTCGAAGGCAAGTTCGTCAAGCAGTCGGGCGGCCGCGGCCAGTACGGCCACGCCGTGATCACGCTGGAACCGCAGGAGCCGGGCAAGGGCTTCGAGTTTGTCGACGCCATCAAGGGCGGTGTGATTCCTCGCGAATACATCCCGGCTGTCGAGAAGGGTATCACCGACACGCTGCAGGCCGGTGTCCTGGCGGGCTTCCCGGTGGTGGACGTGAAGGTCACGCTGACGTTCGGTTCGTACCACGACGTGGACTCGAACGAAAACGCGTTCCGCATGGCCGGCTCGATGGCTTTCAAGGAAGCCATGCGCCGCGCCAACCCGGTTCTGCTCGAGCCGATGATGGCCGTGGAAGTGGAAACGCCGGAAGACTACACCGGTACCGTGATGGGCGACCTGTCGTCCCGCCGCGGCATCGTGCAGGGCATGGACGACATGGTGGGCGGCGGCAAGATCATCAAGGCCGAAGTCCCGCTGTCGGAAATGTTCGGTTATTCGACCGCGCTGCGCTCGGCCACGCAAGGCCGCGCCACCTACACCATGGAATTCAAGCACTACGCCGAGGCACCGAAGAACATCGCCGAAGCAGTGATGGCGGCCAAGGGCAAGTAAACAAGCTGGATGCCGCCGTGCCCGCGAGGGCGCGGCGGCGTGATGAATCGAGAAGACTGCAGTCCATTAGGAGCTGAAAAAATGGCAAAGGAAAAGTTCGAGCGGACTAAGCCGCACGTGAACGTTGGTACGATTGGTCACGTTGACCACGGCAAGACGACGCTGACGGCGGCGATTGCGACGGTGCTGGCCTCGAAGTTCGGCGGTGCGGCCAAGAAGTACGACGAAATCGATGCGGCGCCGGAAGAGAAGGCACGCGGCATTACCATCAACACCGCGCACGTCGAGTACGAGACGGCCAACCGTCACTACGCGCACGTTGACTGCCCGGGCCACGCCGACTACGTGAAGAACATGATCACCGGCGCCGCGCAGATGGACGGCGCGATCCTGGTGTGCTCGGCCGCTGACGGCCCGATGCCGCAGACGCGCGAGCACATCCTGCTGGCCCGTCAGGTTGGCGTGCCGTACATCATCGTGTTCCTGAACAAGTGCGACATGGTGGACGACGCCGAGCTGCTCGARCTGGTGGAAATGGAAGTGCGCGAGCTGCTGAGCAAGTACGAATTCCCGGGCGACGACACCCCGATCATCAAGGGCTCGGCCAAACTGGCGCTGGAAGGCGACAAGGGCGACCTGGGTGAAGAGGCGATCATGCG
>NZ_VLJN01000043.1 GCF_007829435.1 Cupriavidus gilardii J11
ATGTTCGAGCTGGTGGACTGGCTGAACCGTCGGCTCGATGACAATCCGGAGCTGAAGCGATCTTTCGCCATCTGGCTCGGTGCGGTAGTCTCAAGACAGAGCAGGGGCACGCTGACGCTGCCCAAGGTACAGGMCCTGAAGGAGCTGAAGATGGCGATGGCCAATCATTTCGACGTGTGGGCGGAAGAGTATAAGCGCGAGGGGTTGCAGCGCGGGATGCAGGAAGGGATGCAGCAGGGGATGCAGCGAGGACTACAACAAGGCGAGGCGCTCGTATTGCGCAGGCTGTTGGCGCTGCGCTTTGGCACGGTACCGCGCGAGGTGAATGCGCGTATCGATGCCGCATCTCCCGAGCAGATCGACGCCTGGGTAGAACGATACGTCCGGGCCTCGACGCTGGACGAGATATTCCGCGACTGAGGCCACGTCCTGCCGCACGCGCTTGCCGGAAGCCCTTCGCGCCCGGAGGGCTTCCGTAACGCTTTTCGCCGGGGCACTCTGCTTTAGCTTTCGTTCAACAACTTGCGTTGGCGCTGACACCAGGAAGACGTCGCTTCCAATCGGCGTGCCGGTAAGGCTACCTTTGCCAGCGAACATATCCCCGATACGCAAGAGAAGGACGATCAGCGATGAACGGCGACCATACTGCCGGCGCGGCAATTCCACCGAAGCATCGGACCACCGGGCAAAACGTCTCCCGTCGACTCAAAGCCGGATTCCGTAGCCGCCGGCTGCGCGCGTCTTCCATGACCGTCCTCCTGACGCTCGCTGCCCGAATCCGGCGGCCCCATCCAACGTCGAGGCCATCACGCCCCTGATGTTCCCCGCCGGTCCCGCTACCGCAAACGCTCGTTTCACTTCCTGATGTACCGATAGACGGACGGCTGCACCAAGGCCGGGCGCATGATGCGCCCCGCTTTCGCACGTGGTATATGCACACTATCGGAGCACATCGCATCGTGTACGTCTATCGTGAATACGGCGATTCTGCGCGCCAGGCGGCTGGCGGCAACTTTTCGTTTCTCTCCCTGGAATCATCGAAACCCTGAATGGAAACCGCAAAGAAGCTGATCGAAACGCAGCGGCTGCAAGCCGTACTGGCGGACTTCGTCCGAGCCCGCGATTGGGGGCGATATCACTCACCGAAAAACCTCGCAATGGCCCTGAGCGTGGAAGTCGCGGAGCTGGTGGAAATCTTCCAGTGGCAGACCGAGGCGCAATCGCGCGACGTGATGCAGACCGTGGAGCGCGAGCACGTCCGCCAGGAATTGGCCGACATCCTGATCTACCTGACGGAGATCGCCATGGTGCTGCACATCGATCTCGATGCGGCGGTCAGCGACAAGCTGGCAATAAACGCCGCCAAGTACCCGGTCAATTCGCCCAAGGGCGGCCAATGAACGGCTGAGCGGTGGAAGGAGACTGTCAATGGTAGAACAGCGAAGATCCGCGTCCTATGGCATCCGCGTCGGCGTGGGCGGATGGACCTACGCTCCCTGGCGCGGCTGCTTTTATCCCGACGATCTGCCGCAGGCGCGCGAACTGGAATTTGCCAGCCGCCAGCTGACCGCGATCGAAATCAACAGTACGTATCACGGCACACAAAAGCGCACGTCATTCATGAAGTGGCACGACCAGACGCCTGAAGACTTCGTATTTTCGGTGAAGGCGCCGCGTTATGCCACCAACAGGCGGGTGCTGGCGGACGCGTCCGACTCCATCGACCGGTTCTTCAATAGTGGCGTCGCCGAGCTGCGTCGCAAACTTGGACCGATTGTCTGGCAGTTCGCGCCCACCAAGGTCTTCGAGCCAGAGGATTTCGAAGCCTTTCTCAATCTGCTTCCCGCCGAGGTGGAGGGATGCAGGCTGCGCCATGTCCTCGAAGTGCGCCATGCCAGCTTCGCGTGCGCGGCCTATCTGGCGCTGGCTCGAAAATACCGCGCGGCAACCGTGTTTACCGATTCTCCGAAGTTCCCCTCCTTCGCCGATATCACCGGCGATCTCGTCTACGCGCGGCTGATGCGAAGCAATGCGAGGCTACGCCAGGGCTACACGCCCAAGGCGCTGGATGGCTGGGCCGAGCATGCGTTGACGTGGGCAAGGGGTGACACGCCCGATGGGCTGCCGCACATCGGCGAGGTATCGCGCGGAAAACCGCGGGACGTCTTTGTGTTCTTCATCAATGGCGACAAGCAGCGGGCTCCGGCCGCTGCGACCGCCTTGCTGTCAAGGTTGCAACAGACCAAGGCGTGATTCAAAACGTGCGCAATTAGCCAATTGATGTGATGCCGGACGATTGTCGGAAGTCAATCTGTCACAGAACTGAGACGCTTCGCCCTTCTCAGACTGCGAGTTTTTCCCATTCATGTCCGGTTTCGTTTCTTATGCCAATACCGCGCTCCTCTCCAAGGAGATCCAGCACTGGGCCGCTTCCGAGCTTCCAGCGGCATCGCACCCGCCACATTATGTCGAGGTTTCGAACTACCGATTCCGTGTGCGGCTCTCAACGGACGATAGATTGCTCCGGGTGCGGGTTGATGACGTGCCGTTATGGCGGATGACTGCGCGCCAGCTCTGCGACGCCGTGTGGCGCGTGCTGCGCGCGTATATCGCTCCGGCGGCGTGCCGGGCCGCAAAACTGCGTGAAGACAAAATTCGTGAAGAGATTGTGACCGGCGTGCCGGCCACGGTGCCTGGCCTCGCGTACGCCGACGGAAAGTGGTGGACCGTGGCGTCGGTGTGCCAGCGTTGGCAGAGCTTGCTGAGCGGGCTGCTCGAGTGCGGTAATGGCAAGGCGCCCCGCGAGGGCATGTCCGTGGCGCCGGACTTCGCCGGCCTGCGGATCGACCCCGCGCGGTTCGAGGCGGTAATCAAGCCGATTGAATCACTCATCGTGAAGCGCGACTGGCCTGGGGTGACGTGGGCTGACATCGAGCCGATCCTGCTGCTGCTTTATTCCATTCCGTCGAAGCACAACGGCCCGGATGTCACGAGGCTGCGCGACCGGATGTTTGTACAACTGTTCCAGACGGCGGCTGAGCGGCTGGGTTTCGGACTCGACGCCGCGCAGCGGCTGACGGCCGCGATGGACCATTTCGCGCTGGAAGCCCATCCGCGGACCGCGGTACTGAAGACAGCTCGTCCACTTTGGTTTGCGGCAGCGCATCTGGCGGCCTTGTCTTTCCTGCCCGAGTGCGATGACGGCGTGGCGCTCAGGAGGATCGACAAGCGGTTCTACGAAATGGCGAAGTTGCCGCCCAGCGCCAACAAGCATGAGTTTGCGTTCCTCCGGGCCAGAGACTTGATGGCGTTGGGCGCCCGGCTGCTGCAATCGGCCGGCGAAGAGCGGGACCATGTGGCAACCGGCGATGCGCGGTACATCGCACGCCTCTTGAAGGGCATCGTGGCCAGCCCACTCTGGTCTGAAGAGCAGCGCCAGCAACTTGTTCTCGCCTATCCCGCGGATGCCGAAGTCCCAGCACAACAACCCGGCGAACCTGCCTCATGCGGCGGCCGGATACGCCCGTCTCCCCGCCGCTGGGGGGTGCCTCCGTCGATGAGCAAGGATCCCATGGCGGCCTCGGGCATGGCGGGATCAGCCAGCCTGTGACGTCTTCGCCTTCCTTTGCTAAGCTGGAATGGCGCACTCGGAAGGCGAGCGACTCATCCGCCACCGGCTAGCGTGCTTGTATCGCGATCGTTCCCGCCCATGACGAGGAGTGACTGATGAAGACAGCACGGCAGGTCCTGGAAACCAAGCCCATCCAGGCGATCTACAGCATTCAGCCCGGCGCCACCGTCTATGCGGCATTGCAGTTGATGGCCGAAAAGGGCATCGGGGCCTTGCTGGTCATGGAGCACGGCAAGATCGTCGGCATTCTCAGCGAGCGCGACTATGCACGGAAGGTGATCCTGATGCAACGCACATCCCGCGACACGCTGGTTCGCGACATCATGACCACGTCGGTGATCTACGTTCGCGCCAATCAGTCGACCGACGAGTGCATGGCGCTGATGACACAGCACAGGCTCCGCCATTTACCGGTGATGGAGGGCGACGAACTGATCGGCATGCTATCGATCGGGGACCTGGTGAAGGACATCATTTCGGAGCAGCGATTCATCATCGAGCAGTTGGAGCAGTACATCAGCGGCGGACGATAGTGGCGGGAAGGGGCGGGGTCGCATCATGCGGCCCTTCCCTGGCGGACCGCGTAGACTATTGGCTCGATCCCTTGTTGGAGCGATCCGCATGCCATCTCCGACTCATGTCCCTGCCGCAGCGGCAACGGCCGCGCGGCGCCCTGCCCTCGCGCCATCGTCCTCGTGTGCGCTCATTGCGCTCATCGCGCTGATGGCCGCCGCGCCGATTGCCGGTGCCGCGGGCCCCGCCGCTGCGCAGGCCAGCGCGACGGGACTGGCACCGCGTGCGGCGAGCTGTCCGGCCTCGCTCAACTTCCGCTTCCCGCGCCTGCAGGACGAAGTGCCACAGGATCTGTGCCAGTACGCCGGCAAGGTCCTGCTGGTGGTCAATACCGCGAGCTATTGCGGTTTCACACCGCAGTACGAGGGCCTGGAGGCGTTGTACGCGAAATATCGCGAGCGCGGCCTGGTCGTGCTCGGATTCCCCTCCAACGACTTCGAGCAGGAACCCGGCTCGGCCAAGGAGATCGCCGATTTCTGCTTCAACACCTACGGCGTCAAGTTTCCGATGATGGCCAAGTCTCATGTGCGCGGCGCCGAAGCCAACCCGATGTACGCGCTGATGGCACGACAAAGCGGAACCGCGCCGCAATGGAATTTCCACAAATACCTGATCGATCGTGATGGTCGAGTGGTCGCGAGCTATGGCAGCCGGGTGTCTCCATCGGACCGGCAACTGGTGGCTCGTATCGAGCAACTGCTCGGCAAGTAGCGCAGTCCGAGGTTCCGCCAACGCGGAACCTCCTGCGTCGAATCGAGTCACCGGCGCCGACCGTACCCCGTTCGCAACAGTTCTGCAATCAAATGCGCCGCAAAGGCGGTTTCGCGTTTCATGTCGCGGCGTCGCGTGGAATACTGTCCTTCATGGACTAGTCATTACGAGCGTCGTCATGTCGGAAGCCGATCCCCCCATTCTCGTTTCCCGCCGCACCGAACACCTCAGGCAGGCCTACTGCGAGCTGTCCGATACGCTGGACAGCCGCACGGAGCTCGAAGCCATCCGCCGCACCATTCATCAATATCCCGAGCTGGGGTTTGAAGAGCACCGCACCGCCGAACTGGTGGCGCAGCGGCTGGAGCGCTGGGGCTTCGAGGTGACGCGCGGCGTGGGCGGTACCGGCGTGGTGGCTTCGCTGCGGCAGGGCGACAGCGGGCGCAGCATCGGCATCCGGGCTGACATGGACGCGCTGCCCATCATGGAGTCGACCGGGCTGCCATATGCCAGTGTCCATTGCGGCAAGATGCATGCGTGCGGCCATGATGGCCACACCGCCATCCTGCTCGGCGCGGCGCGTCAGCTGGCGCGCACGCGCAACTTCGACGGCACGGTTCATCTGATCTTCCAGCCCGCCGAGGAGATCGGCCAGGGCGCTTCGGGCGCGCAGCGGATGCTGGCAGACGGGCTGTTCGAGCGGTTTCCCTGCGATGCCATCTTCGGCCTGCACAATCACCCCGGCGTCCCGGTCGGTACCTTCATGTTCCGGGCCGGGCCGATGATGGCGGCCTGCGACACCGTGACGGTGGTCATCCATGGCAAGGGCGGACACGCGGCACGACCGCACCAGTCGATCGATCCCATCCTGATCGCCGGCAGCCTCGTGGTGGCGCTGCAAACCATCGTCGCGCGCAATGTCGATCCTAACGAGACCGCCGTCGTCACGATCGGATCGCTGCACGCGGGTCATGCGGCCAACGTGATTCCCGAAAGCGCGCGCATGGAGATCAGCGTCCGCTCGTTCCATCCCGAGGTACGGGCCACCCTGGAAGCGCGGATTCGCCAGCTGATCGCGTCGCATGTCGAAGGCTATGGCGGGACGGTCGACATCGACTATCGGCGCGGCTATCCGGTGGTGGTCAACAGCGAGGCCGAGACCGAATTTGCGCGGCAGGTGGCCGAGGAACTGGTGGGCCCGGAAAAGGTCGTGGCCCAGATTCCGCTGATCGCCGGCAGCGAGGACTTCGCGTATTTCCTGCAACACCGTCCGGGCTGCTTCGTTCGTCTGGGCAACGGCGCCGGCCGGCCGCTGTTGCACAATCCCGGCTACGATTTCAACGATGACAACCTGACCGTGGGCGCGGCCTACTGGACACGCCTGGTCGAACGCTACCTGTCCGCCCAACGCGATAGCGTTTCGCCCTAGCGGAAGAACAGGCTCGGCGGCATGCCGAACTGGCGGCGGAACATGGCCGCGAAAGCGCTGGGGCTCTGGTAGCCGAGTTCCAGCCCGACATCCACGATCTTCGCGCCGGCCGCCAGACGCTCCAGCGCGGCCAGCAGCCGGGCCTGCTGCCGCCATTGGCCGAACGTCATGCCGGTCTCGCGCGCAAAGCGGCGCTGGATCGTTTTCGCATCGACGCCGAGCTGGCCTGCCCATTCCGACAGCGGTGTCGCCGTGTCCGGCGCCGCGACAATGGCCTCGCAGATCCGGCGCAGCACCGGATCGCGCGGGTCTGGCAGATGCAGCGGCAGCGCCGGCAGCAGTATCACTTCATCGAGCAGCAGCCGCATCAGCCGGCCGTCCCGCGTTTCAGCGGAGTAGGGCAGCGGCACCTCGATCGCGGCGAGGATCAGTTCGCGCAGCAGCGGCGACACGCCCAGCACCGTGCATTGCGTCGGCAGGCCGGGCGCGGCATCCGGCCGGATAAAGGCCGTGCGCATGCGCACGTTGCCCACCATGCGAATCCAGTGATCGGTATCGGCCGGCATCCAGATCGCACGCGTGGGCGGCACGATCCATTGGCCGTGTTCGGTAGCCACCACCATGACGCCGTGTACCGCGTGAATCAATTGCGCGTGCGGATGCCGGTGCCGCGCCGTCCGATGTCCTGGCGGATAGTCGGCGGCCATGGCGGCGACCGGCATCGGACCGCGGTCGTAGTCCATGTATCGACCGGCCGCCATGGACGTCTTGGGATCGCCGAGGGCGGAAGGGTCGTGGCGGGGAGGGGTAGCCCGCATCATGCCGGTGTCCTTTTTGAGACGATGGAAGTCTTATTCTCGCAGGACAGGCGGGACTTGGCACACTAGCATTGCCACAGTTTCTTCCCACGTCCGTGAGATCCGCCATGAGCTCATCCCAAACGACGGCGATGCCGGCAGAGTCGTCCGCACAGCCGGTTGTCCACGGCGGCGCCGATGCCGGCGAACGTACCGGCTTCCGCGTGTTGACCGCGATCAGCTTTGCCCATTTCCTCAACGACATGATCCAGTCGTTGATCCTGGCCATCTATCCGATGCTCAAGGGCGGCTTCGACCTGAGCTTTGTGCAGATCGGGCTGCTGACGTTGACTTACCAGATCACCGCATCGCTGCTGCAACCGATCGTTGGGCTGTATACCGATCACCATCCCAAGCCGCAGTCCCTCGCGCTGGGCATGGGCTTTACGTTGGCGGGCCTGCTGCTGCTGTCGGTGGCACCCAGCTATGGTGTGCTGCTGGTCGCCGCCGCGCTGGTGGGGACGGGTTCGTCGATATTTCATCCGGAGTCGTCGCGCGTTGCCCGAATGGCATCCGGCGGCAGGCATGGTCTTGCGCAATCCATCTTCCAGGTCGGCGGCAACGCGGGTAGCGCCGCGGGCCCCCTGCTCGCCGCTGGACTGGTGCACCGGCAGGGCAGTGTGGCGTGGCTGTCGATCGCGGCGCTGCTGGCGATGGCGGTGCTGTGGCGCGTCGGCGGCTGGTACGGCGGGCGCCTCGCCGAGCATGCCCGCTCGAGCCGGAAGGCGATGGCCTCGGCGGTCCGGCTGCCGGCGCGCACGGTGGCGCGCGCGATGGTGGTGCTGATGGTGCTGCTGTTCTCGAAATACTTCTATATGGCGTCGCTGGGCACCTACTACACCTTCTACCTGATGGAGCGCTTCCAGGTGCCGCGGCAGGCCGCGCAGCTGTACCTGTTCGGCTTCCTGTTTGCCGTGGCCGTGGGCACCATTCTGGGTGGACCGATTGGCGACCGCATCGGGCGCAAGCGTGTGATCTGGATTTCGATCCTTGGCGTGGCACCGTTCACGCTGCTGTTGCCGCATGCCGATCTGTTCTGGACCGCCGTGCTGTCGCTGGTGATCGGTTTTATCCTCGCCTCGGCGTTCTCCGCCATCCTGGTGTTTGCACAGGAGTTGATCCCCGGCAAGGTTGGCATGGTGTCCGGGCTGTTCTTCGGTCTCGCCTTTGGCATGGGTGGCATCGGCGCCGCCGTGCTGGGCGGCATGGCCGATTCGCATGGCATCGAGTCTGTCTACCGCTGGTGCGCGTACCTGCCGCTGCTGGGCGTGTTCGCGGTGTTCCTGCCGGACACGCGCCAGCGCGGCTGACGGGCCGCCGTACGGGGGCTGGCGCGGCACGCATCTTGCCGATAGGGCGCCAACGCGCGATTTGCGGCATCATGACGGCATTGCTGTTCCTGTCGCCGCTGCCGTGAGTCCAAACGCCGCGCCCCTCCCATTCGCCCCGCCGCCGGTGCCCGCCGGCGTGCAGGCCTGCGACCATTGCCTGGACCTCGCGGGCGATGCGCGGCGCCGCGAGCCGCACGAGCGGCTGACGCTGCAGCACAACGCACCGTTGGTGAGCCAGAGCGCGGCGGGCGTGCCGTTCAGCATGATGACGTTCCAGTGCCGCCAGTGCGGGACGGTATGGCGCCTCTACGATCGGGCCAACGAGCTGTTCGTGTCGTGGGTGCCACAGTGGCGGCCGTCGTCGCCGCCGCATCGGCTAAGATAGCGGCCGACGCCGGCGCCTGCCGGCCCTGCAAGACTGATCGACGCTTCCACGCCATGCCTCTCCCGCTTCGTCTCACCGTATTCGGCACCGCCGCCATCGCCACCGTGCTCGCGGCCGCCAGCCTGCCAGCCAGTGCCGCGGACGCCTATCCCAGCCGGCCCATCCGGTTGATCGTCGCTTACCCCACCGGTGGCATCAGCGACACCGTCGCCCGTGCCCTTGCCGAGAAGCTGTCGGAACAGATGGGCACCTCGGTGGTGGTCGAGAACAAGGCCGGCGCCGGTGGCAGCATCGGCATGGATGCCGTTGCGAAGGCGGCGCCGGACGGTTACACGATCGGTTTCTCCTCGACCAGCCCGCTGACGCTGAACCCGCATGTCGGCCGCGTCCACTACGACCCGCAGCGCGACATCGTCCCGGTGATGAATGTCATGTACTCCCCGGTGCTGGTGGTGGCCACGTCCGCCTTTGCCGGCAAATCGTTCCAGGACCTGGTGGCGCAAGCCCAGGCCAAGCCCGGCTCGGTGCGTTGGGCAACATCGGGCTTGGGAACGATCGGCCACGTGGTGCTCGAACAGGTCAAGGCAAGGTCGAAGGCCGATCTGACGCTGATTCCGTACAAGGGCGGCGGTCAGCAAATGAACGATGCGCTCGGCGGCCAGTTCGAAGTGATGAGCACCAATGCCAGCCCGGCGCTGACGCAGCAGATGCAGGCAGGCCGCCTGCGCCCGTTGGCGGTGGGCGCCCCCAAGCGCATCGACGCGCTGCCGGACGTGCCGACGCTGGCCGAACTGGGCTATGCGAAGGCAAATCTGACCTCCACCTTCGGCGTTTTTGCGCCGGGCAAGACGCCGGCGCCGATCGTCGCCCGGCTGAATGCCGAACTGAACAAGGCGCTGGCGGCGCCAGAGGTCAAGGACCGGCTGCTCAAGGGCGGCGAAGTGCCGACCGGCGGCACCGCGGCGCAGTTTGCTGCCGCCATCCGCGCCGAATACGAGGACAACGCGCGCATCGTCAAGGAAGCCGGCATCAAGGCCGAATGATCAAGGCCGGATAGGCGTGGTGCCGTGGCCGTGGCCGTGCCCCTGGCCACGGCGGCGGCGCTTCTGGCCATGCTCGCCCTTGTAGGGAGTCGGTGCGGGCTCAGGGCGCGGCGGAGGAGGGGGTGGCGCCACGGGCGTCGCCGCCGGGGCTGGCACCGGCACGGGGACCTGCAGGGCGGCGACGGCCCGATCGATCTCCTCCTCTTCGTCCGGCCAGGGCGCCAGCGGCACGAATTCGTCTTCCTCGACCAGCGTACCCGCTTCGTCGAGGATGCAATACGCAACCCATCCCCCCATCAATGCGCCCATCAGCGGCGCCAGCCAGAATAGCCATAGCTGGTCCATCGCCCAGTCCTGCCCGAACAACGCCATGGTGGTCGCGCGAGCAGGGTTCAGCGCCGCGTACGTGACCGGCAGTGCAAGCAGATGTGCCATCGCCACGGCGGGCCCGACGACCAGCGCACCCGCAGACGTGAGCCGGCCCATGCGCGTCACGCTCGCCATGACGATCACCAGCATGCTGGTGGCCGCGAACTCCACGGACATGGCGCTCGGCAGGTCGTAGCCGGCCGGTGAATGCTCGCCGTAACCGTTCGCTCCGAACCCGTTGGCCAAGGACATGAAGTCGGGGCGGCCCTGCGCCGTAAGTAGCAGCAGCAGGCCGGCGGAAAGGGCACCGGCGAACTGCGCGACAACGTACGGTGGCACATCCCGCCATGCGAAGCGCCGCGCCGCGGCAAGGCCAAGCGTGACGGCGGGATTGAGGTGCGCGCCCGACACGGGGCCCACCGCGCGGGCCATGCCGAACGCGGCCAGGCCGAACCCGGTGGCGATGCATAGCATGCCTCCACCGGTGTCGGGCCGACAGCCGGAAAGGACCGCGACGCCGCAGCCGGCAAAGATCAACCCAAAGGTGCCGACGGCTTCGGCAAGCATGCGTCTGGCCAGGGATGCCACGAGAACTCCTAGAGCGAGGCGACCACGTCGAGCCGGCTGCCGGCCGCGTAGATCGAGGTTAGCCGCACACCGTTGTGCGGCCACAAGGCCAGCTTGGTCCTGACCCGCGACAGGTGGCTGTCGATGGTCCGGGAGCCGGGCGGGATATGACGGCGCCATACCGCCTGCGCCATCGTGTCGCGCAATACCAGCTGGCCGGCGTGCCGGAACAGCAGTACGGCGAGATCGAATTCCTTGGGCGACAGCGCGATGGCGGCGTCGGCAAGATAGGCCCGGCGCTCGCTGGTCGAGAAGCGGTACGCGCCCACGGAAAGATCGATGCGATGGCGTTCCGCCGCCAGCATGCGGCGGGCCAGCGCCTGCACGCGCGCCGCGAATTCGGCGCGCCGGACCGGCTTGGCGATCAGCGCATCGGCGGCGCCTGCCAGGCTGCGGCACAGGGCATCGTCATCGCCCCACATTCCCAGCAGCATCACCGGCAGGCGCAAGCCGATGGTGCGCCGGACCCACGCCAGCACCTCGGCGGTGGCGATGCCCGGTGCTTCCCAGTCGAGCAGCAGCATGTCGAACGTTTCCCTGCGCAGCGCCAGCATCAGCGCGCGGCTGTCGCGAAAGCGGACGCATCGATGGCCCGCGAGACTGAGCGTCTGTTCGAGTACCACGGCTTGCGCGGGGTCGTCCTGCAGTGCGGCGATTCTCATCGGCTAGGTCCTCCTCGGATCTGTCGCGGCGTTGCGCGATCTGCCATCGCGCGCCGCCGATGCATCGTACGGCCATGGCCGCATGGCACAAAGTCACAATTTGTTGAAACCGCAAAATGAGGAAAATCCTATTTGGCTTTGCGAAAGTGCTGCCTTTAATGCTTGGATGCATGGCCACGGCGGCATGATCGACCGCGCGCCATGCGGTCGGTCGTGTTCCCCGGGGCGCTGGCGATGGCACGGGTGAACCGATCCCTGATCATCCCCGCGAACGGAGTTGCGCATGAAAATCGCATCGCTCGAGGACGAACCCGTGCAGGCCGCCTGGATTCAGCAGATCGTCACGGATGCCGGGTACCGCTGCGTCAGCTTCGCGCAGAGCCGTCAGCTGCTGTTGCGGCTGCGCGATGAGACCTTCGATCTGCTGCTGCTCGACTGGCAGATGCCTGACATGAGCGGCAAGGAGGTCCTGCATTGGACGCGCGCCAACCTGGACCGGCATGTTCCCGTGATGTTCCTGACCTGCCGGGGCGCCGAGGAGGATGTCGTCAGCGGCCTGTGTGCCGGCGCCGACGACTACATGGTCAAACCGATCCGCCCCGGTGAACTCACCGCGCGGATCCAGTCCTTGCTAAGGCGTAGCGGTGGAGCGACCGGCAGTGGGGAGTCGCGCTTCAGACTGGGCGGATACGAGTTCGACTGCGGGACGCGGACGGTGACCGTACATGGCAAGCCAATCGCATTGACGCCGAAGGAGTTCGACCTTTCGCTGCTGCTGTTCCGCAACGAGGGGCGCATCGTGGCGCGCAGCCATATCGTCGCGGCGGTATGGGGCCGTGAGATCTCGCCACTGTCGCGCACCATCGATACGCATATGTCGCGCGTGCGCAGCAAGCTGGCGCTGCGTGCCGATCACGGTTTCCGCCTGATCCCGGTCTACACGCACGGATATCGGCTGGAAGCCCTGCGTGACGCGGTGCGGTGAGCATGGCGACGAGGCTGCTTCATCTGATTCATACGCTGATGCCGCGGCTGGCGCTGATACCGTGGCTTGGGTTGTCCGACGGGGCGCAGGTCTGGCAGGTCATGAGTCGCGGCCTTCGGCATGAGATGCGTGCTCCGCCGTCGGCCATCATCACGCTGGCGGGCCTGTACTGGGCCGGCGCGATGGACGGCGACCTGCTGGCCCGCCAGGTCGTGATGCATGCGCGCGAGGCGTTGTTGTGCGTGGATGAGCTGGGTAGCGTGGCGGACGAGGCGGTGCATCGCTACCGGATGGTCCGTACCGATCTGGCGGAGCTCGTCGCGGCCAGCATCGACGAGGCATGGCCGGCAGCCAAGGAGGCCGCCATCGTGCTGCAGGGGATGGAGTGTCCCTGCCCGGTATGGGTCAAGGCGGACCGGCGCATGCTCGCCGCGCTGGTGGGCTGCATGCTAAAGCGTGCAATCGCGTTGTCGCAGGTGCCCGGCAAGGTGAGGGTGGGCATTGGCGCGGGGCACGCTCACTACTGCGTGGATCTGAGCTTCAGGATGGCGCGGCCGCGCGCCCATGATCCGCTGGCACCATCCAGCGCCGCGGGCCTGTTGGCCCGGCGCGTGATGAAACGTCATGGCGGACTGCTTGCCGTGGTCGGGGAGGGCCCCGACACGGCATGGCGGCTGGTTCTGCCGCGCGCCCGCACAGGCAGCAAAAAAGCACCCGAAGGTGCTTTCTTGCCGTCCAACCGGTAGCGTTCGCAAGGAACGCGTCGATCAGAAGATATGGCGGATGCCCACGCCCACGCCGGTCTGGTTGCTCTTGCCCGGCATTTCGGTGATGACGCCGCCCTTGACCTTGTTGTAGTCGACGGTGCCGTACACCTGGGTGCGCTTGGACAGCGCGTACTCGGCCAGCAGGACGCCGGTGTAGCGCTTGCCGTCGTTGCCCGCGACACCGTTCTTGTTGTCGATGTCGTCGTAGTAGAACGCGCCAGTCAGGGCGAGGGCCGGGGTCAGCTGGTACGTCACGCCCGTGTAGAAGATCATGTCTTCGCGCGGATTCGCGGCGGCGTTGCCGGCCGGGACGAGGTTGCGGCTGGTGGTCTGAGTCAGGTCGACATTCATGTAGTCGCGGTCGATGACGCCCGTTTCGTCCTTGCCGCCGATGTAACCCAGGAATGCCTTGGCCTGGCCAACCGTATAGCGGCCAGCCACACCCCACATCTGCTGCTTGTTGTCGGCACCGACACGGATTTCCTGGAACACGCCGCCGACAGCGAACGGACCGTAGGCGTACGAAGCACGGGCACCCCAGTACTGGTTCGTGCGCATGCTGCCGGCCTGTTCGCCGAAGCCATAGCTGGCGCCGACATTCAGGCCGCCGAACTTGCCGTCATAGCTGATGATGTTGTTGCTGCGCAGCTGCGTCAGGAAGAACGGCCAGGCGTTGTTGTTGTAGTTGCCGATGGTCAGCGGATCGAAGTCGCCGAACAGCTGGAAGCCCTCGGTGTACTGGCGGCCCAGCTTGATCGTGCCGAAGTCGCCCGACAGGCCGACGTACGCCTGGCGGCCGAACAGGCTGTTGCTCTGGTTTGCGCGGCCGGTATCCGGATCGAAGCCGTTTTCCAGCTGGAAGATCGCCTTCAGGTTGTTGCCCAGGGCTTCGCTGCCCTTGATGCCCCAGCGGCTGTTGGTGATGGCGCCGTTGGTCAGTTCGAATTTGTTGTCGTCGTTAGCGTTGGCATTGCTGGTGAAGCGGATGCTCTGGTCGACGATCCCGTACAGCGTGACGGACGATTGCGCATAGGCGCTGCCGGCCAGCAGCGTGCCAACGGCAAGGGTCAGGGCCGATTTCTTCATGGTGCTCCTTTTCTGTCTTGTGGTTTTGTCGCCGGATCGCGGCGGCAAAGGTCTACGTTGTCAGTAGACGCCGCGAAAATTTATCAAAACGACCATCGTTCGGACACCAAACCGTGCTCTAACGCGACGGAATGGACGCCGTTGGTGCAATTTCGTTGTCGCGCCGCGACAGTCGCACAAAATGGTGCAATGCAGGGAGCGAGGTGAGGCAGCCGGCACCCCCCGAAGGTGGGGCTCGCCGTCAGTGGCGCCACCGGGCGCGCGGCACGAGTGACGGTGGCGGAAGGGCCCGGATGGGAAAGCGGTGCCGGATTGCGAGCATGCAAAAGGCCGGGCCCCGGGGGAGGTTCCCGGTCCCGGCCTCGTGCTGTTCCCGGTTCGCGCCGGGCGCCGTGCTCAGTTCTGCGGAATCTCGATCTTGACCTCGAGCACTTCCAGGTTGTCCTGGCGCTCGAGGCTCACACGCAGGTCTTCGTCGTTGATCTTGACGTATTTCGAGATGACGGCCACCAGCTCGCGCTGCAGCGCCGGCAGGTAGTCGGACGGCGGCGCATGGCCCGAACGCTCATGGGCGAGGATGATCTGCAGCCGCTCCTTGGCGACCGACGCGGTTTTCTTCTTCTCTCCTAACAGGAAGGACAGGATCGACATGAGGACTGGCCCTCCTTACTTGTTGCCGAACAGGCGCGACAGCAGGCCCGGCTTTTGGTAATCGGTAAAACGCATCGGCTTGTCCTTGCCCAGGAAGCGGTCCACGACGTCTGCGTAGGCGTCGGCGACATCCGTGCCTTCCAGATGGATGGCCGGCGTGCCCTGGTTGGACGCGTGCAGCACCGCCTCGGATTCCGGAATCACGCCGATCAGCTTGATGCGCAGGATTTCCTGGATGTCGGTCAGCGACAGCATCTCGCCGCCGTGCACGCGCTTCGGGTTGTAGCGCGTGATCAGCAGATGCTCCTTGATCGGTTCGCCGCCCTCGCTGGCCCGCTTGGTCTTGGAGGCCAGGATGCCGAGGATGCGGTCGGAATCGCGCACGGACGACACTTCCGGGTTGGTCACGATCAGCGCCTCGTCGGCGAAATACATGGCCATCAGCGCGCCGGTTTCGATGCCGGCGGGCGAATCGCAGACGATGAATTCGAAGTCCATCGCCTTCAGTCCCTCGATCACCTTCTCCACGCCTTCGTGCGTCAGCGCTTCCTTGTCGCGGGTCTGCGACGCGGGAAGGATGAACAGGTTCTCGCACTTCTTATCCTTGATCAGCGCCTGGTGCAGGTTGGCTTCGCCCTGCACGACGTTGATAAGGTCATAGACCACGCGCCGCTCGCAGCCCATGATCAGGTCGAGATTGCGCAGGCCGACGTCGAAGTCGATCACGGCAGTCTTGTGGCCACGCAAGGCCAGGCCGGCCGCGAAGCTGGCGCTGGTGGTGGTCTTGCCTACGCCTCCCTTGCCGGAGGTCACAACGATGATTTTTGCCATGGCTCTTGGTCCAGTAATGATGGATGCTTGCGCTGCGGTATCGGATTCGGGCTCGCTTACTTCATGCGCAGCGGCTCGAGAATCAGGGTTTCGTCGGCCAGCCGGATCTGCGCCGGCTTGCCCTGCACGTCGGGCGGCAGGGTCTGCTCGGCGGTCCGGTAGATTCCGGCGATCGAAATCAGTTCGGGTTCCAGGCAGGTGCAGAAGATGCGTGCCTCAGGGTTGCCCTTGACACCCGCCAGCGCGCGGCCGCGCAGCGGGGCGTAGACGTGGATATTGCCCTCGGCGATGACTTCCGCGCCGTACGACACCACGTCGAGCAGCACCACGTCGCCGTGGGCATAGATCTGCTGGCCCGACCGTAGCGGCTTGTCGATCAGCAGGGTCGGGGCCGGCCGCGGCGCTTCCGCGGCACTCGGTTGAACGGGCTGCGGCGCCGGCGCGGGTTCCGCGGCGGCCTCGGCCACCGGCTCGCGGCCATTTGCCCGGGCGCCCCGGCGGCTCTGGCTGTCCAGCAGCGGCAGCCCGAACGACTCGGCCCAGGCGCGCTGCTCGTGCCGCGCGACTACGCCGATCGCACGGGCCTTCAGCGTGGCCAGCGTGTCGATCACAATGCCCAGGCCCGGTTGCTGGCCGTCTTCCAGCGCGCGCAGATCGAGGGCCACCACGTCGTTGGAGAAGAAATCCGGGGTGGCTTCGAAGCGGGACAGCAGGTCGTCTCGCAGTGCCGCGGTATCCGCGGTGGTCAATGCAAGGAGGAGGGCGTCGACGTTGCCACTACGCAGTTCGAAGTGTGGCGATTTCTTCTGGGACATGGCCGGGTCAGCTGGAAAATACCGCATTCTAACTGCCTCTCCCACCGGAACTGTAACAATTCTCGGCATACGCGCGGCGTTGTGCGCGAGGCGACGCCGGCCGGGCTCCGCTCGCCTGGCCGGGCCGGCGGGCTCGGCGATGGAACGCATCGTACGGCACAACGCGATCCGCCTTGCTAGGATGGCGGCTGTCAATTCAAGCGTGCAAGGAGACCCGCATGGGCGCCGTCGTCAATAGCGTTGCCTACCGCCGCGGCAAGCGGGTGGGCGACATTCCCCTCGATGCGATCAGCGACGAGCTGGCCACGCCGGGCACGTTCGTGTGGCTCGGTTTGCACGAGCCCGATCCGTCGATGCTGCGCAAGGCGCAGGAGGAGTTCGGCCTGCACGAGCTGGCGGTCGAGGACGCGCTCAACGCGCACCAGCGTCCAAAGCTGGAGAGCTATGGCGATGGGCTGTTCATCGTGCTCAACACCGCGCAGATGAACGGCGACAGCGTCGAAATCGGTGAGACCCATCTGTTTGTCGGCGCCAACTACGTGGTGTCGGTGCGGCACGGCGCCAGCAGTGCCTATGTGCCGGTGCGCCAGAGATGCGAGCACGATCCGCACGGGCTCGCGCATGGTCCCGGCTACGTGTTGTACGCGCTGATGGATTTCGTGGTGGACCAGTATCTGCCTATCGTGACGCGGCTCGAGGAAGCCTTTGAGACGCTGGAACAGGCGCTGTTCCGCGAAGAGTTCGACCGCGACAGGATCGCACGGCTCTATCACATCAAGCGGCAGGTACTGCGGCTGCGCAACGTTGTGTACCCGATCGAGGAAATCTGCGCCCAGTTGATCCGGCTGCATGAGGACCTGGTGCCGCGCGACCTGCGTGCCTACTTCCGCGACGTGCAGGACCATGCCAGCCGGCTGCTGCGCACGCTGGACGTGGTTCGGGAGATGCTGACCACCGCGGTGCAGGTGAATCTGGCGCTGGTCACGGTGGGGCAGAACGAGGTGGTCAAGCGGCTCGCCGGCTGGGGGGCCGTGCTCGCGGTGCCTACCGTGGTATTCAGCCTGTACGGGATGAACTTCGAGTTCATGCCGGAGCTCAGGTTTCACTATGCGTACCCGATGCTGCTCGGCGCCACGGCCACGGCGTGCGTGGCGCTCTGGCGGCGGCTGCACCGGGCGGGGTGGATATGACGGGCGGGGAAGGGAGGGACGGACGCAACGCGTCTGGCTGACGAAGGAGGGCAAAAGAAGGGGGACAAAAAAGAGACCGGCCGCCATTGCCAGTGCCGGGGCTCGACGTGGGGCAACGGCGGCCGGCTTCGCGCAATCGTCTCGACACCAAGCTCTGACCGATGTGGCGATGTTAGGCGGTGGCGCCGTGCTGGCTGTCGGAAATGGGCAGGGGTATTAGGTTAGGGGTTCGCGCTTCGTTGGATGGGAGTTTCGGCCGGGTCGGGACTGCCCTCCTCCCCGCCCCCTCTCCCGCTTGCGCGAGAGGGGACGTCGGTGGTGTCGCTGTCAGCAGCAAATGCCGGCTTGGATCACAATGATCGACCCCGGCCCGCTGCAGGGCCGCCACAACAATGCAACGATGGAGTCTCCGATGCCCGCACTCTTCACCCCGCTGCAGGTGGGTCCGCTCACGCTGGACAACCGCATCATGATCGCGCCGATGTGCCAATACTCGGCCGTGGAAGGCAACGCCACCGACTGGCACATGATCCACCTGGGGCATCTGGCGCTATCCGGTGCCGGCATGCTGATCCTGGAAGCCACGGCGGTGTCGCCGCAAGGGCGCATCACGCCCTACGACCTGGGCCTTTACAACGACGACAATGAAACCGCGCTCGCGCGCGTGCTGGCCGCCCTTCGCGCCTATTCGCCGATCAGGGTGGCGATGCAGATCGCCCACGCCGGACGCAAGGCGTCGAGCCAGGCGCCGTGGGATGGCGGTGCGCAGATCCGGCTGGACCAACCTGGCGGCTGGCAGACCGAGGCGCCGTCGGCGGTGCCGCATGCGCTGGGCGAGGTGCCGCCGACCGCGCTGGATCGAGCTGGACTCGAGCGCGTGAAGCGCGACTTCGTCGAGACGGCGCGGCGTGCGGCACGTCTGGGCATCGACGCGATCGAAATCCATGCGGCGCATGGCTACCTGCTGCACCAGTTCCTGTCGCCGATTGCCAATCATCGCGATGACGAATACGGCGGCAGCCTGGAGAACCGCATGCGCTTTCCGCTGGAGGTATTCGATGCGGTGCGGGCGGTGTTCCCGGCCGATCGCCCGGTGTGGGCGCGCATTTCCGCCACCGACTGGGTGCCGGACGGGTGGGACATCGAAGGCACCGTCGCGATATCGAAGGAACTGGCCCGGCGCGGCTGCGCGGCCATCCACGTGACGACTGGCGGCGTGTCGCCGCAGCAGGCGATCAAGCTGGGGCCTGGCTATCAGGTGCCGTACGCGCAGCGCGTCAAGGCGGAGGTCGGCCTGCCGACCATCGCGGTCGGACTGATCACCGAGCCCGAGCAGGCGGAGAGCATCATCGCCAATGGCGAGGCCGACGCGGTGTCGCTGGCGCGGGCGATGCTGTACGACCCGCGCTGGCCGTGGCACGCCGCCGCGAAGCTGGGCGCGCAGGTACAGGGGCCGAAGCAGTATTGGCGATCGCAGCCGCGCGAATTCAAGGATCTGTTTGCGGGGGCCAGCTTCGGGCAGCGCTGATGGCGTTGTTGTCCTTGCCATGCGGTGACTGCCCTCTCCCTAGCCCCTCTCCCGCGAGCGGGAGAGGGGCTAGAACCGGCGGCATTTCGTGACAGGCGTTACAGCAGCGGGACGCGCCTTGGATGGGCCGGCTGCCTACACTTGCCGGCATTCCCATTTCGCGATGTGATCGCACAGATCGTCATGACAGTCCCGTTCCGCTTCCGGTGGGTGCCGGCCGTCCTTGTCGCCATGGCGCTGGGCCATGCCGCCGCCAGTGCCGCTCAGGCTTCCGTCCCTCCTGCCTCGCCATCGCCGCCGGCAAACTCCGGTGCCGATGGCTCCGCCGCCGACACCATCGTCGATACCGTGGTCAGGCCGGTGATCGCCAGATACGGCGTGCCCGGCATGGCGGTCGGCGTGGTGTGGAAGGGGCAGCGACACTTCTACAACTATGGGGTGCTATCCAGGGATGGCGGCCGGCCGGTGACCAGCGACACGCTGTTCGAGATCGGTTCGGTGAGCAAGACCTTCACCGCGACGCTGGCGGCGTATGCGAGCGAAACCGGCAAGCTGTCGTTCGGCGATCCGGTGGCTCGCCACCTGCCCGAGCTGCATGGCAGCGCGGTCGGCAAGGCGACTGTACTGGACCTCGCCACCCATACGACCGGGCTGCCGCTGCAGGTGCCCGATGACATCGCGACCATGCCGGCGTACTGGCAGTACCTGAAGCGCTGGCAGCCTCCGCATCCCCTCGGCTCGCATCGCGTCTATTCGAACAACGGCATTGGCGTGCTTGGCCTGGTCGCGGCCAGCAGCCTCGGCGAGAGCTTCCAGGCGGCGGTGACGAGGACGGTGCTGGAGCCAATCGGGCTGAAGCACACGTATTACCGCGTGCCGCCCGAGCGCAATGCGGACTACGCGCAAGGCCATACCTCCAGGGATGTGCCGATCCGCATGCGGGGCGATCTGTTGTGGCAGGAGGCCTATGGGATCAAGAGCTCGTCGGCCGACCTGCTGCGATTCGTCGAGGCCAACATGCACGGCATCCCGCTCGAAGCGACGCTGCAACGGGCCGTCGATGCCACGCATACGGCGTACTTCCGCACGGGGGCAATGGGGCAGGCGCTGGTTTGGGAGCGGTACCGCTATCCGGCCACGCTGCAGGCGCTGCTGGAGGGGAACGAGGCGGTCCTGAAGGCAAGACCGGTCACGCGGCTTGCTCCGCCGGAGCAGGGCGACGCGGGCGCGTGGCTGCACAAGACCGGATCGACCAACGGGTTCGCCGCGTACGCGCTGTTCGTGTCGCAGCAAAAGATCGGCCTCGTCCTGCTGGCCAACAAGAACTTTCCGCTCGATGAGCGGGTGCGGATGGGGTACGAGATCGTGACGCGGTTGGTGGCGGAGGGAGCGTCGAAGCGGTAGGCTGGTGTTGTTCCCCTCTCCCGCTAGCGGGRGAGGGGAGCCGAATCAGAAATCCTCGGCGTCCACGTCGTAGTTCGCCGGCTCCCAGCGGATGGCCAGCAGCGCCAGCAGGCCTGCCAGCGGGGCCAGCGCGATCACCCAGAACACCTTGGTGCTGAGCGCGGCGGCGAGCACCGGGAACAGGAACAGCGACAGCGTCGAGCTGGCACGCATCAGCGTCTGGTTGAAGCCGACGCCCACGCCGCGCAGCGAAGTAGGGTAGCTCAGCGATGCGTACGTCATCGTATGCGCGCCCGGGCCAAAGCCCTGGCCAAGCAGGAACAGCGCCAGCATGCCGATGGCGATCGCTACCTGCGACACGTCGTCGGGCTTGCCGACCAGCGCCAGTCCGACCAGCGCCGCAAGCTGGAAACTGTAGCCGACCACCGTCAGCTTCCATGCGCCGGTGCGCGGGACCAGCCGCACGCCGATCAGTCCGCCAAGGAAGGCGAACAGGAAGTTCAGCGCCAGCGAGATCAGGATCGTGTTCAGCATGGTCTGCGCCAGGAAGCTGGCGATGATCACCGGCAGTCCAAACGCGACCGCGTTGTACGCGAATGACGAGGCGATCGACATGATGGTCGCCAGTATCGTGCGGCTCCGGTAGACGCCCTGCAGCAGCACGGCGTAGTTGCTCCACGATGCCTTGCGCCTGGCCGGGGTGGTTACCGCGTCCGGCGCCACCACGGCATCGATGCCGTAGGAGCGCTTCAGGATCTTCGCCGCGCCTTCGAGGTCGCCCTGGTTGGCCGCCCACACCGGCGATTCGCTCATGTACTTGCTGCGTACCGCGATGATGACCAGCGCCGGTACCGCGCCAAAGCCCAGGATGATCCGCCACAGCAGGCCGCTATGGCTCTCCGGCAGGGCGGCGTAGCACGCAAGCACCAGAAGGTACGACACACAGATGGCCGCGTACCAGGTCGGGCACCACATCGCCACCCGCGCCGCCTTGTTGCCTCGGCCCTGAAGCTTCGAGAATTCGGCGAGGAAGGCCATGGCGACCGGCAGGTCGATGCCCACGCCAAGGCCCATCACGAAGCGGGCGCCGGCCAGCACGTATTCGTTCGGCGCCAGCGCGCACGCGATCGCGGCGACCACGAAGAACAGCATGTCCGCCATGAAAACGCGATAGCGGCCGATGCGGTCGGTGAAATAGCCACCCAGGAACGCGCCGACGATGGCCCCGAAGGTGATGGCCGATGCCACCATGCCGGTGCCGGCCGGAGTGAGATTGAATTCCCGGGTGACGTCCTTGAGGCCGAAGGCAAGGGCGCCGAGATCGTAGGCGTCGAGAAACACGCCGCCAAGCGCGATGGCGACGACCATCTTGGCATTGCTGGCCTGCGCGCCGCCCTGGTTGACGAGTTGCGTGACGTCGGCGGCGGAGCGGATGACGGCTTGGTTCGGGGCAGGCGACGCGGCGGGCGCGGACTGCGCCGCGCCGGGAGACAAGGCGAGATCGACTGACATTGGAATTGTGATGAGAGCGGTCGGACGGCTTGCGGAAAGGACGTGCAGCCGGACAAGGCCACGCGAAAGGACGCACGGCGGCGGGCGAATGCTACGCGAGCCGGGTGGTGTGGGACAAATGATTTATTGTTATATCTTTAAGCTTGACGCCTGACGCGGGGTTTTCTGCGGGGCGGCGGTGAGAGCCGTGTGCCGGGACTGCCCTCTCCCCCTGCCCCTCTCCCGCCTTGCGGGAGAGGGTTGTGGTGGTCAAGTTTTTCAGACAGGTGTTTAGGTTGTTTCCTGGCTGAATTTGTCCTCGTAGCGTTGGGGCGAGTCATAGCCCAGTGTCGAGTGCARCCGCACAGGGTTATAGAATCCCACGATGTACTGCGTGATGTCGCGCTTAGCTTCGGCCCGGTCAACGTAGCGCCGTTGCCAGACCCGTTCCATCTTGAGGTTTAAGAAGAAGCGCTCGACCACCGCGTTGTCCCAGCAATTTCCCACGCGGCT
>NZ_VLJN01000044.1 GCF_007829435.1 Cupriavidus gilardii J11
CCGCCGATGCGCCGGACGACCGTTTCCTGGCGGCGCTGGACGAGTGGATCGACCATACCCGCTACCACTTCGCGATGGAGGAGGCGTGGATGGACGCGATGGCGTTCGGCCCGCGCCAATGCCATCGCGGCGAGCACGAGCAGGTGCTGGCGGTCGCGGACAAGGCCAGGGCCCGGGTCGCCGACGACGGCGACTTGGCCACCGGGCGCCGCCTGGTGGCGGAACTGTCGGGCTGGTTCGCGCAGCATGTCGCCAAGCAGGATGCGGCGATGGTGGCGTATATGCGGGATAACGGGTTTACGTTGGTGGAGGGGCCGGCTGGGTAAGTTATGTGGGGGGCTGTTACTGCCCTCTCCCCCGCCTCTCTCCCGCTTTGCGGGAGAGAGGAGCAAACCGACCGGGTTTCAAGACACCGACGGTGTTCTCCCCTCTCCCGCACAGCGGGAGAGGGGCGGGGGAGAGGGCAGTCCCAGCCTACAACACTCCCCTCAATTCAACGCCGCGCTCAACTGCCTGCGCCAGCGCGACACCGCCTCCGGCGTGTCGCCCATCATTTCAAACACCGACAGCATGGTCTTGCGGCCGACGTCATCCTCGAAGGCGCGGTCCGTTTGCACGATACGCAGCAGTTGCTCGAGCGCCGGCTCGTACTGGCGTCGCGCGATCCACAGCCGCGCAAGATCGAGGCGCGCTTGCAGATCGCGGGGATCGGCATCGATGCGCGCCTTCAGCGTGGTTTCGTCGGGTAGCTCGGCCGCGCCGCGAAGGGCCTGCAGACGCGTCTGCACGGCCGCGAAACCATCGTGCTGGGCCGCGCGCGGCGTCAGCATCTTCATCTGCGCCTCGGCATCGTCCACCTCATTGCCATCGAGCAGGAAACCGATGTAGTCCAGACGCGCCTCGTCGAAGCCCGGATCGAAGGCCAGCGCGGCCTGATAGGCTTCCCGCGCGGCGTTGCGGTCGCCGCGCGTGTTGGCTTCGCGGGCCTGGCGCAGTGCCACCTGGCCCGGATTCGGCGTGACGCGTGCTATGAACTCGCGCAGGCCGGATTCGGGCAGCACGCCGACGAACTGGTCGACCGCCTTGCCGTCGACAAAGGCAATCACGTGCGGAATGCTGCGCACGCCAAAATGCGCCGCCAGTTCCTGGTTTTCGTCGACATTGATCTTGGCCAGCTTCCACTTGCCGGCCGATGCCTGTTCCAGCTTCTCCAGCATCGGACCGAGCGTGCGGCACGGACCGCACCATGGCGCCCAGAAGTCGACCAGGACCGGGATCCGCCGCGACAGCGCAATGACGTCGGTCTCGAAGTTCTGCAAAGTGACATCGCTCATGGCTTGCCTCGCTATCCGTTTGGGCTGCGGACGTGTCGCTTCCGCAGCGGGTTGCATAAGAGGCAGGTGGGGATGGTCGGCGCGCAAATCAAGACGCGCGGTAGACGGCGCTGGCGCGGAGCCCGAGCCGTGGGCGCGTGGCAAGCATGGCGCATGGGTTTACCCCTTGGAAATAGAACGGTCGTTCGGTTATATTGCCTGACGACCGCCGCGGGCCTGCCCCGCCCGCCCGCGGCACACCCCATCGCAAGAACCGGAACAGGTCGCAAAGACCGACGAGGAGACCTTCATGCCCAGCGACAAACCTGCGCGCCCGCACCTGCAGTTCTGGCCGAAGCGCTTGCCGACGGCCATCGTTTTGCCCGAGACCTCGCTTTGGTACAACCTGGAGGTGTCCGCGCGGCGCTATGCGGACAAGGCGGCCATCCGCTATTTCGGCAAGGCGGTGTCATTCCGCGAACTGGAGGCGCAGGCCACCGCGCTGGCCGGCTGGCTGCAGCGGCAAGCCGGTGTCGCCAAGGGCGACCGGGTCCTGCTGTATATGCAGAACTGCCCGCAGTTCATCGTTTCGTACTATGCGATCCTGCGCGCCGATGCGGTCGTCGTGCCGGTCAACCCGATGAACCGCGCCGAGGAGTTCAAGCACTATGTCACCGACGCGCAGGCGCGCGTGGCGATCTGCACGGCCGACCTGGCCGCCGGCGTCGAGGCGGCCAATGCCGAGTTGCCGCAGGACCAGCGGCTGCAGCATCTGCTGGTGACCCAGTACGGCGACGCGCTGCCGGCCAGCCACGAGTTCCCCGAGGACGCCCCGCCGGCCTGGCTGACCGCCGGCCATCCGCTGCCCCCGGGGGCGGCGGCGTGGAACGATGCGCTGTCGGCGGGTCTTGCGCCATCGGCGCATACCGCGGGCCCGGACGACATGGCGGTGATGCCCTATACGTCCGGCACCACCGGCTTTCCGAAGGGATGCATCCACACTCATCGGTCGGTGATGCATAACGTGGTCGGCGGCGCCACCTGGTCCGGCTCCGGCGCCGAGTCGGTGATCCTGTCGGTGTTGCCCCTGTTCCACGTGACGGGCATGCAGTACGGCATGAACGGGCCGATTTACACTGGCGCCACCGTGGTGATGTTGCCGCGCTGGGACCGTGAAGTCGCCGGACGGCTGATCTCGCGCTACCAGGTCACGCACTGGACCAATATCCCGACCATGGTGATCGACTTCCTCGCCAGTCCCAACCTGGCGGAGTTTGATCTGTCGAGCCTGCGTTATATCGGGGGCGGGGGCGCGGCGATGCCGCAGGCGATTGCCGAGCGCCTGCGCGAGCAGTTCGGCCTGAACTATCTGGAAGGCTATGGCCTGTCGGAAACGATGGCGCCCACGCACAGCAATCTCGCCGATCGCCCCAAGCTGCAGTGCCTGGGCGTGCCGACCTTCAATACCGACGCGCGCGTGGTCGATCCCGTCTCGCTGAAGGAACTGCCGCCCGGCGAGGTCGGCGAGATCATCGTCAGCGGACCGCAGGTGTTCAAGGGCTACTGGGGCAAGCCCGAGGCCACGCGGGAGGCCTTTATCGAGTTCGAAGGCAAGACCTTTTTCCGTACCGGCGACCTGGGGCGGATGGACGAAGACGGCTATTTCTTCATCACCGACCGGCTCAAGCGGATGATCAACGCTTCCGGCTTCAAGGTGTGGCCGGCCGAGGTCGAGAACCTGCTGTACAAGCACCCCGATGTGCAGGAGGCCTGCATCATCGGCACGCGCGATCCGTATCGCGGGGAGACGGTCAAGGCGGTGGTGGTGCTCAAGGCCCACGCCAAGGGCAAGACCAGCGCGGAGGACATCATCGAATGGGCCAAGGCCAATATGGCCGCCTACAAGTATCCGCGCGTGGTCGAGTTTGTCGATGCGCTGCCGAAGTCGGGCACCGGCAAGGTGATGTGGCGGCAGTTGCAGGAGGAGGAGAACGCGCGAAGGGGGTGAATCGTTTTGTTGGGGGGTGCTGATACTGATACTGCCCTCTCCCCCGCCCCTCTCCCGCGAGCGGGAGAGGGGAGAACACCCACGGGGCCTCTCCCGCTGCCGGTTTGCTCCCCTCTCCCGCAAGGCGGGAGAGGGGCGGGGGAGAGGGCAGTCCCGCCCCCACGCCGCTGCGTCAATGCCCCCGCTGCCGCATCAACATCTTCACCATCGTCTTGTACCCGCGTTGCCGCGCATGCCGTGTCGGCGTGTTGCCGTCCCGGTCCGCCAGATTGGGATCTGCGCCCGCGTCGAGCAGCAGTTCCACCACGCTCTCATAACGGGAGCTGCCGTCGCCCAGTACGATCGCTTCCAGCAGTGCCGTCCAGCCCAGCGCATTGACATGGTCGACGGGCGCGCCGGCCCGCAACAGCAGCTTCACCACTTCGGCATTGCCGTGCTGGGCCGCCACGGTCAGCGCGGTGCCGCGGTAGCGGTCTGTGCTGGCCAGATCGGCGCCATGGTCCAGCGCCAGCCGCACCAGGTCGATCTGCCCCGTACTGGCGGCGAGCAGGAAGGCGCTGTTGGCATCCTCGTCCTTGCGGTTGACGTCGGCGCCCGCCTGGATCAGCGCCCGGGCGACGCGGTTATGGCGCAACGACACGGCAATCAGCAGCGCGGTGCGACCCCGTTCGTCCGCGGCGTGCGGCGAGGCACCGGCTGCGAGCAGCTTGCCGACCAGGGCGGCATCGCCGGCCGCCGCTGCCGTCAGCAGGTTGCGGTCGAGCGCGGTCGGTTGAGCGGGGCGTCCCGGCGCAACGGGAGCGGGGCTGGCGGCGCGTTGCAGCGGCACCGGCAGCGGCATGGAAGGGCGGGCGGCCAGCGTGGCGCCGCCCGGTCCGGCCAGCAGCGCGCCCCCGAGCAACAGGCCCGATATGCCCAGGGTCTCGGCCACCATCAACGGGCGGGTGCGGGGGACGGGGCTGGGCATGAGGGACTTCCGGCTCAGGCGGCCGCCGTGCTGGGCCCGGCGTCGGCCTGCTGCACCTGGCGCCATAGCCGGCCCAGATACGGGTCGTCCACGCCATGGGTGGCCAGGCCAAGCAGGGTCTGATGCAGATATTCGCGCGCCGGCCCGTAAAGGCCGCACGCGCGGCGCAGGCAGGCTACCACGCGATCGTCGGGCAGCCGGCCCGCGTAGGCTTCATGCTGCCGGTTCATCACGAAGGCCAGCGCGTGCTGCGGCGCCGCGCCACCGTCCAGCTTCACCCGCAGCCAGCGGGGGTGATAGGCACCGGTCATCATCTCGCGCCGCCACAGCACGCGGAATTCCGCCTCGACCACATGGGCGGGAATGCGGAACACCATGCCGTGGCACGATCCGCCGCGATCGAGGCCGAGAACCAGCCCGGGATTGTCCCAGGTGCCGCGATTGATTCGTGAATAAAGGTAGAAGCCGCGATGGTAGCCATGCACGGTGGCGAGCCGCCTCTCGGTATGCACGACCATCGGATTCCAGATCAGCGAGCCGTAGCCGAACAGCCAGACGTCGCCGTGAAGTTCGGGCGTGTCGGGACGCGCGTCCAGCGCGGCTTGCAGCGAGCGCTCCAGCGCTTCTTCCGACAGCAGCGAGGAAGCCACCGGGGTGCTGTCCAGCGAAGCCCGCAGTCGGTCGGCTTCGAGGTCTTGTCGGGTGATGGCCATGGTGCAAGGATAATCCAAAGCCGGCCCTCGGGAGGGACGCTACACCACACGGCCGCGCTGTGTCGGCAACCGGCAACACCGATAGGGCGCACTGCAACGGCCGCTACGGCCACGGCGTCCGATTCTTGACCCGCGTGTCGCAGGGTGGCCGGTGCGGCGCCAGTGTCCTTACAATGGGGCCTCGAACCACAGGAGAAGCTATGGCCAGGACCATCACGGTTGCCTTCGGCAGCGGCAAGGAATTCGAGTTCACGATCGGAGACGCCGAACTGGCGAGCCTGAGCGACGAGGCCGCCTGGCAGTGGTTCGATCGCGAGTACGCCGAACTGGACTGTCAGGCGTCCAGCCCGGTCGGCAAGGTGCTGGTCATCGACAAGATCCTCAGCGTGGCGCGGTTCTCCGGCGAGCAGCGCTTCGCCGGCAACCCGGACTGGGCGCGCCAGTATGCGCGGCATGCCGCGCATATCCTGGGGCGCGACCGGGTGCGCGTGGATGTGGGCAATGCGTCGATCGGCTTCTGACGACGCATCGCCCGCTGGGCGTCAGACGGCAAGCAGTTCCACTTCGAACAGCAGCGTGGCGTTGGGCGGGATGACGCCGCCCGCGCCCCGCGCGCCATAGCCCAGGTCGGCCGGAATCACCAGGCGGCGCGTGCCGCCCACCTTCATGCCCTGCACGCCTTCGTCCCAGCCGCGGATCACATGGCCGGCCCCCAGCGGGAAGATGAAGGGGTCGTTGCGGTCCTTGCTGGAGTCGAACTTGCGGCCAGCCTGGCCGTTCTCGTAGAGCCAGCCGGTGTAGTGAACGGTGACGTGCCTGCCAGCGGTGGCTTCGGCGCCCTGGCCGATCACGGTGTCTTCGTATTGCAGGCCGGAAGCGGTGGTAATCATGGGGGTTTCCTTTTTGCTCGGATGTTGGCGGTGGAGAAAGTCCGCGAAGTCCGCGGGCAACGCCGCGTCGGCATGCCGGCAGGCGGCGCACCGGATTCGGCAGTGTACGCGGGATGTGGTGGCGCGGCGCTTGTCAGTCGGCCTGTTGCCAGACCTCGAGCCGCAGTGACACGTTGCGTTCGTCGTCGCTGACCCAGATCTCGCCGTCCTGCACCGTCACGGTCAGCCGCATCGCGCGTCGCGCCATGGCCGTCAGCGTTTCGACAGCATCGGCCGGCACGGCACAGACGGTGACGTTACGCAGCTTGCCCGCCTTGCCGGCGATGGACTTCCACCACTCGCGGGCGCTGGCCGGCTGATAGGTAAAGACCGTGACACGCTCGGCCCGCGCGGCGGCGCGCTTCAATCGCGTTTCATCCGGTTGCCCCAGGTCGATCCAGTGGGCGATATCGCCGGTCAGCGTGCGGTCCCACAGGTCCGGCTCGTCCGGGTCGTCCAGGCCGCGCGTGAACGCCAGTGTTTCGGTGGCATGGCAGGCAAAGGCCAGCAGGCGGACCATCATCCGTGTGTCATTCTCGGACGGATGCTGCGCGATCGTCAGCGCATGGCTGCCGTAGTAGTGCCGATCCATGTCGGAGATCGACAGTTCGGCCTTGAAGATGGTGGATTTGAGTGCCATGCGGGACAGGAAGACAGCGCATCGGCCGGTCTGTCACAGAGCGGGCGCGACGGAAGCCGGCGTCGGGCGCCAGCGGAAAAGCCCGCATCTTACCCCATTGCCACGCGGCGCCGGGGGCGGCCGCGGTGACCGCGCGATCAGCGCGACTTGCGGAAGTCGCTCAGGTAAAAGCGCAGCAGCGCGGACGCGATGACCAGCGCCAGGAAGGCGGCGGCGATCACCATCGCCTGGCCGGCGGGACTGTCGATCTGGCCGTCAATCGCCAGGCCGACGATGCGGCCGATGACCAGGATGGCGAGCAGCGGCGTGACCAGCGCCCGGCGGCCATAGGTGCGCAGCACCCAGCCGGGGAAATGGCGCAGCAGGTGCGAGACAAAGCCGGGCGGAATGCTGCAGACCAGACACGCCCCTGCGGCGGCCAGCGAGGCGGCCACGACATCCCCCAATCCTATCCCCAACATGCTTCCCGTCCGTCGCAAAAAGCCCCGTCGTCACGGACAGGGCGAATTCTGGCAAAGCGCTGATTCTACAGAAGATTTCGCGTTTTCAGGTGTCGCTTGGTCGACTCGCCGAAGCGAGCCCGACGGTCAGGGCACCAGCACCGGCAGCAGGAAGATGCCGAGCACGCAGAGAAAGCCCAGCGTCCAGCACAGTGAGCGAAGCGTGGCGCGATCGGCCAGATAGCACAAGGTGTACAGCAGGCGAATGACGACGAACGCTACCGCCAGTTCGTCGATCCGGGCCTGGGGCGCCTGCAGGTGGCTGGCGCACAACACCGCCGCCGCGAACAGCGGGAATGCCTCGAAGTGATTGCGGTGGGCGAGGTCGGCACGCCGCGCGCGGCCGGTCTGGCGCTCCAGCCAGGCGCGGGGATCGTGGTTGTCGAAGCCCGGTGCGCCCCATTTGGCGATGCCCACCGTGGCGATGGGCAGGATACCGGCCACCAGTACGCACCAGAAAGCGATCGGCATCGGGACTCCTCGTTCAGTGGCTCAACAACGGCGGCGACGGCGCCGCCGGGCCGTCTGTCAGGCCGCGACCACGCGGATGGTCACGCCCGGCAGCGTCACCACCTGGCCCGCGCGGATCTTGGCGGTCTTGCGGCTTTCCGCCTGGCCGTCCACCTCGACCTCGCCCGCGGCGACCAGCGCCTTGCCGGCGCCGCCGCTGTCGCAAACGCCGGACAGCTTGAGCAGGTCATTCAGCGCGATGTGTTCGCGGTCCAGCGGGAAGGTGATGGTCTGCATCTGCGGCGCGCGGCTGTTCGGTATTAGAGAGATCCGGATTACTTGCCCCAGCTGTCCTTCAGGCCGACGATCCGGTTGAATACCGGGCGGCCGGGCTGGCTGTCGACGCGATCGGCGACGAAATAACCGTGGCGCTCGAACTGGAACCGATCTTCCGGTTTTGCCTCGCGCAGGCCCGGCTCCAGATACGCTGTGACCACGCGCTTGGAGTCCGGGTTCAATGCATCGAGGAAGTTCTTGCCGCCGGCATCCGGCTGCGGATCGTTGAACAGCCGGTCGTACAGCCGCACCTCCGCCTCCAGCGCGTGGGCGGCGCTGACCCAGTGGATATTGCCCTTGACCTTGACGCTGTCGGCGCCAGGCGTGCCGCTCTTGGTATCAGGCAGGTAATTCGCGTGCACCGCGACGATGTTGCCGTCGGCATCCTTGTCCACGCCGGTGCATTCGATCACGTAGCCATAGCGCAGCCGCACCTTGTTGCCCGGGAACAGCCGGAAATACCCCTTGGGCGGCGTTTCGTTGAAGTCCTCCCGTTCGATCCACAACTCGCGCGTCAGCGGGAACACACGGCGGCCGAGTTCCGGCTGCTTGGGATGGACGGGCGCCGAGCATTCCTCGCTCTGTCCTTCGGGGTAGTTGTCCAGAATCAGCTTCAGCGGGTCGAGCACCGCCACGCCGCGTGCCGCGCGGGCATCGAGATCGTCGCGCACCGCGCCTTCCAGCGTGCTCATGTCGATCCAGCTGTCCGACTTCGCCACGCCGACGCGATCGCAGAACAGCTGGATCGATTCGGGCGTATAGCCGCGCCGCCGGATGCCGACGATGGTTGGCATGCGGGGATCGTCCCAGCCGTCCACGCGGCCCTCGTTGACCAGTTGCAGCAGCTTGCGCTTGCTGGTGATCGCGTAGGTCAGGTTCAGCCGCGCGAACTCGTACTGATGAGGCAGCGGGTCGCGGAACACGCCGCATTCACGCAGCTGCGCCAGCACCCAGTCGTACAGCGGGCGGTTGTTCTCGAACTCCAGCGTGCACAGCGAATGCGTGATGTTCTCCAGCGCGTCGGAGATGCAATGCGTGAAGTCGTACATCGGGTAGATGCACCACTTGTCGCCGGTACGGTGATGGTGGGCGTGCCGGATGCGATAGAGCACCGGATCGCGCATCACGATATTGGGCGCCGCCATGTCGATCCTGGCGCGCAGCACGTGCTGGCCGTCGGCGTATTTGCCGGCCCGCATGTCGCGGAACAGCTGCAGGTTCTCTTCGACGGTGCGATCGCGGTAGGGCGATGGCGTGCCCGGCTCCGAGAAATTGCCGCGGGATGCCGCGATCTGTTCGGCGGTCTGGCTGTCGACGTAGGCCACGCCGCGTTCGATCAGCTTCTCCGCGAAGGCGTAGAGCTGGTCGAAATAATCGCTGGCGTAGTACAGATGGCTCTGCCTGCCGCCGTCGGCACCGGTGCTGTCCCAGCCGAAGCCGAGCCAGCGCACCGCGTCGATGATCGAATCGACATACTCGGTGTCTTCCTTGACCGGATTGGTATCGTCGAAGCGCAGATGGCAGCGGCCGCCATAGTCGCGCGCCAGGCCGAAGTTCAGGCAGATGCTCTTGGCATGGCCGATATGCAGATAGCCGTTGGGCTCCGGCGGGAAGCGCGTGATCACCGGCGGCAGCGGCTGGCCCTGCGCGTCCTTGCGCCCGGCGTACGTGCCGGCGGCCAGGTCCTGGTCGATGATGCCGCGCAGGAAGTTCGAGGCGGCGGGCGCGTTGTCCTGAGCGTTCGCGTTGGCGTTCGCGTTGGCGTTCTTATGGGCTTTCGGGTCGTGGCTCATGTCGGGGCCGTGTGGCCAGATAATCGTTGCCGGAGCGGTGGTCCGGTCGGAACCCGTCATTTTACCGTGACGGCGTGGCGTGGCGCACGGATGGGTGCAAAGCGGCGTAGCATGGAGTCCCCGCGCACGGGCCTCGCCGAAATCCTGGTGTCGCCATTGCCGTTGCCGCTGCCGCTGCCGTGTCTTTTGCTGCCGATCCGTCTCGTTTTTCCGACATGTACGAAGGAGCCGCCATGCCGCTGATCGACCCGTTCTCCGCTCTCGCCGGACTGTGGCGCGATGCCGGCCTGCCCGAAGCCGCGCTGGAACAGGTGCGGCTATCCGGCGAGGAGCCGGCGCTGCCCTCATCGTTCGCCGCCGGCACGGCTGCGCAGGCGAGCATAGCGGCGGCCGGCCTGGCCGCCGCCACGCTGTGGCACCAACGCACGGGCCGCTGGCAGCAGGTATCGGTCGACATGGGACATGCCTGTGCCGAATTTCGCAGCGAGCGTTACCTGCGGGTCGACGGTGGACCGGCGCCCGATCCGTGGGACAAGATTGCCGGTACCTATCGCTGCGGCGACGGGCGCTGGGTCCGGCTGCACACCAATTTCCCTCACCATCGCGACGGCGTGCTGCGGTTGCTGAACTGCCCGTACGACAAGGCGGCGGTGCAGGCCGCGCTGCAAGGCTGGCAGGCGGAGGCATTCGAGACCGCGGCATCGGACGCCGGCCTGGTGGTGGCCGCCATGCGCAGCCTTGACGAGTGGGATGCGCATCCGCAGGCAGCGGCATTGCGCGGCCTGCCTCCGGTGCTGATCGAGCGGATTGGCGATGCGCCGCCCAGGCCGCTGCCGCCCGTGCCGCAGCCGGAGGGCCGGCCGCTGTCCGGCGTGCGCGTGCTGGACTTCACGCGCATCATCGCCGGCCCGGTGGCTGGCCGCACGCTGGCCGCGCACGGCGCCGAGGTGTTGCTGGTCACGGCGCCGCATTTGCCGTCGATCCCATCGCTCGTGATGGATACGGGCCGCGGCAAGCGCTCCTGCCAGCTGGATCTGCGCGATGCTGAAGACAGGCATGTGCTGCATCGCCTGCTGCACCATGCCGACGTGCTGGTGCAGGGGTATCGTCCCGGGGGCCTGCAGCACCTGGGTATCGGTCCCGAGGCGGCGGCCCGCGCGCGTCCCGGCATCGTCTACGCGTCGCTGTCGGCCTACGGCCACGTGGGACCGTGGGCAGGCAAGCGCGGCTTCGATTCGCTGGTACAGACGGCCAGCGGCATCAACGATGCCGAGGCAAAAGCCGCTGGCGACGATGCGCCGCGACCGCTGCCGGCGCAGGTGCTCGATCATGCGTCGGGCTACCTGCTGGCGCTCGGCACGATGGCCGCGCTATATCGGCGCGCCACCGAGGGCGGCAGCTGGCTGGTGCGCGTGTCGCTGGCGCAGACGGCTCAATGGCTGCGGGGATTGGGACGGGTCGACGACGGGCTTCGTGCGCCCGATCAGCGCTTCGAGGACATCAGCGAGTGGCTGGAAATTTCGCCGTCGGGGTTTGGCAACCTGACGGTGGTGCGCCATGCGGCCTTGATGTCGGAGACGCCGGCGCATTGGGAGCGGCCTTCGGTGCCACTAGGCACCGATGCGCCGGAGTGGTTGCCACATGCGGGCTGACGACCCGCGGCCATCCCGGTCCCGGCGGCAGGATCAGTAGAGCGTCTGACGAAGGCGTTGCGGCAGTTCGGCGTCGTAAGCCGCGCCATCGATGGCGTCGCGCGACAGCGCGGCCAGCATCGTGCCAGTACTCGGCAAGGCGCTGCGAGGCACCTGCGCATCGGCCTGCCACAACCGCGACCGTACCAGCGCGCGGGCACACTGGAAGAACACCGAACGTACCGCGATCACCAGGACCGTCGCGGGGGCCTTGCCGCCCACGGCGCAAGCGTCGATCAGTTCGGGATCGGTCGAGATGGCGGCCGTGCCGGCGACGCGCAGCGTCTCGTCAACGCCCGGCACCAGGAACAGCAGCCCGACACGCGGATCGGCGACGATATTGCGCAGGCTGTCGATGCGATTGTTGCCGCGACGGTCCGGCAGCAGCAGCGTGCGGTCGTCCAGCACCTTGACGAAGCCGGGCGCATCGCCGCGCGGCGAACATTCGGCCATGCCATCGGCCACGGTCGACAGCAGGCAGAACGGCGACGCCTCGACGAAAGCGCGGTAGTGCGGATGCAGGTAGTCGACCTCCTTGGCGAGCGAGGCCTGGTTCGGCTCTCCGTAGCGGGCTTCGAGTTCGGCGAGGGTCGTGATGGTGTGATCCGTCATGGCAGGTTGGGCCGATAAGGCAGAGGACACTAGTCGGGGAGTCTATCGCGTCATCGTCGCCCTGTGACTGTCACAGCGTGATCGTGCCGCGTCCGATCTCCAGCACGCGACCGCCGACGCGGATGTCGCCCTCGGCCGATACCTGCAGGTGCAGCGTGCAAGGACGGTCCACCGCCTCCCCTTGGGTGATCTCCAGACGCGCGGGCAGTGCGTGGCCGGTGGCGAGCAGCCAGCCGCCCAAATTTGCGCACGCGGAGCCGGTGCCCGGGTCCTCGGCGACGCCGCCACCCTGCTTGGTGAAGAAGTAACGGGACACCACCTGTCCGGGCCGCGTGCCATCGAACGCGAAGACGTAGGCCGTCTTGCGGCCCAGGCTGCTGGTTGGCCACGCATCGAGGCGGCTGCCGTCGGGCACGGCACGCCGCACCGCCTCGGGGTCGCGCAGCGGCACCAACAGCTGGTCGGCTCCGGTGTCCACCCAGATCGGCCGACCTGCAAGGTCTTCGGCGCGCAGGCCCAGCAGCTGGGCGACCTGCTCGTCGGCAAGCGCCGCCGGGGCGGTGCGGGGCATGCCGCGGTGCGGTGCGGTGAAGGTCCAGACGTCGCCGTGTGCCTGCACCGGGACCACGCCGGCCTTGAATTCAAGCGTCAGCGCATCGCCCGCCTGCATCAGCTCCCGCACCACGTGCGCGGTGCCGAGGGTCGGATGGCCGGCGAACGGCATCTCATAACCGGTGGTGAAGATCCGCACGCGCGCGTTGGCGCGCTCGGACGGCAGGATGAACGTGGTCTCGGACAGGTTGAACTGCAGCGCCAGGGCCTGCATGGTGGCATCGTCGAGGCCGCGGCCGTCTTCGAACACGCACAGGGGGTTGCCGCCGAAGGTGGACTCGGCGAAGACGTTCAGCAAGCGGAAGGCGTAGGCAGGCATGGCGTTGGTCAGCAGGAATGGCAATTGTCGCGAGTTGCCAGTCTAGGCATTGGGTGGGGCCGCGCCATGTACAGTTGGCACGCGCGCGATCGGGCCAGTTGCCTTGCGATGGCAAAAAAAATGCGCCGGCATCGCTGCCGGCGCACCTCGCGCCATGTTGCTGGCGGGCGTTTAGAAGCCCACTGCCTGGCCATCCCGGCGGCTGTCGCTGGCCGCGACATAGCCGTGGTCGGGGTCGTCGGACAGGCGCCAGATGAACTGGCCCGAGCCGAAGTCCATGTAGGGATCGGCCACCGACTTCAGCTCGTGGCCGCGCGCCTTCAGGGCCGCCACCGTGTCGGCGTTCATGGTCGCTTCCACATCGAGCGTGAAGTCGCGGTTGACCTTCCAGCGCGGTGCGCAGCATGCCGCCTGCGGCTGCTGCTTGTAGTCGAGCATGCGCACGACGGTCTGCACATGGCCCTGCGGCTGCATGTCGCCGCCCATCACGCCGAAGCTCATCACCGGCTGGCCGTCGCGCGTCAGGAACGCCGGGATGATGGTGTGGAACGGGCGCTTGCCGCCGGCCACCACGTTCGGCGATTTCGGATCCATCGAGAAACCCACGCCGCGGTTCTGCAGGCTGATGCCGGTGTCCGGCACCACCACGCCGGACCCGAAGCCCATGTAGTTCGACTGGATGAACGAGATCATCATGCCGTTCTCGTCCGCCGCGGTCAGGTAGATGGTGCCGCCCACCTTGGGCATGCCGAACTTGAAATGCGTGGCGCGGCCCATGTCGATCAGCTCGGCGCGGGATTTCAGGTAGGCCGGGTCGAGCATTTGTTCCGGCGTCACTTCCATGCTGCGCGGATCGCTGACGTAGCGATACAGGTCGGCGAACGCGAGCTTCATCGCCTCGATCTGCAGATGCTGCGAATCGACCGAATCGACCGGCAGACTGCCGACATCGAACTGGTCGAGGATGCCCAGCGCCATCAGCGCCGCAATGCCCTGGCCGTTCGGCGGGATCTCGTGGACTTCATAGCCACGGTAGGACTGGCTGATCGGCTTGACCCAGTCGGGGCGATAGTTGCGCAGGTCGGACAGCGTCATCGCGGCGCCGCACTGCTGGCTGAACGCGGCGATCTTTTCGGCGATCTGGCCCTCGTAATAGTCGCGGCCGCCGCTTTCGCCGATACGGCGCAGCGTGTCGGCCGCCGCCTTCATCAGGAACTTCTCGCCGGTCCGCGGGGCGCGGCCGTTCGGCATGAAGGTGTCGGCAAAGCCCGGCTGATCCTTCAGGTCGGGCACCGCGGCCGCCCACTTGTGCGCGACGATGGGGGGCACCGCATAGCCGCGCTCGGCAATCTCGATCGCCGGCTCCATCAGGTCCGCGAACGGCAGCTTGCCGAAGCGCTCGTGCAGGGCGGCCCAGCCGGCCACCACGCCCGGCACGGTGACGGCATCCCAGCCGCGAATCGGACGCTTGGCGATGCCATTGGCATCCTCGCCATATTTGTTCCGGAAGTACTCGGGGTTCCAGGCCGCGGGTGCGACGCCGGACGAGTTCAGCCCATGCAGTTCCTTGCCGTCCCACAGGATCGCAAAGGCGTCGCTGCCCAGGCCGCACGATACGGGCTCGACCAGCGTGATTGCGGCCGCGGCGGCGATGGCGGCATCGACCGCGTTACCGCCCTTGAGCAGCATGCGCAGGCCCGCCTGCGCCGCCAGCGGATGGCTGGTGGAGACGACATTGCGCGCAAACAGCGGAATGCGGACCGAGGGGTAGGGATTGATCCAGTCGAAGGCTTGCATGATGTTCCTTGGAGTTTTAGGGCGGACATCGCCGTCATGGCGGGGCGCCTTGCAGCCGGGCGCCGACCGCTGTCAGTCTGCCGTGATGTTACGTTCCTTGATCAACCTGGCCCAGCGGGCGCTGTCCTGGCTGACCAGCGTGGCAAATTGCGCCGGGGTGCCGCCAACGGGCTCCGCGCCCAGCTTGGCGAGGCGTTCCCGCACTTCAGGCGCGGCAATGGCCTTGTTGAACTCGGCGTTCAGGCGCTTGACGATATCGGCCGGCATGTTCTTCGGCCCATAGATGCCGAACCACGTATCGCTGACAAAACCGGGCAGGCCGGATTCACTGACGGTCGGCAGGTCCGGCGCCAGCGGCGAGCGCTTTTCGCTGGTCACGGCCAGCGCCTTCAGCTTGCCGTCCTTCACGTGCGGCAGGCCGGAGACGATGCTGTCGAACAGCACTTGCACCTTGTTCGAGATCAGGTCCGGGATCGACAGCGCGGTGCCGCGATACGGGATATGCGTCATCGAGATGCCGGCCTGCGTGGCGAATGCCTCCGCGGTCAGGTGCACCACGGTGCCATTGCCGCTTGACGCGTAGTTCAGCTGGCCGGGGTGCGCCTTTGCGTGGTCGATCAGCTCCTTGACGCTCTTGACGGGCAGGGCGTTCGATACAAGCAGGACATTGGTGGCAATGGCCACCTGTCCGATCGGCGTGAAGTCGGTCTTGGCGTTATACGGCAGCCGGGTCTGGATATGCGGCCCGATGGAGTGCGTGCTGGTCGTGGCGATCAGCAGCGTATAGCCGTCCGGCGCGGCCTTCGCGGCCATGTCGGAGCCGATGGCGCCGCCGGCGCCGGGGCGGTTGTCCACCACGATTTGCTGCCCCATGTTCGCGCCCACCTTCTGCGCGATCGCGCGCGCCAGCAGGTCGGTGGCGCCGCTGGCGGGGAAGGGCACGATCAGCCGGATCGGCTTGGCCGGATAGTCTTGCGCGGAGGCGGTCGCCGCGGCGAGGGCGAGGCCGGCGACAAGGCTGGTGCCGGCGAGGCGCAACCAGGGGTTCATCTGCAATCTCCAAACTGGGTGACCGGCCGCAATGCGGCCGAATATTGAATTATTCCGTGTCGACTCCCCTAATGAAAGTTAATATTTCTTGCCTATGACATAAGTTTTGCTTTGGGCGTTGCAACGCCCTCGGGATCCATGAGCACCATCCGCTTTCTTCGCACCTTCGTCGCCATCGCCGAGCAGGGCTCCTTTGCCGCCGCGGCGGCACATGTCGCGCTGACGCAGGCGGCGGTCAGCCTGCAGATGCGCGCGCTGGAGGCCGAACTGCGGCGCGATCTGTTCGACCGCAGCGGCCGCGTGGCCGTGCTGAACGCGCAGGGCCGGGCGCTTCTGCCGCGCGCGCGGCAACTGCTGTCGCTCTATGACGAGATGAGAGCGGCGCCGGATGCCGCCGAAGCCATGTCAGGCGCGGTGGCGGTGGGCGCCGTGGTATCGGTGATGGGCGGCCTGTCGCACGTGGTGGCGGCCATGAAACGCGAGTATCCGGCCCTGGACGTGCGCCTGGTCGGGGCGAAGTCGATCGAGCTGGCCGCCCAGGTCGAAGCCGGCGAACTGGATGCCGCGATTCTGGTGGAGCAGCCGGTCAAGCTGGCCGGGGCGCTACGCTGGACCCCGTTGTATCAGGAGCCGCTGGTGGTGATCGCGGCGGCGGACAGTGCCGGCGCCGACGCGCGGGAAGCGCTGGCCAGCAACCCCTTCCTGCGCTTTGACCGCACGCAGCGCACCGGCATGCTGGTGGAGCGGGCGCTGCGCCGCGCCCATTTGCGGGTCAACGAATTCCTCGAACTGAACTCGATCGAGGCGCTGGTGGAACTGGCGCGGCAGCGCGTTGGGGTGACGGTGGTGCCGCTACTGCAGCGGGCACGCTGGCGGCAGGATGAGGCCTTGCGCGTACTGCCGTTGCAGGCGGGCGGCGCGCCGGTCCTGCGGACCATCGGCATGCTGGAGCGTCGCGATCACGCGCGCCGGCATATCACGGAAGCGGTGCGCAGCGCTTGCGCGGCGTTGTTTGTTGACGGCGGGGGTTGATGGCATTGTCGCGCGCATGGGCCTAGCGCCCAAAGATGCTCGTCGATCAGCAAATAGCCCTGGCGCAACTGGTAGCGGTCGAGCCCGTCCGGCAGCGTGGGCACCAGCGCGTCGATGTCGATGGCGGCGTTCCAGCGGGCACGGCCGTTGTACAGCACCACGGGCAGCACCGGAGGCAGCCGGCGTCTCGATTTGCGTGTGTGGGGGGGCGCCAAAAGAAAAACGGGGTGCCTCGCGGCACCCCGTTTCCTGGTCTGCGATGCCCATGCAGGGCCGGCAGGGTTACTCTTCCTGGAACGCTTCCTCGCGCTTTGCCTTGATCGACGGCAGCGCCACGATCGCCACCAGGATCGCCGCGGCGATCAGCAGGCCGAGCGACAGCGGGCGCGTGACGAACACGGTGAAGTCGCCACGCGACAGCAGCAGCGTGCGGCGGAAGTTCTCTTCCATCATCGGTCCGAGCACGAAGCCGAGCAGCAGCGGTGCCGGTTCGCACTTGAGCTTCAGGAACAGGTAGCCGACCACGCCGAAGGCCGCGGTCTGGAACACGTCGAAGGTGGTGTTCTGGACCGAGTAGACGCCGATACAGCAGAACGTCAGGATGGCCGGGTACAGGAAGCGGTAGGGGACCTTCAGCAGCTTCACCCAGATGCCGATCAGCGGCAGGTTCAGCACGATCAGCATCAGGTTGCCGATCCACATCGAGGCGATCAGGCCCCAGAACAGCGCCGGGTTGCTGGTCATCACCTGCGGGCCGGGCTGGATGTTGTGGATCGTCATCGCGCCCACCATCAGCGCCATCACCGCGTTGGGCGGAATGCCCAGCGTCAGCAGCGGGATGAAGGAGGTCTGCGCCGCGGCATTGTTGGCCGATTCCGGACCCGCCACGCCTTCGATGGCGCCCTTGCCGAACTCATGCGAGTTCTTCGAGGTCTTCTTCTCCAGCGTGTAGGCCGCGAACGAGGCCAGCGACGCACCGCCGCCCGGCAGGATACCCAGCGCCGAACCGAGCGCGGTGCCGCGCAGCACCGCCGGAATCATGCGCTTGAAGTCTTCCTTGTTCGGGAACAGGTTGGTCACGCGATCGGTGAAGGTCTCGCGGTTTTCCTTCTGTTCGAGGTTGGCGATGATCTCCGCGAAACCGAACATGCCCATGGCCAGCGCGACGAAGTCGATGCCATCGGTCAGTTCGGGCACGTCGAACGAGAAGCGCGCGGCGCCGGAGTTCACGTCGGTACCGAC
The DNA here is from genome assembly GCF_007829435.1 of Cupriavidus gilardii J11. Lineage (GTDB taxonomy): Bacteria > Pseudomonadota > Gammaproteobacteria > Burkholderiales > Burkholderiaceae > Cupriavidus > Cupriavidus gilardii_D. The sequence goes on from NZ_VLJN01000044.1 coordinate 18,005, forward strand.
CAGACCCAGCAGCAGGCCGAGCACGATCATCGAGATCGCCTTGACCAGCGAGCCGGAGGCCAGCACCACCGCGCCGATCAGGCCCAGCACCATCAGCGAGAAGTACTCGGCGGGGCCAAACTTGAAGGCCAGTTCCGACAGCGGGCCGGCGAATGCGGCGAGAATCAGCGTGGCCACGCAACCGGCGAAGAACGAACCGATACCGGCAGTGGCCAGCGCCACGCCGGCGCGACCGCGCCGTGCCATCTGGTAGCCGTCGATGGTGGTCACCACCGACGACGATTCACCGGGCAGGTTCACCAGGATCGCGGTGGTGGAGCCACCGTACTGCGCGCCGTAGTAGATACCGGCCAGCATGATCAGCGCGGCCACCGGCGGCAGCGTGTAGGTGATGGGCAGCAGCATGGCGATGGTCGCCAGCGGGCCMAGGCCCGGCAGCACGCCGATCAGCGTGCCGAGCAGGCAGCCGAGGAAGGCGTAGGCCAGGTTCTGGAAGGTGAGGGCGGTCTCGAAGCCGAGGCCCAGGTTCGATAGCAGTTCCATGTGGCGTCGCTCCTTAGCCGGTGATGAAGGCCGGCCAGACCGGCATCTGCAGATTGATGCCGTACACGAAGGCGCCAACGCTGATCGCGAGGATCACGATCGTATTGAGGATCGCGCCCCGCCAGGTGAACTCGTGGCTGGCCATCGACGACACCAGCACCAGCACGATGACCGACAGCACCATGCCGAGCGGCTTCAGCAACAGGCCGAACAGCACCACCGAGCCGAGAATCCACAGCAGGGTCTTGATGTCCCAGCGGGCCATCTTGTCTTCCTCGCCCTTCGTCGACAGGGAGCCGAACAGCACCAGCACGCCCAGCAGGGCGAGCACGACCCCCAGCCAGAACGGGAAGTACCCGGGACCCATTTTCGCGGCCGTTCCCATGGAATAGCCGCGCGCGACCCAGGAAAAGCCAATGCCGACCAGGATGAACATCAGGCCGGAGGCAAAGTCCTTTTGGCTACGTATGCGCAAAGTGATTCTCCTCGATTTGATAAAACGGGTGCTGCGTGGCTGCCGCCGACGTCGGATCGGAACCGGCCACGGGCCGGATCGGCAGCGCGGAATCGGATGTTGCGGTGCAGCGAAAACGCGCACGGCAAGGCCCCCGGTCCGCAGGCAGGGGGAAGGTAAGGGCGGTACCTTTCAGTGACCTTTCAGATGTCTGCAAACTTGATCAAGGTGAGGGTATCTCCCTAGGTTCGCGGCCGCCGCCGCGGGCCGGCAAGTTGCGGTGGGCTATCATCGCCGGTCAGGCGGCCACCGGCGCAAGGGGTTTCGCGAGGTGCCGCAAACGGAAGGGTCTGGTTTGGAAAGCATCGAGCATGTCATTCTGATCGGCGCCGCGGTGATGTCGCTCGGCATCGTCGTGGGCGCCTTCTCCGCGCGCATAGGCGTGCCGTTCCTGTTGGTCTTCCTGTTGGTCGGCATGCTGGCCGGGGTTGACGGCCCCGGGGGGATCCGCTTTGCCAATACGTGGCTGAGCTTCCTGGTGGGGAACCTCGCGCTCGCCGTGATCCTGCTCGACGGGGGGCTGCGCACGCGATTGGCGACGTTCCGGGTCGCGCTGCGCCCCTCGCTGTCGCTCGCCACGATCGGCGTGCTGATCACCGCCACGGCCGTGGGCCTGTTCGCCGCGTGGGTGCTCCATATCGATTGGAAGCTCGGATTGCTGCTGGGCGCCATCGTGGGCTCGACCGATGCGGCCGCGGTATTTTCGCTGCTGAACAGCAGCGGCGTGCGGCTGAAGGAACGGGTGGCCAGCGTGCTGGAAATCGAGTCGGGCATCAACGATCCGATGGCGATCTTCCTGACGCTGACGCTGATCGAGTGGATCCAGGCGCCGGAGGGCCTGAGCGCGGGGGCACTGGTCTGGCGCCTGGCCGTGCAGTTCGGTATCGGCGGCGCATTGGGTCTCGCGCTCGCCTATTGCCTGGCCCGTGTACTGGAGCGGCTGCGCGTGGCCGAGGGCCTGCAGGCGCTGCTGCTGTGCTCGGGCGGCGCGATGGTATTCGCGATCGTGCAGGCAGCCGGCGGCAGCGGCTTCCTGGCCGTCTATCTGACCGGCGTGCTGATCGGCAACCGCGAGCGCGCCGTCAGCTCGGACGCCATGCGGGCCATGGACGGAATGGCCTGGCTGGCGCAGTCGGGCATGTTCCTGCTGCTGGGCCTCCTGGTGACGCCCCACCGGATCTGGGACGTCGCGCTGCCCGCCGCCGGCGTCGCGTTATTCCTGATGCTGGTGGCGCGGCCGCTCGCCGTCTGGATCGCACTGCTGCCGTTTCGCTTCAATACGCGGGAGAAGGGCTTTATCGCCTGGATGGGCCTGCGCGGCGCGGTGCCGATCGTGCTGGCGCTGTTTCCGTTGCTGCAGGGCATGCCGGATTCCGGCCTGTTGTTTCGCGTGGCCTTCGCCGTTGTGCTCGCGAGCCTGCTGCTGCAGGGCACCACGGTGCCGCTGGCCGCGCGGCTCGCACGGGTGCAGCGGCCCTCGTATCCGGAGCCGCTGGCGCGCGAACCGGTGCATGGCAGCCGCTCGCCGGCCATGGAATGGATGCAATTCGCGGTCGAGCCGGGCTCGGCAGTGGCGGACGTGCGCGCGGACCGGCTGGAGCTGCCGCCGCGTTGCCGCGTAATGACGGTGGTCCGTGAACAGGCCCTGGCGGAGCTCGAGCAAACCGTGCTTCGGCCGGGCGATACCGTGTCGGTGCTGGCGCCGTCCAGCAGCGTGCCGATGCTGGCGCGTCTTTTCCGACGCCCGCCGGAGACGCCGAACTGGAAGCAGGTTCCACACGACTTCGAACTGGCCGGCGATGCACTGCTGCGCGACGTTGCGGTACTCTATGCTTCCCGGCCGCTGACCGCGGCCGAATATGCCGCAACCCTGGAGACCGCGATGCTGGAGGCCTTCGCGACCCCGCCAGTGGAAGGCGATATGGTCGAGATCGCCGGTTTGTGCCTTACCGCCGCGCGCATGGAGAATGGGCGCATCGTTCGCGTGGGCCTGCGTTTGCCCCGGGAATAGCCCGGTGAGGGGTGGTCCGATCATCTGAATCGTTGCACGAGCCCGACCAGGGTTATCGCATGGCGTGTCAGCGGCGTGATCAATTGGGGCAGGTTCGGCAGTTTCGGGTGGGCGATCAGTGCGGCGGAACTAGTGCCGAGCAGCATGCATTGCAGCCACGTGAGCGATTTTTCGAGGTTGTCCAGCGCCTGTTCCAGCAGTTGGACTTCGGCCTGCGCGCGCTCAGCGATCCCGCGCGGCAAGCCCGAGCAGTCGCGTACCGTTGCGACATGATCGCTGCGGACGAGGGACAGCGCGGCCAGCGCCTTGTCCGCCATGTCTCGCAGCTCCGTGCCGCGACGCATGACATCAGGATGGGCGGCCACGCCCGCGGGCGTGCAATATGCCGCCCGCCAACGCGGCCAGAGTCGCTTGAATCGCTCCAGCACATGGCACGGCATTTCGAGCAAGCCCCGCGAGGATTCGGTGCCGTCCAGCGCTTCGCGGACGCGGCGCTCGATCTCCTGCTTGGCGCGCATCATGTCCCGCATCGACTGGTTCTTCGAACGCTCCAGTTCGTCCCGCAGCGCACCGGTAAGGACCGGCGTTGCCGTACCCGAAGCAGGGCCAACCGCGCCACCCGGCGCCTGCGCGCCAAGCCGCTGGGCCTCCAGTTCGATGAAGCGCATGCGCTTGCCCTCGAGCCGGAGATTGCAGATGTTCAGCAGTCTCGCGGTGATCTGCAGGCTCGCGAGGTCGCCGAGCGTCATCGCGCACGCTCCTGGCGGGGTGGCCGCCATCCAGTCGCGCAGCGCGGGATACAGCGAACGTACCGCCGTGAGATGCCGCTCGGCCTCCTTCTGCTCCTTGATCATGTGCTGGACCGCCGTATGGCGCGCGCGAAGAAAGGGCTTGAACGCATGGAGCGCCGCGGGCGCGAGATCATCCAGGGTCCACTCCCGTGAACGGATGGGGTCTTGCAGGGCCGCCACGCTGGCACGCCAGTGCAACTGAGGGGATGCGGTAAACGCGCGCCATTCCCGCGCGGCCTGGCGGCGCTCCTCTGCATAGGCGTCAAGGTGCGCGGCGGCCATGTCGCAGATCAGCGCGATGGGCCAACGGTCGCGCCCGAACTGGGCGAACACGCGCCTTGCCCCATTCAGCATCGAGCTTCCGTCGAGCACAAGGACATCGTTTTCGCCGCTGGCCTCTAGCGC
>NZ_VLJN01000046.1 GCF_007829435.1 Cupriavidus gilardii J11
TTCTACATGCTCGGCGCCTACTTCGCCTACTCGATCGCCACCAAGATCGGCTTCTGGCCCGCGCTGATCCTGGCGCCGCTGCTGGTGGCCGTGGCCGGCGCGCTGGTCGAACGCTTCGGCCTGCGCACCGTGCACAAGTACGGCCACGTCGCCGAGTTGCTGTTCACCTTCGGGCTGGCGTATCTGATCGAGGAGGGCGTCAAGCTGGTCTGGGGCCTGGCCGCGGTGCCTTACCGCATCCCGGCCGAGCTGGACGGTCCGCTGTTCACCGTATTCACATCATCATTCCCCAAGTACCGCGCCTTCATGATGCTGGTGTCGCTGGCCATGCTGGTGACGATCTATCTGGTGCTGACCCGCACGCGCATTGGCCTCGTGATCCAGGCCGCGTTGACCCATCCCGAGATGGTCGAGGCCCTTGGCCATAACGTCCCGCGCGTGTTCATGCTGGTGTTTGGCGGCGGCGCGGCGCTGGCGGGCCTGGCCGGCGTCATCGGCGGCAACGCCTTCGTCACCGAACCGTCGATGGCCGCCGCGGTCGGCTCGATCGTGTTCGTCGTCGCGGTGGTGGGCGGCATGGGTTCGCTGGTGGGCGCCTTTATCGCGTCGATCCTGATCGGCCTGCTGCAGACCTTTGCCGTCACCATCGACGCATCGCTGGCGGGGCTGTTCGCGTCGCTGGGCATTTCGGTGACTAGCGAAACGCCGTTCTATTCGCTGTGGCGCCTGACGGTGGCGCAGGTCGCTCCGGTGTTGCCGTATCTGCTGCTGGTGGTGATGCTGATCTTCCGGCCACGCGGCCTGATGGGAACGCGGGAGAGCTAAGGAGATGGAAACGACGATGCAGAGCCGCCGCCGCGAAGCCGAAGCGCATGGGCGCACCATGCGGTACCGGCCTCTCAACCTTGGCCGCTGGCTGATCTGGGGCACCACCGCGCTGGTCATGCTGGTGCTGCCGCTGATCTTCTCCGGCGGGTTCGCGATCACGCTGCTGTCCCAGATGGGCATCATGATCGTGTTCGCGCTGTCCTACAACATGCTGCTCGGCCAGACCGGCATGCTGTCTTTCGGGCATGCCGTGTATTCGGGCATGGGCGCCTTTATCTCGGTGCACGTCCTCAATATGGTCGGCGCGGGCACGGTCTGGCTGCCGGTGTCGTTGTTGCCGCTGGTGGGCGGACTCGCCGGCGCGTTCTTCGGCGTGATCTTCGGCTACGTGACGACCAAGAAGGCCGGCACCACCTTCGCGATGATCACGCTCGGCATCGGCGAGATGGTGTTCGCCAGCTCGCTGATGTTCCCCGAATTCTTCGGCGGCGAAGGCGGCATCTCGACCAACCGCGTGGTCGGCGAGCCCTTCCTCGGCATCACATATGGACCGGGCCGGCAGGTGTACTACCTGATCGCGGTGTGGTGCCTGCTGTCGATGGCGGCGATGTATGCATGGACGCAGACGCCGCTGGGCCGCATCGCCAATGCGGTGCGCGACAACCCCGAGCGGGCCGAGTTCGTCGGCTACAACACCCAGCGCGTGCGTTACCTGGTGCTGATCCTGTCGGCCTTCTTCGCCGGCATTTCGGGCGCGCTGGCGACCATCAACTTCGAGATCGTATCGGCCGAGAATGTCAGCGCGGTGCGTTCGGGCGGCGTGCTGCTGGCCGCGTTCATCGGCGGTGCCGGCTTCTTCTTCGGCCCGATCATCGGCGCGGTGGTCTTCATCCTGTTCGCCGTGGCGCTGTCCGACCTGACCAAGGCGTGGCTGCTCTACCTGGGGCTGTTCTTCGTGCTGATGGTGATGTTCGTGCCCGGCGGGCTCGCCAGCCTGGTGATGATGCAGCTGCCGCTGATCGCGCGGGGCAAGCTGCGCCGCATGCTGCCGGCGTACCTGCGCGCGGGCCTGGCCGGCCTGGTGCTGCTCGTGGCGATCATCCTGACCGTCGAGCTGGTCTACAAGGTGCAGGTCGACAGCGCCAACGGCACCGACATGTCGCTGTTCGGTATCGGCTTCGATGCCGCGACGCTCGCGCCGTGGGCGGTGGCCGCGGCGCTGTGGCTGGTCGGCCTCGCGGCGTGGCGCTACGCGGCGGGTCGCGCACGTGTGCGGTGGGACGCGGTGCAGGCGGAAATGGCGGCGGAACGTGGGGGAGGCGGACGATGACAGCGGCACTGGAGCTGGTCGATGTGCGCAAGCGGTTCGGCCAGACCGAAATCATCCGCGGCGTGACGCTGTCGATCTCGCGGGGCGAGCGGCACGCGCTGATCGGCCCGAACGGCGCCGGCAAGTCCACCACCTTCAACCTGATCTCCGGCCGCTTCGCGCCGACCTCCGGCTCGGTCCGCCTCAACGGCGAGGAGATCGGCGGCATGCAACCCTTTGTCATCAACCGCAAGGGCTTGTCGCGCAGTTTCCAGATCACCAATATCTTCCATCGGCTGACCGTCTTCGAGAACCTGCGCTGCGCGGTGCTGTGGGCGCTGGGCTACAAGTATTCGTTCTGGCACCGGCTGTCGGAGCTGCGCGACGCGCGCGAGCGGGCCGACGAGGTGCTGGAGCTGATCGGCCTGCAGCACCGGCGCGATACGCAGTCCGGGCTGCTGACCTATGCCGAGCAGCGCGCGCTGGAGATCGGCATCACCATCGCCGGCGGCGCCGACGTGATCCTGCTGGACGAACCGACGGCGGGCATGAGCCGGTCCGAATCGGACCATGCGGTCGAGCTGATCCGCAAGGTGACGGTGGGCAAGACGCTGGTGATGGTCGAGCACGACATGAGCGTGGTGTTCGGGCTCGCCGACCGCATCTCGGTGCTGGTGTATGGCGAGGTGATCGCCACCGGCACGCCCGAGGCCATCCGCAACGATCGCAAGGTCAAGGAGGCCTACCTCGGCACCACGCTGGACGATGCGGTGGAAGGCGTGGCGGAAGGCGCTGGCCAAGGAGCGCAATCATGAGCCGCCGCATGCTGGAAGTGCGCGAGCTGCATGCCTACTACGGCAAGAGCCATATCCTGCATGGCGTCGATATCCATATCGACGAGGGCGAGATCGTCGCGCTGCTGGGCCGCAACGGGGTCGGGCGATCGACCATGGCAAAGGCCATCCTCGGCATGGTCAAGGCCGAGGGCTCGGTGCGCTTTCGCGGCGACGAGATCCTAGGCCGGCGCACCTTCGAAATTGCTCACCTTGGCATCGGCTATGTGCCGGAGAACCGCGACATCTTTCCGACGCTGACCGTGCGCCAGAACCTGCTGCTTGGCGAGAAGCGCAATCCCCGGCAAAGCCAGCCGCGTTGGAGCGCCACCGACATGTTCGAGCTGTTTCCGCGGCTGAAGGAACGGGAGCACACGCCGGCCGGCGTGCTTTCCGGCGGCGAGCAGCAGATGCTGACCCTGTGCCGCACGCTGATGGGCGACCCGGACCTCGTGCTGATCGACGAGCCCACCGAAGGGCTGGCACCGATGATCGTGGCCCAGGTCGCAGACTTCCTGAAGGTGCTGAAGGAGCGCGGTGTGTCGGTGCTGCTGATCGAACAGAAGCTGGCGATCGCGCTGGATATCTCGCAGCGGGTCTACGTGATGGGCCACGGGCATATCGTGTTCGAAGGCACGCCAGCCGAGCTCAAGGCCAATGCGCAGGTGCGCAAGGAGTGGCTGGAGGTGTAGGCCGGCGCGCGAGCCATCATGGTTTCCGCACCGGCCACGGAAGGTGCACGCCCGTAGCCTGTGCCTTGCCAGAGCCGTCAAAGGAGCGACCGCACCGCGCTTCGATCCTCATGAGCGGGTACCGTTTCGCCGACGTATTTCAGGAACCAGTTCCACAGGGCACTGCAGCCGAGATCGGCAAGGTACTCGCCGATCCGCACAAATACCGGTATCCGCAGGGCGAGCGGAGCATTTGCCATCCCGTCGATCAGCACCCTTTCGATTTCTGATTGCAGGCGCCAGCCGGACGGCTGCCGAGGCACCCCGATGCTGCCGCGGGAAGGGGCAGGCGCAATGGCCGGCGAGCTTGCCCGAGTCCCGCTGACATGAACGCCGGAAGGGAGGACCATGCAGACCACGCATACCGGCGCGGCGCGTGCGGACAGGGCGCCTGAACTCAGCCGAAATTGAAATTGAACGACCGTTCTATTTTGTGTATGCTTGTTCGGCTCGCCCTGCCACGGCCGGGCGCCGGCCAGCAACGGCCGCCGTGGATCGTGCCCGGCGCGGTCCGCGATGAAGTAAAACAATATTCGAGAATTCGAATCCCGAGACAACTCCATACGCCAAAGGAACCAGCATGACAGCGCAGTATCAGGTTCAGGACGGCATCGCCGTCATCACGCTCGACAATCCTCCTGTCAACGGCCTCGGTCACAGCACCCGGCTTGGCATCGTCGAAGGCATGACCCGTGCGCTGGACGACAGCGCTGTCAAGGCGATCGTCATTACCGGTGCCGGCAAGGCGTTTTCCGGTGGTGCCGATATCCGCGAATTCAACACACCGAAGGCGACGCAGGAGCCGACGCTGCACTCGGTGATCAAGGTAGTGGAAGCCTCTGCCAAGCCCGTCGTGGCGGCGATCCACTCGGTGGCGATGGGTGGCGGGCTGGAACTGGCGCTGGGCTGCAACTATCGGGTGGCCGCGAAAGGCGCGCAGATCGCGCTGCCGGAAGTGAAGCTCGGGATTCTGCCCGGTGCCGGTGGCACGCAGCGTTTGCCACGGCTGATCGGGCTGGAAGCGGCGCTCAATATGATCGTGACCGGCAATCCGGTGCTGTCCGAGAAGTTTGCCGGCACCAGGCTGTTCGACGAGATCGTCGATGGCACCACGGCCGCCGACGTGCTGGCCGGCGCGATCCGCTTCGCGCAGAACGTGGCCGCCGCGGCGGGGCCGCATCCGAAGGTGAGGGACCTGAAGGTCCGCCACGACAACCCGGAGGGCTTCCTCGCGTTTGCGCGCAATACCGTGACGGCGATGGCCAAGAACTTCCCCGCGCCGGTCAAGTGCGTCGAGGCGGTGGCCGCATCGCTGAAACCATTCGACGAGGGCCTGCGTCTGGAGCGGGAGGGCTTCGTCTATCTGGTCAACACGCCGGAATCGCGTGCGCTGCGGCACGCCTTCTTCGGCGAGCGCGCCGCCAGCAAGATTCCCGACGTGCCGTCCGACACGCCGACCCGCAAGATCGAGAAGGTCGCCGTGATTGGCGCCGGCACCATGGGCGGCGGCATCTCGATGAACTTCCTGAACGCCGGCATTCCGGTCACCATCCTGGAGACCAAGCAGGAAGCGCTGGACCGCGGCATCGCCACGATCCGCCGCAACTACGAAAACAGCGCCAGGAAGGGCAAGCTGACGCAGGAGAAGGTCGAGCAACGCATGGGCCTGCTCACCACGACGCTGTCCTATGACGACATCAAGGATGCCGACCTGATCATCGAGGCGGTGTTCGAGGAAATGGGCGTCAAGGAGACCGTGTTCAGGAAGCTGGACGAAGTGGCCAAGCCCGGCGCGATCCTCGCTTCCAACACGTCGACGCTGGACGTGAACAAGATCGCCTCGTTCACGCAGCGCCCGCAGGATGTGGTCGGCATGCACTTCTTCAGCCCGGCCAATGTGATGAAGCTGCTGGAGGTGGTGCGCGGGGACAGGACCGGCAAGGATGTGCTCGCCACGGTGATGCAGATCGCCAAGAAGATCAAGAAGACGGCCGTGGTGTCGGGTGTCTGCGACGGCTTCATCGGCAACCGCATGATCGAGCAATACAGCCGCCAGGCCGGCTATCTGCTGGACGAGGGCGCGCTGCCCGAGCAGGTTGACAAGGCGATCGAGAAATTCGGCTTCGCCATGGGCCCGTTCCGCATGGGCGATCTGGCCGGCAACGATATCGGCTGGGCCATCCGGAAGCGCCGCGCGGTGGAAAAGCCGGACATCAAGTACTCGAAGACCGCCGACCTGCTGTGCGAGATGGGCCGCTTCGGCCAGAAGACCGGCGCGGGCTGGTACGACTACAAGCCGGGCGACCGCAAGCCGTATCCGAACCAGCAGGTCAATGACATGATCGTGCAGCATTCCAAGGATCTGGGCATTACCCGCCGCAAGATCTCCGACGAGGAGATCGTCGAGCGTCTGGTGTACGCGCTGGTCAACGAGGGCGCCAAGATCCTGGAGGAGGGCATCGCCTCGAAGGCGTCCGACATCGACATGGTGTACCTGACCGGCTACGGCTTCCCCCTGTTCCGCGGCGGCCCCATGCTGTACGCAGATCAGGTTGGCCTGTTCAATGTGCTGCTGTCGATGCGCCGCTATGCCAAGGGCTATCACGGCGAGGCATGGAAGCCGGCGCCGCTGCTTGAGAAGCTGGCGGCCGAAGGCAAGGGCTTCAACGGCTGAAGCGCGTAAGCGGATCACGGTAAAGACCACGATGACAAGGCGCTACGGCAAGCAGGATTGCCTGCTCGTAATCGATGTACAGAACGACTTCCTGCCCGGAGGTGCGCTTGCCGTGCCGCGCGGCGACGAGGTCGTGCCGGTGATCAACCGGCTTGCGCCCGCCTTTGACCACGTGGTGCTGACGCAGGACTGGCATCCCGCCGATCATGTGTCGTTCGCCGCCAATCACGCCGGCGCGGCGCCGTTCCAGACGCTGGCCTTGCCCTATGGCGAGCAGGTGCTGTGGCCCGCGCACTGCGTGCAGGGCGAGGCCGGCGCGCAGCTGCATCCCGACCTGGCCATCCCGCACGCGCGTTTGCTGATCCGCAAGGGCCATCAGCGCGACGTCGACAGCTATTCCGCCTTCGTCGAGGCCGACCGCACCACGCCGACCGGGCTGGCTGGCTATCTGCGCGAGCATGGCGTTCGCCGGGTAGTGTGCGTGGGGCTGGCGACCGACTACTGCGTGGCCTGGAGCGCGCTCGATGCGCGTGCCGCCGGCTTCGACGCCGTGGTGGTCGAGGATGCCTGCCGCGCCATCGACTTGAACGGGTCGCTGACCGCCGCGTGGGAGCGGATGTCCGCCGCGGGCGTGGCGCGCTGCCAGTCCGCGGATCTACTGGATGTCTGAACCGCTGAACCGCCAAACGAACACCGTCGCAAGACACCACAGAATCCACAGAATACCGAGGAGCAAGACATGAACGAGGCAGTCATCGTATCCACCGCACGCACCGGCCTGGCAAAGAGCTGGAAGGGCGCCTTCAATATGACGCACGGCGCCACGCTGGGCGGCCATGTGGTGCAGCATGCGATTGCCCGCGCCGGCCTCGAACCCGGCGAGGTCGAGGACGTGCTGATGGGCTGCGCCAATCCCGAGGGCGCCACGGGCGCCAATATCGCCCGGCAGATCGCGCTGCGCGCCGGGTGCCCGGTGACGGTGCCGGGTGCCACCGTGAACCGCTTCTGCTCGTCGGGGCTGCAGACCATCGCGATGGCCGCGCAGCGCGTGATCGCCGATGAAGGCGATATCTTCGTCGCCGGCGGGGTGGAGAGCATTTCGTGCGTGCAGCAGGAAATGAACCGCCACATGATCCAGGAAGGCTGGCTGGTGAAGAACAAGCCGGAAATCTACTGGAGCATGCTGCAGACCGCCGAAAACGTCGCCAAGCGCTACAACATCCCCCGCGAGCGCCAGGACGAGTATGGCGTCCAAAGCCAGCTGCGCGCGGCCGCCGCGCAGGAGGCAGGCAAGTTCAAGGACGAGATCGTGCCGATCACCGTGCTGGCGGGAGTGGCCGACAAATCGACCGGCCAGCTGGTGACGCGCGAGGTCACGCTGGACCGCGACGAAGGCATCCGCCCCGACACGACCTACGAGGGCGTGTCGAAGATCCGCACCGCGCTGCCAGGCGGCGTGATCGCGGCCGGCAATGCATCGCAATTCTCGGATGGCGCATCGGCGGCGGTGGTGATGAACGCCAAGGTGGCCGAGGCGCGGGGCCTGCAGCCGCTCGGCGTGTTCCGCGGCTTCGCGGTGGCCGGCTGCGAGCCCGATGAAATGGGTATCGGCCCGGTGTTCGCGGTGCCCAAGCTGCTGAAGAAGACCGGCCTGAAGGTCGAGGACATCGGCCTGTGGGAGTTGAACGAGGCGTTCGCGGTTCAGGTGCTCTATTGCGCCGACAAGCTCGGCATTCCGATGGACCGGCTCAACGTCAACGGCGGTGCCATCGCGGTGGGCCATCCTTACGGGGTATCGGGCGCGCGCCTGGTCGGCCACGCGCTGATCGAGGGCAAGCGGCGCGGGGTGAAGTATGTGGTGGTGACGATGTGTATTGGTGGCGGGCAGGGGGCTGCGGGGTTGTTTGAGGTGGTGTAAGGCGGCGGTCTCTGGAGGGGGAGGAGGCGGTGATTCCCCTCACCCCCGGCCCCTCTCCCGCTTTGCGGGAGAGGGGAGCGCACCGTCGGCATATCGAACGCAGTTGTTTTCTCCCCTCTCCCGCGTGCGGGAGACGGGCCGGGGGTGAGGGCAGTCACAGCCCGCCCCACACGCCTAAAGAAGGAGCAGCACACCACCATGTCGTTGATCCTCTCCCGCCGCGACCTCGACTTCATGCTGTATGAATGGCTGGACGTCGAGTCGCTGACCCGTATTCCCCGCTACGCCGATCATTCGCGCGAGACCTTCGATGCGGCGCTCGATACCTGCGAGAAGATCGCCACCGATCTGTTCGCGCCGCACAACAAGAAGAGCGACCAGCAGGAGCCGCATTTCGACGGCGAGACCGTCACCATGATTCCCGAGGTCAAGACCGCGCTGCAGGCATTCTGCGACGCGGGCCTGATGGCCGCGGGCAAGGACTACGAACTCGGCGGCATGCAACTGCCCGTGGTCGTCGAGAAGGCCGGCTTTGCCTATTTCAAGGGCGCCAACGTCGGCACCAGCTCATATCCGTTCCTGACCATCGGCAATGCGAACCTGCTGTTGGCGCATGGCACGCCCGCGCAGATCGATACCTTCGTGCGGCCCGAGCTGGAAGGTCGTTTCTTCGGCACCATGTGCCTGTCCGAGCCGCAGGCGGGKTCGTCGCTGTCCGATATCGTGACGCGCGCCGAGTACGAAGCCGACTCGCCACTGGGTCCGCAGTACCGCCTGCGCGGCAACAAGATGTGGATCTCGGCGGGGGAGCACGAACTGTCCGAGAACATCGTGCATCTGGTGCTGGCCAAGATTCCCGGTCCCGACGGCAAGCTGATTCCGGGTGTGAAAGGCATCTCGCTGTTCATCGTGCCCAAATACCTGGTGAACCCCGACGGGACGCTGGGCGAGCGCAACGACGTGGTGCTGGCGGGCCTGAACCACAAGATGGGCTATCGCGGCACCACCAACTGCCTGCTGAACTTCGGCGAGGGCACACGCCATCGTCCGGGCGGCAAGACCGGCGCCGTCGGCTATCTGGTGGGCGAACCGCACAAGGGGCTCGCCTGCATGTTCCACATGATGAACGAGGCGCGCATCGGCGTCGGCCTCGGTGCGGTGATGCTCGGCTATACCGGCTACCTGCACGCGCTCGACTACGCGCGCAACCGGCCGCAGGGCCGCCCCGTGGGACCGCAGGGCAAGGACCCGTCGAGCCCGCAGGTTCGCCTCGTCGAGCATGCCGACGTGCGCCGCATGCTGCTGGCGCAGAAGAGCTATGTGGAAGGCGGGCTGGCGCTGAACCTGTATTGCGCACGGCTGGTGGACGAGGAGCAGGCGGCGGCCGCCAGCGGGGACGAGGCGGCGCGGCGCCGTACCACGCTGCTGCTCGATATCCTGACGCCGATCGCCAAGAGCTGGCCGTCGCAGTGGTGCCTTGAGGCCAACAGCCTGGCGATCCAGGTGCACGGCGGCTACGGCTACACGCGCGAATACAACGTGGAGCAGTTCTATCGCGACAACCGGTTGAATCCCATCCACGAGGGCACGCACGGCATCCAGGCCCTGGATCTGCTTGGCCGCAAGGTCGTGATGCAGGAAGGCGCGGCGTTCCGCGTGCTGGGCGAGACCGTGCAGGCCACCATCGGCCGCGGGGCGGCGAGCGACGATACCGCGCTGCGGCAGCATGCCGCAACGCTGGCCGCCAACGTCCAGCGGCTGGCCGTGGTTACACAGGCGTTGTGGCAGGCCGGCGATCCGGCCGTGACGCTGGCCAATGCGTCGGTCTACCTTGAAGCCTTCGGCCACGTGGTGGTGGCGTGGATCTGGCTGGAGCAGCAACTGGCGGCGCAGTCCGCGCTCGCCACGCTGACGCCGGGGCACCGCGACGCCGACTTCTATCGTGGCAAGCTGGCCGCCGCCCAGTACTTCTATCGCTGGGAACTGCCGAAGGTCGGGCCGCAGCTCGATCTGCTGGCCTCGCTGGACCGGACCACGCTCGACATGCAGGATGCGTGGTTCTAGCGGCCGGGCCGACGCAAAGACCCGACGCCAAGACCGAAACAACAGGAGACACGCCCATTATGAAAACCATCGCGCAATTGTTCGACCTCACCGGGCGCACGGCGCTGATCACCGGCGGCTCACGCGGTCTGGGCCTGCAGATCGCCGAGGCGCTCGGTGAGCAGGGCGCACGGCTGGTGCTATCGGCGCGCAAGGCCGACGAGCTGAAGGCCGCGCAGGAGCACCTGAAGGGACGCGGCATCGAGGCCGACTGGATCGCCGCCGATGGCGCGCGCGACGACGATATCGCGCGACTGGCCGACGAAACGCTGGCGCGCCTGGGCCATGTCGACATCCTCGTCAACAATGCCGGCGCCACCTGGGGCGCGCCGGCCGAAGACCATCCCGTCGAGGCCTGGGACAAGGTGATGAACCTGAATATCCGCGGGCTCTTCCTGCTGACGCAGCGCATCGGCAAGCAATCGATGATTCCGCGCCGCTACGGCCGCATCGTCAATATCGCGTCGATCGCGGGGCTGGCCGGCAATCCGCCGGGTACGCTCGAAACCATTGCATACAACACGTCCAAGGGCGCGGTCGTCAATTTCACGCGCACGCTGGCGGGCGAATGGGGCGAGCACAATATCACCGTTAACGCGCTGGCGCCGGGCTTCTTCCCTTCGAAGATGACGCAGGGATCGCTGGCCAAGATGGGCGTGGAGAAGATGTGCGAGGGCGTGCCGCTGCGCCGGCTGGGCGACGACGAGGATCTGAAGGGCGCGGCGCTGCTGTTTGCCAGCGACGCGGGCAAGCACATTACGGGCCAGGTGCTGGCGGTGGATGGGGGCGTCAGCGCGGTTTGATTGGGGGGCGAGTTGCTGGTACTGCCCTAACCACCAACCCACCGCTCAACCCACCAGCAACCGTGTCCGCTCACTCGCCTCGCATTCCACCCGCTCCCAGAGGCACGACGGCGCAGACAGCATCGGCGCTTCGACGCCGCGCATAGAACTACAAGCATACAGAGACCATGACCCACCAACCCAACGGCTTCCCCATCCATATTCCCTTCGTAGAGCTGCTCGGCGTACGCTGCATCCACGTGGGCGGCGGCATCAGCGAGATCGTGATGCCGGTCCAGGCACAGCACCAGAACGGCTGGGAAATGGCGCACGGCGGCGTTTTGATGACGCTGCTCGATGTGGCGATGGCCATCGCGGGGCGCTCGGCGGATAGCGAGGGCGGGCGGGGCGTGGTGACCATCGAGATGAAGACCAGTTTCATGTCCCCCGGCAGAGGAACGCTGACCGCGCGCGGCGATTGCGTGCATCGCACTTCGTCGCTGGCGTTCTGCGAGGCGGAGATCGTCGACGCTGACGGTACGCTGGTGGCGCGCGGCTCGGGAACCTTCAAGTACATCAAGCGCAAGCAGCCGCAGCCGGACACCGGCGCGGACGGTTGAGCGCGCCAGCAGGCCAAATACATCGCCGCCGATAACCCTCATCGTTTTCGAAAGGAGCGTTTCCATGTCGAACACCTACCAACGCATCGTTCTCGCATCCCGTCCCAGCGGCCATGTCGGCACCGACAATTTCCGTCTCGAAACCGTGCCGGTGCCCGAGCTGGCGGAGGGGCAGGTGCTGGTGCGCAATCACTATCTGTCGCTCGATCCCTATATGCGCGGCCGCATGAACGAGGGCAAGTCGTATGCGCAGCCCCAGCCGCTGAACGAAGTGATGATCGGCGGCACGGTCGGCGAGGTGGTGGCGTCCAAGAATCCGAAGTACGCGGTCGGCGACAAGGTGCTGGGCATGTTCGGCTGGCAGGAGATGGGTGTCAGCGACGGCACCGGCATGCAGAAGGTCGATGACTCACGTATCCCGCTGTCGGCCTACCTTGGTTCGGTCGGCATGCCTGGCGTGACGGCGTGGTATGGCCTCAAGCAGATCATCGCGCCGAAGGCCGGCGAGACCGTGGTGGTCAGCGCGGCGTCGGGCGCCGTGGGCAGCGTGGTCGGGCAGCTGGCGAAGATGATGGGCTGTCGCGCGGTGGGCATTGCCGGCGGCAAGGAGAAGTGCGACTACGTGGTCAACGAACTGGGCTTCGACGCCTGCGTGGACTACAAGGCTGCGTCGGATCCCAAGGCGCTGTATGCGATGTTGAAGGAAGCCACGCCGCAGGGCGTCGATGGCTACTTCGAGAACGTTGGCGGCGAGATTCTCGATGCCGTGCTCGCGCGCATGAACGCGTTCGGCCGCATCGCGGTGTGCGGCATGATCTCCGGCTATGACGGCGAGCCGATCCCCATGAAGAATCCGCAACTGATCCTGGTATCGCGGCTGAAGGTGCAGGGCTTTATCGTGTCCGAGCACATGGACCTGTGGCCGCAGGCGCTAAGTGAACTGGGCGCCGGGGTGGCCGAAGGCCGAATCCGGTTCCGCGAGAGCATCGCACAGGGGCTGGCCAGCGCGCCGGAGGCGTTCATCGGGCTGCTGAAGGGCAAGAACTTCGGGAAGCAGTTGGTGAAGCTCGTCTGAGTGCGGGCCGGGATGGAGGGGTTTAGTGAGGGGGCGGTAGGACTGTGACTGCCCTCTCCCCCGGCCCCTCTCCCGCAAGCGGGAGACGAGAGCCAAGGATACAGAGGAGACCACAATGAATACTGGCACGCAGGCAGGCAGCCGCGCCGGGGATACCGGCGCCGGGCTGTCCGAGGAGATCAAGGCGAAGTACCGCATGCTGCCGCGTCCGCCGCGCTTCGATACACCGGCCGAGGAGCGGCGGCATCGCAAGGAGCGGCTGGCGGCGGCGTTCCGGCTGTTCTCGAAGTTCGGCTTCGATGAGGGCGTGGCGGGGCATATCACCGCGCGCGATCCGGAGTTTCCCGATACGTTCTGGGTCAATCCCTTCGGCGTGCATTTCAGCCACGTGAAGGTATCCAACCTGATCCGCTGCGATCACCAGGGCAATGTGGTGGAGGGGGACTACCCCGTCAATGCGGCGGCGTTCGCGATCCACTCGCGCGTGCACCAGACCCGCGAGGACGCGGTGGCCGCCGCGCATTCGCACAGCACATATGGCCGCGCCTGGTCCACGCTTGGCCGGCCGCTCGACCCGCTGACGCAGGACGCGTGCGCGTTCTACCAGGACCACGCGGTGTACGACGACTTCGGTGGCGTGGTGGTCGAGCTCGACGAGGGCCAGCGGATCGCCAATGCATTGGGTGCGAACAAGGCGGCGATCCTACAGAACCATGGGCTGCTGACGGTGGGCCGCACGGTGGACGAGGCGGCGTGGTGGTTCATCACGATGGAGCGCACGTGCCAGGTGCAGTTGCTGGCGGAAGCGGCGGCCGCGCGCACCGGCGGCGCGCCGAAGCTGATCTCAGACGCGGCGGCGCGGCAGGCGTATTCGATCGTGGGGACGGCGCAGGCTGGGTGGTTCCAGTTTCAGCCGTTGTATGCACGGATCGTGAAGGAGCAGCCGGATTTGTTGGAGTGAGGGCGGGGGAGAGGGCAGTCCCAGCAAAAAAAACCAACACACAACGGAGACACCCATGAAGCAATTCCATGACCGCGTCGCCGTCATCACCGGCGGCGCTTCAGGCTTCGGCAAGGAATTCGCCCGCACCGGTGCCGCGCTCGGCATGAAGCTGGTGCTGGCGGACGTGCAGCAGGACGCGCTCGATCAAACCATCGAGGAACTGCGTGGCCACGGTGCACAAGTCATTGGCATGCGGGTCGACGTCTCGCAGGCCGACCAGGTGCAGGCGCTGGCCGGTGCGGCCACCGAGGCGTTTGGCGATATCCACTTGCTGTTCAACAACGCCGGCGTGGGCGCGGGCGGGCTGGTGTGGGAGAACTCTCCGAAGGATTGGGAGTGGGTTCTCGGCGTCAACCTGCACGGCGTCGTGCACGGCGTTCGCATCTTCACGCCGCTGATGCTGGCGGCGGCGGAGCGCGACCCCGGTTACGAGGGCCATATCGTCAATACCGCGTCGATGGCGGGGCTGCTGAACGCCCCCGCGATGGGCATCTACAACGTGTCCAAGCATGCCGTGGTGGCGCTGACCGAGTCGCTGTACCAGGACCTGAGCCTGGTGACAGGGCAGGTGCATTGCTCGCTGCTGTGCCCGTATTTCGTGCCGACCGGCATCCATCGCTCGGATCGCAACAGGCCCGATTCGCTCGCCAACGACGCGCCGCCCACGCGCTCGCAACTGGTCGCGCAGGCACTGTCGGACAAGGCGGTGACCTCGGGCAAGGTCAGCGCCGCGGATGTCGCGCGCATGACCTTCGACGCGATCCGCGATGAGCGGTTCTACATCTACTCTCATCCGCATGCGCTCGCGTCGGTGCAGCAGCGCTTCGAGGATATCGTCGGCCAGCGCAATCCCGGCGATCCGTTTGCCGGCAAGCCGGAGCTGCGGCAACAGCTGGTGCAGGCCATGCGCGGCTGAACACGAACCGCGCGATGGCAGGCACGGAGCGTGCATTGCCGGGTGTGACCCGACCCGCAGACGAGGAGACCATGACGCATCCGGCCGTGATACATCACCTGCAGTTCGCCACGCTTCCCAACGGCACCCGTCTGCACTACGCCAGTGCCGGACAGCGCGGCAAGCCGCTGATGCTGTTCGTGCACGGATTTCCCGAATTCTGGTACGCGTGGGAGGCCCAGCTGGCCGAGTTCGGCCAGAGCCATTTCGCGGTGGCGCCGGACCTGCGCGGCTTCAATCTGTCGAGCAAGCCGGCCGAGGTGGCCGCGTACCGGCCGCGCCTGATCGTCGAGGACCTGATCGAGTTCATCGGCGCGCTGGGTTACGACCGCTGCATCGTGGTCGCGCATGACTGGGGCGGCGCGGTGTGCTGGAATCTGGCGATCCAGCATCCCGGGCTGGTCGAGCAGCTCATCATCATCAACGCGCCGCATCCGTGGCTGTTTGCCCGTGCGCTGGCGCAGGACCCCGTGCAGCAGCAGGCATCCGCCTATATGAACTGGCTGCGCAAGGACGGTGCCGAGGCCGTGCTGGCCGCCAATGGATTCGCACGTCTGGCCAGCCTGCTGTCAGGCCCGGACGGGCCGCCGCCGCCGTGGTTTGGCGGCGAGACGCGCGAGCGCTATCTGGCGGCATGGAGCCAGCCCGGCGAAGGCGGCTCACATTCGCTGACCGGCGGCCTGAACTACTACCGCGCCTCGCCGCTCCATCCGCCGGCGCCCGGCCAGGCGGCCGCGGACATATCCAGGATGGACCCGGACGCGTTCATGGTGCGGGTGCCCACGCTCGTGATCTGGGCGGAGAACGATCGCGCGCTGCCAAAGTCGCTGGTCGACGGCCTGGAACGCTTCGTGCCGAGGCTCAGGCTCGAGCGCATTCCGGAAGGGACGCACTGGATCGTCCACGAGCAACCGGAGCGGATCAACCGGCTGATCCGCAGCGCATTGCGTTGATGGCGGCTACAGCGCGCCGAACTCGCCAAGCCGCGCCCGATACAGCCGGTAGTTCTCATCATCGAAGCACACGAAGGTGACCTGCTCGATCGTCGGGAAATCGTCCAGCGCGGCGCGCACCGTCGCAATCGCGATGTCCGCCGCGCGATCTCGCGGAAAGCCATAGACGCCGGTGCTGATATTGGGAAACGCAACGGTGCGAAGCCCATGCCGGGCCGCAAGCGCGAGGCTGCTGCGGTAGGCGCTGGCAAGCAGCGCGTCTTCGTCGTGCGCGCCGCCGCGCCAGACCGGGCCCACCGCGTGGATGACATACGGCGCGGGCAGGCGTCCGCCGGTGGTCAACACCGCCTGGCCCGGCGGGCAGCCGCCCTCGCGTTCGCGGATCGCGCGGCAGGCTTCCATGATGGCGCTGTTGGCGGCATTGACGATGGCGTCGACCTCCATTCGCGTGATATCGCCGTGCAGGGCCTGCATGCGTCCGTTCGCCATGATGATCGCTCCTGTCGTCGCGTGATCGCGGCGGTCGCGGCGGTCGCCGCGCCCGGGCTACATCGATTCCCGCAGCATACGCCGATAGTCCTCGGCGGTGGCCTCCTTCGGATTGGTCTTGTGGCAGTGATCGGCCATCGCGCCCGCCACCACCTTGTCGAACATATCCTCGGTGACGCCCATCGCCGACAGGCCGGTCGGCAGGCCCAGCCGCTCGGTCATGCGGAACACGGCCTCTGCCACATCGGCGTCATCGGGCAAATGCATGGCGCGGCGCATGCGCGCATAGCGGTGCTCGCTGACCACGCTGGGCGCGTCCGCATTGAACCGAAGCACGGCTGGCATCACCACGGCGTTGAGCGTACCGTGGTGCAGGCCGGTGCGGCCGTCGATCTTGAGGCCGCCCAGCGGGTGCGACAGCGAGTGCACGCAGCCCAGCCCCTTCTGGAAGGCCATCGCGCCCTGCATCGACGCGCTCATCATGTTCAGCCGCGCGTCGCGGTCCTGGCCGTTGGCCGTGGCCCGTTCGATATGGGTCCAGGCGCGCTCCAGGCCGTCCAGCGCGATGCCGTCGGCGGGCGGATTGAAAGCCGGGGCGAGATAGGTCTCGATGCAATGGGCAATGGCGTCCATGCCGGTGGCCGCGGTAAGTCCGGAGGGCAGGCCCAGCGTCAGTTCCGGGTCGCACAGCGCGGACCTGGGCAGCAGATGCCAGGAGTGGAAGCCGAGCTTGCGGCCGTCGTCGAGGATGATGATGGCGCCGCGGGCCACCTCGCTGCCGGTGCCGGCGGTGGTGGGCACCGCGATCAGCGGGGCGGCGCGGTCGGTGATGCGGCCACTGCCGCCTTCGATGGTGGCGTAGGTGGTCAGCTCGCCCGAATGGGTGGCGAGGATCGCGAGGCCCTTGGCCAGGTCGATCGAGGAGCCGCCACCGACGGCGACGATGCCATCGCAGCCTTCTGCCCGGTACTGTGCCTCGGCCTTCTTCACCATGGCCTCGGTGGGGTTGGACGGGGTTTCGTCGAATACCGCTACCGGCATGCCGGCCATCGCGTCGATGGCGCGTTGCGCGATACCGGCGGCCACCACCCCCTTGTCGGTGACCAGCATCGGCCTTCTGATGCCGATGCGCTCGCATTCGGCACGCAGCAGCCGCACCGCGCCAAATTCGAGATGAATATGGGTCAGGTAATAGATGAAAGCCATCGCCGTTGTCTCCTTGATGTTGGTCGCCGCGCCCCGCGGCGGTGCGGGGCGGTCCGCAACGGTGCGCGCACGCATGACGGACGGGACGCGATATTTGTCGAGTGTTGCGCCGTCGATACCCACAAACCTCTGGCATCATACTAAAATCGAACGCTCGTTCACAATTCGGACGAGACGGCCGGACAACGAACAGTGCGTCGTGCCTGCCGCCGTTCCATGACAGACACCAACCGACCATCAGCCGATTCTCGTCGCCTTCGATGTCCGCAGTCCAGTCCTCCGCATCCCAGCGGGTCCACCCGATGCCAGGTTTGCCGGCAGAGCCGCTCGATCCGCAGATCGCGCATCTGCTGGACATGGTGGCGCGCGCCAGGCGTCCGCCGCTGCATCACCTGGACCCGGCCGACGCGAAGATCGCCTACGAGAAGAGCGCCAATATCCTCGATCTGGCCCCGCGGTCCGTGCATGGGGTCGAGGATATGTCCATCATCGCCCGCGACGGTCGTCCGATCCGCGTGCGCCGCTATGTGCCCCGCGAAGCGAGCTGGGCCGACCCGCTGCCGGTGCTGCTTTATTTTCACGGCGGCGGGTTCACCGTGGGTAGCGTGGACACGCACGATCCGCTGTGCCGCATGCTGTGCGAACGGACCGAAGCCATGGTGCTGTCGGTCGACTACCGGCTGGGCCCCCAGTGGAAGTTCCCCACCGCGGTGAACGACGCCTTCGATGCGCTGCACTGGGTCCACGAGACAGCGCCGGCCCTGGGCGGCGATGCGAATCGCATCGCGCTCGCCGGTGACAGCGCCGGCGGCACGCTGGCCGCGGCCTGCGCCGTGGAGGCGCGCGACCGCGGCCTGGCGCCGGTATTGCAGATGTTGCTGTATCCGGGCACGTGCGCGCGGCAGGACACGCCGTCGCACCGCGCGCTGGCCGACGGCTATCTGCTGACGGCCGACATGATCCAGTGGTTTTTCGCGCAGTATCTGGACGACGACGCGAGCCGCGACGACTGGCGCTTCGCGCCGCTCGATGGCGGCGGGGCAGGGGCCCAGGTCGCCGGCTGCTGCCCGGCCTGGATCGCGGTGGCGGGCTACGATCCGCTGCATGACGAAGGCGTTGCCTATGCCGCCAAGCTGCAACGTGCCGGCGTGCCGGTCCAGCTGGCGCGCTATCCCGGCATGATCCATGATTTCTTCAAGCTGGGACGTTTCGTCCCGGCCGTGGCGGGCGCGCATGACGATGCGGTCGCCGCGCTGCGCGCCGCGTTCGCCGGCGCGCCGCTTGGCTAGCCCGGGCGGCCGGCGCGGCATGCGCCTTGCCGGCCGATCAGCCAGGTGGTCGCAGAAGCCCCGGTTTTTTTAAAGCAGTGATCAAGCAGTAGCTTGTAGCAACAGGAGACGACAACACATGCAACGCCGCCATTTTCTCGCCCGTGCGGGCGTCATCGCCGCAGCCGCGGCCACCGGTCTGGCTGCCATTCCGGCGGCCCACGCGCAGGCGGACAACTTCCCGCAGCGCCCGATCCGGCTGATCATCGGCTATACCGCGGGCGGCTCGACCGATATTCCGTTCCGCGTGCTGGCGGACAACGCCTCCAAGATCCTCGGCCAGCCGGTGATCGTGGAGAACAAGCCCGGCGCCGGCGGCGTGCTGCCCGCGCAGATGATGCAGTCCACACCGCCGGATGGCTACACGCTGGCCCAGATCCCGCTGCCGGTGTTCCGCCTGCCGTACACCACCAAGATCAACTGGGATCCGGTCAAGGACCTGAGCTACGTGATCAACCTGGCCGGCTACTCGTTCGGCCTCGTGGTGCCCGCCGATTCGCCGATCAAGACGATGCAGGAGTACATCGACTATGCGAAGAAGAATCCGGGCAAGCTGACCTACGGCACGCCGGGGCCGATGACCACGCTGCACCTGACCATGGAGCAGCTGGCGATGAAGCAGAACGTCCAGTTCTCGCACATCCCGTTCAAGGGCAACTCGGAATCGATGCAGGCACTGCTGGGCGGCCACGTGATGTCGGTCGCCGATACGCCGGCCTGGGCGCCGTATGTCGAACAGGGCCG
>NZ_VLJN01000056.1:0-89265 GCF_007829435.1 Cupriavidus gilardii J11
CCGCCACAACCCTCCCCATCCCACCCGCCTTCCTCCCCGCATGAACGTCACGGAGTACTACCACCACGAGCTGCAGCAGCGCGGCTATCAGTCCGACGAGGCGCAGTTGCGCGCGGTGGCGCGCCTGCAGCAGTGCTACGACGAGTGGGTGGCCTACAAGCAGCGGCGCAATACGCGGCTGAAGCGGCTGCTGAACCGGCCCGACGTGCCGAAGGGCGTCTATCTGTGGGGCGGCGTTGGCCGTGGCAAGTCCTTCCTGATGGACAGCTTCTATCACTGCGTGCCGGTGGTGCGGAAGACGCGGCTGCATTTCCACGAGTTCATGCGCGAGGTGCACCGGCAGCTCGAGGAGCTGCGCGGCCGTCCCGATCCGCTGGACGAGCTGGCCAAACGCATCGCGCAGAAGTACCGGCTGATCTGCTTTGATGAATTCCACGTCAGCGATGTGGCCGACGCCATGATGCTGCACCGCCTGCTCGACCAGTTGTTCGAGAACGGCGTGCAGTTCGTGATGACATCGAATTACCGGCCCGACCTGCTGTATCCGGACGGCCTTCACCGCGACCGTATCCTGCCCGCGATCGCGCTGATCGAGCAGAAGCTCGACGTGCTGAACGTCGACGCCGGCATCGATTACCGCAAGCGCACACTGGAGCAGGTGCGGGCGTACTACACGCCGCTGAATGCCGAGGCCAGCGCGGCCTTGCGCGACGCCTTCACGGCGCTGGCCGGCGTGGCCGACGAATCGCCGCTGCTGCATATCGAGAAGCGCGAACTGCGCGCGCTGCGCAAGGCCAATGGCGTGGTGTGGTTCGACTTCGCCACGCTGTGCGGCGGCCCGCGCTCGCAGAACGACTATCTGGAGATCGCCGGGCAGTTTCATACGGTGATCCTGTCGGACGTGCCGAAGATGACGCCGCGCATGTCGTCGGAGGCGCGCCGCTTCACCTGGCTGATCGACGTGTTCTACGACCACAAGGTCAAGCTGCTGATGTCGGCCGAGGTGCCGGCCGACGAGCTGTATGTCGAAGGGCAGATGGCCAACGAATTCCACCGCACCGTGTCGCGCATCATCGAGATGCAGTCGCGCGAGTACCTGGAAGCGCCGCGGCGGGTGGTCGAGGCCGGGCTGGCCTGAGGGCTCACCGCACGGCCGTTCGACCGCGCTACGGCGCTACTACGGCCAAGGCCCCTGGTCCAGGGGGCCGCATTCCTTCGGGGACTTGATCGATATCAAGGGGCGGGGCAGTTTGCCTGCCTAGAATGGGTGCGACCATGACGCCCCACGCCTTGTCCACTGCCCGCGCAGGCCCGCTCCAGCAGGACGCAGCCCGGTCGACCGCCGCTGGCGGCGATGCGGCCTGTTTCCATTGCGGCCAGCGCCTGGACGCGAACCCGCCGGCCATGCAGGCGCTCATCGCGGGCAAGCCGCGCGATTTTTGCTGCGCCGGCTGCCTTGCGCTGGCACAGACGCTGGACGCGGCCGGCTTTGCCCACCTGTATGGAGACCAGTTCCGCTTCGGCCGTCCGCTGGACCCGTCGGTGCGCGCCGAAATCGAGCCGGTCTGGGCCGCCTACGACACCGACGAGCTGCGTGCACGCTTTGTGCGCAGGCTGCAAGACCGGGACGCCGCCGGCGGCGAACGCTGCGAGATCACGCTGACCCCGGAGAACATCCGCTGCGCCGCCTGCGCGTGGCTGATCGAGCAGAAGCTCGGCGGCCTGCCGGGCGTGGAGTCGGTGGTGGCCAATATCGCCACGCGGCGCGTGCTGGTGCGCTGGAACAGCGCCGCGCTGACCGTGGCTAGCCTGCTCGGCGCGCTGGCGGACATTGGCTACACCGCGTGGCCGTTCGAGCTGTCCGATGCCGAGCGGCAGGACCGCGCCGAGCGCCGCGGGCTGCTGATGCGGCTGGGCGTGGCCATGCTCGGCATGATGCAGGTCATGATGTACGCATGGCCCGTCTATACCCACGCGGGCACCATCGACCCCGCGCATTTGCGGCTGCTGCAATGGGCCAGCCTCGCGTTGACGCTGCCTGTGGTGCTGTACAGTGCCGCGCCGATCTTTGCCGGCGCATGGCGGGCCGTGCGGCACCGCCATGTCGGCATGGACGTGCCGGTTGCGCTGGGCCTGGCCGCCGCGTTCGGCGCCAGCCTTCTTGCGACGGTGCGCGGCGTCGGCGAGGTCTACTACGACTCGGTGACGATGTTCGTCGCCTTGCTGCTGCTGGCGCGCTATCTGGAGTTGCGGGTCAGGCAGGCGTCACGCAGCGGCGCCGAAATGCTGGCGCGGCAGCTTCCCGCCACGTGCGAACAGGTATTGCCCGACGGCAGCGTCGAACGCGTGCCGGTGGCGCGGCTCGCACCGGGCGATCGGGTGCGCGCGCGGGCCGGCGAGATCGTCCCCTGCGATGGCGACGTCGTCGCGGGCCAAAGCGACCTGGACGAATCGATGCTGACCGGCGAAAGCCGCCCGGTGCCGCGCGGCCCCGGCGATGCGGTGCTGGCCGGCTGCTATAACGCCACCAGTCCGATCGACATCGTCGTGCGGCATGTTGGCGCCGGCACGCGCCTGGCCGAAATCGTGGCGCTGCTCGATCGCGCGCTGGCGGACAAGCCGCGGCTGGCCGCGATGGCGGATCGCGTCGCCGCATGGTTCGTGGCGGCATTGCTGCTGCTGGCCCTCGCCACCGGACTGGCATGGTGGTTCATCGCGCCGGAGCGCGCGCTGATGGTGACGGTCGCGGTGCTGGTTGTCAGCTGTCCTTGCGCATTGTCGCTGGCCACACCGGCCGCGCTGGCCGCTGCCGGCGCGGCGCTGTCGCGTCGAGGGCTGCTGCTGACGCGGGGCCATACGCTCGAAACGCTGGCGGATGTCACCGACGTCGTGATGGACAAGACCGGGACGCTGACGGAGGGCCGCTTCCAGCTGGCGCAGCTTCTGCCGCTTCGCGATGCCGACGATAGCGCGTGCCTCGCCTTGGCCGCGGCGCTCGAAGCCAGCGGCGAACATCCGATCGCCCGTGCGATCGTGGCCGCCGCCGACATGTTGTTGCCTCGCCAGTCCACGCACGCGGCGACGCCACGAGATCTGCGCAACGTGCCCGGGGAGGGTGTCGAGGCTCGTATCGGCGACCGGACGGTGCGGCTCGGCCGGCGCGATTTCGTCGCCGCCCTGGCGCCATCTGTTGCCACGGAACCGCACGCGGCCGGGCCGGACGGTGCCGGACGCGTGTTGCTCGCCCACCTGCACGACGGCGCCACGCCGGTCTGGCTGGGCGACGAGGGCGGCATGCTCGCGGTGCTGGTGCTGTCCGACACGGAGCGGCCACAAACCGCGGCGCTGCTTCGGCGCCTGCGGGCGCTGGACGTGCGCTGCCACCTGGTATCGGGCGACAGCGCGCCGACGGTGCGCTGGTGGGGCGCACAGTTCGGCATCGACCAGGCGCACGGCCGCATCGGTCCGGAAGGCAAGCGGGACTATGTCGCCGCGTTGCAGCGGCAGGGTCGCGTCGTGCTGGCGGTTGGTGACGGCATCAACGACGGCCCCGTACTGGCGCAGGCCCAGGTTTCCGTGGCGCTGGCCAGCGGCGCGCCGCTGGCGCAGGTGGGCGCCGATGCGGTCCTGACGCATGATGGCGTCGCGACCATCGCCACCGCGATCGAGGTGGCGCGTCGCACTCGCGCGGTGGTACGGCAGAACCTCGGCTGGGCCTTCGCCTATAACGTGATCGCGATCCCGCTGGCAGCCAGCGGCCACGTCACCGCGTGGATGGCCGGTGTGGGCATGTCCTTGTCCTCGCTGCTGGTCGTGGCCAATGCCTGGCGGCTGTTGCGCATTCCAGAAGGGCGCTGAGATGGAAACGCTGTACTTGCTCGTGCCGATGAGCCTTGGGCTGGTGGCGCTGATTGCCGTCGCGCTGTGGTGGGCGCTGAGGGCAGGGCAATACGATGACCTGGAGCGGCCGGGACAGGCGATATTGCTGGATAACGATGGGCCGGGGGTGGTGAGGCAGGGGGAGGGCTGAGACTACCCTCTCCCCCGCCCCTCTCCCGCCATGCGGGAGAGGGGAGCACACCCACAGCATTTGAAAACCCGCCGCTTTTCTCCCCTCTCCCGCACGGCCGGAGAGGGGGGGGCCGGGGGAGAGGGCAGTCGTCCCCCACGCCATCCTCCGACGCTCCCCGCAAAACAACACCCCACCTCATTCCGTAACACGCTTGACCAGGATCAACCCTCGCCGCGCACGTCCCGCCTACATTGACTCCCATCGATCAATCAAAAGTCCTGACTTAAATCTTGGGGGTCTGAATGGATGTCACTGCCGCCGGCCTGAGGGATACGGCCACGCCTTCGCGCGTCGACACCTTCAATTACGGCGTCGTGAGGCAATTCGCCATCATGACGGTGGTATGGGGAATCGTTGGCATGGCCGTCGGCGTGCTGCTCGCCGCCCAGCTGATCTGGCCTGCGCTCAACTTCGACACGCCGTGGCTGTCGTTCGGCCGCTTGCGCCCGTTGCACACCAACGCGGTGATCTTCGCCTTCGGTGGCAGCGCGCTGTTCGCGACGTCGTACTACGTCGTGCAGCGTACCTGCCAGACGCGGCTGTTTGCCGGCCCGCTGGCGGCGTTCACCTTCTGGGGCTGGCAGGTGGTGATCGTCGCCGCGGCCATCACGCTGCCGCTGGGCATCACCACGTCGAAGGAATACGCCGAACTGGAATGGCCGATCGACCTGCTGATCACCGCGGTGTGGGTGGCCTACGCGATCGTGTTCTTCGGCACCATCGTCAAACGCAAGACCCGGCATATCTACGTCGCGAACTGGTTCTTCGGCGCTTACATCCTGACGATCGCCATCCTGCATATCGTCAACAACATCGAGCTGCCCGCGTCGCTGTGGAAGTCGTACTCGGCCTATGCCGGCGTACAGGACGCGATGGTGCAGTGGTGGTACGGGCATAACGCGGTCGGCTTCTTCCTGACCACCAGCTTCCTCGGCATGATGTATTACTTCATTCCGAAGCAGGCCGAGCGCCCGATCTACTCGTACCGGCTGTCGATCGTCCACTTCTGGGCGCTGAATTTCACGTACATGTGGGCCGGTCCCCACCACCTGCAATACACCGCGCTGCCGGACTGGGCGCAGTCGCTGGGGATGGTGTTCTCGCTGATCCTGCTGGCGCCGTCGTGGGGCGGCATGATCAACGGCATCATGACCCTGTCGGGCGCCTGGCACAAGCTGCGCACCGACCCGATCCTGAAGTTCCTGGTGGTGGCGCTGTCGTTCTACGGCATGGCGACGTTCGAGGGCTCGATGATGTCGATCAAGACCGTGAACGCGCTGTCGCACTACACCGACTGGACCATCGGCCACGTGCACTCTGGCGCGCTGGGCTGGGTGGCCATGATCTCGATCGGTTCGCTGTATTACCTGCTGCCGCGCCTGTTCGGACTGCGCGAGATGTACAGCACGCGCCTGATCGAGTGGCACTTCTGGATCGCAACGATTGGCGTGGTGCTCTATATCGCGTCGATGTGGATCGCCGGCGTGATGGAAGGGCTGATGTGGCGCGCCACGCAGCCGGACGGCACGCTGACCTACGCCTTCGCCGAGGCGGTCAAGGCCAAGTACCCCTTCTACCTGATTCGTCTGCTGGGCGGCATCTGCTTCCTCGCCGGCATGCTGCTGATGGCCTACAACGTGGTGCGCACGATGGCCGGCCGCGGCGCGGTGGACGCGCCGATTCCGGTTGCCGCGAATGCGGCCGTCGCCACCGCTTCGGTCGCCGCCGCGGCCCACTGAAAGTACGCACGCGACCAGGGAACATCATCATGTCCAAGCAACATCGCTTTTTTTCGCACGAGACGCTGGAGAAGAACATCGGCTGGCTGATCGTCTGCACCATCGTGGTGGTCAGCATCGCCGGCTTCGTGCAGATCCTGCCGCTGTTCTTCCAGCACTCCACCACGCAGCCCGATCCGGGCATCACGCCGTACACGCCGCTGCGGCTGATGGGCCGCGACATCTATATCCGCGAGGGCTGCGTCGGCTGCCATTCGCAGCAGGTGCGCACGCTGCAGGCCGAGGTTGAGCGCTATGGCCACTACTCCACCGCGGGCGAGTCGGTCTACGACCATCCCTTCCTGTGGGGCTCGAAGCGGACAGGTCCCGACCTCGCCCGCGTCGGCGGCCGCTACTCGGACGACTGGCAACGCATCCACCTGCGCAATCCGCGCGACGTGGTGCCCGAATCGGTGATGCCGTCGTATCCGTGGCTGGAGCAGACCCCGCTGCCCACCGCCGACGTGCGGCAGCGCATGCGCACGCTGCGCGCGCTGGGCGTGCCTTACACCGACGCGGAAATCGCCGAAGCGCCCGCGCAATTGCAGGGCAAGACCGAGGAAGACGCGCTGGTGGCCTATCTGCAGGGTCTCGGCACCAACCGTCGCAACGTACGCGTGGATGCAGAAACGCAGGCGTCGGCGAAGGAGTGACCATGAGCACCGTCACCGCCTTCTCCACCGTCATCTTTTTCGCGGTCTTCGTCGGCATCTGCTGCTGGGCATGGTCGCGCGGCCGGCAGGACGCCAACCGCGAATCCGCCATGCTGCCGTTCGCGCTTCCCGACGAAGCCACACCGCATATGCAGGACGTGCGCCGCCACGCCGGCCGCGCGCACGCCATCGAGCAGGAACAATAAGGCCATGAGCGACTTCATTTCCGATTTCTGGAGCTACTACATCGCCGCCATCGCGCTGGTGGGCATCGCATGGTGCGTGTGGCTGCTGTTCTCGCAGACCCGCGTGTCGAAGACGTCGTCGGTGTCGCCCACCGACATCGGCGCGGCGACACCGGACACCGGCCACGTATGGGACGGCGATCTGCGCGAGCTGAACAATCCGCTGCCGCGCTGGTGGATGTGGATGTTCCTGCTGGCCTGCATCTTCGCCTTCGTCTACCTGATCCTGTATCCGGGGCTGGGCGGTTATCAGGGCGTGCTGGGCTTCTCCAGTCAGGGCGAATTGGCCGCGCAGCGGCAGACGGCCCGGCAGAAGCAGCAGGCGGTCTATGCGAAGTACATGCCGATGGATGTCAAGGCCGTCGCCGTCGATCCGCAGGCCCGCGAGATCGGCCAGCGGCTGTTCCTGAATTACTGCGCGCAGTGCCACGGCTCGGACGCGCGCGGCAGTCGCGGCTTTCCCGACCTGACCGATCGCGACTGGCTGTACGGCGGGGATCCGGCCACCATCATGCAAACCATCGCCAAGGGCCGGCACGGCGTGATGCCGTCGTTCGCGGGCGCGATCGACGCGAAGGCGGCCGGCGAAGTCGCGCAGTATGTGCGCTCGCTGTCGGGCCTGGCCTCCGACCCTATCCGCGCGTCCCGCGGGGAGCCGGTGTTCAAGTCCACCTGCGTGGCGTGCCACGGCGGCAAGGGGCAGGGCAACCAGGCCATCGGCGCGCCCAATCTGTCGGACAAGGTGTGGCTGCACGGCAGCAGCGAGGCGAATATCGTCAAGGCCATCCTCAAGGGCCACGACAACCGCATGCCCGCGCACGAGGAGATCCTGACACCCGAACGGATCCGCATGTTGACCGCTTACGTATGGGGCCTGTCCGCCGATGCGGCGGAATCCGGCCAGCAAGACAGGTAGCCACTCATGAACGCACCGGGCCTGGACCCGTCCGAAGCCTCGCTGTACGAGGTTCGTCGCAAGATCCATCCGCGCGCCGTCACGGGCGCGTTCGCCAGCTGGCGCGTCGCCATGGTGCTGCTTACGCAGCTGGTCTTCTACGGGCTGCCGTGGCTGCAATGGAATGGCCGCCAGGCCGTGCTGTTCGACCTGGGCGCGCGCAAGTTCTATCTGTTCGGGCTGGTGCTGTGGCCGCAGGACGTGATCTATCTGGCCGTGCTGCTGGTCATTTCCGCGCTGTCGCTGTTCCTGTTCACCGCGGTGGCCGGGCGGCTGTTCTGCGGCTATGCCTGTCCGCAGACGGTCTACACCGAGATCTTCATGTGGATCGAGCGCAAGGTCGAAGGCGACCGCATCGCGCGCATCCGGCTCGACGGAGATCCGTGGACCTTCCGCAAGCTGCGCCTGAAGGCCACCAAGCATCTGCTGTGGATCGCGGTGGCACTGTGGACCGGCTACACCTTCGTCGGCTACTTCTCGTCGATCCGCGAACTCGGCGGCGCGGTGCTGGCCCTGTCCACCGGCCCGTGGGAGAGCTTCTGGATGCTGTTCTACGCGATCGCCACCTGGGGCAATGCCGGCTTCATGCGCGAGCAGGTCTGCAAGTACATGTGCCCGTACGCGCGTTTCCAGAGCGTGATGGTGGACAAGGACACCTATGTGGTGACCTACGACGTGCAGCGCGGAGAGCCGCGCGGCTCGCGTTCGCGCAAGGCAGATCCCCGCGCGCTCGGCCTGGGCGACTGCGTCGACTGCAGCATCTGCGTACAGGTGTGCCCCACCGGCATCGACATCCGCGACGGGCTGCAATACGAGTGCATCGGTTGTGGGGCGTGCATCGACGCCTGCAACCAGGTCATGGACAAGATGCAGTACCCGCGCGGCCTGATCCGCTACACGTCGGAGAACGCGATGCGGCAGGCGCTGTCGGCCGCGGTGGCGCGCCGGCGCGTGGTGCGTCCGCGTATCGTGGTGTACACGGCGCTATGGCTTCTGCTGGCGGGCGGCTTTGTCGCCGCGCTGGCGCTGCGCACGCCGCTGAAGGTGGACATCATCCGCGACCGGCAGGCGCTGGCGCGCGAAGTGGAAGGACGCTGGATCGAGAACGTCTATCGGCTGCAGCTGATCAACGCCACCGAGGCCCCCATGGATGTGGTGGTGAGCACCGCTGGCAAGGACCTCACGGCGTTGAGCATCGAGTACGACGTGCGCGCCGGCCATCTGCCTCCCGTATCCAACCGGCTGGTCCCGGTGCGCGTGCGCGTGCCGCTGGAGCACGCTGCCCCGGGCACGCACCGCGTCGAAATCGTCGTCAGCGGCACGGGCGAAGACGGCCGCCGCGCGCAGGTTCGCGAAACCACCAGCTTCATCGTTCCCGCCAACCCGTAGCAAGGAGTCAATATGTCGCAAAGCAGACCGTGGTGGAAGGAGCCGTGGCCATGGCTCCTGATGAGCGGGCCGTTGCTGGCGATGGCCGGCTGCGCGGTGACCATCTGGATCGCCATGCGGCATGCCGACCGCCCGATCGAAGGCGTGGTTCGCCAGGGCCTGGTGATCCGCGAGGCCGGCGCCGCGACGCCCGCGTCGCCCGCGTCGCATGCCGGGCGCGCGCTCGCGCCGCAAACGCAGGCGGTGCGGCCATGAGGACACGCTGGCTGATGTGGGTGCTGTGGCCCGCGTTCCTGAGCGCGGGCGTGGGCTTCGCGCTGGTGTTCTCGCTGATCGATCCGCGCGAGCTGCGCGTGTTCGGCAGTGCGGTGGATCTGTCGCGGGGCGCGGTCTATACGATCGGTTTCCTGCTGGCCTGGGCGGTGTGCGCGCTGTCCAGCGCGCTGACGCTGTACACGTTCCCGGCGCCGATGTCCGATGCCGACGAACTGGAATAGCGCGATGACCGACGCCGGCGTGGCGCAGGCGGCCGTGCGATCAGCAGGAACGGCCGATGATCTGGCGGATGCCCTGCATGTCGACCAGCTTCACATGCCGCTGGCGGATCTGGATCAGGCCGGCCTCGGCAAAGCGCGAGAACAGGCGGCTGACGGTTTCGAGCTTCAGGCCCAGGTAGCTGCCGATTTCCTCGCGGCTCATGCGCAGCACGAACTCGGACGGCGAATATCCGCGCGCCGACAGGCGCTCGGACAGGTTGACCAGGAAGCCGGCCAGCCGCTCCTCGGCACGCATCGATCCCAGCGTGATCAGCATCATCTGGTCCTGCGTGATTTCCTTGCTCATCAGGCGCATGAACTGGTGCTGCAGCGAGGGCAGGGCGGCGGACAAGGTCTGCAGTTCGTCGTAGCGCACCACGCAGACCTCGGCGTCTTCCAGCGCCGTGGCGTCCGATGCGTGACGCATCTCGGTAAGGCCATCGAAGCCCACCACTTCGCCGGGCAGGTAGAAGCCGCTGATCTGCGAGCGGCCGTCCTCCATCGTCAGGTGGGTCTTCAGCGTGCCGAAGCGAACCGCGTAGACGGCGGTCAGCGCGTCGCCCATGCGATACAGCGTTTCGCCCTTGCGCACGCGGATGCGCTCCTGCACCAGCGAATCCATCTTCTCGACGTCGCGCGCCGACATGCCGACCGGCAGGCAAAGCTGGCCAAGCGAGCAGGTCGAGCAGCGGGTGGACGTGTCTTGCAGCGGGATCGGATTGAGCAATTGGGGCCTGTCGCGAGGAGGGGTTCGAAAGCAATGGCCCCCGCAACCGGCGTGCATCACCGGTGGAACGGCCGAGGGCATTCTACCGCGCCGTATGCAATTGATGGGAGTCACGTGTGACGCTGGGCGTCTTATTGAGCGTATTTGCGCTGGCACTGTTGGGCGGCGTCCACTGTGCCGCCATGTGCGGCGGCATCGCGTTGGCGGTGGAAGCCGGAGACCGCCCCCACGCCGGCACGCCAGTGCCGCTCTATCGCCGCCGCGTGGCGTGGGTGAGGGAACTGCTGGTGCTGCATGCGGGCCGCCTCACCATGTACGCGGCGTTGGGCGCCGTGCTCGGAGCGGTGGGCGCGGGCGCGTGGAAGGCACAGTATCTGCCGCTGCAGCGCGCGCTGTTCGCCGCCGGCAGCGGCACGCTGGTGCTGGCCGGTCTGTGGATGCTCGGTGCCGGTCGCGCTGTACGGCTCATTCGCGCCGAATCGCTCGCACGTGCCGTGGCGAGGCTATGGACGCCGGTCGCACGCCGCGTGTCGGCGCGCAAAGGCTGCGTGTCCGCCGTGCACGCGACGCCAGGGCGGCGGCTGCTGCGGCGCTATGCCGCCGGGCTGGCGTGGGGCCTGGTACCGTGCGGCATGGTGTACGGCGCCCTGGCGTTGGCGCTGCTGGCCGGCAACGCTCCGTCCGGGGCGCTGGTCATGCTGGTGTTCGGCGCCGGAACGCTGCCCAACCTGCTGGTATTGTCCGGACTGTCCGCCTGGTTGCGGACGCTGTCGCGCCGGCCGTGGGTACGGCGCGCCGCCGGCGCTGCCGTTGTGATGTTTGGCGCGGCCGGCATGGCAAGGGCCGCGATGCTGCCCGCCACGCTGGCAGTACAGGGTTTCTGCCTGACCTTGTGAAAATATGCGGCCAAGGCCCCCTGGCGCATCCGTCAGGTTGCAGGTTCCGGCGGGTATGCCATACAATCCCGGGAACCACGGCGACCGCACCGCTTTCGCGAGCGCTATCGCGAGGGTCGTGGTCGCCCGGTCGCGCCGGCTGTCACGGCGCCTGTCAAGGCCACCGCGGGTTCGACGCCCGCTTCCTTCCCCGCCTGCTGTCCGGCTAGAAATCCCGATGTCTACATCGGCCAATAACTCTGGTCAGCAATGCGGCAGCGATGGGCCAGGCAGGCGCGCACGCCGCCCGATGTTCACAGTTGTCCAGCCAGCCGGACGGTCGCGGCCGTCCGGGCGTGTCGGCCGCAACAGGGGGGCGGCGCGACGCACAAGTCCCTCCGCCGCATGACGACAGGCGGGCGGACGATCTCCTGCCGGACCGGACCGGCAATCGATGCACCGATGAGAAAGGCGCATGGCCACGATGCGAGACGCATCCCCGGGCCGGCTGCGCGATGAATGGCGGCGGGCGTTCCGCGACGGGACGCATGGCCGCTGAATCGACAATCTCCAGCGCGTCCGCGTGTCACGGACGCAGATGCAAAGACAGGCCGCATACCACAACATGAATACCCAAGAGGCGAAAATCGTCCTCGAGACTGCGCTGATCTGCGCGCAGGAGCCGCTGCGCGTCGGCGATCTGCGCCGTCTGTTCGCCGATGATGTCGGCGCCGACACGATCCGCGTGCTTCTGGAGGAATTGCGCAAGGAGTGGGAGCACCGCGGTGTCGAACTGGTCGCATTGGCCAGCGGCTGGCGCTTCCAGAGCCGGCCGGCGATGCGGGAATACCTCGACCGGCTCAATCCGGAAAAGCCGCCGAAGTATTCCCGCGCGGTGATGGAAACCCTGGCGATCATCGCCTACCGGCAGCCGGTCACCCGTGGCGACATCGAGGAAATCCGCGGCGTCACGGTGAGCTCCGAGGTCATCAAGAAGCTGGAGGACCGGGGCTGGATCGAAGTGATCGGCCATCGCGACGTGCCGGGCAAGCCCGCGCTGTACGCGACCACCAAGTCCTTCCTCGACGATCTGGGCCTGCGCACGCTCGATGAACTGCCGCCGCTGGAAGATCCGCAGGCGCAGACGCAGGAAGCGCTGCTGAACCAGCAGGCCATCGACTTCGAGGCGGTGGCCACGGCGGCGGGCGCCGACGAAGAGGCGTTTGCCGCCACCGCGGAAGACGCCGCGGCGGCCGCGCCCATGGACGCCGTGCCGGCGCAGGACGAGCCCGCCGTGCGGGCCGACGACGTTGCCGCTGCCGAGGCCGGCGCCGACGCCGCCTTCCTGGACGATGCCGTGCGCGCGCTCGAGCGTGCCGATGCGGATGCGCAGCTGACCGACGGCGATCACGCCCAACCGCAGTCAACGCCCACAGCCGGGCACGAGGCAGAACGTGCCGATGACCGCGCCGATGAACGCGACGCCGACGAGCAGGACGAGCGCGTCCCGAACTGAACACCACATGCAACAAGCGAGTGTGAATACTTTGTCCGACTCAATCGATCAAGACGTGCGCGAGGCCGAAACCCCCGCAGAGGGCGCCGCGCCGCGGCGCAAGGGCCTGCGCCGGGGCTTGCGCAATCTCGTGGCGTCGCGCCGTCAGGCCGCGCAGGAACGGGAGGTCGGCGCCGAAAATGGAAATGCCGGCCAGCCGGTGGCCGCGGCGCAGGCCGGCGGCGATGCCGATGGCGCGCCCGCGCCCCGGGGTGGCCGCGGCAAGCGCGGCAAACCGGTCGAGGCCGGTGCGCGGGAAGGCGGCAACAAGCCGCGCCGCGGCCGCGGGCCGGGCAAGGAAGGCAACGCCGCGGCGGCGGGCGAAGCGCAGCAGCAGACCCAGCCGCGCCAGGGCGGCCAGCGCAAGGGCGGCGGCAAGGCCGCGCCCAATGCCAATGCGTCGACGAAGGGCGCCGCCAGGGG
Organism: Cupriavidus gilardii J11; assembly: GCF_007829435.1. Lineage (GTDB taxonomy): Bacteria > Pseudomonadota > Gammaproteobacteria > Burkholderiales > Burkholderiaceae > Cupriavidus > Cupriavidus gilardii_D. The sequence goes on from NZ_VLJN01000056.1 coordinate 13,209, forward strand.
CGCGGCCAAGCCGGGCAAGGGTCAGGCCAGGAGCAAGCCGGCCGCCGCGCCGGCCGACAAGAGCGCGGCCGCCGAGGATCTGTTCCGCTTTGTGATCTCGGGCCAGTACGACGCCGACGGCGGCGCATCCCCGCGCGCCAAGGCCAAGCCGGTGCGCGAACTGACTTCCGACGACGACGCGCCCAAGCTGCACAAGGTCCTGGCCGAGGGCGGACTGGGTTCGCGCCGCGAGATGGAAGAGTTGATCCTGCAGGGCCGCGTCTCGGTGAACGGACTGCCGGCGCATATCGGCCAGCGCATCCTGCCGACCGACCAGGTCCGCGTCAACGGCAAGCTGATCCACCGCCGCATCACCAGCAAGCCGCCCCGCGTGCTGCTGTACCACAAGCCGGCCGGCGAAATCGTCAGCCAGTCCGATCCGGAAGGCCGTCCCACCGTGTTCGACAACCTGCCGCGCATCAAGACCGGCAAGTGGGTGGCGGTGGGCCGCCTGGACTTCAATACCGAAGGGCTGCTGATCTTCACCACCTCGGGCGATATCGCCAACCGTTTCATGCATCCGCGCTATGGCGTGGAGCGCGAATACGCGGTGCGCACGCTGGGCGAACTGGCCGAGGCCGACCGCCAGCGTCTGCTGCATGGCATCCAGCTCGATGACGGCGAGGCGAACTTCCTGCGGATCACCGACGGCGGCGGCGAAGGCGTCAACCACTGGTACCACGTCGCGCTGACCGAAGGCCGCAACCGCGAGGTGCGGCGGATGTTCGAGGCCGTGGGCCTGACGGTGTCACGCCTGATCCGTACGCGCTACGGCCAGTTCCTGCTGCCGCGCGGGCTCAAGCGCGGCCGCTGGCAAGAGCTGGAGGCGGATGACGTGCGCGCGATGATGACGGCCATCGGCCTGAAGGCGCCCACCAAGCAGGCCAACGGCGGCCCCAAGGGCGCCACCAAGGTCGGCGGCCGCAAGCAGCGTGCGCAGGCGGCCATCGAGGGCGTGCCGATGCCGACCGGCATGGACGGCCTGCCGCGCTTCAATGCCGATGGCGGGCGCGGCGCCAATCGCGGCCAGCCCGACCCGATGCAGACGTCGATGGGCTACATCGCTTCGCCAACGGTGCTGACCTCGCACTCGGCGAAGTTCGGCGGCGGCATGGGGCTGCCGGCGCAGCCGCCGATGCGCGGCCAGCGCGGGACACGGACCGCCCAGGGCCAGGGCGGTCAGGCCCGGGGCCAGGGCCGCGGTCCGCGTCGCGGCGGCGAACCGAATGGCAATGTGGTGCCGAAGGCGGTCAAGGCTGGCGGCAACCGCCGTGGGCGGGCGCGCGGCGGCAACCACTGACCGACGCCGGGACGGCGGCGCGGGGTGCCCTTCGCGGCATGTCCCGCGCCGGGCGAAGCACCCGGGCCCCACGCGCCGCAACCGGCGTGTTGCTTTGCCTTTTATGCCGCAAGCGCGTATAATCCAAGTCTATTCAAAAGTCATCCTCGAAAGGATGGGCGAATGATGGGCATTGCGCCCATTTTTTTTTGGTTCGTCGGGTTGTGGCGGGGTGCGATACAGATGGGCAGCGCCATCCGGGCATGATGTCCGCATGGTCGGCCGCGGGATCGAGGCCGCAGCATCAAGGCCACAATCGACGGGCGCCTTCCACGAGGATGGCGGCAGGCCGCGACGGGATGTCGCCATCGGCCCGCCCGGTAGCGTAAAGCCAATTTTCGGAACGGACAGTGCATCTGGCAGATTTGATCGAAACCACCCTGACCGGCATGGGGTATGAGCTGGTCGAGCTCGAGCGCGCCCCTGGTGGGTTGCTGCGTGTCTACATCGATCAGCCGGATACCGGAATTGCCATCGAGGATTGCGAAAAGGTCAGCCGCCAGCTCACGCACGTGCTGACCGTCGAGAACGTCGATTACGAACGGCTGGAGGTGTCCTCGCCCGGCCTGGATCGCCCGCTGAAGAAGCTTGCCGATTTCGCGCGCTTCGCCGGCGAGGAGGCACGCGTGACGCTGCGCCTGCCGATCGATGGACGCAAGAACTTCGTCGGCATCCTGCATGCGCCCACCGGCGAGTCCGGCGCCGAGAAGATCGGCCTGGAGTTCGAGGGCAAGGATGGTCCCGCGCTGCTGGAGTTCACCGTATCCGATGTCGACAAGGCACGGCTGGTGCCGGTGATCGACTTCAAAGGAAATCAAAGAAAAGGGAAGAAGCAATGAGCCGCGAAGTTCTGTTGCTCGTCGATGCGCTTGCGCGCGAGAAGAACGTCGACAAGGATGTGGTATTCGGTGCGCTGGAAGCGGCTCTCGCTTCGGCCACCAAGAAGCGCTTCGAGGAAGACGTCGACATTCGGGTGCACATCGACCGGGAATCGGGCGAGCACGAGACTTTCCGCCGTTGGCTGGTGGTTCCCGACGAACAGGGCCTGCAGGAGCCGGACAAGCAGATCCTGCTGTTCGAGGCGCGCGAACAGGACGCCAATATCGAGCTGGGCGACTTCGTCGAGGAGCAGATCGAGTCGGTCGAGTTTGGCCGCATTGGCGCGCAGGCTGCCAAGCAGGTGATCCTGCAGAAGATCCGTGACGCCGAGCGCGAGCAGATCCTGAACGATTACCTGGAACGTGGCGAGAAGATCATGACCGGCACGATCAAGCGTGCCGACAAGAAGGGGCTGATCGTCGAGTCCGGCCGCGTCGAGGCGTTGCTGCCGCGCGACCAGATGATCCCGAAAGAGAATTTGCGTACCGGCGACCGTGTGCGTGCGTATATCCTGAATGTCGATCGCACCGCGCGCGGACCGCAAATCGAACTGTCGCGCACGTCGCCGCAGTTCCTGATCAAGCTGTTTGAAAACGAAGTGCCGGAAATGGAACAGGGTTTGCTGGAGATCAAGGCGGCCGCCCGTGATCCCGGCGTGCGTGCGAAGATCGCCGTGGTGGCCCACGACAAGCGCATTGACCCGATCGGCACCTGCGTGGGTGTACGCGGGACGCGCGTCACCGCGGTGCGCAACGAGATCGGCGGCGAGGCGGTCGACATCGTGCTGTGGTCGGAAGACCCGGCCCAGTTCGTGATCGGCGCGCTGGCACCGGCGCAGGTGCAGTCCATCGTCGTCGACGAGGAAAAGCACAGCATGGACGTGGTGGTCGACGAGGAAAACCTGGCGGTGTCCATCGGACGCAGCGGGCAGAATGTGCGTCTGGCTTCCGAACTGACCGGCTGGCAGATCAACATCATGACGCAGGAAGAATCGGCGCAGAAGCAGGCCGAGGAAAGCGAAGTGGTGCGCCAGCTGTTCATGTCCAAGCTGGACGTCGACCAGGAAGTCGCCGACATCCTGATCGACGAAGGCTTCTCGTCGCTCGAGGAAGTGGCCTATGTGCCCATCAACGAGATGCTCGAGATCGAGGCCTTCGACGAGGACACGGTCAACGAGCTGCGCAACCGCGCGCGCGACGCGCTGCTGACGATGGAGCTGGCCCGCGAGGAAAAGGTCGAGGCGGTATCGCAGGACCTGCGCTCGCTGGACGGCCTGACGCCGGAACTGATCGGCAAGCTGGCCGAAGGCAATATCCATACACGCGACGACCTGGCCGAGCTGGCCGTCGACGAACTGGTCGAAATGACCGGGGTCAGCGAAGACGAAGCCAAGGCGCTGATCATGAAAGCACGGGAACACTGGTTCAACTGAGGGACACGTTCATCATCGAGCGCGCTTTCCGCACAAGACTGTCCCGACGTAGAAACCGAGCATTGAAAGGGTTTGAATGGCAAGCACAACAGTTGCCCAACTGGCCGCAGAACTGAGTCGCAGCGCAGCTGCCCTGCTGGAACAATTGCAGGCAGCTGGGGTGGGCAAGTCCAAGCCTGAGGACGTCATCACCGAGACCGACAAGGCGAGGCTCCTGGACTACCTGAAGCGTTCGCACGGGCAGTCCGACGACAGTTCGCGCAAGAAGATCACGCTGACCAAGCGCGAGACCTCCGAGATCCGCCAGGCGGATTCCACGGGGAAGACGCGCACGGTCCAGGTCGAGGTACGCAAGAAGCGCGTGCTGATCAAGCGCGACGAAGCGCCCGCGGAATCCGCCGCCGACGGTCATGACGTGGCCGAGCCGGTGGTGGATGCGGCCGAGATCGCGCGCCGCGAGGAAGAGGAACGCCGCCAGGCCGAGCTGCTGGCGCGCCAGGAAGCCGAGCTGAAGGCCCGCCAGGAGGCGGCCGAGCGCGAGGAAGCCGAGCGCCGCGCACGGCAGGAAGCCCTCGAGGCCGAAGAGCGCCGGCAGGCCGAACTGGCTGCCCGCAAGGCCGAGGAAGAGGCCGCGGCGGCCCGCGCCGCCAGCGAGGCGGGACAGGATACCGACCGCAAGAAGGCCGAGGACGACCAGGCACGCCTGGCGACCGAGCGCGCCGCTGCGCAGAAGGCCGCCGACGATGCCAAGGCCGCGGCCGACAAGCTGCGCGCCGAGCAGGAAGCCGCCCGCAAGCGCCGCGAGGCCGCCGAGGCGGAGGCCCGTGCGATCCAGCAGATGCTGAATGCGCCGGCACGCGTGCTGAAGGCGCCGTCGGAGCGCAAGGCCGAGGAAAAGAAGGCCGAGCAGAGCGGCACGCTGCACAAGCCGGTCAAGCCGGCCGGCGCGGTCGCCGAGGCCAAGAAGGACGACAAGAAGCCTGCCGTCGCCACCACCATCGACAAGAAGACCGGCAAGGTCGTCAAGGGTGCATCGTCGACATGGCAGGACGAAGGTTCGCGCAAGAAGGGCGGCGGCCTGAAGACCCGTGGCGATTCGTCGGGCGGTGTCGGCGGCTGGCGCGGCGGTCCGCGTGGCCGCGGCGGCCGTCATCAGCAGGATGACGCCCGTAGCAATTTCCAGGCGCCGATGGAGCCGGTGGTGCGCGAAGTGCACGTGCCGGAAACCATCTCGGTCGCCGACCTGGCGCACAAGATGGCGGTCAAGGCTTCCGAGGTCATCAAGCAGATGATGAAGCTCGGCCAGATGGTCACCATCAACCAGGTGCTGGACCAGGAGACCGCGATGATCGTGGTCGAGGAAATGGGCCACAAGGCGCTGGCGGCCAAGCTGGACGATCCGGAAGCGCTGCTGATCGAAGGCGGCGAGGAGCAATCCGACGCGGAACTGCTGCCGCGTCCGCCGGTGGTCACCGTGATGGGTCACGTCGACCACGGCAAGACCTCGCTGCTGGACTACGTGCGCCGCACCAAGGTCGCCGCGGGCGAAGCAGGCGGCATTACGCAGCATATCGGTGCCTACCATGTGGAAACCGAGCGCGGCGTGATCACCTTCCTCGATACGCCGGGCCACGAGGCCTTCACGGCGATGCGTGCGCGCGGCGCCAAGGCCACCGACATCGTGATCCTGGTGGTGGCGGCCGACGACGGCGTGATGCCGCAGACCAAGGAAGCCATCGCGCACGCGAAGGCGGCCGGTGTGCCCATCGTGGTGGCGATCAACAAGATCGACAAGCCTGAAGCCAACCCCGACCGCGTCAAGCAGGAACTGGTGGCCGAGCAGGTCGTGCCGGAAGAGTACGGCGGCGACTCGCCGTTCGTGCCGGTGTCGGCAAAGACCGGCGCGGGTATCGACGAGCTGCTGGAGCAGGTGTCGCTGCAGGCCGAGATCCTGGAGCTGAAGGCACCGGTCGACGCGCCGGCCAAGGGCCTCGTGGTCGAAGCGCAGCTTGACAAGGGCAAGGGCCCGGTGGCCACCGTGCTGGTGACCAGCGGTACGCTCAAGCGCGGCGACGTCGTGCTGGCGGGCAGCGCCTACGGCCGCGTCCGCGCGATGCTGGACGAAAACAGCAAGCCGACCAAGGAAGCCGGTCCGTCGATTCCCGTCGAGATCCAGGGCCTGTCCGAAGTGCCGGCCGCCGGCGAGGAAGTGCTGGTGCTGCCGGACGAGCGCAAGGCGCGCGAAATCGCGCTGTTCCGCCAGGGCAAGTTCCGCGACGTGAAGCTGGCCAAGCAGCAGGCGGCCAAGCTGGAGAACATGCTCGAGCAGATGGCCGAAGGCGAGGTGCAGACGCTGCCGCTGATCGTCAAGGCCGACGTGCAGGGTTCGCAGGAAGCGCTGGTGCAGTCGCTGCAGAAGCTGTCGACCGACGAAGTGCGCGTGCAGATCGTGCACGGCGGCGTGGGTGGCATCACGGAATCGGACGTCAACCTGGCGACCGCTTCCAAGGCCGTGATCATCGGCTTCAATGTGCGCGCCGACGCCGGTGCGCGCAAGCTGGCCGAGCACAATGGCATCGATATCCGCTACTACAACATCATTTACGATGCGGTGGACGAGATCAAGGCGGCGATGTCGGGGATGCTGGCGCCTGAGAAGCGCGAGGTGACGATCGGCCAGGTCGAGGTGCGCCAGGTGTTCCGTGTGCCGAAGATCGGCGCGGTGGCCGGTTGTATGGTCACCGACGGTCTGGTCAAGCGTGGCGCCTTCGTGCGCGTGCTGCGCAACAACGTCGTGGTGTTCTCGGGCGAGCTCGATTCGCTCAAGCGCTTCAAGGACGATGTCAAGGAAGTCAAGCAGGGCTTCGAATGCGGTCTGTCGATCAAGAACTTCAACGATGTTCAGGAAGGCGACCAGCTCGAAGTCTATGAAATCACCGAGGTCGCGCGCACGCTGTAACGCGCGTCGAGGCGGCGGGCTCCTGGCTCGCCGCCGCTGGCCTATCAACGCCGCCCCCCTGGGCGGCAAAGTCGTTTTGCATGGCCAAGAAAGGCAATATTTCCTCCCGTAATCTGCGCCTGTCCGACCAGATCCAGAAGGATCTGGCGGAGATGATCCAGCGCGAGCTGCGCGAACCGCGCCTGGGCCTCGTGACGCTGCAATCGGTGTCGCTGACGCCGGACTACGCGCACGCCAAGGTCTATTTCACGGTGCTTGGCGCGCAGCCGGACGAGGCGGAAGCGATCCTCAACGAGAAGGCCGGATACCTGCATTCGCTGCTGTTCAAGCGGCTGCACATCCATACCGTGCCGACGCTGCGCTTTTTCCATGACACCTCGGTCGAGCGTTCGATCGAGATGTCGAAGCTGATCAACCAGGCCAACGCCACGCGGGCCCGGGACGACGACGAAGCCTGATGTCGTCCCCGGTCGATCGTCCGCCGCGCCTGCCGCGGCGTGACGTGCACGGCGTACTGCTGCTCRAMAAGCCGCTCGGCTTGTCTTCCAACGACGCCCTTGTGCGTGCCAAGCGCCTGCTGCGCGCCCGGAAGGCCGGCCATACCGGCACGCTGGACCCGCTCGCCACCGGCCTGCTGCCGTTGTGCTTTGGCGAAGCCACCAAGTTTTCGCAGGACCTGCTCGACGCCGACAAGACCTATGAGGCCACGGTGCGCCTCGGTCAGCGTACGTCCACGGGCGATGCGGAAGGGGAGGTCATCGCCGAACGCGCGGTGAGTTGCGATGTCGACATGCTCGACGCCGTGCTGCGCCGTTTCGTTGGCGAGATCGAACAGGTTCCGCCGATGCATTCGGCGCTGAAGAAGGACGGCAAGCCGCTGTACGAATACGCGCGCGCCGGCCAGACGGTCGAACGCGCCGCGCGGCGCGTCACCATCCATGCCATCACGCGGATCGACTGCGCGCTGCCGCAGGCGCCATCGTTCTCAATGCGCGTGACATGCAGCAAGGGGACGTATATCCGCACGCTGGCCGAGGACATCGGCGAGGCGCTCGGTTGCGGCGCGCACCTGACGGCGTTGCGCCGCACCGGTGTGGGCGACCTGACGCTGGATGGCGCGGTGACGCTGGAACAGCTCGATGCATACGACGATGCCGGGCGTCCGGCATTGCTCGCACCGGTGGACGCGCTGTTGCAGCGCTGCCCGCCCGTTCGGCTTGACGCCGACGCCACGCGGCGTTTCCTGCAGGGCCAGCGCATCGCGCGGCGGGATCTGGGACTGACGCCGCAGCAGCATGCGGAGATTGCGGAAGAGGTACTGGCACGCGTCTACGGTGGCGAGCCGGAACGGCTGCTGGGCGTGGCAAGGATGCGCGAAGGCGCGTTGCGGCCTGAACGGCTGGTGCGGCTGGAGGGGTAGGGCTTGGCCTTTCTCCCCTCTCCCGCAAGGCGGGAGAGGGGAGAAACTCAATGCGCCGCCATCGCGTCCGTTGACCCCGCGCCGCCTTGCTTCGTCCGCTTCGTCAGCCACACGAACACGATCAGCACAAAGAACAACACCCCCGAGATCCAGAAGATATCGTTCGCGCCCAACATCGACGCCTGCTGCGAGATGTTGCGTTCGATCACGCCGATCGCCTGCGACTGGCTCATGCCCAGCTGCATCAGATGATCGAGCTGACTGTGATACACCGGGTTGTAGGGATTGATCTGTTCCACCAGCTGCGCATGATGCAGCGCCGAGCGGTTCTCCCACAGCGTGGTCGAGATCGACGCGCCGATGGCGCCGAACGTGATCCGCACGAAGTTCGACAGGCCGGATGCCGCCGGAATCCTGTCGGGCGGTTGCCCGGACAGGATGATCGACGTCAGCGGGATAAAGAACAGCGCCATCGCCGCGCCCTGGATCAGCGTCGGGATCATCAGCGTGGTGGTGTCGACGTTCACGGTGAACTGCGACCGCATCAGGCTGACGATGCCGAAGGTGATAAAGGCGGCGGTGGCAACCCAGCGTGCATCCATCTTCGGCAGCGTGCGGCCGATCACCGGCGATAGCAGGATCGCGAAGATCCCCACCGGCGCCATCACGATCCCGGCATCGGTCGCGGTATAGCCGACGATGGTCTGCAGCCATAGCGGCAGGATCACCAGATTGCCGAAGAAGAGCCCATAGGCCACCGAGATCGCGATCACGCCGGCGCTGAAATTGCGTCCACGGAACAGGCTGATATCCACGATCGGATGCTTCTCGTAGTGCTCCCACACCACGAAGAACAGGAAACCCACCACCGCGGTCAGCGCCAGCACGATGATCTCCGGCGACTGGAACCAGTCGAGCTCCTTGCCCTTGTCCAGCATCAGCTGCATCGATCCGACCCACAGCACCAGCAGCGCCAGGCCGATGCGGTCGATCGGCAGCGTACGCGTCGGCGTCTCACGGTCGCGATAGATCGCCCAGGTCGCATACGCTGCCAGGATCCCCACCGGGATGTTGATGTAGAAGATCCACGGCCACGTCATGTTGTCCGAGATCCATCCGCCGAGCAGCGGGCCCATGATAGGCGCGACAAGCGTCGTCATGCCCCATAGCGCCAGCGCCATCGCGCTCTTCTGTGGCGGATAGCTGGACAGCAGCAGCGACTGCGACAGCGGGATCATGGGTCCCGCCACCGCGCCCTGCAGGATCCGCGCGGCCAGCAGCACCTCGAGATTGGGCGCGACGCCGCATAGCCACGACGACAGCACGAACAGCAGGATCGACGTGATGAACAGACGCACGGCGCCGAAGCGCGTGGTAAGCCAGCCCGTCAGCGGCACCGAGATCGCATTGGCGACCGCGAACGACGTGATGACCCAGGTGCCCTGGTTCGGCGACACGCCAAGGTCGCCCGAGATCGCCGGAATCGACACGTTGGCGATCGACGAGTCCAGCACGTTCATGAACGTCGCCAGCGACAGCGCGATGGTGCCGATCACCAGCTTGCCGCCCGTCAACGGCTGCAGATGCGCCCCTGGCGCGGCGGCGGGCGCGCTGGGCGGCGGGCCCTTGCGGGCGGTCAGGGTGGTGGCCATGATCAGGCGTGGGTGGGTTCCGTGGAAGCGCCGGTCTTGGCCGTGCGCGCGGCCGGACGGCCATCGCGCTGGCCGATGATCCGTGCGATCAGCGCGTCGGCGTCGCGNGGGTGGGTTCCGTGGAAGCGCCGGTCTTGGCCGTAGCCGCGGCCCGGCCGCCGTTGTTCTCGGCGATGATCCGTGCGATCAGCGCGTCGGCGTCGCGGCCGACCTTGTCATAGACGTCCGTCTTCAAGGGGGACGTGGCGGTGGTCGCCGAGGCAGTCGCCATCGCGGCGCCATGCTCGTCCCGCACATCGACGGTGACGTTCATCGACAGGCCGATGCGCAGCGGGTGCGCCTTCAGTTCCTGCGGATCGAGCGCGATGCGCACCGGCAGGCGCTGCACCACCTTGATCCAGTTGCCGGTGGCGTTCTGCGCCGGCAGCAGCGAGAACGCCGAGCCGGTGCCCGCCGAGAAGCCCGCCACCTTGCCGTGGTACTCCACGTCCGAGCCGTACACGTCGGCATGCAGGGTCACCGGCTGGCCGATGCGCATATGCTCGATCTGCACCTCCTTGAAGTTCGCATCGACCCACACCTGGTCCAGCGGCACCACGGCCATCAGCGGCGCGCCCGGGCTGACGCGCTGGCCGACCTGAACCGAGCGCTTGGCCACATAGCCGGTGACCGGCGCGGGCAGCTCCGAGCGCGCATAGGCCAGGTAGGCGGCGCGCAGATTCGCGGCGGCCCGCTCCACGTTCGGGTGCTTCTCGACCGAGGTCTGGTCGGTCAGCGCCTTGTTCGATGCCAGCTGCTCACGCGCGGCCAGCAGCGCCGATTCCGCGGCCTGCAACGTGGTGCGCGCGTGCGCCAGTTCCTCGCTGGACACGGCGCCCGAGCCGGCGATCGCCTGGCGACGCTTCAGGTCCTCTTGCGCCCGCGCCACGTCGGCCTGGCGCAGCGCCACATTGGCGGCCAGCGAGCCGTTGTTGACGTAGAGGGTGCGCACTTCGCGCACTGCCTGGGCAAGCTGGGCCTCCGCCTGTTGCAGCGTGACCTGGCTATCCGCGCGATCCAGCTGGATCAGCGGCTGGCCGGCGTTGACCTGCTGGGTATCGTCGGCGCCGATGGCCACCACGGTGCCGGCCACCAGCGGCGTCACCTGGACCACGTTGCCCGCGACGTAGGCGTCGTCGGTGTTCTCGAAGTGGCGGGCATAGGCGGCCCAGTAGCCGCGGTGGCCGCGTTCGTCGCGGTATCGGTCTTATCGTTCATGTTGAGCTCGCAAAAACAATGTCAGTTGTCTGGTTCGGATGTCTCTGTGCCGGGGTCAGCCTTGCGTGGGCTTCGCGTCGGCGTGCGCGTCGGCGTGCGCGTCGGCGTGCGCGTTGCCCTCGGGCTCGCGATAGCCGCCGCCCAGCGCCTTGACCAGTCCCATTTGGAGGTCAAGCCGGCGCGCCTGCAGATCGGTGGCAAGACGGCGCTGCTGCAACACATTGCTTTCGGCGTTCAGCACGGTCAGTTGCGTGCCGAGGCCCGCCTTGTAGCGCGTGGTGGCGAGCGCGTAGGCGTGCTCGGCCAGCTCCAGCGCTTCGCGCTGCGTGGCGATCTGCTGGTCGACGCTGCGGATGCTGGTCACCGCATCGGCGGTTTCGCGCAGCGCGTCGACCAGCGTCTGGTTGTAGCTCGCCACCGCGAGGTCGTACTGCGCATGCCGGCCCTTCAGGTTGGCGCGCAGCCGGCCGCCTTCGAAGATGGGCAGACTGACCGCCGGCCCGACGCCGAAGGTGCGGCTGATGCCGCGCAGAAGATTGGACGGGTCCAGCGAGGCCAGTCCCGCGAACGCGGTCAGGGTGACATTGGGCAGGAACTCGGCGCGCGCCACGTCGATTTCCTTCGACGCGGCCTCGACGCGCCAGCGCGCCGCCACCAGGTCGGGACGGCGGCCCAGCAGATCGATGGCGAGGTTGTCGGGCAGCGTTGGCGTGGCATGGGCCAGCAGCGTGGGGCGCTGGATCGCCAGGCCACGATCCGGGCCCTTGCCCAGCAGAGCGGCGATCTGGTTGCGGGCCAGCGCGATTTCCTCGTCCACGCGTTGCAGGTCGGTGCGTGCCGCAGCAACGGTGCCGCGCGCCTGCGTGGTCTCGACCTGCGTGTCAAGCCCCGCGGACAGCCGCTGGCGCGACAGCTCGGTCAGGTCGCCCCGCTGCGCGATCGCACGTTCGGCCACGTCCCGCTGCGCGAACAGCGCGGCCAGGCGCGCGTAGTTGCGCGCCACCGCGGTGGACAGCAGCAGCCGCGAAGCCTGGCTTTCCGCTTCGGCGGCACGGTCGTCCGATAGCGCGGCCTCCAGCGCCGAGCGGTTCTTGCCCCAGAAGTCGAGGTCATACGACAGCCCAAGCTGCAAGCGAGACTGGCTCTGCCACGATCCGGCCAGCGGCGTGCCCTCGAACAGATCGGTCTGCGAGAAGCGCTGCCGTTGCAGCGAGCCTTCGAAATCGACGTGCGGATACAGCGCGCTGCGGGTCGCGTCCGCCATCGCCCGCGACGCTTCCACGCGCGCCAGCGCGGCTTGCAGATTGGGGCTGTTCTCGATCGCCTCGTCCACCAGCGCGCGCAATTGCGGATCGCCGAACTGGTCGACCCAGTCCTGCGACGGCCACTGGCCATGCTGGCCGGGCAGCGACTGCGCGGTGGCGAGCTGCGAAGGCTCGGTCATCACCTGGGTGGTATGCGAGTTGCCGAAGGCCGCGCAGCCGGCCAGCACGGCGGCGGCGATGGCGGTCAGCGCCAGCGAGCCAAGGCGGCGGGCGGTGCCCCTCGTCACGACGGGGCGCGAAAGATGCGGTGGGGGAAGCAGGGCGTTGTCCATGGGATACGGAAAATCAAAAAGCAGTCAAGCGACGCGGCAATGAAGCGACGCGGCAATGAAGCGATGTCAATGAGAGAATCGGATGGCTTGCGAGCCTTGGCGGGGCCGCTATCCGCTGTTGTTCGCCAGCACCCGCTGCAACATGCCTCGCAGCACGTCGATTTCGTCGGGCGTGAAATCGCGGAAGCGCCGGTTCAGCACCCGGCAGAAGAGGGCGGGCAGCTGCTGCATGACCGCATGGCCGGCTGGCGTGATGCTCAGTTCGACGATGCGGCGATCCACCTCGCTGCGCTCGCGCTTGACGAGTCCACGCTTTTCCATGCGGCTGACCAGTCGCGTGACGGAACCCATATCGGTGTTCATTTCCCGTCCCAGGTCCGTCACCGTGCGGGCGCGGTCGTTCGCCAGCATCATGAGGCAGGTCGCCTGCGCATGCGTGATGTCCAGGGCGGCGGCTTCCTGTTCGACGTCGTTGGTCAGCGCGATCTTGGCCCGTGACAGCAGATAGCCAACGCTGCTGCACATCTGCCACGCCTCGGGGTCGAACAGCGGTGCGCCTTCGGGCCGGTCTGAAGATTCGCTCATTTCTTGCCTATGCAATCTTTGTCGAGGCAAATATATGCTTCTGCTCAACTGCAAGCAAGGATGTCAATACGTCGTTGCATATGTCGCAATAATGTGACGAGGCCGTCGCGCGGAAGGTGCGCAATGCTGCTCACGTGCTTGCAACTGTCAACGGCCGTCCGGCTTTTCGGTTGACGGCTCCCGCACGCCGTCCCAACAGGACCCGCAGGTTTTGCGCCGCAACATGCTAGAATGGCGGGTTAATTATTTGATGCCCAGCTTCAAGCGAGAGCCGCAATGACCCGCGCAATCCGCAATATCGCCATCATCGCCCACGTCGATCATGGCAAGACCACCCTGGTTGACCAACTCCTGCGCCAGGCAGGCACCTTCCGCGACAACCAGCAGGTTGCCGAGCGGGTGATGGACTCGAACGACCTGGAGAAGGAGCGCGGGATCACGATTCTCGCGAAGAACTGCGCGGTCGAGTACAACGGCACCCATATCAACATCGTCGACACCCCCGGACACGCCGACTTCGGCGGCGAGGTCGAGCGCGTGCTGTCGATGGTCGACGGCGTGCTGCTGCTGGTGGACGCCGTCGAAGGCCCGATGCCGCAGACCCGCTTTGTCACGCGCAAGGCGCTGGCGCTGGGCCTGAAGCCGATCGTGGTGATCAACAAGATCGACCGTCCGGGCGCGCGCCCGGACTGGGTCATCAACCAGACCTTCGACCTGTTCGACAAGCTGGGCGCGACGGACGAACAGCTCGACTTCCCGGTGATCTACGCGTCGGGCCTGAACGGCTACGCCGGTCTCACCGAGGACGTGCGCGATGGCGACATGAAGCCGCTGTTCGAGACCGTGCTCGACAAGGTGCCGGTGCGTAACGACGATCCGGACGGTCCGCTGCAGCTGCAGATCATTTCGCTGGACTACTCCAGCTACGTCGGCAAGATCGGCGTGGGCCGCATTTCGCGCGGCCGCGCCCGTCCGCTGCAGGACGTGGTGGTCAAGTTCGGTCCCGAAGGCAATCCGATCAAGGGCCGCATCAACCAGGTGCTCAAGTTCCGGGGCCTGGAGCGCGAGATCGTGCCCGAGGCCGAGGCCGGCGACATCGTGCTGATCAACGGCATCGAGGAACTCGGTATCGGCTGCACGGTGTGCGCGCCCGAGGCGCAGGATGCGCTGCCGATGCTGAAGGTCGACGAGCCGACGCTGACGATGAACTTCTGCGTGAACACCTCGCCGCTGGCGGGCCGCGAAGGGAAGTTCGTCACCAGCCGCCAGTTGCGTGAGCGTCTCGATCGCGAACTGAAGTCCAACGTCGCGCTGCGCGTGGCCGAAACCGGCGACGACACCGTGTTCGAAGTGTCGGGTCGCGGCGAACTGCACCTGACCATCCTGCTGGAGAACATGCGTCGCGAAGGCTACGAGCTGGCCGTGTCGCGTCCGCGCGTGGTGTTCAAGGAAATCGACGGCGTCAAGCACGAGCCGTTCGAGCTGCTGACCGTCGATGTCGAAGACGGCCACCAGGGCGCCGTGATGGAAGAGCTGGGCCGCCGCAAGGGCGAACTGCTCGACATGGCGTCGGACGGCAAGGGCCGCACGCGCCTGGAGTACCGCATTCCGGCCCGCGGGCTGATCGGCTTCCAGGGCGAGTTCCTGACGCTGACGCGCGGTACCGGCCTGATCTCGCACATCTTCGACGACTACGCGCCGGTGCGCGAGGGCGGCCTGGGCGAGCGCCATAACGGCGTGCTGATCTCGCAGGACGACGGCGAGGCGGTGGCCTACGCACTGTGGAAGCTGCAGGATCGCGGCCGCATGTTCGTCAAGCCGGGCGACCCGCTGTATGAAGGCATGATCATCGGCATTCACAGCCGCGACAACGATCTGGTCGTGAACCCGATCAAGGGCAAGCAGCTGACCAACGTGCGCGCGTCGGGCACCGACGAAGCCGTGCGCCTGGTGCCGCCGATCCAGATGACGCTCGAATACGCGGTGGAATTCATCGCGGACGACGAACTGGTCGAGATCACCCCGAAAAGCATCCGCCTGCGCAAGCGTTTCCTGAAGGAACACGAGCGCAAGCGCGCGGCGCGCGAATCGGTCTAAATGCCGGTTCGGACCGACGGATGAAAACCGCACCCCTCGGGGTGCGGTTTTTTTTCGACGTTCTCTCCCGCAAAGCGTGAGAGGGGTCGGGGGTGAGGGCAGTCACCGCAAACCACGGGGCTACAACACCAAAACCCCCAATCCCACTGGTGTAAAGTTTCGCCCTGCATCCCCGGAACCTCAGGAACTGTCGCGATGACCGAATTTGTAGCAACCGAAGTGCAGGGTGGAGTTGGATACCTTACGCTGACTCGCCCGCAAGCCCTCAATGCGCTGTCGCTCGACATGGTGCGCGCCATCACGCAGGCACTGGATCAATGGGCCGCCGATCCGCAGGTGCATGCCGTGGTCGTCGCGGGCGCCGGTGGCAAGGCGTTCTGCGCAGGGGGCGATATCCGCTTCTTCCACCGTGCCGCACTGGCCGGCGATCCGGAACTGGACCGCTTCTTCGCGGAGGAGTACGCGCTGAACCACAAGATCCACCGCTACCCGAAACCGTATATCGCGCTGATGGACGGCGTGGTGATGGGCGGCGGCATGGGCATTTCGCAGGGCGCGCGCCGGCGACTCGTTACCGACCGCACCAAGATGGCCATGCCGGAAACCAATATCGGCCTGTTTCCAGACGTCGGCGGCGGCTGGTTCCTGGCCCGCACGCCCGGTCACATCGGCGAATATCTCGGCCTCACCGGAGCGGTGATCCACGCGGACGACGCGCTGTACGCCGGCCTTGCCGATGGCTTCGTCCCGGCTAACGCGCTGGCCGAACTGGCCGTGTCGCTGCGCGGCACCCGGTTCGACAGCGGCGACGCCGTTCTGGCGGCCGTCGACGCCTGCGTCGCGCGGCACCGCGATGCCTGCGATCCGTCCAGCTGCATGCTGGCGCGCGAGCGCGAGCCCATTGACGCCGCCTTTGGCGCAGCGACCGTGATGGAAATCGTCGCCATCGTCAGCGACGGCAATACCGACTGGGCCGCGCAGACGGCCGCCACGCTGCGCTCGCGTTCGCCGCTGATGCTTTGCGTCACGCTGGAGCAGATCCGTCGGGCACGGGCCATGACCCTCGAGGATGAGCTGCGCATGGAGCTGGACATGATGCACGACGTCTTTCGCTACGGCGACGGCGTGGAAGGCATCCGGGCACTGGCGGTGGACAAGGACCACGCGCCGAAATGGCGGCCGGCGCGGCTGGACGAGGTGGAACGCGCGCGCGTGATGGCGTTTTTCGACAGCCCCTGGCGCAGCGAGGATCATCCGCTGGCGTCGTTGTCGTCGGCCCTGTAGCCGCACGATGTGATGTGCAAGCCCCGCTAACGGGGAATCTGCTGCATTGCCACTATCGCGGTAGAGTGTTGGCTGGGTCGGCGCCCCGCGCCGGTCCGGCAGTCTTGCCCTTGTTCGATCACCGACACGAAAAGGAAAGCACGATGAGCACTCCCCGAGACGTCGCGGTACTGGTAGGCAGTCTCCGCAAGGAATCCTATAACCGAAAGCTTGCGCTGGCCCTGGCGCAACTCGCACCAGCCGAACTCAAGCTCGACATCGTCGAGATCGGGCAGTTGCCGCTATACAACGAGGATGTCGACGTCTCGCCGCCTGACGCGTGGACGGCGTTCCGGGACCGCATCCGCCGCGCCGATGCGGTGCTCTTCGTGACGCCGGAGTACAACCGATCGGTACCGGCTCCACTGAAAAATGCCATCGATGTCGGCTCGCGCCCGTACGGCAAGAGCGCCTGGGACCGCAAGCCCGGGGCCGTGATCAGCGCCTCGCCGGGCGCTATCGGAGGGTTCGGCGCCAATCACCACCTGCGGCAGTCCCTGGTGTTCCTCAACGTGCCGGCGATGCAGATGCCCGAAGCCTATATCGGCGGCGTGGACAAGCTGTTCAACGACCAGGGCGGCATCGGCAACGAGTCGACCCGCGCCTTCCTCGACAAATTCCTCACCAGCTTCGCCGCCTGGATCGAGAAAAACACCGCGACTTGAATCAACTTCTTCTGATCGGCGCCGGTGTGCTGCTTGAGCCACCCTACCGAGGTAGGGAAACGCTTAATACCGCTCACCGGACGCCGTAAACATCGATATGGATCCAAGCGACATCTCTCCCGATTCCGCGGCCAATGCCGAACTGGTCGGCATCTGGGCAACGGCATCCCCGGCGCTGCTGGCCTCGGTGCTGAACAACGCGCTCGACGCCGAAGACCTGTCAGGCTTCGCATCGCTGCTGTCCGACATCGCGCGGGATCGCGGCCTGAAGGGCGCGCGCGGCTCGCATCAGTCGATCTACGACATGCCGTACGCGAGCCTGTTGCCCCGGCAGCAGCATCTGCTGGCCGATGCGTTCGATTTGTTTATCAAGCTGGGGCTGGAACTGCAGCCGAGGAAGCCGCGGTTGGTGGATTGACGAGGCCGTGGGCCCAAAAGGAAAGCCCGCTTTGCATTGGGCTTTAATGCCTATGCCGAGTGAGACATTGCGTCCATTGCTGCTCGGGCAAGAAATCCGCTGCGGGTCTCATGGCGAGACTCCACATATGCATCGATCTTGCGCAGCATGAAGCGGGGCAGGCTGATATTGACGCGTTCCGGGGTCGTGTCGAGCTTTTCCACTTCGACATCAACCAGGGCCCAGATCGCGCCTTGATATTCCTTACGTTTCGCCAATTCCTCAATAGCAGAGCACTGAATATCGGGAACCTCTCCCAGTTCAGCAAGCGTTTCCATATGGCCGGTAATGGCGTCCTTGGCGTTATGGATCGCGTCTTCGATGGTATCGCCCCACGAGTGGCAGCCCGGAATATCCGGCACCGTCACACCGTAGACGCTCCCATCATCCTTATGGATCGCGATGGGAAATTCCATGCAGTTTTCTCCTTGCTACTGTGTCGGCTAACGGAAAATACACCGCGTCAACAAACTACCGGCCTACAGGCCGGCGGTTTTCAGGATGCTGCGAACCGTTCCAATCGGCAGGTCCTTCTTGGGGTGCGGGACCGTGATAAGTCCCTGCCTAGTCGGGTGTTTGAAATGATGGTGACTTCCTCTGCACCTCACTTCTTGCCATCCATCGTCTTCCAGCATCCGGATCAGCCTGGCTGAGTCCATCTGGTGCATCTCCCGTCGGCTATGTGTAATTATACACAAGAGATGCGGCTGGTCGATGGTGCGGCCGCATGGTGGCGGGGCCTCGTACCTCGATCAAGCGCTAATGTTAGACTGCTCGGTTTCCCTGTCGCCCGTAAAGACCCACATCCGAACTTGGTAGTGGGTGAGGCATCTGTCACAGCGAAGCCACACCAGATGATTGATTCAGCAGGAAAAACGGCCGTTGCCACCCCCCGCCGTATCGCCGTCGCTCCGATGATGGACTGGACGGACCGCCACTGTCGCACCTTCCACCGGCGGCTAAGCCGGCACGCCTGGCTGTACACCGAGATGGTCACCACCGGCGCGCTGCTGCATGGCGATGTCGCGCGCCATCTGGACTTCGACGCCAGCGAGCAGCCGGTCGCGCTGCAGCTCGGCGGCAGCGAGCCGGCCGATCTGGCAGTGGCCGCGAAGCTGGGGGAGAAGTGGGGCTACGCGGAGATCAACCTGAACTGCGGCTGCCCGTCGGAGCGCGTCCAGCGCGGGGCCTTTGGTGCGTGCCTGATGGCGGAGCCGCAATTGGTGGCCGACTGCGTGCGGGCGATGCGGGACGCCGTCAGCGTACCGGTGACCGTCAAGCATCGGATCGGCATCGACACGATCGAGCATTACGATTTCGTGCGGGACTTCGTCGGGACGGTGGCCGATGCCGGTTGCGAAACCTTTATCGTGCATGCGCGCAACGCAATCCTGAAGGGCCTGAGTCCGAAGGAGAATCGCGAGATTCCGCCGCTGCGCTATGAAGTTGCCTACCAGCTGAAACGGGAGTTTCCGCATCTCGAAATCCTGATCAACGGTGGCATCACGCAGTACGAAGAGATCGACGGGCATCTGGCTCATGTTGATGGCGTCATGATCGGCCGCGAGGCGTATCACAACCCGTACCTGCTATCAGAGGTCGATGCGCGCTACTACGGCGATCCGGCAACGATCCCATCGCGCCTCGACGTCGAGCTGGCGATGCAGCGCTACATCGGCGAGCTGGTGGAGCGGGGCGGTTATATGGGCGCGGCCACGCGGCATATGTTGGGCCTGCATCGCGGCGTGGCGGGTGGCCGTGGCTGGCGCCGCGTGCTGTCCGACGCCCGGCGCATGCAATCGATTCGCAGTCGTGCCGGCGTGGATGCCCTGTTCGAAGAGGCGAGGGCACACCTTGGCGTCGAGCGGCCGCTACGGGCGGCGTGAGCAAAAAATTTTGTGCGCGGTACTAGCCATCCGGCGCCGATGTTCGTATAATCTTGGTTTCCGTCGCGCAGCAATGACGACGGTGCAGCGGTGGCTGTAGCTCAGTTGGTAGAGTCCAGGATTGTGATTCCTGTCGTCGTGGGTTCGAGTCCCATCAGCCACCCCAAAGAATTCCCTTGAGAAACAGCCGCTTACGACAGCGGCTGTTTTTGCTTTCTGGGCACTTCATACAGTGCTTTGTTCCCGTCATATTCCCACGGCGGGAATCCGCTGCCCCGGTCAGTGCTGCGGTCTTGTAGCTGGGCAGTTCCATGGACTTGTAGTTTCTTGTCAATGCTTAGTTTTATCCGACGAAAGTCGGGCGAGCCGGCGTGGCATTTGTGCTCTAATGACGTTCATCGCTTAGAGAACTGAGCGTCGCAACGACACAATAAAGACAAGAATGCAAGCACCGCAGGAACTAGCCGCCGAACTAGAGTTCAGCAACCGTCTTGTGGACCTATTGCGAATTCGGCACCCGAATGAGTTGGAGGTGCGTCGCATAGAGAACGGCCTCATCCGTCTCATCGAGCAGCGCCAAGCTTCTGACTTAGCCGCTGCGTACTGCGCCTTAGCGATGGCCAAGATGCTGCGGCGTGACTCCGATGGAGCAATAGCTGCCGCCAGGAATGCCATGCACCTCGTCCCGCAGGAGAGCCTGCTGAAGGTTAATCTCCTGACCACGTTGTTGAACCTGGCCGATATAGACGCAGCGACTGCACTCGCAGATCGCAGCATTGAACTAGCAAAGGGCAATGTCCGGCTTCTAACGGCGATCGCGTCAACCTACGTTACTGCGTTTAGGGCGGAAGACGCTGTGCGGGTCATTGAGGAGGCATCCAAAGTGGCTGAACACGTTCCAGGGTACTCCGGCGCTTTGGGTACAAAAGCACTTAAGGCTGCCTGCGCGCTCAGGGCATTGCATGGCTATGGCGATGCGGAGCTAAGAGAGCTGTTCAAGACTGCGGTGACCGTGCTGAGAGAGTTCGATGGTGTTGGGCCTCTTCGCTACACCAATGTCACTTCAGACGAAGGGTCCGTTATGCATCACTTTCACGTCATGCAAACGGCAGAGGTGTGCGCGGAGCTTGACTGGCGTATTGCAGACCGCCTTGTCGAGAACTTTGAGCGAGCCGGGGAAGAGGTGTTGACGTTCTCCTGCTTACCGCTCGGCGCGTACTTTGACCTAAACGAAGATGCCTTGGGGTAAGGGCCTGCTTTTATGAGCGTCGATCATACGGACTTCGAGCGGCTCGCGTCGATTTCGGCCGGTGGGAAAAGCGAAATCGATTGGCGGAATAGCGTGTCTCGGGCTTACTACGCGGCTTTTCATATTGCGCAACAGCACGTTCATCATTGTCCCGACAATGCACACCTCCAGATGGGGACGCATGCGCGTCTAAGTGATCGCTTTGCCTCAGAGAAGAGCACTGCGGGCAGGGCGATTTCTTACATACTCGTTGCAATGAAGCGCTCACGCCATTTGGCTGACTACGAGATTAGTGATCCGTTCACGCAGGATCTCGCGACGAAGCAACTGGCCCAATTACCTTTGCTGCGAGGGCGGTTGCAAGCGTTCTCAGGAAAGTTCGGCGCTCCACCGCCCGCATTTGGTGCATCGGCCTAAACAGCCGGAGCTTGCCGATTTGTGCTTCGGTCTTCAGGATGTTCAAGGTCTTGTCCGTTTGAATCGTCCTTTAGGATTACCGGGCTACGCGGTGTGCGACGCATCGAGGCGTGATAGCCCAGGGGCGATATGGTCGATGCCGCGCTGCGCATGGACGGTCACGGATGCTTCGGATCCCACCGGGACTCCAGCCGCACCGACTCCCGGATCGCCTCCAGCGCTTCTTCCTCCGTCTTGTAGGTCCCGGCCAGCCGACGGCTCTTGCCGTCCAGCACGTCGGCCTGCAGTGCGCGGGCTGCAGCGGCGTCGGTGCCGCGATGCCAGCAATAGCGCGCGGTCCATGTGCCGTTCTGCAAGCGCTCGGCAACCCAGACGACGCGGAAGCCTTCGACCGCGACGCCGAACAACCCTTCTTTTTCCATTACTACCTCCAACTGCAACGTCTTCTTGTCGTTTGGGCTCCATATTGCCACTACACGCGGCTGGGGCCTATCTCTGCGGCGAAAAGAAGCGATGCTGGAGGTGCCTGGAGGGTGGCGCGCCGGGATTCCGTGCGTCGCGGGTGGCGCTTCGGGCGAAAAAAAAGTCCGCACATGGCGGACTTCCAAACTCTTGCGATCTCAATGCCCTGAAGGCAACTGCACTGTAGCCGGCATTGCGTGCGGCGACCATTCGGGTAAACGTATGGCCCCTGGTCGAGCCGGCAGAAAGCCATGACGCGAAAAAAAGCCCGCGCAAAGGCGGGCTCCAAATCAGTTGAAGAAAGCCCTGTATTCGAGGGCACGAACAGTGTAGGAACATCGCATTCCGCTTGGCTATCTAGGGGAATCCCTTTCAGGCCGCCTCCTACGCAGGCAAACGCCTTGGCAAGTGGCCTTGGCGTTACCGTCGCGAGCGATTGCCGGTCCGTGCCACCCGAATTAGAGGACAGCCTCGAATTCAGGCGCCCCTTAGGCTAGGCATTCAACTTGACGGGTTGATCGAGTTCAAGCATCCGGCAGATGGCGGCCATGCTGCCCACCATCGTGCGGCGTTGGGCGCCCTGATAGATGCGAACGCCCTTGGACTGGCGGAACGGCGTCGGCTTGACGGGATAGCGGTTGTGGGAGCGATCGGCTTGCAGCATGGTGACCTCTTCAGTTTGCGCAGACAACAAGCCTCCCCCGACAGCGCCGCACGGGCATGCGCATCGGTGAAGACGGATGGCGGGACGCCGCGGCGCGGCATCCCACAACGGGGATCAGAATCCGGACTGGCGAATCAGCCCGACGGCGATGCCTTCGAGCGAGAATTCCTCGCGGCCGGGGCGCACGATGATGTTCTCGAAATCCGGGTTTTCGGCGATCAGCTCGATGGCGTCGCCGCGGTGCTTTAGTCGTTTGACGGTGACGTCTTCGCCCAGCCGGGCGACGACGATCTTGCCGTTGGAGGCGTCCTGCGCACGCTTGACGGCAAGCAGGTCGCCGTCGAGGATGCCGGCGTCACGCATGCTCATGCCGCGTACGCGTAGCAGATAGTCAGGCCGCTCATCGAACACGGACGCGTCGACCTGATATTGGCGATCGATATGTTCGGCGGCGAGGATGGGGCTGCCCGCTGCGACGCGGCCCACCAGCGGAAGCGACAACTGCATCACGCCGGCCAGCGGCAGCGGGAACTGGTCGGGAAGCTCGGAATCGCTGCGCGAGACCTTCAGGCGAATGCCGCGCGAAGCGCCCGGCGTCAGCTCGATCACGCCCTTGCGGGCGAGGGCGCGCAGATGTTCCTCGGCGGCGTTCGGCGACGAGAACCCGAATTCCGACGCGATCTCGGCGCGGGTAGGGGGAATGCCGGTCTGCCGGATCGTGTTGCGGATCAGGTCGAAGATCTGTTGCTGCCGCGGTGTCAGGGTCGCCATGGATCGCCGGTTGTTATGTGCGTATTCGCGTGGTTGTGGACTGGCTTGCTTGTTCTTTGCGTGCCGTGCGCTACGGCGGGCACTGTACGTTTGAACAGTATGCTGTGATTTTATACAGTGTGGACGGAAGCGCAAGTGAAATTTTCAACACTGGGATGGGGGCGGCTGTGACTGCCCTCTCCCCCGGCCCCTCTGCCGCATTGCGAGAGAGGGGAGTATCAGTGCCGCCTAGTACAATCGCGCCTTCTTTATGGGGGAAGCAGCTCATGACCACCTTGCCTCGTGTTGTCGTACTTGCCACCGGCGGCACCATCGCCGGCTCGGCTTCCAGCGCCGCCAGCAGCGCGCGATACCAGGCCGCCACGGTTCCGGTGACGGCATTGCTCGATGCGGTGCCGGCGCTGAAAGACGTCGCCCGCATAGAGGCGGAGCAGGTGGCCCAGGTCGACAGCAAGGACATGTCATTCGCGTTGTGGCACAGGCTCGCGGCGCGAGTCCACCATTGGTCGACGCAGCCCGACGTGACGGGCATCGTGATCACCCACGGCACCGACACGCTGGAGGAAACGGGCATGCTGCTGCATCTGGCCGCGGCGGCCAGCGTACCGGTGGTGTTGACCGCCGCGATGCGGCCCTCGACATCGCTGTCGGCGGATGGGCCGATGAATCTGCTGGACGCGGTACGCGTGGCCGCGCATCCCGCGGCGGCGGGGAAGGGCGTGCTGGTCGTGGTGAACCAGGAGATCCACGCGGCGCGGGACGCGGTCAAGGCGCATACCTGCGCGGTGCAAGCCTTTGTCTCGCCCGTTTCCGGGCCGCTGGGGTTCGTGCAGGATGCGCTGGTGCGTTTCACCCGTGCGCCGTTGCGGCTGCCGGCGCAGCCGTGGCCGCTGCCGGCCGGTTCGTGGCCCGTGGTGGAAATCGTGGCGAGCTACGCCGAGCCCGGACGCGCGCTGGTGGATGCGCTGGTTGCGTCCGGTGTGCAGGGCTTGGTGGTGGCGGCGGCCGGCAACGGCTCCATTCATGAAACGCTGGTCGACGCACTCGCCGGCGCCGCGCGCGCCGGCGTGGCGGTGGTGCGCAGTTCGCGCACGGGCGCGGGCAATGTGCTGGCCCCGGCAAATCCCAATCCGCAGGCGGGCGTATTTGTTACCGCGGGCGACCTTAATCCTTACAAGGCGCGCGTCGCGCTGCTGCTGGCCCTGGCCGGCGATCCCGCGTTGGTAGCCGATGCAGCGGGGCTGCAGCGGCGGTTTGCCGACATCTGAAGGGAGGGGGGCACACTCGCCTTGCCGCTTTCGCCGGTTTCGGGCTATAATCGCCGGCTATTTAACCTTGCTGCACCGGACGTGGCGCCCGGGCGGCTTATTCCACAAGGAGCGTCAATGCGTCATTACGAAATCGTATTCATCGTCCACCCGGACCAGAGCGAGCAGGTTCCGGCCATGATCGAGCGTTACAAGACGCTGGTCACGTCGCAGAATGGCCAGGTCCATCGCGTGGAAGACTGGGGCCGCCGTCAACTGGCCTACATGATCCAGAAGCTGGCCAAGGCTCACTACGTCTGCATGAACATCGAATGCGGCAAGGAAACCCTGGCCGAGCTCGAGCATGCGTTCAAGTTCAACGACGCCGTGCTGCGCCACCTGATCGTCCAGACCAAGAAGGCCGAGACCGCGCCTTCGCCGATGATGAAGGAAGTCCAGCGCGAAGAAGCGCGCAAGGCTTCGCAACAGACCAGCGAAGGCCAGGCCGCCTGAGTGCGGTTTGCTGTCAGCGGTTCGTTCCGGCATGACCGGAGCGGCAGGCAAGCGGTGGTGCGATGAATCAGCTGAGGCTGCACGCCACCCTGGTCGAGCGCGACATGCTGCGCTATACACCGGCCGGCATCCCCGTCGTCAACTGCATCCTGCAGTACGGCGGCGAGGTGGTCGAGGCGCAGACGCCGCGGCAGGTCGAATTCGCGATCGCCGCGATGGGTGTCGGCGCGATAGGGCAGAAGCTGGAGCGCACGCCGCTCGGCACGCTGCTCGATTGCGAAGGATTCCTCGCCCGCAAGCACCGCAACAGCAAGGCTCTCGTCTTTCACATCACTGGATGTAAAGCATTCGTAAAGGATTGAATCATGGCATTCGTCAAACGTGACAACAAGAACAAGAAGCGCTTCCAACAGCAGAACCCGCTGTTCAAGCGCAAGCGCTTCTGCCGCTTCACCGTGGCTGGCGTCGAACAGATCGACTACAAGGATCTGGACACGCTGAAGGACTTCATCGGCGACAACGGCAAGATCACGCCGGCTCGCCTGACCGGCACCAAGGCGCACTATCAGCGTCAGCTCGACACGGCAATCAAGCGCGCCCGCTTCCTGGCGCTGCTGCCGTACACCGACCTGCACAAGAACTGATCGCCCGGGTCGCTAAGGAGAAAACACGATGCAAGTCATTCTGCTGGAAAAAGTCGTCAACCTGGGCAACCTGGGTGACATCGTTCGCGTCAAGGACGGTTACGCCCGTAACTTCCTGATCCCGACCAAGCGCGCCCGCCGCGCCACGCAGACCGCGATCGACGAATTCGAAGCGAAGCGCGCCGATCTGGAAAAGGCCGCCGCCGAGAAGCTGGCCGCCGCGCAAGCGGAAGGCGAGAAGCTGAACGGCCTGACGGTCCAGATCACGCAGAAGTCGGGCGTGGACGGCCGCCTGTTCGGCTCGGTCACCAACGCCGACATCGCCGAAGCGCTGGCCGGCCAGGGCTTCAAGCTGGAGAAGTCGCAGATCCGTCTGCCGAATGGTCCGCTGAAGATGGTTGGCGATTACCCGATCTCGGTGTCGCTGCATACCGACGTGACGGTGGACATTACCGTCTCGGTGCTGGGCGAGCACGTCTAAGCATGCCGGGCAGCCGGTGCGAAGCCGCTTCGCGCTGGTGATCCAGAGAAAAGGCAGAAGCCGGGTGCAAGCCCGCGCTTCTGCCTTTTTTGTTTGTTTCTCGCTTGTCCGCCGCGACGCCTGCGACCGCTATAATTGCCCCCCATGAACGCGCCCGTCGCCGATCCCCAACTCGACAACCTCAAGGTCCCGCCGCATTCCATCGAAGCCGAGCAATCGGTCCTCGGCGGCTTGCTGCTGGACAACTCCGCCTGGGACCGCATTGCCGATTTCCTGTCCCAGGCCGACTTCTACCGCTTCGATCACCGGATGATCTTCCAGTGCATCGCCCGGTTGATCTCGGACACCAAGCCGGCCGACGTCGTCACCGTCTACGAGATGCTGCAGGTCGCCGGCAAGGCGGAGGAAGTCGGTGGCCTTGCCTATCTGAACTCGCTGGCGCAGAACACCCCCAGCGCGGCCAATATCCGGCGCTATGCGGAAATCGTCCGCGAGCGCTCGGTGCTGCGCAAGCTGGTTACCGTCGCCGACGAGATCGCGACCTCGGCGTTCGCGCCGAAGGGGCGCGAGGTCCGCGAGCTGCTGGACGAGGCCGAATCGAAGGTCTTCGCGATCGCGGAGGAGGGCGCCCGTGGCCAGAAGGGCTTCCAGGAAATCCAGCCGTTGCTGACCCAGGTGGTCGAACGTATCGACGAGCTGTATCACCGCGATGCGACCACCGACGTTACCGGCGTGCCGACGGGCTTTATCGACCTGGACCGCATGACGAGCGGCATGCAGCCGGGCGACCTGATCATCGTCGCTGGCCGTCCGTCGATGGGCAAGACCGCGTTCTCGCTGAATATCGGCGAGCACGTGGCGGTGGAGCAGGGCCTGCCGGTGGCCGTGTTCTCGATGGAAATGGCGGGCACCCAGCTGGCGATGCGTATGCTGGGCTCGGTGGGACGGCTGGACCAGCACCGGCTGCGCACCGGCCGCCTGCTGGACGAGGACTGGCCGCGCCTGACCCATGCGATCCAGCGCATGAACGATGCGCAGCTGTTCATCGATGAGACGCCCGCGCTGAACCCGATGGAACTGCGCGCGCGCTCACGCCGGCTGGCCAGGCAATGCGGCCAGCTTGGCCTGATCATCATCGACTACCTTCAGCTGATGTCGGGCTCGGGCGGCGGTGAGAACCGCGCCACCGAGATCTCGGAGATCTCGCGTTCGCTCAAGGGGCTGGCCAAGGAGCTGAATTGCCCGGTGATCGCGCTGTCGCAGCTGAACCGCAGCCTGGAGCAGCGACCGAACAAGCGTCCGGTGATGTCAGATCTTCGCGAATCGGGCGCCATCGAACAGGATGCCGACGTGATCCTGTTCATCTATCGCGACGAGGTCTATAACCCGGATTCGCAGGACAAGGGCACCGCCGAAATCATCATCGGCAAGCAGCGTAACGGTCCGATCGGCACGGTGCGCCTGACCTTCCTCGGCCAGTTCACGAAGTTCGACAACTTCAGTGGCGGGCCGGCCTTCTTCGATAACGACACCTGAGCCTTTCGAAAGCGTGCGACGGCTGGGCGATTGTTCGCGCGTCACCGCCCAAACGGCCGCCGCGGGCCGTGCCAGCCTGTAGAATATGGCTTTTCCGTGACAGTCACACGGCGTGTGGCTGTCACCCATTTCGTCTTCGTCATCTCCCCCAACAAGACAGCGCGCGCCGCGCTGCGACAAGGAACCGTCCATGTTCGGCCGATTCATGCCCACCGAGGGCAAGTTCTTCGAATACTTCAACCAGCATGCCGATTGCGCGGTCACCGCTTCGCGCGAACTGGAAACGCTGATCAACGATCTGGCCAACGCCGAAGTGCATGCACGCAAGGTGCAGGCGACCGAGAAAAAGGCGGATCGCATCACGCACGACACCATCGACCTGCTGCACAAGACCTTCATCACCCCGCTGGACCGTGACGAGATCCACAAGCTGATCACCACCATGGACGACATCCTCGACCTGATGGAGGATGTGGCCGAAACCATCACGCTGTACGACGTCACCACGTTGAACGATGAGGCCCGCAAACTGGCCGTGATCTGCGTGCAGTGCTGCGAGCTGGTCAAGATCGCGGTCGGCCTGCTCGAGGACATGGGCAATGCCAGCGCCATCCTGAAAACGGCGCAGCAGATCGACCAGCTGGAGTCCGAGGCCGACCGGATCATGCGTTCGGCGATCTCGCGGCTGTTCCGCGACGAGACCGACGTCAAGAGCCTGATCAAGATGAAGGCCATCTTCGAGCAGCTCGAGACCATCACCGACAAGTGCGAGGACGTGGCCAACATCATCGAAGGCATCGTCCTCGAGAACGCTTAAGGCGCGCGACCGGAACTCCGCATGCAGACTGTACAAATGAGTTTGTGGGTGATCGTGCTGCTGGTCACGCTCGCCTTGCTGTTCGACTTCATGAACGGCTTCCACGACGCCGCCAACTCGATCGCGACCGTGGTTTCCACGGGCGTGCTCAAGCCGCACCATGCGGTGGCGATGGCTGCCATGTGCAATGTCGTGGCCATCTTCGTGTTCCATCTGAAGGTCGCGGCCACGGTGGGTACCGGCACCATCGACGTCAATATCGTCGATCACTACGTGATATTCGGCGCCCTGGTGGGGGCGATCGCATGGAACCTGATCACGTGGTATTACGGCATTCCGTCGTCGTCATCGCACGCGCTGATCGGCGGCCTGGTGGGCGCGGCGGTGGCAAAGGCCGGCACCGGTGCGCTGGTGGGTAGCGGTCTGCTGAAGACGGTGGCCTTCATCCTGGTGTCGCCGCTGCTCGGCATGCTGCTGGGCTCGCTGCTGATGCTGGTGGTGGGCTGGACCTTCTTCCGCACGCCGCCGTCGCGGGTGGACCGCTGGTTCCGCCGGCTGCAGCTGGTATCCGCTTCGCTGTACAGCCTGGGGCACGGCGGCAACGATGCGCAGAAGACCATCGGCATCATCTGGATGCTGCTGATCGCCAGCGGCCACGTGATGCAGGGCGCGGCGCAGCCGCCCACCTGGGTCATCGTCAGTTGCTACGTGGCGATCGGCATGGGCACGCTGTTCGGCGGCTGGCGCATCGTGCGAACCATGGGCCAGAAGATCACCAAGCTCAAGCCGGTGGGCGGATTCTGCGCGGAGACGGGTGGCGCGATTTCGCTGTTCTTCGCGTCGGCGCTGGGTGTGCCGGTGTCCACCACGCATACGATCACGGGCGCGATCGTCGGTGTCGGATCGGTCCACAAGCTGTCCGCGGTGCGGTGGGGCGTTGCGGGCAATATCGTGTGGGCGTGGGTGCTGACGATTCCAGCGTCGGCGTTCATGTCGGCGATCGCTTGGTGGATCGGTCGGCATATTCTGTAACGCGTTTCGGTCACCGAAGGTGTTCTCCCCTCTCCCGCAAAGCGGGAGAAGGAAAAGAAAAAGCCAGGCGTCGGCCTGGCTTTTTTATTGCGCCCGCGCAAAGGCGGCAATCGGATCGTCGTCCGGCGGTGGTTCCTCGACGGGCGTCGGTGCCACGGATGCACCGGCCACGCGGCGGGCTCCGTTATAGCGCGACGCCCAGTACGACTTCGTCATGTCCTCCAGCCGCACGGTGCCGCCGGTGGATGGGGCATGCACGAAGCGGTTCTGGCCGACATAGATGCCGACATGCGAGTTGGGGCGGCCGGTGGTGTTGAAGAAGACAAGATCGCCGGAGGCCACCTGGCTGCGCTCGAGCGGCGTGCCGCGCGTTCCCATCGCCTCGGTGGTGCGGGGCAGCTGCACGCTGGCGGCGCGGGCCACCACGTAGCGCACGAGACCGCTGCAGTCGAAGCCGGAATCCGGTGTATTGCCGCCGTAGCGGTACGGTGTGCCGACCAGCGCCATGGCCTGGATCGAGATTTCTTCCAGGCCGGCGCTGGGCTCGACCATGGGCGCGCGGGGAGCCCGCGTGATGGCGCCATGGCGCGACGGTGGAGTGCTGGCGCAGGCGGCCAGCAGCAGCGCCATGGCGCCCAGCATCAGCGAACGGAGACGGACGGGCAAAGCAGGTTGGCCGAATCGGATCGTGCGCATGCGTTCCTGTGTGGCCGTCCCGACCCGCGGGCGCCGTGCCGCGCGCAGCGTTTGCGCATGCCGCCTGGTTCGGCAAGAACTACCAGCGTACCTGGGTGCTCTCGGTCGAGCCGGTGCGGATGGTGACGGATCGGGGCTGGCCGTTGAATGTGGCGTGCACATTGTATCCGCCTTCCGGCGCCTTGATCAGGCAAAGTGGCCCGTCCGCACGGAAGCGCGCCACGTCGTGGCCGTCGCGCATCAGGCGGACGTCGACATCGGACAGGTATTCGCCGCGGGTGCCCTGTGTGAACAGCAACGCCAGATTGAAGTAGTTCCGGCGCGCCTTCATGTGCTGCTGCTCGTCCTCACCCACGCCGCCGCAGACGTAGCTGATCGCGCCGATGGTGCGGATCACCGGTTCGCGGCCCGTGGCCGATGAGGCGGTGGGCGGCGCCGGCGCGACCGCTGGTGTGGACGCTGTTGGAGGCGCTGTTTGGGGCACGGTTGGAGGCGCGGGTGGAACGGCCGAAGCGGCGCCGGCGTCGGACTGCGCCATCGCTGGCAGCGCCGGGACGACAAACAGGGCCGACCACACCAGGCAGCGGGCGACGCACGCCGCGCGCAAGTGTTCCCCACGGGACAATGGCATGCTCTTCTCCAGGGATGCGCCAGCCGCTCGGGCTGGCGCGATGGCACGTTACAGTACGTCGGCCGCGTGGTCCGCGAGGCGCGAGCGCTCGCCGCGTGCCAGCGTGATATGGCCGCTGTGGCTCCAGCCCTTGAAGCGGTCCACCACGAAGGTCAGCCCGGACGACCCCTCGGTCAGGTACGGCGTATCGATCTGCGCGATATTGCCCAGGCAGACGATCTTGGTGCCGGGGCCCGCGCGCGTCACCAGCGTCTTCATCTGCTTGGGCGTCAGGTTCTGCGCCTCGTCGATGATGACGAACTTGTTGACGAAGGTGCGGCCTCGCATGAAGTTCATGCTCTTGACCTTGATGCGTGAGCGGATCAATTCCTGGGTGGCGGCGCGCCCCCATTCGCCGGCGCTGTCGTCGCTCTTCTGCAGCACCTCCAGGTTGTCATCGAAGGCGCCCATCCACGGCTGCATCTTCTCTTCCTCGGTGCCGGGCAGGAAGCCGATGTCCTCGCCGACGGGCACGGTGGCACGGGTGACGATGATCTCGTTGTACAGCTTCTGATCGAGCACCTGTTCGAGCCCGGCCGCCAGCGCGAGCAGCGTCTTGCCGGTGCCGGCCTGTCCCAGCAGCGTGACGAAGTCGATCTCGGGATTCATCAACAGGTTCAGCGCGAAGTTCTGCTCGCGGTTGCGGGCCGTCACGCTCCACACATTGTTCTTGTGATGGGTGAAGTCCTTCAGCGTCTGCAGCAGCGCCGTCTTGCCGTTGATCTCCTTGACCTGCGCGTACAGCGGCAGGCTGCCATCCATCGGTTCGAGGTAGACGAACTGGTTGACCAGGAACGACGGCACCAGCGGGCCGGTGAGGCGGTAGAACATCGCACCGGTCTTCGGGTCCTGCCAGCTCTCGACGCCCTTGCCATGCCGGGCCCAGAAGTCGTTGGGCAGCACCATCACGCCCGAGTACAGCAGATCCTTGTCTTCCAGGACCTGGTCGTTGAAATAGTCCTCGGCGGGCAGGCCCAGCGCGCGGGCCTTGATGCGCATGTTGATGTCCTTGGACACCAGCACGACCTCGCGGTCAGGATGCTGCTGGCGCAGCGCGCTGACGACCGCGAGGATCTGGTTATCGGCCTTGCCCTCGGGCAGGCCCTCTGGGAGCTTGGTTTCATTGAGCCGGGTCTGGAAGAACAGCGTGCCTTGCGCGTCGCGGTTGCCCAGCTTCGCCAGCGGCAGGCCATCGTCCAGCACGCCATCGGTGCCCGCCACCAGCGCGTCTAGCGTGCGGCTGACCGCGCGGGCGTTGCGCGCGACCTCGCTCATGCCCTTCTTGTGGTTGTCCAGTTCCTCGAGCGTCATCATCGGCAGATAGATGTCGTGCTCTTCGAAGCGGAACAGCGAGGTGGGGTCGTGCATCAGCACATTGGTGTCGAGCACGAACAGCTTGGCGGGTCCGGCTTCCTTGCGCGCCCGCCGGCCCGCGCCGGCCGTGGTCGGCTTGACCAGCGACACGGGCGACGCGGCGGACGTGGCCGGCACGCGGGGCATGTCCCTGGCGCGTGCGTGCGTGGCGGTGCGGGCCTTGGGAGCCTCGGCGACGACGTCGGTGTCCCCGCTGTCCAGCAAGGCCACGCGTTCGAGCGCGGGAACGGGTTTTTTCCCCTGTGTCGCGGACTTCGGCAACCTGGCGACCGGGGCGAATTCGCTCGGGTCCAGCAGTTGAGCAGGCTTGGCGGGCATGGTCGGCAGCGGCATGCTTGGCGTTCCTTTCAGGGGGAGGGGAAAGAGGGTGTGGCCTGGGGGCGCGGCAGCGAACCCCGCAAGCAAAAGAGCCGCCAGACCCGGCGAACGGGTGTGGCGGCTCTGTGGGTGTCTGCCTGAGTGCGTGCCGGGCTGTGTGCCGGGCGGTCTGCGCCGGAGGCCGACACGGCAGGTCCGCTAGCGGCCCTGGGCGCGGTGCGCCTGGGCCGGCAAGGCGAAGCAACGTGGCAACCGGAATCTGAACTCATTACGAGGCAATGTATCCGAACGATTTCGGTTTGGCAATTGCCTGGCAAGCCCTTGCGGAGGTTGTCGCGCCCACGCAAATGCGGCGTGCGCGCGCGTGCCTGTCTTACATTTGCTGTATCAGGCCCAGCACCTCGTCGACATGGCTGGGCACCTTGATGCCGCGCAGTTCGTGGCGCAGCTTGCCCTTGCCATCGATCACGAAGGTGCTGCGCTCGATGCCCCGCACTTCCTTGCCGTACATCTTTTTCATCTTGATGACATCGAACAGTGCGCACACGGCTTCGTCGGTGTCAGAGATCAGTTCGAAGGGCAATTCCAGCTTGGCCTTGAAGTTCTCGTGCGACTTCAGGCTGTCGCGCGAGATGCCGAAGACCACTGCGCCGGCCTTCACGAAGGCGTCATGGTTGTCGCGGAAGTCCATGGCTTCATTGGTGCAGCCGGGGGTGTTGTCCTTGGGGTAGAAGTACAGCACCACCGTCTTGCCGCGCTGGTCGGCGAGGCGAAAGGTGCCGCCGGTGGCGGGTGCGCTGAAGTCGGGAACGTCCTGGTTGAGGCTGACTGTCATTCTTATGGCTCCTTGCGGGAAGCGGCTCGTGAGGGTGCGGCCTGATGGGAAGCGGTGGGCATCCGCGCGCGGGCGATGCGCCGTGCCGACGGCAGATGGGGACGGCGTGTCGATGTTCAAGCGTGACGCCGGAAAGACATGGCGGCTAGGCGCCCGCGCGGGTTTCCGGGGCATTGGGATCGAGCAGCAGCACCGCGGCCACCTTGCGCCCCTCCGCCATCAGGATGTTGTAGGTACGGCAGGCCGCCTGCATGTCCATTGCGTCGACGCCGATGTGCCGGCGGGACAGCGCGGCGGTCAGGCGCGGATGCGGGAAGCGCAGCCGGTCGCCGGT
Organism: Cupriavidus gilardii J11; assembly: GCF_007829435.1. Taxonomy (GTDB): domain Bacteria; phylum Pseudomonadota; class Gammaproteobacteria; order Burkholderiales; family Burkholderiaceae; genus Cupriavidus; species Cupriavidus gilardii_D. The sequence continues at coordinate 46,856 of NZ_VLJN01000056.1, forward strand.
GCCGAGCAGCACCACTTCCAGGCCGTAGTCCACCAGGCCCTCGAACTGCTCGGGCGCCAGCGCCTCGAAGCCGCCATCCGGCCAGCGCTGGACCTGGCCTTCCGGCATGACCAGCACCGAATGGTCGTAGCGCACCTTGTTGATCTCGATATAGCCCGGGCCATAGCCGGTGACGGTGTTCATGGCGTTGGGCTGGTCGGCGTGGAGTTTCAATGGCGCACCTTTGGGTCGAGGGGGCGGGGCCCAGGCCTTTTCCGTTTGAACACGATCGCGCCCTGGCGGATGGCAACGGCGAACGGCCGGGAGGGGAGCGGCAAGCCGGGAGCGTGCTGCATGGCAAGAACCCTGCCGAAGTCTGTCATAATCCGCTAAATTATAGCCTTTGCCTTCCAGCCAGCCGCGGCGCCCGGTGCGCCGCGTCAAAGCGGCGCGAAGCGCATCGCATGTTCCCCTGTTAGCCAACGACACGTCCTGTTCGCCACCGACGAACCGGTGGTCTTCGCCTCGATTCCTGCCAACGCCGTGAAACCGATCCAGAAATCCAACAAGCTGAACAACGTCTGCTATGACATCCGCGGTCCGGTGCTGGAAAAGGCCAAGCAGATGGAGGAGGAGGGGCACAAGATCATCAAGCTGAATATCGGCAACCTGGCGGTGTTCGGCTTCGATGCGCCCGAGGAAATCCAGCAGGACATGATGCGCAACCTGCCGAATTCGGCGGGCTACTCCGATTCCAAGGGAATCTTCGCCGCGCGCAAGGCGATCATGCATTACACGCAGCAGAAGCATATCCACGGCGTCGGCCTGGAAGACATCTATGTCGGCAACGGGGCCTCCGAGCTGATCGTGATGTCGATGAACGCGCTGCTGAACAACGGCGACGAGGTGCTGGTGCCGGCGCCCGACTATCCGCTGTGGACGGCTGCGGTGAGCCTGTCCGGCGGCACGCCGGTGCACTATGTCTGCGACGAGGCCAACGAGTGGATGCCGGACCTGGACGATATCCGGGCCAAGATCACGCCGAATACCAAGGCCATCGTCGTCATCAATCCGAACAATCCGACCGGCGCGCTGTATTCCGATGCGCTGCTCGAGGAAATCGTGACGATCGCGCGGCAGCACGGGCTGATCATCTTCGCCGACGAGATCTACGACAAGGTGCTGTACGACGGCAATACCCATACGTCGATCGGCGCGCTGTCGACCGATGTGCTGACGGTGACTTTCAACGGCCTGTCGAAGAACTACCGTTCGTGCGGCTACCGCGCCGGGTGGATGGTGGTGTCCGGCGACAAGCGGCCGGCGCAGGACTATATCGAGGGCCTGAACATGCTGTCGTCGATGCGGCTGTGCGCCAACGTGCCGGCCCAGTGGGCGATCCAGACGGCGCTGGGCGGCTACCAGAGCATCAACGACCTGGTGGGCGAGGGCGGCCGGCTGCGCCGCCAGCGCGATCTCGCGCATGAGCTGATCACGCAGATTCCGGGCATCACGTGCGTCAAGCCGAAGGCGGCGCTGTACCTGTTCCCGAAGCTGGACCTGTCGATGTACCCGATCGTCGACGACCAGGAGTTCATCTACGAACTGCTGCAGGAATCGAAGGTGCTGCTGGTGCAGGGCAGCGGCTTCAACTGGGGCAAGCCCGACCACTTCCGCATCGTGTTCCTGCCGCATGAGGAAGACCTGCGCGAGGCGATTGGCCGGGTCGCGCGCTTCCTTGAAGCCTACCGAAAACGACACGGCGCCGCGGCCTGATCCGCCCGCAGCGGCGCCACGCTTTACCTTATTTCGCAACCACAGATCTGATTGACCATGAATCCCATCAAAGTAGGCCTGCTCGGCATCGGCACCGTCGGTAGCGGCACGTACAACGTGCTCAAGCGCAACCAGGAGGAGATTCGCCGTCGCGCTGGCCGGGGCATCGAGATTGCCGTGGTGGCGGACCTGAATACCGAGCTCGCGCGCGAGCTGACAGGTGGCGAGGTGGAAGTGGTCGCGGACGCGAACGAGGTGGTCAACCGTCCCGATATCGACATCGTGGTCGAGCTGATCGGTGGCTATGGCGTGGCGCGCGAGCTGGTGCTCAAAGCGATCCGCAATGGCAAGCACGTGGTCACCGCCAACAAGGCGCTGCTGGCGGTCTACGGCAACGAGATCTTCGAGGCGGCGCGCGAGAAGGGTGTGATCGTGGCCTTCGAGGCCGCGGTGGCCGGCGGCATTCCGATCATCAAGGCGCTGCGCGAGGGGCTGACCGCGAACCGTATCCAGTGGATCGCCGGCATCATCAACGGCACCACCAACTTCATCCTGTCGGAGATGCGGGACAAGGGCCTGGACTTCGACACGGTGCTGAAGGAGGCGCAGCGGCTGGGCTATGCCGAGGCCGATCCGACCTTCGACATCGAGGGCGTGGACGCGGCGCACAAGGTCACGCTGATGAGTTCCATTGCTTTCGGCATGCCGGTGCAGTTCGACAAGGCGCACGTCGAGGGCATCACGAGGCTGTCGGCGGTAGACATCAAGTATGCAGAGGAGCTGGGCTACCGGATCAAGCTGCTGGGCCTGACCCGTCGCCGCGAGGACGGCATCGAGCTGCGCGTGCATCCGACGCTGGTGCCGGCCTCGCGGCTGATCGCCAATGTGGAGGGCGCGATGAACGCCGTGCTGGTGCAGGGTGACGCCGTGGGTGCCACGCTGTACTACGGCAAGGGCGCGGGCGCCGAGCCGACCGCGTCGGCGGTGATCGCCGATCTGGTCGATGTGACGCGGCTGCACACCGCCGATCCCGAGCATCGCGTGCCGCATCTGGCGTTCCAGCCCGACGAGCTGTCCAGCGTGCCGGTGCTGCCGATCGATGAGGTCACGAGCAGCTATTACCTGCGCATGCGCGTGTCCGACGAGACCGGCGTGCTGGCCGATATCACGCGCATCCTGGCCGACGCCGGCATCTCGATCGACGCGATGCTGCAGAAGGAATCGCGCGAGGGCGAGCCGCAGACCGACATCATCATGCTGTCGCACCTGTGCCGCGAAAAGCAGGTCAATGCCGCCATCACGAAGATCGAGGCGCTGCCCACGGTGCTGTCGGCCGTCACGCGGCTGCGCATGGAAGAACTGAACTGAATTGAATTGAACTGAACAGCCACACACACCGACGCGGCCGCTGGCCGGCGCAAGCCGGCGGCGGCGCCGCTACCCTACGATGAAATATCAGTCGACGCGCGGCCACGAGATGCCGCAATCGTTCTCCGAGATCCTGCTGGGCGGCCTGGCGCCGGACGGCGGCCTGTTCCTGCCGCAGCGGTATCCGCAGGTCAGCAGCGAGGAACTGGAGGCGTGGCGCAAGCTGTCGTACGCCGACCTGGCGTTCGAGATCCTGTCGCGCTTCTGCGATGACATTCCTGCCGACGACCTGCGCGCGCTGACGCGCAAGACGTATACGCCCGAGGTCTATTGCAACGCGCGCCCCGGCGACAATACCGCCGACATCACGCCGCTGCGCAAGCTGGGCGACGAAAACGGCGCGCCGCTGTATCTGCTGGGTTTGTCCAATGGCCCCACGCTGGCCTTCAAGGACATGGCCATGCAACTGCTCGGCAACCTGTTCGAGTACGCGCTGGCGCGCGCCGGGCAGGAGCTGAACATCCTCGGCGCGACCTCGGGCGATACCGGCAGCGCGGCGGAGTACGCGATGCGCGGCAAGCGCGGCATCCGCGTGTTCATGCTGAGCCCGCACCGCAAGATGAGCGCGTTCCAGACCGCGCAGATGTTCAGCCTGCAGGACCCGAACATCTTCAACATCGCGGTCGAGGGCGTGTTCGACGACTGCCAGGACATCGTCAAGGCCGTGTCCAACGACCATGCCTTCAAGGCACGGCAGAAGATCGGCACCGTCAACTCGATCAACTGGGCCCGTGTGGTGGCCCAGGTGGTGTACTACTTCAAGGGCTGGCTGCTGGCCACGACCGGGCCGGGACAGAAGGTGTCGTTCTGCGTGCCGTCCGGCAACTTCGGCAATGTCTGCGCCGGTCATATCGCGCGGATGATGGGCCTGCCGATCGACAGGCTGGTGGTGGCCACCAACGAGAACGATGTGCTGGACGAGTTCTTCCGCACCGGCGTGTATCGCGTGCGCAAGGCGGCCGAGACGTTCCACACCTCCAGTCCCAGCATGGACATCTCGAAGGCATCGAACTTCGAGCGGTTCGTGTTCGACCTGGTGGATCGGGACGCCGGCCGGCTGGCCCAGTTGTTCCGCGACGTGGATACCAAGGGCGGCTTCGATCTGAACGCCAGCGGCGAGTTCGCCCGCATCCGAGAGTTCGGCTTCGTGTCGGGCCGCAGCACGCACGGCGATCGCGTCGCCACGATCCGGGATCTGTCTTCGCGCTACGGCGTGACGATCGACACGCATACCGCCGATGGCGTCAAGGTGGCGCGCGAGCACCTGTCGGCCGGCACGCCGATGGTGGTGCTGGAGACCGCGCTGCCCGCCAAGTTCGCCGACACCATCCGCGAGGCCCTGGGCCGCGAGCCGGAGCGTCCGGCCAGCTTCGAGGGCATCGAGGCGCTGCCGCAGCGCTTCGAGGTGATGCCGGCGGATGTGGAACTGGTGAAGGGCTTTATTGCCCGGCATACGGGGTTGTGAGGGGTTGATCTGGCGGGGTTTGGCTCAAAGCCCACCCGCGTCACCAATCACCCGAAGCCACACGGCATTACAATCCCCCTAAGCGCCACCGCCCGCCGGTAACGCCGCCTTGCGCAGGCAAGGCTCCATCCGGATGCGTTTCCCGCCTGCGCGGGATCGCCTCATTCAACGTACCTCGCATGGATACTCGCCCTCCGATGTTGACGCTGGCGCAGGCGCTCGACGCCTTGCTGGCCGGCGCGCAACCGCTCGCGGAAAGCGAGCGGGTCGCCACGCTGGACGCGAACGGCCGCGTGCTGGCCCGTCCGGTGACGAGCACGCTGGACGTGCCGCCCGCGGACAATACGTCGATGGACGGCTATGCGCTGCGCTGCGCGGATGTGCCGATGCCCGGTGCGCGGCTGCGCGTGGCGCAGCGGATTCCCGCCGGCCATGTCGGCGGGCCGCTGGAGCCCGGAACCGCGGCACGCATTTTCACGGGCGGGCTGATTCCACCCGGTGCCGACGCGGTGGTGATGCAGGAGCAGTGCGAGGTCGACGGTGACCACGTCATCGTGAATCATGCGCCCGGGCCGGGCGAATGGATCCGGCGCGCCGGCGAGGACATCATGGCGGGCAGCCAGATCCTGCCGGCCGGTACCCGGCTGACGCCGCAGGCGCTCGGGCTGGCCGCATCGGTGGGGCAGGCAGAGGTCGATGTCGTGCGCCGGGTGCGCGTGGCGGTGTTCTTCACCGGCGACGAGCTGGCGATGCCCGGCGAGCCGCTGAAGCCGGGCGCGATCTACAACTCCAACCGTTTCACGCTGCGGGGCCTGTTGCAGAACCTGGGCTGCGAGGTGACCGACTTCGGCATCGTGCCGGATACGCTGGAGGCGACCCGCGACACGCTGCGGCGCGCGGCGCAGGGCCACGACCTGATCATCACGTCGGGTGGCGTCTCGGTGGGTGAGGAAGACCATATCAAGCCGGCGGTGCAGGCGGAAGGCCGCTTGGACCTGTGGCAGATCGCGATCAAGCCGGGCAAGCCGCTGGCGTTCGGCCATGTGTCGCGAGGCGGGCAGGACGGTTCCGCGGCCTTTCTCGGCCTGCCCGGCAATCCGGTATCGAGCTTCGTGACCTTCCTGCTGTTCGTGCGTCCCTTCATCCTGCGGATGCAGGGCGTGACGGACGTGGCGCCGCACCGCATTCCGATGCGCGCCGACTTCGATCTGGTCAAGTTCGACCGCCGTAACGAATTCCTGCGCGTGCGGGTCAACGGCGGCGGCGGGCTCGACCTGTTCCCCAACCAGAGTTCCGGCGTGCTGACGTCGACGGTATGGGGCGATGGGCTGGTCGACAATCCGCCCAACCAGCCGATCCGCCGGGGCGATACCGTGGTGTTCCTGCCGTTCGCGGCGATGATGCATTGAGGCGGGCGGGGAGAATCGGACGATGCAGATCGAATTGCGCTACTTCGCCAGCGTGCGGGAGCAGGTAGGGATCGGCCAGGAGCGCGTGGAGCTGCCGCCGTCGATTCACACGGTGGGTGCCCTGCGGCAATGGCTGCGCGAGCGCGGCGGACCCTGGCAGGCCGCGCTCGCCGACGGGCGGGCGCTGCGGATGGCGGTCGACCATGCCGTGGCGCGCGGCGACACCGCCATCGCGGATGGTTGCGAAGTGGCGTTCTTTCCGCCGGTGACCGGAGGCTGACATGAGCGTGAGGGTGCAGCGCGAGGATTTCGACCTCGGCGCCGAAGTGGCGGCGCTGCGCGCCGGCCGCCCCGGCGTCGGCGCGGTGGCCAGCTTCATCGGCACGGTCCGGGATGTGAACGACGGCAGCCGGGTCGACGCGATGGAGCTGGAACACTATCCCGGCATGACGGAAAAGGCGCTCGAAAGGATCGAGGCGGTGGCCCGCGAGCGCTGGGCGCTGGAGGGCGTGACCATCATCCATCGCGTCGGACCGCTGCTGCCGCAGGACCAGATCGTGCTGGTGGCGGTGGCGTCCGCGCATCGCGGCAACGCGTTCGCCGCGTGCGAATTCATCATGGACTATCTGAAGTCCGAGGCGCCGTTCTGGAAGAAGGAAGCCACGCCAGAGGGCGCGCGCTGGGTCGACGCGCGCGTGACCGATGAGGCGGCGCTCGCGCGCTGGGGCGTGCGTTCGCTCAATGCCAGCGGCGAGGCGACGCCGGAGGGCGAGGCGGAGCCACGTTCGTGACGGCGCTGGGCTTTGTGGCGGTGGGCGTCGGCGCGGCGATCGGCGCCTGGCTGCGCTGGCTGTTCGCGCTGCTATGGAACGCGGCCAATCCTGCGCTGCCTTATGGGACGCTGGTGGCCAATCTGCTGGGCGGCTTCCTGATCGGCATCGCGGTGGGCTTTTTTGACCACCACGCCGGGCTGCCGCCGGCCTGGCGGCTGCTGGTGATCACGGGTTTCCTTGGCGGGTTGACCACGTTCTCGACCTTCTCGAGCGAGTTGTCGGCCAATCTGCTGGCGGGCGACATGGGTGCGGCGTTGCTGCATGTGGTGCTGCATCTGGGCGGGTCGCTGGGGCTGACGTTGTTGGGGCTTTGGGTTTATCGGGCGTTGGCTTGAGGGGGGCTGTGGGGTTCTGGGTGGGCTGAGACTGCCGTCTCCCCCGCCCCTCTCCCGCTTTGCGGGAGAGGGGAGGTCCCTACCGCCTTGAAATGTCACCACAAAGCCCTATCTTCCGCAGTGACATCACGGTGTCCTGCCGGTCGGCCCATGCGGCGCGCATGGGCCTTCGAGCCGCCTTGGGACATCGATCCGACAGAGAGGATTTCCCATGCGTCTTGACAAACTGACTACCCGATTCCAGGAAGCGCTGGCGGACGCGCAAAGCCTGGCAATCGCCAACGATAACCAGTACATCGACCCATTGCACGTGCTGCGCGCGCTGCTGTCGCAGAACGACGGCGCGGCGCGCTCGCTGCTGTCGCGTGCCGGCGTCAACGTGAACGGCCTTGGCAACGCGCTGGACGCCGCCATCAAGCGCCTGCCGCAGGTGCAGGGCACCAGCGAAGTGCAGGTCGGCCGCGAACTGGCCGCGCTGCTCAACGCCACCGAGAAAGAGGCGATGAAGCGCGGCGACCAGTTCATCGCCAGCGAGCTGTTCCTGCTGGCCGTGGCCGACGACAAGGGAGAGGCCGGCCGCGTGGCACGCGAGCACGGCCTGGCGCGCAAGTCGCTGGAGGCCGCCATCGACGCCGTGCGCGGCGGTGACGCGGTGAACAGCGCCGATGCGGAATCGCAGCGCGAAGCGCTGAAGAAGTACACCATCGACCTGACCGAGCGCGCCCGCATGGGCAAGCTCGATCCGGTGATCGGCCGCGACGACGAGATTCGCCGCTCGATCCAGATCCTGCAGCGCCGCACCAAGAACAACCCGGTGCTGATCGGCGAACCCGGCGTCGGCAAGACCGCCATCGTGGAAGGGCTGGCCCAGCGTATCGTCAACGGCGAGGTGCCGGAGAGCCTGAAGAACAAGCGCGTGCTGGTGCTCGACATGGCGGGCCTGCTGGCCGGGGCCAAGTATCGCGGCGAGTTCGAGGAACGGCTGAAGGCGGTGCTGTCGGATATCGCCAAGGACGAGGGCCAGACCATCGTCTTCATCGACGAGATCCACACCATGGTCGGGGCGGGCAAGGCCGAAGGCGCCATCGATGCCGGCAATATGCTCAAGCCCGCGCTGGCGCGCGGCGAACTGCACTGCATCGGCGCCACCACGCTGGACGAATATCGCAAGTACATCGAGAAGGATGCCGCGCTCGAACGCCGCTTCCAGAAGGTGCTGGTGGACGAGCCGAGCGTCGAGGCCACCATCGCGATCCTGCGCGGCCTGCAGGAAAAATACGAGTTGCACCATGGCGTCGAGATTACCGACCCGGCCATCGTCGCGGCGGCGGAGCTGTCGCACCGCTATATCACCGACCGCTTCCTGCCCGACAAGGCGATCGACCTGATCGACGAGGCGGCCGCGCGCATCAAGATGGAAATCGACTCGAAGCCCGAGGCGATGGACAAGCTCGAGCGCCGCACGATCCAGCTCAAGATCGAGCGCGAGGCGGTGAAGAAGGAAACCGACGAGGCGTCGCGCAAGCGGCTCGAACTGATCGAGCAGGAGATCGCGCGCCTGGAGAAGGAGTACGCCGACCTCGACGAGATCTGGAAGGCCGAGAAGGGCGCCGCCCAGGGCGCGGCCGCGCTGAAGGAGGAGATCGACAAGATCCGCCTGGAAATCAGCCGGCTGCAGCGCGAGGGCAAGCTCGACAAGGTGGCCGAACTGCAATACGGCAAGCTGCCGGAGCTGGAAGGCAAGCTGCGCGCCGCCACCGCGGCCGAGGCCAGCGAGCAGAAGCAGCCGAACCGCTTGCTGCGCACGCAGGTGGGCGCCGAGGAGATCGCCGAGGTGGTCAGCCGCGCCACCGGCATTCCGGTGTCGAAGATGATGCAGGGCGAGCGCGACAAGCTCATCAGGATGGAAGACTATCTGCACCGCCGCGTGGTGGGCCAGGACGAGGCCGTGCGGCTAGTGTCCGATGCGATCCGCCGTTCCCGCGCCGGTCTGGCCGACGAGAACAAGCCCTATGGCTCGTTCCTGTTCCTTGGGCCGACCGGTGTGGGCAAGACCGAGCTGTGCAAGGCGCTGGCCGAGTTCCTGTTCGATTCGGAAGAGCATCTGATCCGCATCGACATGAGCGAATTCATGGAGAAGCACAGCGTGGCGCGGCTGATCGGCGCGCCGCCGGGATACGTCGGCTACGAGGAAGGCGGCTACCTGACCGAGGCCGTGCGGCGCAAGCCGTATAGCGTGGTGCTGCTGGACGAGGTCGAGAAGGCCCATCCGGACGTGTTCAACGTGCTGCTGCAGGTGCTGGACGACGGACGTCTGACCGACGGCCAGGGGCGCACCGTGGACTTCAAGAACACGGTGATCGTGATGACGTCGAACATGGGCTCGCAGATCATCCAGTCGATGGCGGGCGAGCCGCACGAAGCCATCAAGGGCGCGGTGTGGCAGGAGGTCAAGACCCAGTTCCGTCCCGAGTTCCTGAACCGCATCGACGAAGTGGTGGTGTTCCACGCGCTCGACCAGAAGCACATCGAGTCGATCGCGCGGATCCAGTTGCAGCGGCTGGAGGCGCGTCTGGCAAAGCTGGACATGATGCTGGAGGTCAGCGACGCGGCGCTCGAACACATCGCCAGCGCCGGCTACGATCCGGTGTTCGGCGCGCGGCCGTTGAAGCGGGCGATCCAGCAGCAGATCGAGAACCCGGTGGCGCGCATGATCCTCGAGGGCAAGTTCGCCGCCAAGGACGTGGTGCCGGTGGACTACCAGAACGGCGAGTTCAGTTTTGGGCGCGTGGTGCATTGAGGTGAGGGTGCGCGGCCGGCGTGGATTGCCGGCCGTGCGAGATCAGCAAGCCGGGCGGCGTCAGCCGTCCGGCTTTTTTTGCTGATGGGTTTGCGGTTACTGCCCTCTCCGCCGCCCCTCGCCCGCATGCCGGAGAAGGGCGGGGGAGAGGGCAGTCGCGCCCCATTCCACGCTCCACTTGACCTGCATCAAACCGGTCCTTGCCCCAAGTCCGTACCATCAATCCGGTCATGAAGCTGCGGGGGCGCTCTTCATGACTTGTCTACCCGTTTCCGTATGGAAACTTGGCCCGCGGTGCGCTTGCGCCGCGGGCATTTTCTTTTGGGCGACGGCTTGATGCCTGGCCTTATGCGTAAAACGGTGCTGGATCGGCGAAATCATTCGTTTGCCGAGCAAGGGGCCGCTGATAGTGTGAGCTCTCGCCGCCGTATTGGCGGGGGGGGGGGGGGGGGGGGGGGGGGGGCGGTCCCGTCAGATCGAGGTGGAACGGTCCCGCGCCACGATCTGACCGGAGCCAACAGAATGATCCGCAAGCTGGCCATCGCGGCCGCAGTCCTCGCCATCGCCGGTTTGACCAGCGCCGCCCATGCCAACACCACGCTGCTCAACGTGTCGTACGACCCGACCCGTGAGCTTTACGTCGATATCAATGCCGCTTTTGCCAAAGCCTGGAAGGCCAGAGGCGGCGACAACGTGACGGTGCGGCAGTCGCACGGCGGTTCCGGCAAGCAGGCGCGCTCGGTGATCGATGGGCTGGAGGCCGATGTGGTGACGCTGGCGCTCGGCTACGACATCGACGCCATTGCCGAGCGCGGCCTGATCAAGCCGGACTGGCAGAAGCGCCTGCCGCACAACGCGTCGCCGTACACGTCGACCATCGTGTTCCTGGTGCGCAAGGGCAATCCGAAGAACATCCGCGACTGGAACGACCTCGTCAAGCCCGGCGTGCAGGTCATCACGCCGAATCCCAAGACCTCGGGCGGTGCGCGCTGGAACTACCTGGCCGCGTGGGGCTATGCGCTGCGGCAGCCCGGCGGCAACGATGACAAGGCCCGGCAGTTCGTCGGCCAGTTGCTGAAGAACGTACCGGTGCTGGACTCCGGCGCACGCGGTGCCACCACGACCTTTGTCGAGCGCGGCATTGGCGACGTGCTGATCGCGTGGGAGAACGAGGCGCTGCTGGCGATCAAGGAGCTTGGTCCGGACAGGTTCGATATCGTCGCGCCGTCGGTGTCGATCCTCGCGGAGCCGCCGGTGGCCGTGGTGGACAAGGTCGTCGACAAGCGCGGCACGCGGCGCGTTGCCGAAAGCTATCTGCAATTCCTGTACACCGACGAGGGCCAGGAGATTGCCGCGAAGAACTACTACCGGCCGATCTCGACCCGTATCGCCGCCAAGTATGCCGGCAGCTTCCCGCAGCTGAAGCTGTTTACCATCGACGAGGCGTTCGGCGGCTGGGCCAAGGCCCAGAAGACCCACTTTGCCGACGGCGGCACTTTCGACCAGGTGTACCAGCCGGGCCGGCACTAGAACGCCATGCCAGGGGATGCCGCCATGCCTCATCACGACTCCCACACCGCCCCGGGCCTGCCAGGCACATTGCTGCCGGAGGCGCTGGCGCAGTACCTCGACTCGCTGCCGTCGCAGCCCCAGGCCGACCGTTCGCTGTGGCGCGATGGCCTGGGCCAGGTCCAGGGGCGTTTCCACCAATGCTCGCTGGCCAGCGTATTCGAACCGCTGATCCGGCTGGCCGACCGCGCCGTGATCGGGCACGAGGCGACGGTGCGCACCTATGCCGGCGAACACGCCGGGCTTGCGGCATGGAAGGTGTTTGCCGCCGCCGCCGACGATGCATCGCTGGTGACGCTGGACCGTCTGTGCCGGCTGATTCATGCCGTCAACTACGCGGCAAGCGGCGGCGCCGGCAAGCTGGTGCTGAACGTGCATAACCGCCTGCTGGCCGCGGTGGGCGACGACCATGGCGCCGCGTTTCGCGGCGCTGTGCAGGCGCTGGGCCTGCCGCAGCACCAGATGGTGATCCAGATCCCTGCCAGCGCCAATGACAATCTGCCGCTGTTGCTTCAGGTGGTGGGCCACTATCGGCGTAACGGTTTCGCCGTGAGCCTGCAGGCCAAGGATCCCGCCGAGGCGGGGGCGCTGATGGCCCATGCGCGGCCCGATTGGCTGAAGCTCGACATGCGCCGCCGGTGGACCGACCGGCAGCTTGCCGGCCTGCGTTCCAGCGCCGGGGATGCCGGCGTGACGCTGATCGGCCGTCGCATCGAATCGGCCGACGCCGTGCAGCGCCTGCGCGGCGCGGGCATCGAGCTGGGGCAGGGGGGCTACGCCGGTGTCGCGATGTCGCCGCATGCGTTGCGATCCCGGCCGTGGCATGCACCGGCGGGAGCCGCTATGGTGTAGAGGGTCCCGCGCATTCGCGCGTTTGCGCGGAAAGACACGCCGCCGCTCGTGTAATCGATCATGCAACCCGCTCATGCATCCGCTCATGCAAGCAAGGAGCCATCATGGCACAGGTCACGCCGCATGCCGCCAGCCGCACCGGTCTCGCGCAGCCGTCCACCGTCTTCCCTGAACTGGCTGTCCCCGCTGGTCTGGCCATCCTGACGGTACCCGGCCTGTATGGCAGCGGTCCGGATCACTGGCAAAGCCGCTGGGAAGCGCGCTTTCCGGATTGGGAGCGGGTCGTGCAGCATGACTGGGCGCGCCCGAGCCTGCATCTGTGGGCGGGGCAGGTGGGCGCCACGGTCGCTCGCCGGCGCGCCACCGCGCCGCGCGGTGTCGTGCTGGTGGCGCACAGCTTTGGCTGCCTCGCCGTGGTGTATCAGGCCGCGCTGGATTCGACCGGCATCGCCGGCGCCCTGCTGGTGGCGCCGGCCGATCCGGATCGATTCGGGGTGGGGCCGCTACTGCCCGCCTTCAGGCTGCCGTTTCCGACGGTGCTGGCCGCGAGCCGTAACGACCCCTGGATCGCCCAGCGCACTGCGTTCAGCTGGGGCGCGTTGTGGGGCGCCGACGTCCACGACGTGGGCAGTCTCGGACATATCAACGCCGAATCCGGCCTGGGGACATGGCCGGAAGGGATTGCCCTGCTCGGCAGCCTGTTGCAGCGGATCGACGCCAGCGGTCTGTCGGCCGGCCCGGCGGACGGCGCGACGCCGTGGGAGGCCGGCGTCGAGGTGCACGGCGCCGTCCCTTATATCTGAAGCGTCTAAAGACATTCGGAAATATTCGTTCGGCATATAAGCGCGGCTCTGCACAATGCATTTCTGGGTTTTTTCAACGGGGTGGGGTGGGTTTGTGACTKCCCTCACCCCCGGCCCCTCTCCCGCGAGCGGGAGAGGGGAGACATGCTCCGAGCCACCGAACCGAACGAGACGCCATGCCTGCATCCCTCTCGCTGACCGCCGCGTCGCGGCAAGCAGAACCCGCCGCACCGGCTGCCGTTCCCGGGCCATCCGGGGCGCCAGGGCGCCATACCGTGTTGCCCGGCTTCGGCTTGTCGATCGGCTTTACGTTGCTGTACCTGACGCTGATCGTGCTGATCCCGCTGTCGGCCCTGCTGCTGAAGTCGTTCACGCTGAGTTGGGAGACCTTCTGGAACACGGTCACGGCCCCGCGCGTGCTGGCGGCCTACCGCCTGAGCTTCGGCGCGTCGCTGATCGCGGCGGTGGTCAATACCGTGTTCGGACTGCTGGTGGCATGGGTGCTGGTCCGCTATCGCTTTCCGGGCAAGCGCATCGTCGACGCGCTGGTCGACCTGCCGTTCGCCTTGCCCACAGCCGTTGCTGGCATCGCGCTGACCGCGCTGTTCGCCGGCAACGGCTGGATCGGCCGGCTGCTCGAGCCGTTCGGCATCCGCGTCGCGTTCACGCCGCTGGGCGTGGTGGTGGCGTTGATCTTTATCGGGCTGCCGTTCGTGGTGCGCACGGTGCAGCCGGTGCTCGAGGATGTCGAGCGCGAATGGGAGGAGGCCGCCGCAAGCCTGGGCGCGAACCGTTGGCAGACCTTTCATCGCGTGATCCTGCCCGCCATCGTGCCGGCGCTGCTGACCGGGTTCGCGCTGGCCTTCGCGCGCGCCACCGGAGAATACGGTTCGGTGGTGTTCATCAGCGGCAATATGCCGATGGTGTCGGAGATCGCGCCGCTGATGATCTACGCCAAGCTGGAACAGTACGACTATGCCGGGGCGACGGCGGTGGCGACGGTGATGCTGGTGATCTCGTTCGCACTGCTGCTGGCGATCAACGGGCTGCAGGCATGGACGCGGCGTCGCGAGCGTGGCCAGCACGGCTCGGTCGCGGCGCCTGCCCATCGTGCCGGCGCGGAGGGCTGACATGGCCGCCACGATCGCGATGGGCCGCGCTGCACGCCGGCGAGCCGATGCGGCCGGACAGCGGCATGTGTCCACCACCGAGGCGCCGTGGGTCCGCGTCGCGCTCATTGCCGCCGCCGGCCTGTTCCTGGGGCTGTTCCTGTTCGTGCCGCTGGTGTCCGTGTTCTACGAGGCCCTGCGCAAGGGCTTGGGCGCCTACTGGCTGTCGCTGACCGAGCCCGATGCGCTGGCGGCGATCAAGCTGACGCTCACCGTGGCGGCCATCGCGGTGCCGCTGAACCTGGTGTTCGGCGTGGCCGCGGCCTGGGCCATCGCCAAGTTCGAGTTCCGCGGCAAGAGCCTGCTGACCACGCTGATCGACCTGCCGTTCTCGGTGTCGCCGGTGATCTCGGGCCTGATCTATGTGCTGCTGTTCGGCGCGCAGGGCTGGCTCGGTCCATGGCTGGCCGAGCACGATATTCGCATCGTGTTCGCGGTGCCGGGCATCGTGCTGGCCACCATCTTCGTGACCTTCCCCTTCGTCGCGCGCGAGCTGATTCCGCTGATGCAGGCGCAGGGCAGCGACGAAGAGGAGGCCGCCATCGTGCTGGGCGCCTCGGGCTGGCAGACCTTCTGGCGCGTGACGCTGCCGAATATCCGCTGGGGCCTGCTGTATGGCGTGATCCTGTGCAATGCGCGTGCGATGGGCGAGTTCGGCGCGGTGTCGGTGGTGTCCGGGCATATCCGCGGGCTCACCAACACGATGCCGCTGCACGTGGAGATTCTTTACAACGAGTACAACTTCGTCGCGGCGTTCGCGGTGGCGTCGCTGCTGACGTTGCTGGCGCTGGTGACGCTGGCCATCAAGACGGTGGTCGAGGCCCGGACCGCCAGGGAAGGGGGCGACGTGGCGCCCGCGATATCGACGCAAGGAACGCAGTCATGAGCATTGCATTGAGGCACGTACACAAGCGCTTCGGCGGCTTCGTCGCGCTGGACGACATCACGCTGGATTTTGCCGAGGGCGAGCTGACGGCGCTGCTGGGCCCGTCCGGCTGCGGCAAGACCACGCTGTTGCGCATCATCGCGGGCCTCGAACGCGCCGACGCCGGGCAAATCCTGCTGGATGGCCAGGATGCGGCCGCGCAGCCGGTGCGCGAGCGGCAGGTCGGCTTCGTGTTCCAGCACTATGCGCTGTTCCGCCATATGACGGTGTTCGAGAACGTCGCCTTCGGCCTGCGCGTCAGGCCGCGCGGCGAGCGACCCGCCGAGGCCGTGATCCGGTCGCGGGTTCACGAACTGCTCGAACGCGTGCAGCTGGACGGGCTGGCGGGACGCTACCCCACGCAGCTGTCGGGCGGACAGCGCCAGCGCGTCGCGTTGGCGCGCGCGCTGGCGGTGCAGCCGCGCGTGCTGCTGCTGGACGAACCGTTCGGTGCGCTGGATGCGCAGGTACGCAAGGAACTGCGCCGCTGGCTGCGGCGGCTGCACGACGAGCTGCATGTGACCAGCGTGTTCGTCACGCACGACCAGGAAGAAGCGCTGGAGGTGGCCGACCGCGTGGTGCTGATGCGGGGTGGCCGTGTAGAGCAGGCCGGTACGCCGCAGGCGGTCTACGAGCATCCGGCCACGCCGTTCGTGTTCGGCTTTCTTGGCGAAGTCAACCGCATCCATGGTCGCGTGGAGGCGGGTGCCGGCCGCGCCGGCTTGCGCGTCGGCGCGGCGGTGTTGCCATGGCCCGCGGGGCACGGCGCGTCGTCCGACTGGCATCGCGCCGAGGCCGTCGCGTTCGTGCGCCCGCACGACATCGAACTGGAGCGCTATGCCCCGGGCGCCGACGGCATCGCGGTTACGTTGCGTCGGGCGCTTGCGCTGGGGCCGCTGGCGCAGCTCGAACTGGAGCGCGAGGACAACGGCGAACTGATCGAGGCGGCGCTGCCGCTGGAGCGCTTCCGCCGCGAGGGCTATCGCGAAGGCGAGCTGCTGAGCGCGCGGGCGCGCCACATGCAGGTATTCGCCGACGGTATCGAGATCGCGCCCATCGCCGCGCCGCGCCACGACGGGGCGCCGCGAACGGACGACGTAATCGACGGGGTGGCGGCATGAACTTCCAGCAACTGCGATCGATCCGCGAGGCGGTGCGCCGCCAGTTCAACCTGACCGAAGTCGCCAACGCGCTGTACACGTCGCAGCCGGGGGTGTCGCGCCAGATCCGGGAGCTGGAGGAGGAGCTGGGCGTCGAGATCTTCGAGCGCTATGGCAAGCGGCTGACCGGGCTGACCCCGCCCGGGCGCGAGATCGTGCGCATCGTCGAGCGCCTGCTGCTGGAGGCCGAGAACCTGCGCCAGGCCGGCGACGAATTCGCCGGCCGCCATATCGGGAGGCTTACCGTCGCCACCACGCATACGCAGGCGCGCTATGCGCTGCCGCACGTGGTGACCGCGTTCCGGCGCGCGTATCCCAACGTCACGCTCGCGCTGCAGGAAGCCTCGCCGACCCATATCGTCGAGTTGCTGCTGTCCGGGCAGGCCGACATCGGCATCGCCACCGAGGCATTGGCGCAGGAGCCGGCATTGTCGGCCTTCGATGCCTACACGTGGCAGCACGTGCTGGTGGTGGCCCCCGACCATCCGCTGACCCGGGTGCCGGAGCCCACGCTGGAAGACGTGGCCGGCTTTCCGATCATCACCTACGATGCCGGATTCACCGGCCGGCGCAAGATCGACAGCGCGTTCGCGGCGGCCGGCCTGCAGCCGGAGATCGTGCTTACCGCGCTGGATGCCGACGTCATCAAGACCTATGCCGAACTGGACCTCGGGGTCGGCATCATCGCGTCGATGGCCTACGACGAGCGCAAGGACACCGGGTTGGCCCGGATTGCGGCCGGCCATCTGTTCGCGCCCAATACCACCAGCATCGCGGTGCGGCGGGGGGCGTATCTGCGCGGCTATGCGCATGCCTTCATCCAGCTTTTCGCGCCGCACCTGTCGGAGCAGGCGGTAAGCAGCGCGTTGGCGGAGTCCGCGCCGCATGCCGCGATCGCCGCGTGACCGGGGCGATGCCGGGCCGCCGCCGGGAGGGCGTTGACCGCGCCTCGCGGCCGCGGATCCGCCGTTCGTCGCATGGCCTTTCCCGCACCGCCCGTTTTGCGCTAGATTGAGCGTGAACGCTACCGTATGGCCGCGCCGCATTGCGGCGCAGCACGGCGGGCAGACGAAAGAGCCGATGAAAGCCACGCACCGCTGCTTCTCCCACGCCATTCCCTCCCGCCTCACGCTGATCCGGCGCGATCTGGTGTTCGTGCTCATCATGAACACCGTGATCGCCGTCAGCCTGAACTACGGCTTCCAGACCGGCGGCACGCTGTGGCACAACTTCGTCTACAGCCAGCTGATCGGACTGTCGATCTGGGCGCTGATCGACATCCCCCGCGTGCTGCTGTGGAGCAATGACCGGCCGCCGAGCCGCGCCTTCGTGCTGCTCGCCGTGGTGGCGGTGCCGATGGGCGTGCTGTTCGGCAGCTGGGCCACCCGGGTGGCGCTCGATCTGCCGCCGAAGTCGACTGAAGAGGCGGGCGGCATGCTGCGCATGTGCCTGGTGGTGGGGATGCTGGGCGCGGCCAGCATGATCTACTTCTACTGGTCGCGCGAGCGGCTGGCCTTCCTCCAGCGGCAGATGGCGCTCGACGCGCTGCAACGCGAGGAAGCGGAGAAGCAACTGGTGCGCGCGCAGCTGATGGCGCTGCAGGCGCAGATCGAGCCGCACTTCCTGTTCAATTCGCTGGCCCACCTGGACGGCCTGATCGCCACCGATCCGCCGGCGGCACGCCGGCTGCTGCAATGCCTGATCGGCTTCCTGCGGCGCTCGCTGGCGCATACCCGCGCGGAGCAATGCACGCTGCGGCAGGAATTCGCGCTGCTGCGCAGCTATCTCGATATCCAGGCGTTGCGCTTCGGAGCCCGGCTATCCTATGACTTCGTGTTGCCGGAGGAGCTGGCCGAAGTCGAGATTCCGCCGATGTTGATCCAGCCGCTGGTGGAGAACGCGGTCACGCATGGCATCGAACCGTGCGTGACGGGCGGGCATATCACCGTGTCGGCGCGTGCGCTGGGCGATGCGGCGGTGCAGGTGGTGGTCGCCGACACCGGCGTGGGATTCGGCCAGCCTTCGGCCAAGGGCTCCGGCCTTGGCCTGACCCATGTGCGCGAGCGGCTGGCGCGCCTGTTCGGCGCCAACGCCAGCATGCAGATCGAGGAGAACGCGCCGCGCGGCGTGGTGGTGCGGCTGACGGTGCCGATCCTCATGAAGCCGCAGGCCGCGTCGGCGCAGGAGGCGGTGCAAGTGCGCCCGTCCTGCGGCCGCGCGCCGGCTCCGTCCGCGGCGCCCCAGGCGGCTGCGACCGGCGGCACCGTGGCCGCGCCGTCCGCGCCCCGTTCCTGACCGCTGCTTCCGTAATCTGCCCCGAACCTGCCTATGCGGACGATGACGCCGACCTTGCTGATCGCCGACGATGAGCCCCTGCTTGCCCGTGTCCTGCAGGCCGAGTTATCGACGCTGTGGCCCGAGGCCAGCGTGGCGGCGATCGTGCATGACGGCGTGTCGGCGCTGCAGGCCGTGCGGCAGCATGCGCCGACGGTGGCCTTCCTCGATATCCGCATGCCGGGCATGACCGGCATGGAGGTCGCCCGCGAACTGCTGGAGCAGCCGCAGCCGCCGCTGGTGGTCTTCGTCACCGCCTATGACCAGTTCGCGCTGGAGGCCTTCGAGCGCGCGGCGGTCGACTACGTGCTCAAGCCGATCCAGCGGGAGCGACTGGAGGCAACGGTCGGACGGCTGAAGGCGCGGCTCGCGCAGGCGGCGGCCCCGGGCCATGACGAGGCCGCGCAGGCGCTGGACGGCGCGCGCATCGAGCAGTTGCTGTCGCGCCTGGAGGCGCTCGATCGCGCCCAGGGGGACGGCAATGCGGCCAACGGGCGGACGCCCGGCCAGTATCTGCGTTTTATCAAGGCGCTGGTGGGCCAGGAGGTGCGCATCATTCCGGTTGACGAAGTCATCTACCTGGAGGCGACCGACAAGTACGTCAATGTGGTGTCGGCCAGTGGCGAGGCGCTGATCCGCACCAGCCTGCGCGAGCTGACGCAGCAGCTCGATCCCGAGCGCTTCTGGCAGATCCATCGCGGCACCGTGGTGAATATCGACTGCGTGGCGAGCGCGGTCAATCAATCGTTGGGGCGGCTCACGCTGAAGCTGCGCAACCGGCCGGAGACGCTGGCGGTGGCGCGGCAGTATACGCATCTGTTCAAGCAGATGTAGGGGCTGGGGGGAGCGGGCGGTGGGTGAGGGCAGTCACAGCCCCCTGAATCACCGCCATTTTCCACTATGATGCCGAAATCCCGCCGCGCCCGGGCCGCCCATAAAAAAAGAGCCACGACAATGACAACCACCACCCTCGAACCCCCGCATAACCCGTTGCGCCACGATGCGCAGGTGATCGGCCTGGTCGGCCTCGCCCACGGCGTCTCGCACTTCTTCCATCTGATCCTTGCGCCGCTGTTTCCGTGGATCAAGGCCGAGTTCGCGCTGAGCTACGCCGAACTCGGCTTGCTGATGACGGTGTTTTTCGCGGTGTCGGCCGTGGTGCAGACGCTGTCCGGCTTCGTGGTGGACCGTTTCGGCGCCCGGCCGGTGCTGTTCGGCGGCATCGCATTGCTGGCCGCCTCGGCCATGCTGCTGGCGTCCGCCCCCGGCTACGTCGGCCTGCTGGCTGGTGCAGCGGTAGCCGGGCTGGGCAATGGCGTGTTCCATCCGGCCGACTTCACGCTGCTGAACAAGCATGTGTCGCAGCCACGCCTGGGCCATGCGTTCTCGGTGCATGGGATTTCCGGCAATCTGGGCTGGGCCGCGGCGCCGGTGTTCCTGGTCACCATCGCCAACCTGGGCCACTGGCGTACCGCGCTGGCCAGCGCCGCGCTGGTGGCGCTGGCCGTGCTGGCGATCCTGGTGATCAACCGGCATCTGCTCGATCCCGCCGGTCCCGCCGCCGCCGCGCAGGGCGCCGACAAACGGCGCGCGGTGCAGGCCGATGGCGGCTCGCTGCTCGGCTTCCTGAAGCTGCCGCAGGTGTGGGTGTGCTGGGCCTTCTTCCTGATCACCACCTTCTCGCTGTCGGGCATCCAGAGCTTTGCGCCAACCGCGCTGACGCAGCTCTATGCGATGCCGCTGACGCTGGCCACGGCCTGCTACACCATCTACATGCTCAGCAGTGCGGCGGGCATGCTGGCCGGCGGTTTCGCGGCCGGCCGTACCGGCAATCATGACCGGCTTATCGCGGCGAGCTTTACCGTGTCCGGGCTGACCGCAATTCTTGTCGGCGCGACGCTCACTCCGGCGCTGGCGGTGCCGGTGCTGATGGCCGTCATCGGGCTGGGCGCGGGCGTGGCCGGACCGTCGCGCGATCTGCTGGTGCGGGCCGCCGCGCCGGCGGGTGCCACCGGACGCGTCTATGGCGTGGTGTATTCGGGCCTCGATATCGGCCTTGCCACCGGCCCGCTGTTCTTCGGCGCGCTGATGGACGCGCGCTGGCCCAACTGGCTGTTCTACATGATCGGCTCGCTGCAGTTGCTGGCGATCCTGACCGCGGTGACGGTGGGCAATGGCAACCGGCAGCGCGCCGCCGACCGGGCCGGATCAATCAAGGCCGCGTAGCGGCGTTGCAAGGAGCGTGAGGATGCCACTGGTATTCGTCTATGGCACGCTGCGCGCCGGCGAGGCCAACGACCTGAACGAGGCGGCGCGCCGGCATGGTCTGCCGGCGCCGCGGCTGGTGGGGCAGGGGTGGGTACGGGGAGCGCTGCACGATTTCGGCGACTATCCGGGATATGTGCCCGCCGGCGCCGCGAACGACAACGGCCTCGTGCATGGCGACATCTATGAGATAGACGAGGCGCTGATCCCGGTACTCGACGAAATCGAGGAGGTCTACCCGGGCGAGGCCACGCTTTTCGTCCGCGCCGAGCAAGCGGTGTCTTGCGAAGGCGGGACCTTGCAGTGCCTGCTCTACCCGGTGCAGGCCGCCGCGGCCGCCCGGATGCCCCGGATTGACGGCGGCGACTGGGTGCGTCACCGCCGCGCCCGCGACGGCAAGGGCGTCGCCGTCAAGTAGCGCGACGGCGTGCGGCAACACGATGGGGCCGGGTTCCCGTCGCGCGCCGCCGGGCAGGCGGGCCCGACCATCGTCCGGCAAACGGCCTTCCAGGTTTGGATGGGGGTTCCTAGCGGCTGCCGAGCAAAGCGAGCAGCGCGACTCCAACCACCACGCCGCCGATCTTGGCCACCTTCTTCCAGGTCGGTTCGGTGTCGTCGGACCACCAGTGCGGACCCGGGGCGTCAGCGCGGGCTTGCCGTGCCGCGTTTGCCCGATCCAGCGCCGCCTCCAGTTCCTCGATGACGAAGGCGGCGGACTCCCTGAAAGATTGCAGTGCATCAGCGGACAGCACGAAGCCATCCTCGTGGGCCAGCTTGTTGCGGATCGTGGCGATCTTGCGCGCGGCGCGTGCCACGTCGTGCGGCAACGCATCGCCGGCTGAGGTCACCAGCTCGTGCAGCCCGCGGCCCTCGTATCCGAGTTGCCTGAGCAGCGCCTCGATTCGTTTTGCGTTTGCGAATACCAGCTCGTAAGACACCTTGCCTCCCCAATTTGAGCTAACCGGGCAGGCTATCACAAGATGGCGAATGTTTAACTTATTGGCGTTGTCATGGCGTGACGGAGCAGGCGTGCCCGGGCTAAATGAGGCGGGGCTCGCTTTTTTCACCATGCGGAAAGGGTTTTTGACGTGCAAAAATCCGGCGTCGCAGGGCACAACCGGCGTTTCTCATCATGGAAAAGTCCTTGTCGTATTATGAAATGAATGAGTTAAGTATCTGAATTAAAAAACAAAAATAGACAGCCATTGCATGGCATCCAGGCTTGTTGCGACGCATTACCGCTCTCTACACTCTTATATAAGACACATGACTTGCAGCGCCCGGCTCCCCGCCGTGCAGGCAGGTCGGGGCCGGCGCCATCGGTCTCCATGTCACCGATTCCGGTTGCGAAACCACCAATAAGGAGAGTGAGAATGTCCCGCGAACTCGAAGCACAAAAGCTCAAGCAGGATTGGGAAACGAACCCGCGCTGGAAAGGCATCCAGCGCCACTACAGCGCCGACGACGTCATCCGTCTGCGCGGTTCCTTTCCGATCGAGTACACCATCGCCCGGCGCGGCGCCGAGAAGCTGTGGCACCTGCTCAATACCGAGCCGTTCGTCAACACGCTCGGCGCGCTGACCGGCAACCAGGCGATGCAGCAGGTCAAGGCCGGGCTGAAGGCCATCTACCTGTCGGGCTGGCAGGTGGCGGGCGATGCCAACCTCGCCGGCGAGATGTACCCCGACCAGTCGCTGTATCCGGCCAACTCGGTGCCCAGCGTGGTCAAGCGCATCAACAACACGCTGCAGCGCGCCGACCAGATCCAGTGGAGCGAGGGCAAGAACGACGTCGATTACTTCGCGCCGATCGTGGCCGATGCCGAGGCCGGCTTCGGCGGCGTGCTGAACGCCTTCGAGCTGATGAAGGCGATGATCGAGGCGGGCGCGTCGGGCGTGCACTTCGAAGATCAACTGGCGTCCGTGAAGAAGTGCGGCCACATGGGCGGCAAGGTACTGGTGCCGACGCGTGAAGCCGTGGCCAAGCTGACGGCCGCGCGCCTGGCGGCCGATGTGATGGGCGTGCCGACGCTGGTGATCGCGCGTACCGATGCCGAGGCGGCCGACCTGCTGACCTCCGATATCGACGACCGCGACAAGCCGTTCTGCACCGGCGAGCGCACCGTCGAAGGCTTCTTCCGCACCAAGCCCGGCATCGAGCAATCGATCGCCCGCGCGCTGGCCTATGCGGAAGTGGCCGATCTGGTCTGGTGCGAAACCGGAAAGCCGGACCTGGAGTTCGCCAAGCGCTTCGCCGAGGCCGTGCACGCCAAGTTCCCGGGCAAGCTGCTGGCCTACAACTGCTCGCCGTCGTTCAACTGGAAGAAGAACCTGGACGATGCCACCATCGCCAAGTTCCAGAAGGAGCTGGGCGCCATGGGCTACAAGTTCCAGTTCATCACGCTGGCCGGGTTCCACTCGCTGAACTACTCGATGTTCAACCTGGCCTACGGCTATGCACGCAACCAGATGAGCGCGTTCGTGGAGCTGCAGGAAGCCGAGTTCAAGGCGGCGGAGAAGGGCTTTACCGCGGTCAAGCACCAGCGCGAGGTGGGCACCGGTTATTTCGATGCCGTTACGCAGACCATCGAGGGAGGGCAGTCGTCCACTACGGCGCTGAAGGGTTCGACCGAGGACGAGCAGTTCTTTGACAAGAAGGTGGCTTGAGGGGCTGCAGAGTGGGGGGCTGTGACTGCCCTCTCCCCCGGCCCCTCTCCCGCTTTGCGGGAGAGGGGAGCACACCACGAGTATTTCAAACGCTGCCGGTTTTCTCTCCTCTCCCGCATGCGGGGGCGGGGGAGAGGGCAGTATCACCTTCCCCAACCCGCCCCCCACCGATCACCGATAAACAATCACCGGAATATCCGTGTGCGTCAGCACCTTCTGCGTCTCACTGCCGAGCAGCAGTCCGGTGAGCCCGCGCCGGCCGTGCGACGCCATGAAAATCACATCGCAGCCATGCCGTTCCGCGGCGTCGATGATGCCGAGATAGGGCACCGCAAACGTTGTCATGTCGGTATCGATGGGCACGCCCAGTGCGTTGGCCGCGGTTTCCACCTCGCGCAGGTACAGCTTGGCCTGGTTCTCGATGCGGTCCTTGAACGCCTGCGGCGCCTCCACGACGATCTCGCTGAACGGCGTGTAGGGGTATTCCTCGAGGCAGACATAGGCGGTGGCGCGCGCTCCGATCGCCTTGGCGAGTTCCAGCCCGCCGTTGATGGCCTTCTTCGACAGTTCCGATCCGTCGGTGGGAAGCAGGATGTGCTTGAACATTTCCGATCTCCTTACGGTGGGCAAAGACAGGCCCGGGAAGAATCCGGCCGCCCGATGCAAGCAGGCTGCCGTGCCGGCCGGGTTTCCATTTCATTGTAGGACGTGTGCGGTCTAATGCATTGCGATGGATCAATCCGTGATGGATCGGGCCGACGCCACGCGACTAGGCCACGATGCCCGCCGACCGCGCGGCGGGCCGCGCCTCGTCCCGCCGCCAGTAGCCCGGATTGCCATAGGTGTTCTTCAGATGGTCGATGAACAGCCGCACGCGCAGCGGCAGGTGCTTGCGCTGCGGAAACACCGCGTGGATGCCGATCGGCGGCGCCTCGAAGCGGTCCAGCACGGGCACCAGTTGCCCGCTGGCGATTTCCTGGCCGACCTCCCACCACGAGCGCCACGCCAGCCCATAGCCCTGCAGGCACCAGGCGTGCAGCACCGCGCCGTCGGTGCATTCCATATTGCCGCCGACCTTGATGGTGGTGGCGCGGCCGTCCTGCTGGAACGACCAGCCGCGCTGCACATTGGCGCTGGCGCCGAAGGCCAGGCAATTGTGGTGCGCCAGTTCGTCCGGCGTCCGCGGCGTGCCATGCCGTTCGAGGTAGGCGGGCGAGGCCACCACCACGCGGCGATTCTCGGCAAGGCGGATCGACACCAGGCTGGAATCGGGCAGGTCGCCAAGCCGGATGGCGCAATCGAAGCCCTCGTTGACCAGATCGACCACGCGATCGGACAGGTCCAGCGTGATGGTGACGTCCGGATGCGAGTCGATGAAGCGCGGCACCAGCGGCGCGACGTGCTTGCGGCCGAAGCCGGCCGGCGCGGTCACGCGCAGGTGGCCGCTGGCCTTGACGCCGCCTGCCGATACGCTGGCCTCGGCATTCTGCAGATCGTTGAGGATGCGCTGGCAGTCTTCGAGGAAGGCCGAGCCCTCGAAGGTCAGCGTCAGCTTGCGCGTGGTGCGCACCAGCAGCTTGACGCCGAGTCGCTCCTCCAGCGCGTCGATGCGGCGCCCGATGATGGCCGGAGCCACGCCTTCGGCCGCCGCCGCAGCCGACAGGCTGCCGCGCGAGGCGACCGAAACGAAAGTCGCGAGTTGCTTGAACTGGTCCACGGATCCGATTCGCCGGTTCGCCGTCTTCGCATCACTTCCAGGGCCGAATGGCCGCGCAAGCCGTGCGGTTATATGGCGTATTGTTCTGGGATATTGGCACAACCTGCGCAGATTAGTGGGGCAAAAGTAAAAGATCAAGTGACCCGGTTCGTCTTTGACGCGCTGCAGCGCCTGCCTACAATGGCTGCAATTCATCGCGTCGCCGCATGGGCGGGCCGCTTTCCACGGGAAAACTCATCGATCATGAATCCGCTGCGCGCCGTCGTCTTCGATGCCTATGGCACGCTGTTCGATGTGTATTCCGTCACGGCGCGCGCTGAGCAGCTGTATCCCGGCCGTGGCGAGGCGCTGGCGCTGCTGTGGCGCGACCGGCAGATCGACTACACCCGCATCCGCACGCTGGCCGCGCCGGATGGCGCCCGCTACAAGCCGTTCTGGCAGATCACGGTGGACGCGCTGCGCTACGCGGCCGCGCGGCTTGGGTTGCCGCTCGATGCGGCCGCCGAGGCCCAGCTGCTGAAGGAGTACGCCTGCCTGTCGGCCTTCCCCGAGAACCTGGCCGCGCTGCGGCGTCTGCGTGCCGCCGGGCTGCCGCTGGCGATCCTGTCCAACGGCAATCCGGAGATGCTGGATATCTCGGTCAAGAGCGCCGGCATGCAGGGGATGTTCGAGCACGTGCTGTCGGTGGACGCGGTGCGCCAGTACAAGACCGCGCCGGCGGCGTACGCGCTTGGACCCCAGGCATTCGGCGTGCCGGCGCAGCAGCTGCTGTTCGTGTCATCGAACGCCTGGGACGCGTGTGGCGCGACCTGGTTCGGCTACACGACCTTCTGGATCAACCGTGCCGGGCATCCGCCGGAGCGGCTCGACGTCGAGCCGACCGGCACCGGGCACGACATGAACGACCTGCTCGACTTCGTCCGCGCGCATGGCGTGGCGGCATGACAAGGGCAGGCATGGCACAACCCCCATCCACTACAGGAGAACATTGATGGCCATCACGCTGCCTGCGGGCATGAAGATCACCGGCGAAATCCTGCCGGCCTACGAAGACATCCTCACGCCGGAAGCGCTGGCCCTGGTGGACAAGCTGCATCGCGCCTTCGAGCCGCGCCGCCAGGAACTGCTGGCCGCCCGCGTCGAACGCGCCAAGCGGCTGGACGCCGGCGAGCGTCCCGATTTCCTGCCGGAGACGAAGTCGATCCGCGAAGGAGACTGGAAGATCGCGCCGATCCCGAAGGCGCTCGAATGCCGCCGTGTCGAAATCACGGGACCGGTCGAGGCCAAGATGGTCATCAACGCGTTCAACTCGGGCGCGGACAGCTACATGACCGACTTCGAGGACTCGAACACGCCGAACTGGCATAACCAGATGCAGGGTCAGGTCAACCTGAAGGCCGCCGTGCGCCGCACGCTGACGCTGGAAGCCAAGGGCAAGACCTACAAGCTCAACGACAAGATCGCCACGCTGCAGGTGCGTCCGCGCGGCTGGCACCTGGACGAGAAGCACGTCACCATCGACGGCAAGCGCGTGTCGGGCGGCATCTGGGACTTCGCGCTGTTCCTGTATCACAACGGCAAGGAACAGGTCGCGCGCGGCGCGGGCCCGTTCTTCTATCTGCCGAAGATGGAAAGCCACCTGGAAGCGCGTCTGTGGAACGACATCTTCGTGATGGCGCAGAAGGAAGTGGGCCTGCCTCAGGGCACCATCAAGGCCACCGTGCTGATCGAGACCATCCTCGCGGCATTCGAGATGGAAGAGATCCTGTACGAACTGCGCGAGCATAGCGCTGGCCTGAACGCCGGCCGCTGGGACTACATCTTCTCGTGCATCAAGAAGTTCAAGACCGACAAGAACTTCTGCCTGGCCGACCGCGCCAAGGTCACGATGACCGCGCCGTTCATGCGCGCCTACGCGCTGCTGCTGCTCAAGACCTGCCACAAGCGCGGCGCGCCGGCGATCGGCGGCATGAGCGCGCTGATCCCGATCAAGAACGATCCGCAGAAGAACGAGATCGCCATGCAGGGCATCATCGGCGACAAGCGCCGCGATGCGACCGACGGCTACGACGGCGGCTGGGTGGCCCACCCGGGCCTGGTCGAGCCGGCGATGAAGGAATTCGTCGCGGTGCTCGGCGACAGGCCGAACCAGTTCGACAAGCAGCGCCCGGACGTCAACGTGACCGCCGCCGACCTGCTGAACTTCCAGCCGGAAACGCCGATCACCGAAGGCGGCCTGCGCATGAACATCAACGTCGGCATCCATTACCTGGGCGCCTGGCTGGCAGGCAACGGCTGCGTGCCGATCCACAACCTGATGGAAGACGCCGCCACCGCCGAGATCTCGCGTTCGCAGGTGTGGCAGTGGATCCGCTCGCCCAAGGGCGTGCTGGAAGACGGTCGCAAGGTGACCGCCGAGATGGTGCGCGCGCTGATTCCGGAAGAACTGGCCAAGGTCAAGGAAGTGGTGGGCGGCGACACGCATACCTACGACCGCGCCGCGCAGATCTTCGAGGAGATGTCGACGTCGGAGTCGTTCGCCGAGTTCCTGACGTTGCCGCTGTACGAAGAGGTTTGATGGTTGGCGGTGGCGGGGGATGGCGATTGCCGGATTCCCCTCTCCCCCGCCACCCCTCCCCAAGAAAACAAAAGCCCGCGCTTGCCCAAGCCGCGGGCTTTTCACTTTATCGGATGCCATCGCGCCCATCCGCCTTCATAATGGCGACTGAGCAAGCAGGAGGATCAAGTTGCGCTTCGAGCATCTGGTTGAAATCAACGACCCCAATAACGTCGGCCTGGAGACGCTGACCGCCGATCAGGTCTGGCAGGGCCTTGTGCTGCGCGGCCAATCGCCGGAGCTTTTCGTGCTCGGGCTGGACCGCGCCGAAATCACCGGGCAGGGCGAACAATGGATGGAGCGCGTGCTTCACTTCGGCGGCGCCGAAGTACGTGATCGCGTGGTATTCGAGCCGCGCCGTTCGGTGCGCTACGAGACCGCTCCCACCGCCGATCATGCCGGCGGCACGCTGACCATGACCATCGAGACGCCGGCGCCCGGCGCGCTGCTGGTCCGCTTCACCTACGAAACGACGATGCCCGCGGTGGACGCCAGCGGCGACGACCGCTACGCCGAGATCGTCAAGTCGGCCTATCACCAGGCCGACCTCGACACGGTGCGCAAGATCCGCGAGCTGGCCAGCATCGGGCGGCTCGGGTGAGCGAGGGTTCGCCGGGCGACACACGGCCACGGGCTGGCACCGGCGGGCCGCCCACGCGCGCGCAACTGCGCGAGCGCTACGGGGACCGGCTGCGCTGGCTGGTGCTGCTGACGCTGATGCTCGGCACGATGTCGTCCATCGTGTCGTCGACCATCGTCAATGTCGCCATTCCCGACCTCAGTCGCCATTTCGCGCTGGGGCAGGAGCGCGCGCAGTGGGTGGCCGCGAGCTTCATGATCGCGATGACGCTGGCCATGCTGCTCACCCCGTGGCTGCTGAACCGCTATGGGTTGCGGCGGACGTTTCTTGGCGCGGCGGCGCTGCTAGGCGTCGGCGGCCTGATCGGCGGCTTTTCGCCGACCTATGGCGTGATGATCGCGATGCGGGTGGCCGAGGGCGTGGCCGCCGGCATCATGCAGCCATTGCCCAATATCCTGATCCTGCGCGTGTTCGAGGAGCGGGAGCAGGGCAGGGCCATGAGCCTGTTCGGCTTCGGCGTGGTGCTGGCGCCCGCGCTCGGCCCCAGCCTGGGCGGCTTCCTCGTCGAACTGTTCGGCTGGCGTTCGATCTTCTTCGTGGTGGTGCCGCTGACGCTGCTGGCCGGCGCGATGGCGCGACGCTTCATGGCGATCGACTCGGCCATGATGGGCGAGCGCAAGCCGCTGGACTGGCGCGGGCTGGTGCTGGCCGGCGTGGCCACGGTGCTGCTGCTGAACGGGCTGGTCGAACTACGCGAGGACGCGGGCACCGGCCTGCTGGTGGCGGGTGCCGGCGTGCTGCTGCTGGCGGGCTTCGTGCTGTGGCAGATGCGCGCCGCCGATCCGCTGATGAACATGCGGCTCTACAGCTACCGGCAGTTCGCGGCCGGCGCGGTGGTGGCCTTCATCTACGGCGCCGGGCTGTTCGGTTCGACCTACCTGCTGCCCGTCTATATGCAGATGGCGCTGCAGTACACGCCATCTCGCGCCGGCTTCGTGCTGCTGCCCGCCGGCATCGCGCTGGCGCTGACCATCGCGGTGGCCGGCCGCCTGACCAATCGCGTGCCCCCCCATCTGCTGGTGTCATTCGGCCTGGCGTTGCTGGCCGTGTCGTTCCTGCTGATGGCGATGGGTTCGCAGAGCACGCCGTACCTGATGCTGGTGGCGTGGGCGGTGCTGGGGCGCGTCGGGCTGGGCTGCATCCTGCCATCGCTGTCGCTTGGCGCGATGCGGGGCGTCGACTATTCGCTGATCGCACAGGGATCCAGCGCGATCAATTTCATCCGGCAACTGGGCGGCGCCATCGGCGTGGGCCTGGCCGGGGTGGGGCTGCAATGGCGGCTGGAGGCGCATGGCGTGGCGTTGGCCGCGGGGGCGGGCGAGGGCGTCGACATGGCCGCGAGCATCCGGGCCTTCGACGAAACGTTCCTGGCCGTTGGCGTGGTGATTGCCACCGCGATCCTGGCGGCGTGGCGTATCCGGCCGCGTCCGGCGCCGGTGCAGGTGTCGGCGAACGGGGCGTGACGGGCCAATAGAGTCGCTGGGTCCCCGCGCTCGCGGGGACGACGGCGAAAGCAGCGGGGTCAGGACACCGCGCCGGAGCGCAGGTCCTCGACCAGCGCGATGTACTTCTCCATCGCCTCTTCGCGGGCGGTGCCCTTCAGCGATTCCCACGCCTCGAACTTGTAGCGGCCGACGATATCGGTCATGCCGGGCTTGTCGCCGTGCGCGTCGCCTTCGCTGCCTTGCTTGTACAGCGCATACAGGCGCAGCAGCGTCATGTTGCTGGGCCGCTCGGGCAGTTGCTTGACGTCGTCTTGGGCTTGCGCGAAGCGCTGCGGCAGGTCGCTCATCGGGAATTCTCCGGTATTCGTGGGCGGGCAGCGGCACGCCGGCCGCGTCGGCGCATCGGCACCGACGCCAGATGATAGCCGCGCGCGGGTTTTCCGGCCGCCGAAAAAACCGAGGACGGCTTCGGTTCGCCGCCCTGCGGCTACAATCCCGACATGTCCTGGATTCTTGCCGTTGAAACCTCCACCGAGTGGTGTTCGGTCGCCTTGGGTCGCGCCACGCCCGACGGCGGCCTCGTCTGCCTGACCCGCCACGAGCACACCGGACCGCGCGCTTCGGGCCGCGTGCTGCCGGCCGCCGGAGAGCTGCTGGCCGAGGCCGGCATCGCGCTGGCCGACTGCGCCGCGATCGCCTTCGGCGCGGGGCCGGGCTCCTTCACCGGCCTGCGCACCGCCTGCGGCGTGGCCCAGGGGCTGGCCTTTGGCGCCGATCTGCCGGTGGTGCCCGTCAACTCGCTGATGGCCTGTGCCGAGCGGCTGCGGCTGGACGACACGGGCTCGCCGCTGCGCGCCGACATCGCGGTGCTGGTGGCGCTGGACGCGCGCATGGACGAGGTCTATGCCGGCGCTTTCCGGTGGCAGGCCGGCGAATGGCGCGAACTCGCGCCGGCGCGGGTGGGTCCGCCCGAAGCGGTGACGATGCCGGCTACGCCGTTCTGGCTGGCGGGTAATGCGTCCGATGTCTACGGCGACCGGCTCGCGGCGGCGGCCCAGGCCGCCCGCACCGTGCCGGCGGCGATGCCGCACGCGGGTGCCGTGGTGTCGATCGCGCTGCGGGCGCTGGCGCGCGGCGAGACCGTGGCCGCCGCCGATGCCTCGCCGCTGTATCTGCGCGACAAGGTGGCGCAGACGGTGGCGGAACGCCAGGCGGTCGCCGCCGCGCGCGCGTCGCTGGCCGCCACCGGAGAGCGGCGATGAATGCCGTGGTCCGTGAGGACGATATGGCGTGGCCCACGCCGCCGCGGATGCCGGCGCTGCCGCAGGGCTGGAAGCTTGGCCGCATGAGCGCGCTCGACCTCGACGACGTGGCGGCGATCGAGCAACGGGCCTATACGCATCCCTGGACGCGCGGCAATTTCGACAACTCGGTCAAGTCCGGCCATCTCGGTCTGACGCTACGCGACGCGACTGGCGCGCTGGTGGGCTATGCGGTGCTGATGCCCGTGGTCGATGAAATGCATCTTCTGAACCTGACCATCGACCCGCGGCTGCACCGGCGCGGGCATGGCCGGCTGCTGCTGGCCGTGGCGCTTGCCACCGCGCAGCAGCATCACCTGCCCAATATGCTGCTGGAAGTGCGGCCGTCCAATGTCGCCGCGCTGGCGCTGTACCGGGAAGCGGGGTTCGTGCAGATCGGACGGCGCAAGGGCTATTACCCGGCTGCCGGCGACGGGCGCGAGGACGCGCTCGTGTTGCGCCGSAGCTRGCAAGCCGAACCGGGAGAGATGCGATGAACCGGCGGGCATTGATGCTGGAGGCGCTGGGAATTGGGGTGGAGTGGGTGCCGAAGAGTCGGCAGGAGGCTTTGGTTGAGTCGGACTCCCCTCTCCCCCGGCCCGTCTCCCGCGAGCGGGAGACGGGAGAGGAGGCGGTGGTGGTTGAGCGGGACTCCCCTGTCCCCCGGCCGCTCTCCCGTGAGCGGGAGAGGGGAGAGGATGTGGCGGCGCTGGATTGGGCGGCGCTGGAAGCTCGCGTGGCGGAGTGCACCGCGTGCGAGCAGCTGTGTGCCACGCGCACGCAGACCGTGTTCGGGGTGGGCGACCGGCAGGCCGAATGGATGCTGGTTGGCGAGGCCCCCGGTGAGAACGAGGACCTGAAGGGCGAGCCCTTCGTCGGCCAGGCCGGCAAGCTGCTGGACAATATGCTGGCGGCGTTGGGGCTGGCGCGCGGGCGCAATGTCTATATCGCCAACGTGCTGAAATGCCGGCCGCCCGGCAACCGCAATCCGGAGCCGTCCGAGGTCGAGCAGTGCGAGGCGTATCTGCGCCGCCAGATCGCGCTGGTGCAGCCGCGGCTGATCGTGGTGCTGGGGCGCTTCGCCGCGCAGACGCTGCTGCGCTCCACCGCGCCGATCAGCAAGCTGCGCGGTACCGTGCATCGCTACGAGGGCATTCCGGTGGTGGTGACCTATCACCCGGCCTATCTGCTGCGTACGCTGACCGACAAGGCGCGCGCATGGGAAGACCTGTGCATGGCGCGCGACGTCCACCGCCAGGCCGCGGCGCCGGGCGGTGCAACGCTTGCGCCCGAGCGGGGTGGCAATGAGGGAACGGCCGGCTGACGGTATCGTCCCGGTGGCAGGGGCCGCCGGCACGCCCCTGTGGCGCGACGCGCGTGACCGCCGCGTGCGAGAGCTGGCGTGGTGCACGCTGGCGCCGCCGCTGATGCAGCGCCTGCCCGTGCCGGGCGCTGGCCTCGCTCCGAACGGCATCCGGCTGGCCCGGCTGCCGGCCCACGCGCTGGCCGCCTGGCAGGGCTGGCTGGCGCAGGCAGATCCAGCCCAGCTGCCTCCCACCATCGATGAACTGGCAGCGATGCCGACGGCCGACCGCCCTGGCGGCGCGCGCGCGGAGCGTAGCCTGCGGCTGGGCCGCCATGCCGAGCGCCTGTTGCGCTTCGCGCTGGAGCGGATGCAGGGCATCGAGCTGGTCGCGGCCAATCTGCCGGTCAGGCGCCAGGGTCCGCGCGGCGTGCAGACGCTGGGCGAGCTGGACTTCGTCTGGCGAGACCTGGAGCGCGGCGAGCTGGTGCATTGGGAGATGGCGGCAAAGTTCTATCTGCTGGCCGATTCGGGCCGGGTCGCTGTGACCGACCCGTCGGCACCATTTGACGCCGCATCGGCGCTGCAAGCCTTCGTCGGCCCCAATCTGGTGGATCGGCTTGGCGACAAGCTCCGGCACGTGATGGAAAGGCAGCTGCCGCTGTCTGGCAGTGCGGAAGCGCTTGCGCTGCTCGGTGCGCCGGTAAGCCGAAGCGAAATCTACCTGCTCGGCTGGCTGTTCTATCGCGATGGCGTGATGCCGCCCGATACCGCGGCCCTGGGACTGGCGCCCGACCATCTGCACGGCTGGTGGTCGACGCTGGACGACTGGGCTTGCCGCCATGCCGGTGACGGCGGCACGGGGACGACACGTTGGCACCGGCTGCCACGTGCGCGATGGCTGTCGCCCGCGCTGGTGCCCGAAGTCGAGACCGAATCGTGGGACGCGCTGCTCGGCGCGCTGACCACGCGTTTCGCCGAGCCGCAGCACGAGCTGAGCTGGCGGCGGGAGTCGCCGGTCATGGTGTGCGAGATGGAGCCGGCCGGATCCGGCTGGTGGCGCGAGCGCTCGCGCGGGTTCGTGGTGCCGCCGGGGTGGGAGGCGCGGGCGCGGTTGCGGGCGGGGGAGAGGGCAGTATCAGCTCACCGAACCGCCGAATCCCAGATCCCCCAGTCCCTCAATGATGCTTGTCCTCGCCAATCATCGCCAGCGAGTTGTGCACCCGCACGTTATAGCGATGCCGCCGAATGACCAGCAGCATGGTGCCGCAGACAAACAGCCCGAACGCGACGATCACGATGCCGATCGGCACATTGAGCTTGATCAGCAGCGCGTACAGGCACAGCATCAGCAGCACCGACACGTTCTCGTTGAAGTTCTGCACGGCGATCGAGTGGCCGGCCGACAGCAGCACGTGGCCGCGATGCTGCAGCAGCGCGTTCATCGGCACCACGAAGTAGCCCGACATGCCGCCGACGATCATCAGGAACACATAGGCGATCGCCATATACAGCGGCATCCGCATGCCGGCGATGTCGAAGCTGATATCCGGCATCGCATCCTTGGTGTAGAACGCCATCAGCATCACCACCGCGCCCATGGCCACGCCGAACGGCAGCACCGACAGCGAGCGGCGCAGCGGAATGCGCACCGCCGCGAGGATCGCGCCGACGGCCACGCCCACCGCCACCACCGCCTGCAGCAGCGCGCCCTGCGACAGGTTCAGGCCCAGCGACTTCTCGGCCCACTTCAGCACGATGAACTGCAGCGTCGCGCCGGCGCCCCAGAACAGCGTGGTCACCGCCAGCGAGATCTGGCCCAGCCGGTCCTTCCACAGCGCGGTGAAGCAGTCGGCGAACTCGGCGATCAGCCGCACCGGGTTCTTTTCCTGCTGCGGATAGCGCGCGCCGGTGTCGGGAATGAACAGGTTGAATATCGCGGCGATCACGTAGAACAGCATGATCACGACCATCGCCCCCTCGGCCGGCGTATCGATGCCGGTCTCGATGAAGGGCAGGTCCAGGCCGAGCATCAGCGAAGACACCTTCACCGAAATCAGCGCGCCGCCCACCACGGTGCCCAGGATGATGGAACCCACCGTCAGGCCCTCGATCCAGCCATTGGCCGCGACCAGCCGCTCGGCCGGCAGCAGTTCGGTCAGGATGCCGTACTTGGCGGGAGAATAGGCCGCCGCGCCGAACCCCACGATGCCGTAGGCAAGCAGCGGATGCAGCCCGAACATCATGATCGCGCAGCCGACGATCTTGATCGTGTTGGTGATGAACATCACCTTGCCCTTCGGCATCGAGTCGGCGAAGGCGCCGACGAAGGCGGCCAGCACCACATACGACAACACGAAGAACAGCTTGAGCAGCGGTGTCATCCACTGCGGGGAATGTAACTCGGCGAGAAGGGCGATGGCGGCGATGAGCAGAGCGTTGTCGGCCAGCGACGAGAAAAACTGCGCGGCCATGATGGTGTAAAAACCCTTCTTCATACCTTGGACTCTGTCTCCATCGCGATGTCCTTGCGCCAGTTGCGCGTCCGCGCCAACGGCCGTCGGCATCGCGCGGRGGGGATGAACGGCGSCCTGCCGCGAGCGGTGCAATGCGCCGTCACCGATGGCGCCGGGCGCCCGCGGGCGGGCACGAACGGTCCTGACGGGACCCGTCATATTGCATCACTCTTGAAACATGGCCGGAACGTCCGGCTTTATATCACGAAAGTCTTTCATTCCCGAACAGGGAAAGACCGGGGTAAGACCGGGTTTGACCTTGGCGGGCACTACGGATTCCCGAGCCGGCCGAACCAATGTGGTCAAATATCGGTCTACGCGGTGCGGCCATGCCGTGCGGGCGCCGATGCCGCCGGCACAGTGCCCGGGGCACCACCCGGAGCCCGGCCCCCGCAGCCTGCCGTGACTTTTCCCTGCCGATCCCAATGCCAAGACCGATCCACGCCGTCATTCATCAACCCGCCCTGGCCAACAATCTCGACGTGATTCGCGCCCGGGCGCCGGACTCGCGCGTGTGGGCCGTGGTCAAGGCCAATGCCTATGGGCACGGCATCCGCCGCGCGTTCGCCGGCCTGCGCGCCACCGATGGCTTCGGGCTGCTCGACCTGAACGAGGCGGTGCTGCTGCGCGAACTGGGCTGGCAGGGGCCGATCCTGCTGCTGGAGGGATTCTTCCAGCCACAGGACGTGGCGCTGCTGGAGGAATACCGGCTCACCGCCGCCATCCATGGCGAGGAACAGTTGCGCATGCTCGAGCTGGCCCGGCCGAAGGGCCCGCTGGCGATCCAGCTGAAGATGAACACCGGCATGAACCGGCTCGGTTTCCGGCCCGACCAGTACCGGGCGGCCTGGGAGCGCGCACGGGCGCTGCCGTGCGTCGGCAGCATCGTCCATATGACGCATTTCTCCGACGCCGACGGCGAGCGCGGCATCGCGCATCAGCTGGAAGTGTTCGACGCGGCGACGGTCAATCTGCCGGGCGAGGCCAGCCTGTCCAACTCGGCCGCCACGCTGTGGCATCCGGCCGCGCACCGCGCGTGGGTGCGGCCCGGTATCGCGCTGTACGGCGCGTCGCCCAGCGGCCGTCACGCCGATATCGCCGACCTCGGACTGATGCCGGCGATGTCGCTGCATAGTGAACTGATCGCCGTGCAGGAACTGAAGGCCGGCGATACCGTGGGCTACGGCTCGCTGTTCACGGCCACCGAACCGATGCGGATCGGCATCGTGGCATGCGGCTATGCCGACGGCTATCCGCGCCACGCCAGGGGCTGGGGCGACGATGCGGCGCCGGTGGTGGTCGATGGCGTGCGCACCCGGCTGGTGGGACGCGTGTCGATGGACATGCTGTGCGTGGACCTGACCCCGTGCCCGAAGGCCCGGGTTGGCAGCCCGGTCACGCTGTGGGGCCATGAGCTGCCGATCGACGAGGTGGCCGCGGCCAGCGACACGGTGGGCTACGAGCTGATGTGCGCGCTGGCCCCGCGCGTGCCGGTGTCCGTGGCGACGCTGACCACGGCCGATGCGCCGGCGCACTGAGGACCGCGCCTTGGCCAAGACGAAGACGGTCTATACCTGTACCGAATGCGGCGGCACGTCGCCGCGCTGGCAGGGCCAGTGTCCGCACTGCCAGCAATGGAACACCCTGGTGGAAACGGTGCCCGAATCGCCGTCGGCGCGGCGCTTCCAGCCGCTGGCCGCATCGGCCACGGTCCAGCGCCTGTCGGAAATCGAGGCGGCGGACGTGCCTCGCTTTTCCAGCGGCATCGACGAGTTCGATCGGGTGCTCGGCGGCGGCCTGGTGGCCGGCGGCGTGGTGCTGATCGGCGGCGATCCCGGCATCGGCAAGTCCACGCTGCTGTTGCAGGCGCTGGCCCATCTGGCCGCGAGCCGCCGCGTGCTCTATGTGAGCGGCGAGGAGTCGGGCGCGCAGATCGCGCTGCGTGCGCAGCGGCTGGGCATCGACAGCCCGAGCCTGGGCCTGCTGGCCGAGATCCAGCTCGAGAAGATCCAGGCGACGCTCGATGCCGACAAGCCCGACGTGGCGGTGATCGACTCGATCCAGACGCTCTATTCCGAGGCGCTGACCTCCGCGCCCGGGTCGGTGGCGCAGGTTCGCGAATGCGCGGCGCAGCTGACGCGGATCGCCAAGAGCAGTGGCACCACCATCATCCTGGTCGGCCATGTGACCAAGGAAGGCAGCCTCGCCGGCCCGCGCGTGCTCGAGCATATCGTCGATACCGTGCTGTATTTCGAGGGCGATACGCATTCCTCGCACCGGCTGATCCGCGCCTTCAAGAACCGCTTCGGCGCGGTCAACGAACTTGGCGTGTTCGCGATGACCGAGCGCGGACTGCGCGGCATCAGTAATCCGTCGGCGCTGTTCCTGTCCCAGCACGAACAGATCGTCGCGGGCTCGTGCGTGCTGGTCACGCAGGAAGGGTCGCGTCCGCTGCTGGTCGAGATCCAGGCGCTGGTCGATGCGGCCCATGTGCCCAACCCTCGCCGCCTGGCGGTGGGCCTCGAACAGAACCGGCTTGCCTTGCTGCTGGCGGTGCTGCATCGGCATGCCGGTATTGCGTGCTTCGATCAGGACGTGTTCCTGAACGCGGTGGGCGGGGTCAAGATCACCGAGCCCGCGGCGGATCTGGCCGTGCTTCTGTCGATCCATTCGTCGCTGCGCAACAAGCCGTTGCCGCGCGGGCTGGTGGTGTTCGGCGAAGTGGGCCTCGCCGGCGAGATCCGGCCCAGTCCGCGCGGCCAGGACCGGCTGCGGGAGGCGGCGAAGCTGGGTTTCACGCAGGCGGTGATTCCCAAGGCCAATGCCCCGAAGCAGAAGATCGACGGACTGGATGTGATCGCGGTGGAGCGCATCGAACAGGCCATCGACCGCGTGCGCGAGCTGGATTGAACGGCGGCGGGCGCGCCGTGGCGCGGTGCCGGCCCCGGCCTCAGCCGTAGATCACGTCATCGACCAGCGCGCCGCCCAGCGCGGCGATCAGCACCAGTCCCGAGGCCAGCAGCCAGCGCTGGGTGCGGTGGTATTCCGGCACGCGGTCGTCTTCCACGCGCAGCGAGCGGAACAGCGCCACGGCCTGCAACGCGGCCGCCAGCACGATGGCGATCTCAACCAGCATCGAAACCG
Organism: Cupriavidus gilardii J11; assembly: GCF_007829435.1. Classification (GTDB taxonomy): domain Bacteria; phylum Pseudomonadota; class Gammaproteobacteria; order Burkholderiales; family Burkholderiaceae; genus Cupriavidus; species Cupriavidus gilardii_D. The sequence continues at coordinate 85,307 of NZ_VLJN01000056.1, forward strand.
GCGTCCATTGTCCGGGCGCCTCGAAGCTCCAGTAGCGCCAGAAGGCCAGCGAGAAGGCCAGCAGCACCGAGATCGCGGTGATGCAGCCCTGCCGGTAGCCTACCGGCACCACGGCGTCCTGGCCGCCGGCAGCGGGGCCGGGTGGCTGCGGCGCGGGCTGCGGAACCTGTCGATGGGATTGGAGATGGGGCACATGCGGTAAATGGGAAATGGCGCCTTCCCGGCGCGGGCTCTGCGCATCGGTCATGGTGAAAAGTCCTGGTTGCAAGCGCGTGACAGGGCATAAGGGTAAAGGCATCGCGCCGCGTCCGAGCCATCCTGCGGCAATGCGCCGCGCCATGGGGCATGGACATAGCGGTGGACGCGGCATCGTGCCGCACCGCGCCCGCGCAAAATCGGTAAGATGGCGCCCTGGCGCGCCGCGCGCCGCTGTCATTGCCGCCTTCGTTGCCCGCTTTCGTTGTCGCTCTCGTCACTACTCCCATGCAAGCGAATTCCCGCGCCTACTTCCTGTTGATCTCCCTGGTGTCGTTCGGACTGGTCGGGTACGCCCTGTACCTGCAACACGCCGAGGGCTACCAGCCCTGTCCGCTATGCGTGCTGCAACGGATGGCCTTCGTCGGCATCGGGCTGTTCTCGCTGCTTGGCGCGCTGGGGCAGGGCACGCGCACGCTGTGGCAGGGCCTGGGCATGCTCAGCGGCATCGCCGGCATCGCGGTGGCCGGCTACCACGTGTCGCTGCTGCTCAATCCCAAGGCGAGCTGCGGCATCGATCCGCTTGAGAACTGGGTCAATGCACTGCCGACCGCCCGGGTGCTGCCGCAGGTGTTCTTCTCGGACGGGCTGTGCACCGCGCCGCTGCCGCCCGTGCTGGGCATTTCGATCCCGGGCTGGTCGCTGATCTGGCTCGTGCTGCTGACCGGCGTGCTCGCCGTCGGCCTGATCCGGCGCGAGCGCAATTTCCGCTGATCGCGCGCATGTCCCGGCCAGGGGCATCGCGGCGCGTCGAATCCGGAGGCTTTCGTGTTCAGATGGTTTGAAAAGCGGATTCACAATTATCCAGAGACCGCGCCGGCCACGCCGCCGCAGCACTGGATGCGTTTCGTGTGGGCCTGCACGCAGGGCCTGCGGCCCTATCTGGCCATGCTGGTGCTGTGCGCGATGGCGATCGGCATCTTCGAGGCCGTGCTGTTCAGCATGCTGGGCCGCCTGGTCGACTGGCTCGGCGCGATCCGGCCAGGCCAGTTGTGGACCGTGTATTCGGACCGGCTGCTGCTGCTGCTGGCCGGCATCGTAGCCGGCAGCATCGCGGTGGTGGTGTTCTGGACCATGCTGAAGTTCCAGACGCTGTTCGGCAACTTCCCGATGCGGCTGCGCTGGAACTTCCACAGGCTGATGCTGAACCAGAGCATGGGCTTCTTCCAGGACGAGTTCGCCGGCCGCGTCACCACCAAGGTCATGCAAACCGCGCTGGCGGTACGCGACGCGGTGATGACGGTGGCCGACATCCTGGTCTACATCCTGATCTATCTGGTCTCGGCGGCCGTGGTGCTGGTGACCTTCGATCGCTGGCTGCTCGCGCCATTCCTGGTCTGGGTGGTGGCCTATGTGGCAGCCTCATGGTACTTCGTGCCGAAGCTCGCCCGCGTGTCCGCGCGGCAGGCCGACGCGCGCTCGGTGATGACGGGGCGCATCACCGACGCCTATACCAATATCGCGACGGTCAAGCTGTTCTCCCACTCGCGCCGCGAGGCGAGCTACGTACGCGCGGCGATGCAGGAGTTCATGCAGCCGGTGTATGCGCAGGGGCGCTTGATCAGCGCGTTCGAGATCACCAACCACGCGTTGATCATGATGCTGATCGTCGCGACCTGTGCGGTGGCGCTGTGGCTATGGACGCTGGGGCAGATCGGCATCGGCGCGGTGGCCGCCGCCACCGCGATGGCGATGCGCCTGAACGGCATATCGCAATGGGCCATGTGGGAAATCGCGGAGCTGTTCGAGCATATCGGCACGGTGCGCGATGGCGTATCGACGCTGGCGCGCGCCCGCACCATCGAAGACCGGCCCGGTGCCGTGCCGCTGCGAGTCACGCGGGGCGAAATCCGCTTCGAGCACGTGGACTTCAGCTACGGCAGCGAGCGACCGGTATTCGACGACTTCACGCTGACCATCCGCCCGGGCGAGAAGGTGGGGCTGGTGGGCCGGTCGGGCGCGGGCAAATCGACGCTGGTCAATCTGCTGCTGCGCTTCTACGACGTCGAGGCCGGGCGCATCCTGATCGACGGGCAGGACATCGCGGCCGTGACACAGGACAGCCTTCGCGCGCAGATCGGCATGGTGACGCAGGACACGTCGCTGCTGCATCGTTCCGTGCGGGACAACCTGGTCTACGGCCGTCCCGATGCCAGCGATGCCGAGATGGTAGCGGCGGCGCGGCGCGCCGAAGCCTATGACTTTATCCAGACGCTGTCCGATCGCGACGGCCGGCGCGGCTTCGAGGCCCATGTGGGCGAACGCGGCGTCAAGCTGTCCGGCGGGCAGCGCCAGCGCATCGCCATCGCGCGCGTGATGCTGAAGGACGCGCCGATCCTGCTGCTTGACGAAGCCACCAGCGCGCTCGATAGCGAGGTCGAGATCGCGATCCAGCGCAGCCTGTATCGGCTGATGGAGGGCAAGACCGTCGTCGCCATCGCGCACCGGCTGTCGACGCTCGCGGCGATGGACCGCATCGTCGTGCTGGACCAGGGCCGCATCGTCGAGCAGGGCTCGCATCGCGAGCTATTGGCGCGCGACGGGCTCTATGCGCGCTTGTGGGAGCATCAGAGTGGAGGGTTCCTGGTGCAGGAGGCGTAGGCTCCGGGCATGGAGGGTCGATGGCGCGTAGCGACCCATCCACGTCGCTGGTGTATGACGCCGTCTGGCCTGAAAGCTGGCGCTAGCAACCGGGGCAAGGTAAACATTGCGGCCCCCAGGGACGCTTCCGTGAAGAAGGCGCCGCGCCCATTGCAGCGGAAGAAGGCCGCATCAATAAGCACGGCCTTGAAAAAATTGGCGCCGTCGAAGCTGCATTCATTGAACGCGCCACGGCCGATGACGTTGACCGCCGCGGACCAGCTTGCGCAGCAGCGATGCCAGTGGGTCGCGCAAGCGCAAGGCACGGCCGATGACCCACCAAGGCCTCTCCTGTCGATCCATGGCATCGGCCGCGGCGGTCTCGACCGCCCTGCGTTGGGCCAGTGGCGATTGCGACCGCGATTGCGACCGCGATTGCGAGCGCGATTGCGAGCGCAATTCGGCATGTCGCGCATCCAGACGCCGCGCGATGACGCTGGTCTCGCCGCCGGCGTGGGCAGACGACGTGGTGACAACGTACCGGCATGCGGCCGATGGCCCGACGGCATGAGGCTGCTGCGCAGGGTCCTCCAGTCGGACTTCGAAGCAGTGTGTGCCGACACGCAGGCGGCCGGACAAGCGTAGCGCGCGCATGTCGTCAGCGGACAGCCTGCCAATATCGGACAGGCTGGCGCAATGCAGGGAGGCGAAGGTGGGCATCGGATTCGTCGTGGAAACGGAACGAGGATGGCGCGCCGTTTTAAGCGGGCGCCGCGAACCTTCCGATTGTTTCCGTGTCGAGGAATCCGTACTGGTGAAAACCGGCGGGCAACCCCGATTCCCATGCACTTCCCGATGAACGCTGTGCGTATCGGATCCGCGGCCGGGGTCTGCGGCTGCTAGACGATCTGCTCGATCTGCTCCTGCAATTCGACCCACCGTTCTTCCAGCGTCGCGAGTTCGCCTTCGACTTCGCCCTGGCGTTTGAGCATGTCGAGCAGCTTCGCCTTGTTGGCCTCGGCGTAGCTGGCTTCATCCGCCATGAAGGCATCGACCTCCGCCTTGGCCTGCTGCAGCACCGCCATCCGTTTCTCGACCTTTTCCAGTTCCTTCGCGAGCGGCTT
>NZ_VLJN01000056.1:89459-183126 GCF_007829435.1 Cupriavidus gilardii J11
CAGCCAGTCGCGGTAGTCGTCAAGGTCGCCATCGAAGGGCTTGAGCGTGCCGTCTGCCACCAGCATGAACTGGTCGGTGGTGGCCCGCAGCAGATGCCGGTCATGCGAGACCAGGATCAGCGTGCCCTCGAACTGGGCCAGCGCCATGGTCAGCGCCTCTCGCGTGTCGAGGTCCAGGTGATTGGTCGGTTCGTCCAGCAGCAGCAGGTTGGGCTTTTGCCAGACGATGAGCGCCAGCGCCAGCCGGGCCTTCTCGCCGCCGGAGAAGGGCGCGATCGGCGCGGTCGCCATGTCGCCGCGGAAGTTGAAGCTGCCCAGGAAGTCGCGCAGTTCCTGCTCGCGCGTGTCCGGCGCGAGACGCGCCAGCTGCTGCAGCGGCGAATCGTGATCGCGCAGGGTCTCCAGCTGGTGCTGCGCGAAGTAGCCGATCTGCAGGCCCTTGCCATGACGCAGCGTGCCTGCCAGCGGCGCCAGTGTGTTGGCCAGCGTCTTGACCAGCGTGGATTTGCCCTGCCCGTTGGCGCCGAGCAGGCCGATGCGCTGGCCACTCTGGATCGACAGCGTGAGGCCGTGCAGGATCGTCACCGGCGGATCGCCCGCATAGCCGCAATCGACGCCGTCGAGCACCATCATCGGATTGGGCGCGGCGTCCGGCTCGCGGAACTCGAAGGAAAAGCCAGCGGCGGCATGCACCGGCGCGAGCCGTTCCATCTTCTCCAGCGCCTTGACCCGGCTTTGCGCCTGACGCGCCTTGGTGGCCTTGGCCTTGAAGCGCGTGATGAACGATTCCAGATGCGCGATCTGCTTCTGCTGCCGCGCATAGGCAGCCTGCTGCAGGGCCATCTGCTGCAGCCGCAGCGTTTCGAACAGGCTGTAGTTGCCGCCGTAGCGCCGCAGCTGCTGGTTCTCGATATGGACCGTGACGGTGCAGACCGCGTCGAGGAATTCGCGGTCGTGCGAAATCATCACGAGCGTGCCCGGGTAGCGCGCCAGCCAGTCCTCCAGCCACACGATGGCGTCCAGATCCAGGTGGTTGGTAGGCTCGTCCAGCAGCAGCAGGTCGGACTGGCACATCAGCGCCTGGGCCAGGTTCAGCCGCATGCGCCAGCCGCCGGAGAACGACGACACCGGCTGCGTGGTTTGCGCCAGCGTGAAGCCAAGCCCGAGCAGCAGCGCCTGCGCGCGCGACGGTGCGGTGTAGCCGTCGGCGTCCGCAAAGGCGGCATGCGCGTCGGCCTCGGCATGGCCGTCGCCGCTGGCCTGCGCCGCCGCGATGCGGCGTTCCGCGTCGCGCAGCCGCACATCGCCGTCGATCACATAGTCCAGCGCGCTGCGCGTCACCGCCGGCGTTTCCTGCGCCACGTGGGCCACCTGCCATTGCGCGGGCACCGATACGTCGCCACCGTCCGGATGCAGCTCACCGCGCAGCAGCGCGAACAACGTCGACTTGCCGCTGCCGTTGGCGCCGACGAGGCCGACGCGCTCGCCGGGGTTCAGCGTCACGCTGGTGTGGTCGAACAGCACCTTGGTGCCGCGCTGGAGAACTAGCTGGTCGATTCGGATCACGACAGGGGATGGAAAGGAAGAGGGCGGCGGCCACGCGGCCGGGCAAACGCGCATTCTATCCCTTCTGCCTGCGTTGGCTGCCCGCTCCCATGTCGGGCGGAAGGCCGGGAGCCGGCGTGGCGGCCAATGAGCGGGTTTACCCGAATCGGTGTTAACTCTATTTTCATGGCACGGCTATTGCGTGTAAATTAATTTACATCAACCGACTCTGGATGGATGCACCACAACGCAGCCTTCCCACCGTGACGCCATGACCGTAACCCCTCCGGTACCCGGATCCGCCGCACCGCAGGCCACCATCTCCGACCGCATCGCGCGGGCCTTCCCCACGCTGACGCCGGCCCATCAACGGATGGCGGACTACGTGCTGGCCAATCCGTTTCGCGCGGCGACCATGCGGATCGACGAGTTCGCGCAGGCGGTTCAGGTATCGGTGGCCACCGCGAACCGCTTCGCCCATGCACTGGGCTTCGACGGCTATCCGCAGTTCCGCGCCGAATTGGTGCGCGGCTTCGAGGCGACGCTGGCTCCGGTGGAGAAACTGCGCACCGAATTGGAGCGTCCCGCCACGGTGGCGGAAGTGGTCGCCGCCTCGCTGGCCGAGAGCGAACGCAATCTGGAGGCGACCCGTCGGTCGCTGGATGGGGCCGCATGCGAGCGCGCGGTGGCGGCCATTCTGGAAGCCGGGCATGTCTACGTGCTGGGTTTCGGCGCCAGCGGCTATCTGGCCGGGCTGCTGCAGCACGGGCTGGATATGTACTGCCGCACGGTGACCACGGTGGCTGGCGTGGGCGGGGCTTCCACCGCCGCGCGGCAGCTGTTCAAGCTCACGCCGAAGGACCTGGTGATCGCCATCGCGTTTCCGCGCTACGTCTACGACAGCGTCGCGCTGACGCAGCGGGCCCGTGACCATGGCGCGCGCATCCTGGCGCTGACGGACGGGCCCACGTCGCCGTTGGCGCCGCTGGCCGATATCGCGCTGTATGTCAGCGCCGGCAGGCAGTTGTCGGCCAACTCCGATGCGGCGGTGCTGGCGATGATCGAGGCGCTGTGCGGCGCGGTCGCTCACCGCGCCGCGCATTCGGTAAAGGCGGCGGCCGACATGACGGAGTTCGTGCTGCCGTGGCTGCACGACGCGCACGCGGCACCGGCCGGCGAGGGGCCATTGGGGCGCTTCGGCGCGGGCAGGGCCGGTCGGCGGGGGCGGAAGGGGTAGGGGCGGGGGAGAGGGCAGTCTTAGCACACCCCCCGCCAACAGCAACCGCAGGCATCCAACAACACAACACAACAGCATGACAACAGCAAACAGCAACACCCCCACACCCGTCATCGCCATCCACGGCGGCGCGGGCACGATCACGCGCGCCGCGATGGATGCCGGCAAGGAAGCCGAATACACGGCGGCACTGCGAGCGGTGCTCGAGGCCGGGCAGCGGCTTCTAGCGAGCGGCGCCAGCGCGGTCGACGCCGTGACCGAGGCCGTGCGCCTGCTGGAGGAGTGCCCGCTGTTCAACGCGGGCAAGGGCGCGGTGCTCACGCATGCCGGCACCTACGAACTGGATGCGGCGGTGATGGACGGCGCCACGCGCCAGGCGGGCGCCGTGGCCTGCGTCAAGCGGCTGCGTAATCCGGTGCTGGCCGCGCGTGCGGTGATGGAGCGCAGCGAGCATGTGCTGTTCGCCGGCGAAGGCGCCGAGGCGTTCGCGCAGGCGCAGGGCCTGGAACTGGTCGAGCCCGGTTACTACTTCACCGAGGCGCGCCACGCGCAGTGGCAACGCGCGCGCGCCACCAGCGGCATGGCCCTGCTCGATCACGACGCGGCGGCGCTGGCCGCGCGTGGGTCCGAAGAGGGCGATCCGGGACGCAAGCGGGGCAGCGATCCGATCGATCCCGATCGCAAGTTCGGCACCGTAGGGGCGGTCGCGCTGGACTCGCGGGGCCGGCTGGCGGCGGCCACCTCGACCGGTGGTGTCACCAACAAGCAGGTGGGCCGCGTCGGCGATACGCCGATCATCGGCGCCGGCTGCTACGCCGACGATGTGGTGGCGGTGTCCACCACCGGCACCGGCGAGATGTTCATCCGTGCGGTAGCCGCGTACGACATCGCGGCGCGCATGCGCTACGCCGGCGCGACGCTGGCCGGCGCCAGCGATGCGGTGGTGCACGAATGCCTGCCGGCCATCGGCGGCCGCGGCGGCCTGGTGGCCATCGATGCGGCCGGTAATGTGGTGCTGCCGTTCAACACCGAGGGCATGTACCGCGGCCATGCACGCGTGGGCGACCAGGTCCACGTGGCGATCTATCGCCAGCCGGCATGAGTGGTCGCGCCCGCATCGCCGTTTCCCCGATCCATACGCATCGATTCATCGCTTCAACACAGTCCGCAGGAGAACAGCCTTGACCACCCTTGCTTCCGCTTCCGCTCTGGCGCTGCCGCCGCAGCGCGTGGTCGCCGTCGATGACCTGACGGTGCGCTTCTCCACCTCCGAGCGCACCGTCGAGGCGGTCAGGCGGCTGTCGTTCCATGTCGACCGCGGCGAGACGCTGGCGATCGTCGGCGAGTCGGGCTCCGGCAAGTCGGTCACGTCGCTGGCGCTGATGCGGCTGGTGGAGCATGGCGGCGGCCGTATCACCAACGGCAGCATGCTGCTGCGCCGACGCGGCGGCGACGTGCTGGATCTCGCCAGGGCGGATGGCGGCACGCTGCGCGGCGTGCGCGGTGCCGACGTGGCGATGATCTTCCAGGAGCCGATGACCTCGCTGAATCCGGTGTTCCCGGTTGGCGAGCAGATCGCGGAGTCGATCCGGCTGCACCAGGGCAAGAATCGCGCGGCCGCGCGCGCCGAGGCGCTGCGCATGCTGGAGCTGGTTCGCATTCCCGAGGCGAAGCGCGTGCTCGACCGCTATCCGCACCAGCTGTCGGGCGGCATGCGCCAGCGCGTGATGATCGCCATGGCGCTGTCCTGCAAGCCGGCGCTGCTGATCGCCGACGAGCCGACCACCGCGCTCGACGTCACGATCCAGGCCGAGATTCTGCAGCTGATCCGCAATCTGCAGGCGGAGATGCACATGGGCGTGATGTTCATCACGCACGATATGGGCGTGGTCGCCGAAATGGCCGATCGCGTGCTGGTGATGTATCGCGGCGAGAAGGTCGAGGAGGGCGAGGCCGCCACGCTGTTCGCGCGGCCCGCGCATCCGTACACCCGCGCGCTGCTGTCCGCGGTTCCCAAGCTGGGCGCGATGGCGGGCACCGATGCGCCGGCCAAATTTCCGCTGGTGCGGATGGAGGGCGGCGATGCCGGGACCGATGCCGGCGCGGAAGACCTCGCGCCGCCCGCGCCCGTGCGCGAGGAGGGCGCGCAGCCGATCCTGCGCGTGCGCGACCTCGTCACCCGCTTCGATGTGCCGGGCGGCCTGTTCGGCGGCGTGAAGCGCCGCGTGCATGCGGTCGAGAAGGTCAGCTTCGACCTGTATCCCGGCGAGACGCTGGCGCTGGTGGGCGAGTCCGGCTGCGGCAAGTCCACCACCGGCCGCTCGCTGTTGCGGCTGGTCGAGAGCCAGAGCGGCACCATCGAATTCGCCGGGCAGAACATCGGCGCACTGTCTGGCCCCGCGCTGCAAAGCCTGCGCCGCAATATCCAGTTCATTTTTCAGGACCCGTTCGCGTCGCTCGATCCGCGCGTGCCGATCGGCTACTCGATCATGGAGCCGCTGCTGGTGCACAAGGTTGCCAGCGGCAAGGAAGCCGAGCGCCGGGTGGCGTGGCTGCTGGACAAGGTGGGCCTGTTGCCCGCGCATGCCGCCCGCTATCCGCACGAGTTTTCGGGAGGCCAGCGTCAGCGCATCTGTATCGCGCGCGCGCTGGCGCTGAACCCGAAGGTCGTGATCGCGGATGAGTCGGTGTCGGCGCTGGACGTATCGATCCAGGCGCAGATCGTCAATTTGATGCTGGACCTGCAGCGCGAGATGGGGATCGCCTTCCTGTTCATCTCGCACGACATGGCGGTGGTGGAGCGCATCAGCCATCGCGTCGCGGTGATGTATCTGGGCCAGATCGTCGAGATCGGGCCGCGGCGCGCCATCTTCGAGAATCCGCAGCACCCGTACACCCGCAAGCTGATGTCCGCCGTACCGGTGGCCGATCCCGCGCGCCGGCATATGCGGCGGGAGCCGCTGTCGGACGAGATTCCTAGCCCCATCCGCGCCATCGGCGACGAGCCGGTGGTGCAACCGCTGGTCGCGGTAGCGCCCGGCCACTTCGTCGCACGGCATGCCGTCGGCGGGGCGTATTGAACGCGCGGATTGACGCGCATTGAACCGCAGAGTCCACGAAGTCTTACCAAGGAGAATCGAAAAATGCTGCAAGCCCAATCGTCCCGACGAGGCGCCGTGCGCCTGTTTGCCGGCGGCCTGTTGATGGCCGCGTTCGTGGCGGGYCCCGCCTTCGCCGCCAAGGACGCGGTGATGGCCGTGGCCTCGACGTTCACCACGCTGGACCCCTACGATTCCAACGACACGCTGTCGCAGGCTGTCTCCAAGAGCTTCTACCAGGGGCTGTTCGGCCTGGACAAGGACATGAAGCTGGTCAACGTGCTGGCCGAAAGCTATGACGTCAGCAAGGACGGGCTGACGTACACCATCAAGCTGAAGAAGGGCGTCAAGTTCCACGACGGCACCACGTTCGATGCCGGCGCGGTCAAGGCGAACCTCGATCGCGTGACCGATCCGGCCAACAAGCTCAAGCGCTATACGCTGTTCAACCGCGTCGCGCGCACCGACGTGGTCGACGCCAACACGGTGAAGATCACGCTGAAGGAGCCGTTCTCGCCGTTCATCAACGTGCTGGCGCATCCGTCGGCCGTGATGATCTCGCCCACCGCGCTGAAGAAGTACGGCAAGGAGATCGCGTTCCACCCGGTCGGCACCGGCCCGTTCGAATTCGTCGAGTGGAAGCAGCCCGATCACCTGCGCGGCAAGAAGTTCGCCGGCTACTGGAAGACCGGCCTGCCCAAGATCGACACCATCACCTGGAAGCCGGTGGTCGACAACAACAGCCGCTCCGCCATCATGCAGACCGGCGAGGCCGACTTCGCGTTCAGCATTCCGTTCGAACAGGCGGCCGTGCTGAAGGCCAGCCCCAAGGTCGACCTGATCGCCGCGCCGTCGATCATCCAGCGCTACCTGTCGATGAATACGATGGTGAAGCCGTTCAACGACCCGAAGGTGCGCCAGGCCGTCAACTACGCGATCAACAAGCAGGCGCTGGCCAAGGTCGCCTTCGCCGGCTACGCGGTGCCGGCCGAGGGCGTGGTGCCGCCGGGCGTGGACTTCGCCGAGAAGCTGGGCCCGTGGCCGTACGATCCGGCGAAGGCGCGCGCGCTGCTGAAAGAGGCGGGCTACCCCAACGGCTTCGAAACCACGCTGTGGTCGGCCTACAACCACACCACCGCGCAGAAGGTGATCCAGTTCGTGCAGCAGCAGCTGGCGCAGGTCGGCATCAAGGCCACGGTACAGGCGCTTGAAGCTGGGCAGCGTGTCGAGAAGGTGGAGAGCGTGCAGAAGCCCGAGGACGCGGGCGTGCGCATCTACTACGTCGGCTGGTCGTCGTCGACCGGTGAATCGGACTGGGCGCTGCGTCCGCTGCTGGCCTCGGAATCGATGCCGCCCAAGCTGCTGAACACCGCGTACTACAAGAACGAGCAGGTCGATGCCGATATCGCGGGCGCGCTGCGCACCACCGACCGGACGGAGAAGGCGAAGCTGTACAAGGACGCGCAGCAACGCATCTGGAACGACGCGCCGTGGGCGTTCCTGGTGACCGAGCAGGTGCTGTACGCGCGCAGCAAGCGCCTGTCGGGCGCGTACGTGATGCCGGACGGCTCGTTCGAGTTCGAGAACATCGATATCAAGTAAGGGCCGTCGCAGCGCAGATCCTCTCTCGTCATCCCCGCGCAGGCGGGACCCAGCGCCTTTATACAGGCCATTGGGCCCCCGCCTTCGCGGAGGCGACGAGGTGAAGCGCAGTGGCTCACGGAGTCTCCATGTTGAATTACTTTGTCAAGCGCGTGCTGGGCGTGGTGCCGACGATGCTGATCGTCGCGGTGCTGGTCTTCCTGTTCGTGCATCTGTTGCCAGGCGACCCGGCCCGGCTGGCCGCCGGACCGGAAGCCGATGCCGCCACCGTCGAGCTGGTACGCAAGGACCTGGGCCTCGACAAGCCCCTGCCCGAGCAGTTCGTCACCTTCTTCGCCAATGCACTGCAGGGCGAGTTCGGAACGTCGTTGCGCACCAAGCGGCCGGTCAGCGAGGAGATCGGCGACCGCTTCATGCCGACGCTGTGGCTGACCGTGGCGTCGATGGCCTGGGCCGTGGTGTTCGGCATGGTGATCGGCATTGGCTCCGCCGTCTGGCGCAACAAATGGCCGGACCGTATCGGCATGACGCTGGCGGTGTCCGGCATCTCCTTCCCGGCCTTCGCGCTCGGCATGCTGCTGATGGAGGTCTTCTCGGTGCAGCTGGGCTGGCTGCCTTCGATCGGCGCGGAAAGCTGGAAGCACTACATCCTGCCGTCGCTGACGTTGGGCGCCGCGGTGGCCGCCGTGATGGCGCGCTTTACCCGTGCATCGTTTGTCGAGGTGCTGCAGGAAGACTTCGTGCGCACGGCGCGCGCCAAGGGCGTGCGGGAGACGGTGGTGGTGGTCAAGCACTGCCTGCGCAACGCGATGATTCCGGTCGTCACCATGATGGGCCTGCAGTTCGGCTTCCTGCTGGGCGGCTCGATCGTGGTGGAGAAGGTGTTCAACTGGCCGGGCCTGGGCCGGCTGCTGGTGGACGCGGTGGAAATGCGCGACTACCCGGTGATCCAGGCCGAGGTACTGCTGTTCTCCCTCGAATTCATTCTGATCAATCTGGTGGTGGATCTGCTGTACACGGTGATCAATCCCACCATCCGCTATAAGTGAGGCCGCGCATGACCGAGCTATCGACCGTGGCGAACGACGCCGCCGTGCCGGCCGGCGCGGCGCAAGCCGAACCGGTGCGTACACCGTGGAGCGAATTCTGGCGCAAGTTCCGCCGTCAACATCTGGCGCTTGGCGCGGCCGTGTTCGTGCTGCTGCTGGTGGCCGTGGCCGTGCTGGCCCCGTATCTCGTGCCCTACGACCCGGAGAACTACTTCGACTACGACGCCCTCAATGCCGGTCCGTCGGCCGCGCACTGGTTCGGCGTCGATTCGCTGGGCCGCGACATCTTCAGCCGCATCCTGGCCGGCACGCGGATCTCGCTCGCGGCGGGCTTCCTGTCGGTGATCGTTGGCGCCATCGCCGGCACGCTGCTGGGCCTGCTGGCGGGCTACTACGAAGGCTGGTGGGACCGCATCGTGATGCGCATCTCCGACGTGCTGTTTGCCTTCCCGGGCATCCTGCTGGCCATCGGCATCGTGGCCATTCTCGGCAACGGCATGGTCAACGTGATCTTCGCCGTGGCTATCTTCAGCATTCCGGCGTTCGCCCGGCTGGTACGCGGCAATACGCTGATGCTCAAGCGGCTGACCTATGTCGAGGCGGCGCGCAGCATCGGCGCATCCGACTGGACCATCCTGATGCGGCATATCCTGCCGGGCACGATCTCGTCGATCGTGGTCTATTTCTCGATGCGCATCGGCACCTCGATCATCACGGCGGCGAGCCTGTCCTTCCTCGGCCTGGGCGCGCAGCCGCCGACCCCGGAGTGGGGCGCGATGCTGAACGAGGCCCGCGCCGACATGGTGACCGCGCCCCACGTGGCCATCTTCCCGAGCCTTGCGATCTTCCTGACCGTGCTGGCGTTCAACCTGCTCGGCGACGGCCTGCGCGACGCGCTGGATCCGAAGATCGACCGCCGCTAGCCGCACGTCATGATCCCGACCATGTTTGCCGCCGGCTCCGATGCCGAGGGCATGCCGCAAGGGGCGCCCCATATCGGCGACCTGCCGGCGGGCCCGGGCAATGCCATTACCGATGTCGCCGGTGTCCGCGTCGGCCACTGCACGATCGCGCAGGGCGCGATGCAGACCGGCGTGACGGTGCTCGTGCCGCATGGCGCCGATCCTTACCTGCACAAGGTCCCCGCGGCGGCCGCGGTCATCAACGGCTTCGGCAAGAGCATCGGGCTGGTGCAGCTCGACGAGCTCGGCGTGCTGGAGACGCCGATCGCGCTGACCAATACCTTTGCCGTGGGAGCGGTGGCACAGGCGCAGATCCGGCAGGCGTGCGCGGCCAACCCGGAGATCGGCAGGGCATGGCCCACCGTCAATCCGCTGGTGTTCGAATGCAATGACGGCTATCTGAACGACCTGCAGGCGATGCTGGTCGGCGAGTTGCACTACCGGCTGGCCTGCTCGGCGGCGGGCGAGCCGGTGGAGCAGGGCGCGGTTGGCGCCGGACGCGGCATGTCGGCGTTCGGGCTCAAGGGAGGCATCGGCACCGCATCGCGGGTCGCCGCTGGCCACCGCGTCGGCGCGCTGGTGCTGGCCAACTATGGCAAGCCGGAAATGCTGACGATCGCGGGGCAACGTGTCGGCCCCGCGCTGGCGCGTTGCCTGGCCGGGCAGGATGATGCACGCGGCCCGGAGAAGGGCTCGATCATCATGATCGTGGCCACCGACGCGCCGCTCGATTCGCGGCAGCTTCGCCGGCTCGCACAGCGCGCCGCCGCCGGCCTTGCGCGGACCGGTTCGGTCTACGGTCACGGGTCCGGCGATATCGCGCTGGCATTCAGTACCGCCTACACCGTGCCGCACGACAGCACGGCGCCGATGCCCTCTGTCGCCATGCTGCACGAGACATCGCTCGATCCGCTGTTTCATGCGGCGGCGGACAGCGTGGAGCAGGCCATCCTCAATGCGCTGTGGCATGCCGAGACGGTGATCGGGCGCGACGGGCATTGCCGGCAGTCGTTGCGGGCGGTGTGGACGGTGATGCAGGCTGAATTGGCTTCCCATGGCGGCGACATGAAGCGGTGACTGCCCTCTCCCCCCGCCCCTCTCCCGCCTGCGGGAGAGGGGCGGGGGAGAGGGCAGTCACCCCCAATCCCAAACCCCCAACCCATAACGCCCGATCCATCCACCCCAATGAAAATCCTCATCTCCACCGACATCGAAGGCGTCGCCGGCGTCTTCCATCCCGAGCAGACCCGCCCCGGCAACGGGGAGTACGAGCGCGCCCGCGCATGGATGACGCGCGAGGCGGACGCCGCCGCGCGCGGCGCCTTCGCGGCGGGTGCCGAAGCGGTGTGGGTCAACGATTCTCACGGCGGCTTCCGCAACCTGCTGCCCGACCTGCTGGATCCGCGCGTGCGCATGGTGCTCGGCAAGCCGCGCTATCTCGGCATGATGGCCGGCATCGAACAGGCGTGCGATGGCGTGCTGATGATCGGCTATCACGGCCGCGCGCACAGCCGCGGCATTCTCGCCCATACCATCAACAGCGGCGCGTTCGCCGGGGTCTGGCTCGGCGGACAGGAGCTTGGCGAGGCGGGCCTTTACGCGGCGGTGGCGGGCGACGCTGGCGTGCCGGTGCTGATGGCCAGCGGCGATGACGTATTCGTGCAGGAAACGCGCCCCCTGCTGCCATGGGCGCGCTTTGTCGAGACCAAGCGCGCGCAGGGGCAGGGCAGTGGCGACTCGCTGACGCCGGCGGCTTCGTGCGAAGCGATCCAAGCGGCGGCCGAGGCCGCCGTCGGCGCGCTGCGGCAGCGGACCGACAGGCCGCGGCCGCTGGTGATCGCCGGCCCGCTGACGTGCCGGCTGCGCACGCAGACACCGGCCCACGCGGATCTGTTCTGCCAATGGCCCGCGCTGCAACGGCTCGACGGCGTCACGCTGCAGTTCGATGCCGCCAGCGCCACCGATGCGGTACGCATGCTGAACTGCCTGTCGGCCATGTCTTTCATGCTGCGCTAGCGCGCGGCGCCTTCATCCGGGGTGGCTGGGTCGGGCGGACCGGTCAGCGCATAGGCTGTGCTGCGGCCACCCCCGGGCATGCGGCGCAGCACGCCGAGCGACAGCAATTCGTTGATGTCGCGCAGCGCCGTATCCGGCGAGCACGACGCCATCGACGCCCATCGGCTACTGGTCAGCTTGCCATCGAATCCGTCGAGCAAGCGGTTCAACAGCTTGCGCTGGCGGGGATTCAGCGGCGCCTGCGCCCAGCGCTGCCAGAAGCGGTGCTTGAACAGGATGCTGTCCAGCGTGGCGTGAGCGCTGTCCAGCGCGCGTTGCAATGTGTCGAGGAACCATGCGAGCCATGCGGTGACGTCGAGCGTGCCCTTCTGTGTTTGCTCCAGGATGTCATAGTAGCCCCGCCGCTCGCTCTGGATCTGCGCGGACAGGCTGTAGAAGCGCTGTGGACTGCGGTCCGCGCGTGCCAGCAGAAGGTCGCCGATGGCGCGCGCGATGCGGCCGTTACCGTCGTCGAACGGATGCAGCGTGACGAACCACAGGTGGCCGAGACCGGCCTTCAGCAGCGCCGGATCGCGATCGTCGTGCTCGACCCAATGCAGCAGCCGCTGCAGTTCCTTGGGCAGGCAAGAGGCTGGGGGCCCTTCGAAGTGAACGCGCTGCCGGCCCACCGGCCCGGACACGACCTGCATGGGGCCATGTGCATCGTCACGCAACGCCCCGACGCGGATGCGTGAGAGGCCGCTATAGCCTGTGGGAAAGAGCGCGGCGTGCCATCCGAACAGCCGCTGCAAGGTCAGCGGCGCGGCGCTTTGCACGGTGGCGTCCAGCACCATCGACACCACGCCGTCGACATGCCGGTCGGCTGGCGCCAGCGCACCGATGTCCACGCCCAGCTTGCGCGCGATCGAAGAACGTACCGATGCGACATCCAGGCGCTCGCCTTCGATCGCGCTGCTCTTGACGACGTCCTCGGTCAGGGCCTCCAGACTGGCATGGTCGCGCAGACCCATGCCGACATCGGCAAGCCGTCCGAGCAGACGCCCCTGTGCCGCGCTCGCCTCCGCCAGCGAGCTGGCCAGGGCGCCCACGTCGTACCGCCATGCCGGCCAGTCGGCCGACTGCCAGATATAGGTGTAATCTCCGCTTTCCATGCGGAGATTGTGCGCGGCATTCCCCGCATGTGCAACTATTCTCTGCAGAATCTGCGGAGAATAGGCGCGGTTTTCACCGCAGATTGGCCTCGTCCGTGGTGCGGAGCGGTGCACGGGGCACAAAACGGCCCGGCCCTTGGAGTTGCATCAGAATTGCCTCACAATCCGCATCCCCGCCGCTCGCCCGCCTGCCGCAGGCCGGTGCCGCTAGCGGCCACAAGCCGACCCCATGCCAGATTCCGCCGTACCCGCCTTCCCCGCCGAGCCCGCAACGCCCCCCGCCCACTGGACCGCCGTCCGCAAGGACTTCGTCGAGCCCGGCACCCCGTGCGCACGTGCGGGAAAGGGTCACCGGCTGCATCGCCTTGTCGCGGGACACGCCTACATCCTGCGCGACGTCGACGGCAATGAAAGGCCCTTTGGGCCGATATGCGCGCGGGCGCTGCTGG
This sequence comes from Cupriavidus gilardii J11, assembly GCF_007829435.1. GTDB lineage: Bacteria > Pseudomonadota > Gammaproteobacteria > Burkholderiales > Burkholderiaceae > Cupriavidus > Cupriavidus gilardii_D. Next base: position 102,569 of record NZ_VLJN01000056.1, read on the forward strand.
GCGCGTCAGCCGGCCTTGCCGGCGTGCCTGACTTCACCGCCCGCTATACCGCATCGGCTGACGCGGGGCCTGAAGCGGCCGTCAGCGGTCGAAGGACCGGCGACGAGGCCGTCGCCGCGCAGCGCCTGGCCGCGGCGACACGATATCTGCTGCTGCGCATGGAGAAGGTCGCCAGCATTCCGCGCATCCAGCCCACGGTACGCTACGCCGCGCTCGAACCGATTTACGCCGACTATCGCCGCCAAGGCACGCTGTCGCCGCAACAGGTGCGGCGCGTGCTGGCGATCGAGCGCAGTCCGGCGACGCCGGCCGCGCTGAAGGCGATGCCGCTGCTGGACGTCTACACCGCCTATGTGCAATTGCAGCGTGCGCTGCTGGGTGCCGATCGTCTGGATCGCCAGCGCTTCCTGCGCGGCCTTATCGACTGGCTGGCGCGGCACCTGATGCTGACGCGCGCGCAGATCGAGGCGGCGGGGCTGGCATTGCATCCTCGGGCTTTTCAGGGGCATTGGGGGTAGGGGCCGGGGGAGAGGGCAGCCCCAGCCAACAAACCACCCCCTACCACCGTACAACCCCCAGGCAACCCACCCTGGCGCCCCACGCCGTAATGGCGTTAAATGCGGACATCCGACCCCGCTGCCGAGGCATGCCGATGCGTTCGCACATGGGCTTCTCCCGCACGTACTCCGAGGCGCGCCAGCGCTTCCACGACGCAGCGCACGCGCTTGGCGAGGTGCCGACCCCTTTCGCGCATCCGACCCAGCGCGGCGCCGACGGGGAGGAACTGGCGATCGACGTCGCGTGGCTGGGCCCGCGCGAAGCGCGTCATCTAATGATGGTCACGTCCGGCGTGCATGGCGCGGAGGGGTTTTGCGGCTCCGGCGCGCAGGTGGCGATGATGCACGATGCCGACCTGCTGGGCGCGTGCGGTGAGGCCGGCGTCGCGCTGCTGCTCGTGCATGCGGTCAATCCCTACGGCTTCTCGCACATGCGCCGGGTCAACGAGGACAACGTCGATCTGAACCGCAACTTCATGGATTTCACCCGGCCGCTGCCGTACAACGCCGCGTATGCCGAGATCGCGCCGCTGCTGCTGCCGGCGCACTGGCCGCCGCCGGACGACAACGAAGCCGCGCTCGCGCGCATGGTCGCCGACAAGGGTATCGACTGGTATCAGGCGGCCGTGAGCGCCGGGCAGTATCACGATCCGGACGGCATGTTCTTCGGCGGCCGCGTGGCAAGCTGGAGCAACTACACGCTGCGCCGCATCCTGGCGCGCTACGGCGCGGGCCGCGACAGCCTGCGCTGGATCGATATCCATACCGGCCTGGGTCCATGGGGATATGGCGAGCCGATCTGCATGGGGCCGGACACACCGGAACAACTGGCGCGAACCCGGGCGATCTGGGGGCAGGCCGTGACGTCGATCTACGATGGCTCGTCCACATCGTCGAATCTGCACGGGCTGGCGTGGCATGCCGTGCCTGACACGCTGCGGTCCATCGACTATGCCGGCATCGCGCTGGAATTCGGCACGCTGCCGCTGCCGGACGTGCTGCAAGCCCTGCGCGGCGACCACTGGTTATATCGGCACCGCGATGCCGACAACACGCAGCGCGACCTGATCCGCGAGCGGATGTGGCAGGCTTTCTATGGGGATGCGGACGACTGGCGCGCCAACGTGGTGGAGCAATGCGTCGCGGCGGTGCGTGCGGCGGCGGTTGCGGTTGGGCGGTGAAGGGTGGGGTGATGTGGGTGTGGCGGGCTTGGTGTGGCGGGGTGGGCTGTGACTGCCCTCTCCCCCGGCCCCTCTCCCGCATGCGGGAGAGGGGAGAGGAAGCGGCGGTGGCGGCTTACTCGAGCGTGATGTGCTGTTCCTGCGCGATCTTCTTGCGCAGTTCCAGTTCGCGCTTGATCTGCGCGGAGAACTGCTGCGGCGTGTTGCCGTCGGGATAGGCACCGCTTTCGATGAGGCGGCGCTTGGCGGCCGGGTCCTGCAGCGCCTTGACGGCGGCGTCGTGCAGCCGGTTGATGATCGCGGGCGGCGTGTTGGCCGGTGCCACCAGGCCATACCATGCCATATTGTTGTTGTCCTTCAGGCCTTCTTCCGCGAAGGTAGGCACATCGGGCAGTCCTTCCACACGCTTGGGCGCCGCCACGGCCAGCGCGCGCAGCTTGCCGGCCTGGATATGCGGCATCGACGACGGCAGGTTGTCGAACTGGCCGGTGACCTGGCCGGCCAGCGTGTCATTCAATGCCGGGCCCGACCCGCGATACGGCACATGCACCATGTCGGTCTTGGTCGTCATCTTGAACAGCTCGCCGTCCAGATGCGAGATGCTGCCCTTGCCGGCCGACGCGTAGCTGTACTTGCCGGGCTCCGCGCGCAGCAGCGCGATGAATTCCTTCAGGTTCCTGGCCGGCACCTTCGGATTGACCGTCAGCACGTTCGGCACATTGACCAGGTTCGTGATCGGTGCGAAGTCCTTCAGCGGATCGTACGGATTCTTCGGATTGGTGGCGGGGTTGGTCGCCATCGTGCTGACCGTGGCGATGCCGATCGTATAGCCGTCGGCCGTCGACTTGGCCAGCGCATCGGCGCCGATCGCGCCGCCTCCGCCGCCCCGGTTCTCCACCACCACGGGCTGTCCGAGCTGGCGGCCCAGCGCGTCGGATACCGCGCGCGCGACGATGTCGGTGGTGCCCCCGGCCGCGAACGGCACGATCAGCCGCACCGGCTTGGTCGGATAGTTTTGCGCCTGCGCTGCGGGAATATGTGCGATGCCAACGACGGCCACGACGGCCGCCGCGCTTGCGGACAATGCGGATTTCAAGAATGCCTCCATCTGTTGCGGAACCCGGCCTGAGCACGGGCACGCATTGCGTGGCGGGCTGACCGGGCGAAAGCGGGCAGTTTCGCGGGTTCCGTGATGCGGAACTCTGTTTCGTAATTACCCGGACAGCATTGCACCCGGAAAGGCGCCCCCGGCATATCGGGATCAACCCGCGTTGCCATCTTTCTCCCCTCTCCCGCAAAGCGGGAGAGGGGCCGCCGGAGAGGGCAGTATCAGCAAAACCACCAGCCAAAAGCAAAAAAGGCCGGCAGCGCATGAGCGCTCCGGCCTTCCGACAAATTCGCTGGTGGGGCGTGAGTGACTCGAACACTCGACCTACGGATTAAGAGTCCGCTGCTCTACCAACTGAGCTAACGCCCCAACGAAGTCGGCTATTGTAGCGGCGCCTCCGGCAGTTTGCAAGCATAGGCATCATCACCACATCCGGGGCCGGCCGCGCGCGCCGCATCGCTACAATGCCATGCCTTCAACGTCTGGCCACACGCCCGGACGCGCCGCGACGCTGACACCTTCCACCGCAGGGCCTGAGCATGCTGATACTGATCAACGCCGACATCCTCGTCACCATGGACGCCGAACGCCGCGAGATTCCGCGCGGCGCGCTGGTGGCCGACGGACCGGCGGTGCAGTGGGTCGGGGCCACCGACGCGTTGCCCGCGCACTACCGCGCACGCATCGACGATGGCAGCGCCGAGGTGCTCGACATGCGGGGGCACGTCGTGCTGCCGGGCCTCGTCAACACCCACCACCACATGTACCAGAGCCTGACGCGCGCGGTGCCCGACGCGCAGGACGCCGAGCTGTTCGGCTGGCTGACGCAGCTCTATATGTTGTGGTCGCACCTGACCCCGGAAATGATCGCGGTGTCCACGCGCACCGCCATGGCCGAGCTGATGCTGTCGGGATGCACGACCACCAGCGACCACCTGTACCTCTACCCTAACGGCGCGCGTCTGGACGACGCCATCGCGGCGGCGGCGCAGATGGGCATGCGCTTTCACGCGGCGCGCGGATCGATGAGCGTCGGCCGCAGCGAGGGAGGGCTGCCGCCCGACCTGCTGGTCGAGCGTGAGGACGCGATCCTGCGCGACAGCCAGCGCCTGATCGAGCAGTATCACGATGCGTCGCGCCACGCGATGCTCCGCGTGGTGCTGGCACCGTGCTCGCCGTTCTCGGTGTCGCGGGACCTGATGCGCGAGTCCGCCGCGATGGCCCGCCATTACGGCGTCTCGCTGCATACCCATCTGGCCGAGAACGATAACGACGTCGCGTATTCGCGCGAACGCTTCGGCATGACGCCAGCGCAGTATGCCGAAGACCTCGGCTGGGTCGGTCATGACGTGTGGCACGCGCACTGCGTCAAGCTCGACGACGACGGGATTGCATTGTTCGCGCGCACAGGCACCGGGGTCGCGCACTGCCCCTGCTCGAACATGCGGCTGGCGTCCGGCATCGCGCCCATACGCGCCATGCGCGGCGCCGGTGTGCCGGTCGGATTGGGCGTCGACGGCAGTGCGTCGAATGACGGCGCGCATCTGCTGGGCGAGGCGCGCCAGGCCATGCTGCTGCAGCGGGTCGGTCACGGCCCCGCCGCGATGAGCGCACGCGAGGCGCTGGAGATCGCCACGCTGGGCGGCGCGCGAGTGCTCAACCGCGACGACATCGGTGCGCTGGCCCCCGGCATGTCGGCCGACTTCGTCGCCTTCGACATGTCGGCGGTGGGATTCGCCGGCGCCGGCCACGATCCGGTCGCCGCGCTGGTGTTCTGCACGCCGGCCAACGTATCGGCCAGCGTCATCAATGGGCGCGTGGTGGTGCGCGAAGGCCAGCTGCTGACCGCGGACCTGCCCGCCGTATTGACTCGCCACCGCGACCTGGCCCGCCAGCTATACGAAGCCGCCTGATGTCTTTCTCCCCTCTCCCGCAAGGCGGGAGAGGGGCCGGGGGAGAGGGCACAGTATCGGCAAAACCACCAGCCAAAACAAAAAGGCCGGCAACGCAACGCGTTCCGGCCTTTCGACTAATTCGCTGGTGGGGCGTGAGTGACTCGAACACTCGACCTACGGATTAAGAGTCCGCTGCTCTACCAACTGAGCTAACGCCCCAACGAAGTCAAAGATTCTAACACGATTTCCGTATTTGTCAAAATACGCGCGGGCAGAGTCCGCTCCCGCCATATGCGCGAAGCAGGGGAACTCCGCCGCGCGCCGGCAGTCTCGCACATGACCGATCATCGCGATGGGCTATTCGGCGACGGTCGCGTGCCCATGTTAGGATGCCCACTCACTTGCAATGGAGGGCTGTACCGATGGAGATCAAATTCCAGGAGCAAGATCGTTATGACATCAATAACGAAGGCTTGCTGTTTCACGCCATTGTCGACGGCCAGAAGGTGACTTGCGTGGTGACCCGCGAGGCGTTGTGGGAGGGTTTCAGCGCGGACCAGGTGCTGTCGCTCGAAGAGGCCTTCCGCGCGGGACGCGAAACCATCGAGCGTGCCGCAGTAGTGTTGATAGAACAAGGCGCGCAGCAGCCTATCGTGGTCAAGCGCGCGCACGTGGCGCCCGTCTGAGGCGGAGCGTCCATCCGGACCATGGTCCGGCATGGCGCCGCCGCGTCAATCGCGTCGTCGACCAGTCTGGCGCCGGTTTCAACCGGCGTTTTTCATTTCCGCGGCCGCCGGCACCTGCCCCGGCGGCGTGCCTTCATCGTGAGGGCATTCCTCGAACACCCGCACACGGCAGCGCGCGCAAATTTCCGGATCGAGTTTTGGCACGATGGTGTGCAGTGCGTGCCGCTTGGTCGCGAAGATATTCTTCGGGCCCAGCCGGTCGATAAAGCCGGTCTGCGCCCACGTCTGCAGCACCTGCGTGCGCGGTCGATGGAAGTAAAGGTCGCCGCCGATCGCCCGGCGTTCCGCCAGCTCCGCTTCCCACATTTCCGCGCCGGCCAGATCGATGAAATTCATGCTCTTGGTCATCGCCAGCAGATGGACCTGCGTCGGGTTCTGCGCGCGGGCCTCGTGCAACCGGTCGGTCACGTACTGCACGGCGCCGAAGAAGATGGCGCCTTCCATCCGCACCAGCTTCAGCTGCGGGCATTCCGGCTGCGGCCGGCGCAATTCATCCAGTGGCGTGAAGCGGCGGTCGGGATCGTCGGCATCGGGCACCAGCGTACGAACGGCCGGCCGCGAGGTGCGATACAGGTAGGCCACCAGCGACAGCATGGTGCCGAGCAGTACCGCCATTTCCAGCCGGATCACCAGCGTGGCGACGAAGGTCGCCAGCGCGATGCCGAACTCGGTGCGGGACACCCGCGCGATGCGGCGCAGCCGCGCAAAGTCGAACAGACCCCACGCCACCAGCAGCAGCATGGCGGCGATGGCGGCCAGCGGTATCTGCGCCAGCACGGAAGCGCTGACCGCCACGAGCGCGACCAGCAGCACCGCCGAGAACACGCTGGCCATCGGCGTCTGCGCGCCAGCCTCGAAGTTGGGCATCGAGCGGTTCAGCGAGCCGCAGGAGATGTACGCCGAGAAGAAGCCGCCGGCGATATTCGACAGGCCCTGGCCCACGAACTCGCGATTGGCGTCGATATGCTGGCCCGAGCGCAGCGCCACCGCCTTGGCGATCGAGATGGACTGCCCGAGCGCCACGATGGTCAGCGCCGCGGCGATGCCGAACAGGTCGGGCAGCTTGTCCCAGGAGATGTCGGGCACGCGGAACGGCGGGATCGCCGCGGGAATCGGGCCGACCACCTCGACGGGATGGCTGCCGCTCAGGCCGGTACGATTGAGCAGCAGCGCGAAGAGGAAACCGGCAAGCAGGCCCAGCAGCATGAAAGGGAGCCGGCGCGACAGGCGCTTGACCACCAGCGTCACGCCCAGCGTCACGGCGCCGACCGCGGCGGCGTTCCAGTTGATCGCGGCGACGTTGTCGAACAGGAAGCGAACCACGCCGAAAGCGCTGGTGCCGGCGGGCGGCTGCAGTCCGAACAGGTCCTTCAGCGCGTATAGCGCGATCAGCGCGGCGGCGCCGCAGGTAAAGCCCAGCAGCACCGACGGCGAGATGAAATTGGCCAGCGACCCCAGCCGCAGCGTGCCAACGGCCAGCTGCAGCACGCCCACAAGGATCGTCACCGCGAGCGCGAGGTTGATGTATTCGGGGCTGCCGGCCAACGCCACCGGACTGAGCATCGCGAACAGCGCCAGCGAATTGGCATTGGTCGGGCCGGACATCACGTGCCAGCTCGAGCCGAACAGCGCGGCCACGATGCACGGGACCACCGCCGCGTAGATGCCGTACTGCGGCGGCAAACCGGCCAGCGTCGCGAAGGCGACCCCTTGCGGCAGCACCAGCACCGCGCCCAGCAGGCCGGCCAGCAGGTCGGCGCGCAGTGTCGCGGGAGAAACGCGATGACGCCAGGCCGGCAACAGCTTCCCGACGCGGCGGGCCAGGTTGGCGGCGCTCACTGGCGGCCGCCGTGAATCACGCGGGTGGGGAAGGGGATATGCCGGGGAAAGCGGTGTGGCTGGGCAACGGGCATGGCGATGACGGCGGGAAGAGCGGGGAAACGTCAGCCTGCATGATAAGCGATGGGTCGGGGGCGGGTATAGCGGGGGTCACCCGGGGGGCAGTCAGGCACCCACGCAAGCCGACAGGGCCCGCCCTACGCCCCCAACCTCACCGTCGCCACCACCGGCGTATGATCCGACGGCTGCTCCCACTTGCGCGGCTCGCGGTCGATCGCGCAGGACAGGCAGCCCGCGCGCAACGCCGGCGACAGCAGGATATGGTCGATCCGCAGCCCGGCATTGCGCCGGAACGCCAGCATCCGGTAGTCCCACCACGAGAAGCTCTTCTCGGGTTGCTCGAACAGCCGGAAGGCATCCGAAAGCCCCAGGTCGGTCAGCGCGGCGAACGCGGCCCGCTCCGCCGGCGACACCAGGTTCTGGCCTTCCCACTTGGCCGGATCGTGCACGTCACGATCCTCGGGCGCGATATTGAAGTCGCCGAGCAGCGCCAGCTTCGGATAGCGCTGCATTTCCTCGCGCAGCCACGCCGTCAGCGCCTTCAGCCATTCGAGCTTGTACGCGAACTTGTCGCTGTCGGGCGACTGGCCATTGGGAAAATAGGCGCTGATCAGCCGCACGTCGCCATATGTGGCCGCCACCACCCGTTGCTGCACGTCCTCGAAGCCCGGAATATTGCGCACCACGTCGGCCGCTGGCGGCAGCGTCGTGTTGCGTGCCAGGATCGCCACGCCGTTATAGGTCTTCTGCCCGGCATAGACGCTGTGAAAGCCGGCGCTTTCCAGTTCCGCCAGCGGGTACTTGTCATCCGGCAGCTTCAGTTCCTGCAGGCAGAGCGCATCGATCGGCTGGTCGGCCTTTTCCTGCGCGATCAGCCAGTCCAGCACATGACCGAGGCGGATCTTCAGCGAGTTGACGTTCCACGACGCGATGCGCAGCGTGGCCGGCATCGTGCCCCGAGCGGGCGCCATCCGGCCAGTGCCGGCAATGTCCAGCGCGATCTGCGTCATGCCGCCATGCCTCCATGCCGCAGCAGCGCATCGATCTGCGGCGGACGGCCGCGGAACGCGGTGAACGATTCCATCGCCGGGCGGCTGCCGCCAACCGACAGGATCTCGCGGTGATAGCGCGCGCCCGTCTCGCTGTCGAGCACGCTGCCTGACAATTGCGCGGCCTCCTCGAACGCGGCATAGACGTCGGCCGACAGCACCTCCGCCCACTTGTAGCTGTAGTAGCCCGCCGCATAGCCGCCCGCGAAGATGTGGCTGAAGGTATTGGGCCAGCGCGACAGCGGATACTGCGGCACCACGTGGATGCGGTCGTTGATCTCGCGCGACAGCTCCAGCACCGACTTGTCGCCGTCCGGATCGAAATCGGTGTGCAGGTGCATGTCGAACGCGGAGAACACGATCTGGCGCAGCGTCATCATGCCGTTCTGGAAGTTCTTCGCGGCCAGCATCTTGTCGAACAGCGCGCGCGGCAGCGGCTCGCCGGTGTCGACGTGGGCGGTCATGTCCGCCAGCACCTCATACTCCCAGCAGAAGTTCTCCATGAACTGCGACGGCAGTTCCACCGCATCCCACTCCACCCCGTTGATGCCCGACACGCCAAGTTCGCCGACCTGCGTCAGCATATGGTGCAGCCCGTGGCCGAACTCGTGGAACAGCGTGATGACCTCGTCGTGCGTGAACACCGCCGGCTTGTCGCCCACCGGCGGCGTGAAGTTGCACGTCAGGTAGGCCACCGGCGTCTGCACGGTGCCGTCGCCGTGTTCGCGACGGCCGCGCGCATCATCCATCCAGGCGCCGCCGCGCTTGCCCTCGCGGGCATACAGGTCGATATAGAACTGCGCGAGCAGCTTGCCGTCCTGCGCCGTGACGCGATAGAAGCGCACGTCCGGATGCCAGGTCTGTGCCTGGTCCGGCTCGATGCCCACGGCGAACAGCTTCTGCGCTACCTGGAACAGGCCCTGCAGCACCTTGGGCTCCGGGAAGTACTGCTTTACCTCGTGCTCGGAGAAGGCGTAGCGCCGCTGGCGCAGCTTCTCCGACGCGTAGGCGACATCCCACGGCGCCAGCTCGGCGAGGCCCAGCTCCTTCGCCGCGAATTCGCGCAGCTCGGCCCAGTCGCGCTCGGCGTAAGGCCGCGCCTTGGCGGCCAGCTCGTCGAGGAAGCGCAGCACATCGGCCGGCGAGTCGGCCATCTTCGGCACCAGCGATACTTCGCCGAACGATTCATAGCCCAGCATTCGCGCCTCTTCGCGGCGCAGCGCCAGCTGTTCGCGCATATTGGCGGTGTTGTCCCACTCAGGCTGGCCGCTGCCATATTGCGGACCCAGCTCGGAGGCGCGCGTCACGTTGGCCTCGTACATCGTCTGGCGCAGCGCGCGGTCGTCGGCGTACTGCAGCACCGGAAAGTACGACGGGAAGTGCAGCGTGAATTTCCAGCCGCTCTTGCCATCCTTTGCGGCCGCCTCGCGCGCGGCCTCCAGCACGTCGGCCGGCAGGCCGGACAGGCGCGACTCGTCGTCGATGACCAGCGCATAGGCGTTGGTCGCGTCCAGCACATGGTCGGAAAATGCCTTCGACAACTGGGCCTGCCTTTCCTGGATCTCGGCGAAGCGCGGCTTGCTATCCTCGGGCAGTTCGGCGCCGCCCAGGCGGAAGCCGCGCAGCTCGTTGTCGAGCAGCTGCTTGCGGGCCGGCGTCAGCGTCGCGTATTCGGGGCTCTGCGCCAGTGCCTTGTACTTTTCGTACAGGGCCAGGTTCTGGCCCAGCGACGACCAGAATTCGGTCATGCGCGGCAGGTTGTCGGCGTGGGCCTGGCGCAGCGCGGGCGTGTCGGCCACCGAACTGAGGTGGCTCACCACGCCCCAGGCGCGGCCCAACGGCTCGGTAGCGCGCTCCAGCGTTTCGACGGTGTCGGCCCAGCTTGCCGGGCGCGACGGATCTTCCACCTGCGCCACGGCCTGCTCGGCCGCGGCGAGCAGCACATCCAGCGCGGGGCCGATGTGTTCCGGACGGATCTGAGCAAAGCGCGGCAGGTCGCTGAAGTCGAGCAGCGGGTTGGCGGTGGACGATTCGGTCGATTGGGTCGTGACGGCTTGGTCCATGGCGTTCTCTGTTGGCTGCCTCGACGGGAGGCGATATCCCGCAGGTGGGGTTCCTCCCGCGGTTTTCCAGTGTAGCGGGGCCGCGCTCAGCCTGCAGCGCGCTCGGCTGCTTCCAGCGTGTTGACCAGCAGCATGGTGATGGTCATCGGCCCCACGCCACCCGGCACCGGGGTGATATAGCCGGCCACTTCCTTGACACCGTGGAAATCGACGTCGCCGCACAGCTTGCCCGCGTCGTCGCGGTTCATGCCGACGTCGATCACCACCGCGCCCGGCTTCACCATGTCGGCGGTGATCAGGTTGCGGCGGCCCACCGCGGCGACGATGATGTCGGCCTCGCGGGTATGCGCGGCCAGATCGCGCGTCTTGCTATTGCAGATGGTAACGGTGGCGCCCGCCTGCAGCAGCAGCATCGCCATCGGCTTGCCGACGATATTCGATGCGCCGACCACTACCGCGCGCGCGCCGCGCAGCGGGTACTGGATCGATTCCAGCATCTTCATGCAGCCATAGGGCGTGCAGGGCCGGAACAGCGGGGCGCCGGTCATCAGGGCGCCGGCATTGGCCACGTGGAAGCCGTCGACGTCCTTCTCCGGCGCGATCGCTTCGAGCACCTTGTGGCTGTCGATGTGCCTGGGCAACGGCAGCTGCACCAGGATGCCGTGGATCTTCGGATCGCGGTTCAGCTGGTCGATGCGCGCCAGCAGCGCCGCCTCGGACAGGTCGGCGGGGTAGCGGTCCAGCGACGAATGAAAGCCGTTGTCCTCGCACGCCTTGACCTTGTTGCGCACGTAGACCTGGCTGGCGGGGTCCTCACCGACCAGCACTACCGCGAGCCCGGGCTGGTGCCCGCGCGCGGTCAGGCTGGCGGCGCGCTGGGCGGCTTCGGAACGGATTTGCTTGGCAAGGGTGTTGCCGTCGATCAGTTGGGCTGGCATGGGAGGGATTCGGACTGGGAAGAGATGCGGAAAACGCCTTGGGGCCGGGGCCTGTGGCGTGTGGAAGGGGGAATTATAAGGGGTGTGGGGGCCGGCGATTGCCCTCTCCCCGGCCTCTCTCCCGCCTTGCGGGAGAGGGGCGGGGGACAGGGCAGTGCCGCCTCAACAACAGCCAAGGAAATCAGGCAATCAACCGCTCCAACACTCCCCGATAGATATTCTTCAACGGCTCGATAAAGCGCACCTCCACATGCTCGTCGATCTTGTGGATGCTGGCGTTCGGCGGGCCGAACTCGATCACCTGCGGACAGATCTTCGCAATGAAGCGGCCGTCGGACGTGCCCCCGGTGGTCGACAGCTCGGTGCGCACGCCGGTCTCCGCCGCGATGGCGCTGGCCAGGGCCTCGGACAGCTCGCCGCGCGGCGTCAGGAAGGGCTCGCCGCCCAGCGTCCAGGCGATGTCGTAGTCGAGGCCATGGCGGTCCAGCACCGCGTGCACGCGCGCCTTCAGCTGCTCCGGCGTGCTGGCCGTCGAGAAGCGGAAGTTGAAGTCCACGGTGACATGGCCGGGAATCACGTTGGTCGCACCGGTACCGGCGTGGATGTTCGACATCTGCCAGCTGGTCGGCGGGAAATACTCGTTGCCGGCGTCCCATACCTCGGCCGCCAGTTCCGCCAGCGCCGGCGCCGCCAGATGGATCGGGTTGCGCGCCAGATGCGGATAGGCGATATGGCCCTGCACCCCGTTGACCGTCAGCCGGCCCGACAGCGAACCGCGCCGGCCGTTCTTTACCATGTCGCCCAGCGTGTCGACCGAGGTCGGCTCGCCGACTACGCAGTAGTCCAGCCGCTCGCCACGCTCGCGCAGCGCCTCGACGACCTTGACCGTGCCGTCGTGCGCCGGTCCTTCCTCGTCGCTGGTGATCAGCAGCGCGATCGAGCCGGCGTGTCCGGGGCACGCCTGCACGAATTCCTCGATCGCCACCACGAAGCCGGCGATCGACGTTTTCATGTCGGCCGCGCCGCGTCCGTACAGCCTGCCGTCGCGATGGGTGGGCTCGAACGGCGGCGAGGTCCACTCGTCCAGCGGGCCCGTCGGCACCACGTCGGTGTGGCCGGCGAATACCAGCATCTTGCCCTCGGTGCCGAGCCGGCCGCGCCGGACCGCCCACAAGTTGCTGACGCGGAAGTTGTCGGGACCGCTGACCAGCGTCTCGCAGGTGAAGCCCAGCGCCGACAGCCGGGCTTCGAGCACGGCCTGGCAGCCCTCGTCGGCGGGTGTTACCGACGCGCGGCGGATCAGGTCTTCGGTCAGGGCCAGCGTGGGAGCGGGAATGGCGTTCATGGTCAATGGCTTGCGGCTATGGGGTGCGGGCGGACGGCCGCGTCAGGCCGTGAACAGCGCCGCGTACTGGTCGGCGGCGAAGCCGACCGACACCTTGTTGCCGTGCTGCAGCACGGGACGCTTGATCAACGACGGATTGGCCTGCATCAGCGCGATGGCGCCATCGGCGTCGTCGGCGCGGGCCTTGTCGGCGTCGGACAGCGCGCGCCACGTGGTGCCCTTGCGGTTCAGCAGCACCGACAGCGGCACCTGTTCGAGCCAGCCGCGCAGCATGGCATCGCTGACGCCCTGCTTCTTGAAGTCATGGAAGGTGTAGGCGACACCGTTGCTTTCGAGCCAGGTGCGCGCCTTCTTGACGGTATCGCAGTTGGGAATGCCGTGGAGCAGGACAGTCATGGCAGTCGTGGGTGAGGGCAGGGATGAAACAAGGGGGGGAAAGGGCGCGCTGGAAGCCCGCACGCCGATGCAGCCCGTGCGTGGCGCGTATCAGCGCAGCAGCACGTTGATGGCGATGATCAGGCCGGCCAGCCCGAGCGCGAAGCCGCCCATCGCCACCGCGGTCATCAGCCGCAGGCGACGGTCCAGCCGCGCGGCCTCCTTGCGCAGCGCATCGATGGTGATGGCGTGCTGCTCGGCCAGCATCTTGACCGCCTCGGCCTGCTGCATCGCGGCCGCCTCCAGCTCGCCGAGCCGGTTGGCCAGCTCGCGCGGATCGGGCGGCGGCTGGTCGCCGGGCGCCGCCTCGCCGTCGCGGCGCTTGCCCTTCTTCAGCTTTTCGATGGTCTTGTTGGCCTGTTCGAGGATGGTGGGCAGCAGGGACAGCACGGTCGTGACAGTGGCGGGATCGAGGGCCATGAATCGCTTGCGTAGGGAGGGCACGTTTTACCTCGGATGGACGTAAAAAACGGACCAGCCCAGTGAGGATCAATACGGCGCGGGCGCAATGAGGGAAGCGGGCGGCCCCACGGGCCGCCCGCCGCCACGCATCAGTCGCCGCGCAGCAGGTCGTTCAGGCTGGTCTTGGCGCGCGTCTGCGCATCGACCTTCTTGACGATGACCGCGCAGTACAGGCTGTACTTGCCATCCTTCGACGGCAGGTTGCCAGCCACGACCACCGAGCCGGCCGGCACGCGGCCATAGTGGACCTCGCCGGTTTCGCGGTCGTAGATCTTGGTCGATTGACCGAGGTACACCCCCATCGAGATCACCGAGTTCTCCTCGACGATCACGCCTTCGACGATTTCCGAGCGTGCGCCGATAAAGCAGTTGTCCTCGATGATGACCGGGTTCGCCTGCAGCGGCTCCAGCACGCCGCCGATGCCCACGCCGCCGGACAGGTGCACGTTCTTGCCGATCTGCGCGCACGAGCCCACGGTGGCCCAGGTATCCACCATCGTGCCTTCATCGACATAGGCGCCGATATTGACGTACGACGGCATCAGCACCGCGTTGCGTGCGATGAAGGAGCCGCGGCGCGCCACGGCGGGCGGCACCACGCGGAAGCCCGCCTTGGCGAAGTCGTCGGCCGACCAGTTGGCGAACTTGGTGGGCACCTTGTCGTAGAACTGCGCGAAGCCGCCGGCGGCCATCGGCACGTTGTCCTCGAGGCGGAACGACAGCAGCACCGCCTTCTTCACCCACTGGTTGACGACCCAGTCCTGGCCTTGCTTCTCGGCCACGCGCAGCGTACCGGCGTCGAGCTGGCCGATCACGTTGGCGACCGCCTCGCGGATATCGGAGGGGGCGGACTTCGGCGACAGGCTGGCGCGGTCTTCCCAGGCCTGGTCGATCAGAGCTTGCAGTGCTTGCGTCATGGTGGTCTTTATGATGTTGACGGTGATGATTCGGGAGTGCGGATGCGGTGAACGAAGTGAATGCGGTTCCTGCGGCCGGGCGTCGTCATGCTGCCCTGGCCATGCCGCGGCAGAATTCGACGATACGGCGCGCGCCTTCCGCGCATTCTTCCGGCGTGGCGACCAGCGCCATGCGCACGCGGTTGGCGCCCGGGTTGATGCCATCGGCCTCGCGCGCCAGATAGCTGCCCGGCAGCACGGTCAGATGCTGCTCGGCATAGAGCCGGGCGGCGAATTCCACATCGGACAGGCCGGTGCGCGATACGTCGGCCCACAGGTAGAAGCCCGCGTCGGGCAGCGCCACGTCAAGCACCTCGGCCAGCATCGGCGTGACCTGGTCGAACTTGCGTACATAGGCCGCGCGGTTCTCGCGCACATGGACCTCGTCGTTCCACGCCGCGATGCTGGCGGTTTGCACCGACGGGTTCATCGCGCCGCCATGGTAGGTGCGATAGAGCAGGAAGCGCGACAGCAGCGCGGCGTCGCCCGCGACGAAGCCGGAGCGCAGCCCCGGCACGTTGGAGCGCTTGGACAGGCTGGAGAACACCACCAGCCGCTCGAAGCCGCGGCCGAGCTTGTGGGCGGCCTCCAGCGCGCCCAACGGCGGGCGGGCTTCGTCGAAATAGATCTCGGAGTAGCACTCGTCGGCGGCGATGACGAAGCCGTGCAGGTCCGACAGCGCGAACAGCTGGCGCCAGTCGTCCAGCGACAGCACCGCGCCGGTCGGATTGCCCGGGCTGCAGACATAGAGCAGCTGCACGCGCGGCCACACGTCGGCCGCGATGCGGTCGAAGGCCGGCGCGAAGTTGCGCGCCGGATCGCTGTTGGCGAACACCGGGGTGGCGCCGGCCAGCAGCGCCGCGCCCTCGTAGATCTGGTAGAACGGATTGGGGCACAGCACCAGCGCGTCGCCGCGGGTGCCGTCCACCACGGTCTGCGCGAAGGCGAACAGCGCCTCGCGCGAGCCGGTCACCGGCAGCACCTCCGTGGCCGGATCGACGCGCGGCAGGCCATAGCGACGCTCGATCCACGCCGCGATGCATTGGCGCAACGCCTCGGAACCCGCCGTGCTCGGATAGCTCGCCAGCCCCGCCAGCGACGACGCCAGCGTGTCGCGAATGAAAGCGGGGGTCGGATGCTTGGGCTCGCCGATGCCGAAGCTGATCGGCGGCAACGCGGCATTGGGCCGGATCTGCGCGAACAGCGCCTTCAGTTTCTCGAAGGGATAGGGCTGCAGCAAATCGAGGCGCGGATTCATGGCGGGGGCGGATCGGTCGAAACCCTGCATTATAGAGGAAGGGCGGTCGGTGCCGAAGGCGCCACGGCGGCCGCGCTGCCACGGGCGCAGGCACGGGCCAAGGCACGGCGCCCATCATCCGCACCGGACCGCGCGGAGGCGGCATCGGCGGCTGGCCGGCGTCACTCCGATGGTATGATTACCGCCAACTTTGGGCACGGCAAGAAAGCGGCAGGCGCGGGAAGCTACCCGGCCAGGGCCGACGCCGGCTTGCCTGTTCGGGCGCCGCCCCCCGGCGCGCTTCACCACCGATTCGGACCCATACAAGACCAACCGTGCGACTGTCCTCGATCAAGCTGGCGGGCTTCAAGTCCTTTGTCGATCCCACCAATTTCCAGGTGCCAGGCCAACTGGTCGGCATCGTCGGTCCCAACGGCTGCGGCAAATCCAACATCATCGATGCGGTGCGCTGGGTGCTGGGCGAGTCCCGCGCCTCCGAGTTGCGTGGCGAGTCGATGCAGGACGTCATCTTCAACGGCTCCACCGCGCGCAAGCCTGCCGGCCGCGCCAGCGTCGAACTGGTGTTCGACAATGCCGAGGGCCGCGCCGCCGGGCAATGGAGCCAGTACGCCGAGATCGCGGTCAAGCGCGTGCTGACCCGCGACGGCACCTCGTCGTACTACATCAACAACCAGCCGGTGCGCCGGCGCGATATCCAGGACATCTTCCTGGGCACGGGCCTGGGGCCGCGTGCCTACGCCATCATCGGGCAGGGCATGATCTCCCGCATCATCGAGGCAAAGCCCGACGACATGCGGATCTTCCTGGAAGAGGCCGCCGGCGTGTCCAAGTACAAGGAACGGCGCCGCGAAACCGAGAACCGGCTGTCCGACACGCGCGAGAACCTGACCCGCGTCGAGGACATCCTGCGCGAACTGGGCGCCAACCTGGAAAAGCTCGAAGGCCAGGCCGAGGTGGCGCAGCGTTTCAAGGCATTGCAGAGCGAGGGCGAGGAAAAGCAGCACTTGCTGTGGCTGCTGCGCAAGCGCGAGGCCCAGGCCGAGCAGGAACGCCACCAGCGCGCCATCGAGCAGGCCCAGATCGACCTGGAGGCGCAAACGGCCCAGCTGCGCCACGTCGAGGCGGAACTGGAAACGCTGCGCGCCGCCCACTATGCCGCGTCGGACGGCATGCATGCGGCGCAGGGCGCGCTGTACGAGGCCAACGCCGAGGTCAGCAAGCTGGAAGCGGAGATCCGCTTCGTGGTCGAATCGCGCAACCGCCTGCAGGCGCAGATCGCCGCGCTGACGGCGCAGCGCGAGCAGTGGCAGGGCAAGTCCGAGCAGGCCAGCGACGAACTGGCCAGCGCCGAGGAAGAGCTGGCACTGGCCGAGGGCCGCGCCGCCGAGGCACAGCAGGCGGTGGAGCAGCAGAGCGAGGCGCTGCCCGCGCTCGAAGCGCAATGGCGCGACGCCCAGGCGCTGCTGAACGAGCAGCGTGCCGCCATCATGCAGGCCGAGCAGGCGCTGAAGCTGGAGGCCGCGCACCAGCGCAATGCCGACCAGATGCTGCAGCAGCTGGAACAGCGCCGCGAGCGCCTGGCCGCCGAGGAGAAGGGTCTGGATCGCCCGGACGAAGTGCGCCTGGAGGAATTGCGCGCCGAACTGGCCGAGCACGAAGCCATGCTGGAGGAAGCGCAGGCGGTGCTGGCCGAGGCCGAGGACAGGCTGCCGCGCCTGGATGCCGAGCGCCGTGCCGCGCAGGAGCGCGTGCAGGGCGAGGCGGCGGCGATCGCGTCGCTGGAGGCGCGGCTGTCCGCGCTGCGCCAGCTGCAGGAAAGCGTGCAGAGCGAGGGAAAGGTGCAGCCGTGGCTGGCCAGGCACGGCCTCGCGGAACTGCCGCGCCTGTGGAAGAAGGTCCATATCGAGCCGGGCTGGGAGAACGCGCTGGAATCGGTGCTGCGCGAGAAACTGGCTGCGCTCGAGGTGTCCAGCCTGGACTGGGTCAAGGGCTTGCTGTCCGACGCGCCGCCCGCCAAGCTGGCGTTTTATGCGCCGCCGGCGGCCGCCCGTCCGGTCGAGACGCCGGCCGGCCTGCGTCCGCTGATGTCGCTGGTGCAGATCACCGAGCCTGGTATCCGCGCCGTGATGCAGGACTGGCTGGCCAACGTCTATACCGCCACGGACATGACGCAGGCGCTCGCCATGCGCGACAGCCTGCCCGAAGGCGCCTGCCTGGTGGTGGCGGAAGGCCATCTGGTCGACCGCAGCTCCGTGCACCTGTATGCCGCCGACTCCGAACAGGCTGGCATGCTGGCCCGCGAGCAGGAAATCGAGAACCTGCAGAAGCAGGCCCGTGCGCAGATGCTGCTGGCCGACGAGGCCAAGGCCCAGGCGGTGCGCGCCGAAGCCGCCTACACCCAGGCCAGCCAGGCGCTGACCGAGGCGCGCGCCCGCGGCGAGCAGGCCACGCGGCGTGTGCATGCGCTGCAGATGGACGTGCTGAAGCTGTCGCAGGCGATGGAGCGCTACGCCGCGCGCAGCGGGCAGATCCGCGATGAACTGGACGAGATCGCCGCGCAGATCGAGGAACAGCGTGCGATCAAGGCCGAGTCGGAGGCCAGCTTCGAGCGGCACGACGCCGAACTCGCCGAACAGCAGGCCGCGCACGAAGCGCAGCAGATGGCCTACGAGGCGCTGGACGCGAAGCTGGCGGAGGCGCGCCAGCAGCTGCGGGAAATGGAGCGCGCGGCGCAGGAAGCCGTGTTCGCCGAGCGCAATCTGGCCAATCGCATCGAGGAACTGCGCCGCAACATCCAGGTGGCCGGTGACCAGGCCGAGCGAATCGCCGAGTCGCTGGAAAACGCGCGCGCCGAGCTCGAAACCATCAACGAGCAGACCGCGCACACCGGCCTGCAGGAAGCGCTGGAGATCCGCGCCGAGAAGGAACAGAAGCTGTCGGCCGCGCGCATCGAGCTGGACGCGCTGTCGGCGCAGCTGCGCCAGTTCGACGAACAGCGGCTGGCGGCCGAGCGCAGCCTGCAGCCGCTGCGCGACCGCATCACCGAATACCAGCTGAAGGAGCAGGCGGCGCGGCTGGCGCAGGAGCAGTTCGCCGAACAGCTTGCCGCCGCCGAGGTCGACGAGGCCGCGCTGTTGCCCAAGCTGAACGCGGACCTGAAGCCCTCGTACCTGCAGGGCGAGGTCACGCGGATCAACAACGCGATCAATGCGCTGGGCCCGGTGAATATGGCCGCGCTCGAGGAACTGGCCGCCGCGCGCGAGCGCAAGACATTCCTGGATGCGCAGTCGGCCGACCTGAACGACGCCATCCAGACGCTGGAAGACGCGATCCACAAGATCGACCAGGAAACCCGCGCGCTGCTGCAGGGCACCTTCGACCAGGTCAACCACCATTTCGGCGAGCTGTTCCCGGCGCTGTTCGGCGGCGGCCAGGCCAAGCTGATCATGACGGGCGAGGAAATCCTCGATGCCGGCGTGCAGGTGATGGCGCAGCCCCCGGGCAAGAAGAATTCGACCATCCATCTGCTGTCAGGCGGCGAGAAGGCGCTGACCGCCATCGCGCTGGTGTTCGCGATGTTCCAGCTCAACCCCGCACCGTTCTGCCTGCTGGACGAGGTCGATGCGCCGCTGGACGACGCCAACACCGAACGCTACGCCAATATGGTGGCGCGCATGTCCGACAAGACCCAGTTCGTCTTCATCTCGCACAACAAGATCGCGATGGAGATGGCGCACCAGCTGATCGGCGTGACGATGCAGGAGCAGGGCGTGTCGCGCATCGTCGCGGTCGACATGGACGCGGCGGTTTCGATGGCGGAGGCCGCATGATGGCCCGCGTGCAAGTGGAACTCGGAGGGCGGGCGTGATGGATCTGCAAACCGCGCTGGTCGTCACCGGCATCGTGCTGCTGTTGCTCGTGGTGGCGTACAACCAATGGCAGATTCGCAAGTCGCGGCCGCCGCGCGCGCTGCAACCGGACGAGGAAGTGCCGCCGATGCGCGAGCCGGTGGTCGGCGAGGCCGTCAAGCCCGAAGTCAGCGCCAAGCTGCACGAGCCGCCGCGTCCGGACCAGATCCAGCGCAAGGAACCCACGCTGGCGGTGCCGCCGCTCGGCACGGACGCCGGGATGCGTGGCGACGAAGCGCAGGCGGAGGCCGAGGCCGCCCGCGCGGCATCGCCGCTGGTATCGGGCAGCGCCGACGCCGACGAACTGCTGGCCGAGGAAATGACCCATGCCACCAGTGCCACGCCACCGGCCGCCGAAGCCGGGGCTGAGTCCGACGAGGAAGGGCGGCGTGCCGCCGGTGCGCAAGCCGTCATCGCCCGGCAGCCGCCCGAGGCCACATCCGCCCCGGCCGAGCCCGCCGTGCCCGAGGGGCAGCCCCGGCCGGCCGCGATCGATCCGCTGATCGACTGCATCGTGCCGCTTCATCTCGAACGCAAGGCATCGGGCGACCGCATCCTGCCGCTGACCGGACGGCTGCGCCGCGCCGGTACCAAGCAGGTCCATATCGAAGGGCTGAACGAGGCCGCGAACGCGTGGGAGCCTGTCACGCCCGGCCACCAGTACGAGGACCTGCAGGTCGCGGTGCAACTGGCCAATCGGGGTGGGCCGCTGAACGCGCTGGAGTTCTCGGAGTTCGTCAATGCGGTGGAGGCGCTGGCCGAGGCGCTCGACGCGTCGGCCGAATTGCCCGACATGACGGAGACCGTGGCCAACGCGCGCGAGCTGGACAATTTCGCCGCCTCCTGCGATGTGCAGCTTGGCGTCAACGTGGTGTCCGACGGTGCACCCTGGTCCGCCGCCTACGTGCAGACGGTCGCCACGCAGGACGGCCTCGTGCTGTCGCGCGACGGCACCCGCTTCATCCGCTATCAGGCCGGCGCGGACGGCGTGCAGCGCGCGCTGTTCACGCTGCAATTCGGCGACACCAACTTCCTGCGCGATGACCTGACGGTCAAGGCCGGCCGGCAGATCACGCTGCTGCTTGACGTGCCGCAGGCCGCCCAGTCGGCCAAGCCGCTGAAGACCATGTGCGAGTACGGCAACAGCCTTGCGCAGCGCATGGGCGCGCAGCTCGTCGATGACAACCTGCGCGCGCTGACGGAGCCGTCGTTCATCGCGATCTTCCAGCAGCTGCAGGCCCTCTACGATAAGCTGGAAGCGCGCGGCATGCCGGCCGGATCGCCGGTGGCGCTGCGGCTGTTCAGCAATTGACCGGCGCGCCCGACGCGCGCCCCTGATTCGTCGCCCAAGTCGTTCTACCGCCCATGCCCAGCAAGAAGATCGGCGCCCAGCCCCCGGCCGGCGCGCCGGGCGCCGCCGCGCGTCCCGAAGCCTCCGCCGACAAGCCTTCCACGCCCGCGGCGCGAGCCGACTGGCTGCGCGAACAGATCGAGCACCACAATTATCTGTACTACGTGCTCGACACGCCGTCGATTCCCGATGCCGAGTACGACGCCATGTTCCGCGAGCTGCAGCAGCTCGAAGCGGAACATCCGGAACTGCTGACGCCGGAATCGCCGACGCAGCGCGTAGGCGGCCAGCCGCTGACCGCATTCGCCACCGTGCGGCACCGGATGCCCATGCTGTCGCTGAACAATGGCTTCGACGACGACGATGTGGTGGCCTTCGACCGTCGCTGCGCGCAGGGTCTGGGTCGCGCTGTGCCCGCTGGTGGCGAACATGATCTGTTCTCGGCGGCCGATGCCGTCGAGTACGCCTGTGAACTGAAGTTCGATGGCCTTGCCATGTCGCTGCGCTACGAAAATGGCCGCCTGGTGCAGGCGGCCACGCGAGGCGACGGCGAAACCGGCGAAGACGTCACCGCGAATGTGCGCACCATCAAGGCGATTCCGCTCAAGCTGAAGGGCCGGGCGCCGGCGGTGATCGAGATCCGCGGCGAGGTGTTCATGTACCGGCGCGATTTCGACCGGCTCAACGCGCGCCAGGCCGAGGCCGGCGAAAAGACCTTCGTCAATCCCCGCAATGCCGCGGCCGGCAGCCTGCGCCAGCTGGATCCGCGCATCACGGCGCGCCGCCCGTTGTCGTTCTTCGCCTATGGACTGGGCGAGCTCGACGGCGAACCGCGCCCGCCGACCCACGCGGCGCTGCTGGACCGCTTCGCGGAACTGGGCATGCCGGTGTGCGCCGAGCGTGACGTGGTCAAGGGGGCGCAGGGTCTGCTGGACTTCTACCGGTCCGTCGGCGCGAAGCGCGACAGCCTTCCGTATGACATCGACGGCGTGGTGTACAAGGTCAACGCGGCCGACGAGCAGGAGCGGCTGGGCTTCGTGTCGCGCGCGCCACGCTTCGCGCTGGCGCACAAGTTCCCCGCGCAGGAAATGACCACGGTGGTCGAGGACATCGAAGTGCAGGTGGGCCGCACCGGCGCCATCACGCCGGTGGCGCGGCTTGCCCCGGTGTTTGTCGGCGGCGTGACCGTGACCAACGCCACGCTGCACAACGAGGACGAGGTGCGGCGCAAGGATGTGCATATCGGTGACACCGTGATCGTGCGGCGCGCCGGCGACGTGATTCCGGAAGTGGTGTCGGTGGTGCTGGAGCGCCGGCCCGCTGGCGCGCGCGCGTTCGTGATGCCGCGGCAATGCCCGGTGTGCGGCTCGCATGTGGAGCGCCTGCCCGACGAGGCGGTGGCGCGCTGCACCGGCGGACTGATCTGCGCGGCGCAGCGCAAGCAGGCGCTGCTGCATTTCGCGCAGCGCCGCGCCATGGACATCGAGGGGCTGGGCGACAAGGTGGTGGACCAGCTCGTCGAGCAGGGCATCGTCCGCACGCCGGCCGACCTGTACAAGCTCGGGGTGGCGAAGCTTGCGGCGCTGGACCGGATGGCCGACAAGTCCGCCGGCAACCTGGTCGCGGCGATAAATGCGTCGCGCCAGACCACGCTGGCGCGCTTCATCTTCGCGCTCGGCATCCGTCATGTGGGCGAGGCCACGGCCAAGGACCTGGCCCGGCACTTTGGCAAGCTCGACGCGCTGATGGCCGCCGACGAGGCGGCGCTGCTCCAAGTCAACGACGTCGGGCCCGTGGTGGCGCGATCGATCGCCAATTTCTTCGCCGAGGGGCACAACGTCGAGGTCATCGAGCAACTGCGCGCAGCGGGCGTGCAATGGCCCGAAACAGAGCCGGCTGCCCGTGCGCCGGCGCCGCTGGCGGGCAAGACTTTCGTGCTGACCGGCACCTTGCCGACGCTGTCACGGGAGGAGGCCAAGGAAATGCTGGAGGCCGCCGGCGCCAAGGTGGCCGGTTCGGTATCGAAGAAGACCGACTACGTCGTGGCCGGGGAGGAGGCGGGCAGCAAGCTGGCCAAGGCGCTCGAACTGGGGGTGCCAGTGCTCGATGAAGACGGCATGCGGGAGATTCTGGCCGGCTCGGATATGAATCGATAGGGATCGGCCAGATATCGATACTTCCGTCGTGCGTCGTGACGCAGTATGCGTTCTTCGCAATGCACAGGAGAGTCGGCATGGCACATGTGGCATCCAACGGTATCTGGACGGACCTCGCGCTGAAGCTGGAGCAGATCGACAGCGGCATCCGCTGTGCGGGACTCACAAACAAGCAGACATACTGGGTGACGCTGGGGCGCGGTGACGAGGCGAAGCAATACTCGGTCACCTATCTGCCGACGCCGGAGCCGTCGGGATGGCGCAGCCTGTTCCACCGTCCTCGCGGCGGGCAGGCCGGTCGCCGTGCCAGCTTTGTGGTCAGCCTGATGCCGTCGGACCGTTCGCCGCGCGGCGAGCAAAAGCCCGGTGTCATTAGCCGCCTGCTCCAGCGTTTCCATGACTGGCGCAGCGATGACAAGACGCGGCGCATCGGCAATGCCTTCCTCGAATCGCGAGAATCGGCGATACAACGACGCCTGACCGAACTGCTGTTCCACGCGCCCGCGGCAACCAAGCCGGCCGAATCGCCGGAGGCATGCTGCCAGCGGGTATTCCAGGCATAGGCGTCGGCAAGCAATGACTGGGCTACAATCGCTCGCACCAGGGACGGCACCTCGCGCCCGGCAAACAGATGGCAATTCCCGCCGGCAAATCGCCAAGAGGCAATCATGATCCGCGACATTCTGAAAATGGGCGACCCGCGCCTGCTGCAAATCGCTCGCCCGGTCGAGCGCTTCAATACGCCCGAACTGCGCAATCTGATCGAGGACATGTTCGACACCATGGCGCATGCCAATGGCGCCGGCCTCGCAGCGCCGCAGATCGGCGTCGACCTGCAGGTGGTGATCTTCGGCTTCGACCGCAACCCGCGCTATCCCGATGCGCCGACCGTCCCGAAGACGGTGCTGATCAATCCCGAACTGACGCCGCTGTCGGACGAGATGGAAGACGGCTGGGAGGGGTGCCTTTCCGTGCCGGGCCTGCGCGGCGTGGTGCCGCGCCACACCAGTCTGCGCTACACCGGGTTCGACCTGATGGGGCAGCCCATCGACCGTGTCGCTGAAGGCTTTCATGCGCGTGTGGTGCAGCACGAGTGCGACCATCTGCGCGGCATTCTCTATCCGATGCGGGTCAGGGATTTCAGCCGTTTCGGCTATACCGAGGTGCTGTTTCCGGAGTTGGTGGGGCAGGGGGATGATTGAAGGGCGCTTGCCGGCTTGATGTGATTCCCCTCTCCCCCGCCCCTCTCCCGCGTTGCGGGGGAGAGGGCAGTCCCGGCCAAGCCGCTCCCCTCAAAACACCAACACCTCAAAACTTCTCATAGGCCGCCAGAAACCGCCACTGCCCCACCGGCAGATCCCCCAGCACAATCCTCCCCATCCGCACGCGCTTCAGGCCCACCACCTTCAGCCCGACCTGCTCGCACATCCGCCGGATCTGCCGCTTCTTGCCCTCGCGCAGCACGAAGCGCAACTGTTCCTCGTTCTGCCAGCTGACCTTGGCGGGTTTGAGCGGCTGCCCGTCGAGCGAAAGGCCATGGCGCAACTTGTCCAGCCGTTCGGCGGGAAACACCGCCGACACATTGCGTTCGACGGGCCCGTCGGGCGCGTCTTCCCACACCACGCGTACCAGATACTCCTTCTCGATGGTCGAGTCCTCGCCGATCAGCTGGCGGGCGATGCGGCCGTCCTGTGTCAGTACCAGCAGTCCCGTGGAGTCGATATCGAGCCGGCCAGCGGGCGCCAGGCCCTTGTGCTGCCACGGCGCGAAGCGCTTGCGGGTGGGGTCGCCTTCCCACTGGTTGTCGGCGGTGAACAGCGCGGCGGCGGGCTGGTAGCCGTCTTCGGCCTGTCCCGATACATAGCCGATCGGCTTGTGCAGCAGCACGGTAACGCGCTCACCTTGCACGGAACGCGCCGCCTGATGGATTTCGATTTCGGCGTCGGGGCGAACCCGCGTGCCCAGTTCGGTCACCGGCTTGCCGTCGACCAGCACCCAGCCGCGTGGAATCCATTCGTCGGCCTCGCGGCGCGAGCACAGGCCAAGCTCCGACATCCGCTTGGACAGGCGCACCAGTCCATCGTGGTCAGTGCCAGCCGTGTCCGGACGGGGCGCGCTCGCTGGCGTTGCGGCTCGCGGCGACCGCGTGGGCGGCATGGCGGTGTGCGACGGGCCGCCGGCCTTGCGGGCGCGCGCGTCTTCGCCGGCGAAGCTGGAACGTGCAGGGCGCGCCTCGCCCTCGTTACGGCGCGAGCGGGCCGGACGATCGCCCGGCGGACGGCGTTCGTCCGTGCCGGGCCGTCTCCCGCGTGGCGATGCATCGTCCGCGAAGCGGCGCGGTTTCGCATTCGTGTCGTCACCGAAGCGTCGGGGCGCGGAGCGGTTGTCATCACCGAAGCGCCGGGGCTTCGCAGCGGTGCCGTCACCGAAGCGCCGGGACTTCGCAGCGGTGTCGTCACCGAAGCGACGGGGCCGTGCGCCCGCATTGTCCGTGGAGCGGCGCGCGCCAGCGACATCGTCGCCATAGCGGCGCTTCGGCCGTTCCTCGTCGCCGAACCGGCGCGGCCGTGCCGGCGCATCGTCGGCATTGCGCCGGGGCGGACGCGAGTCGCCCGCGTCGAACTGCGGCTTGCGCGCCAGCGCCGACTTGCGCGGCTTCGGTTCATCGCCGCCGCGGCCGCGCGCTTGCTTGATGCCTTCCGCGACGGTCTGCACGCGGCGACGGTTCAGGTCGGACACGCGCACGGGGCGGCTGGCGCCGGCCTTGCGGACGGCGGCGGTACCGCTGGAGCTTTCGGTCAATAGAACTTGCGCAGGTCCATGCCCTGGTAGGAGCCACTGGCGGAGCCAGCGGCGGACTTCAGTCCCAAGGTCTTGCGCTTGGGCGAGGGTTGGTCGGTCATATCAGGGTAAGAGTGGCTGCGGTCGGCGTGGCGTCAGAGGTCCAGCGCCGCCAGCAAGTCCTGTTCGAGCTGGATTTCCAGCCGGTTGTCCGAGGCCAGGCGGCTGCCGTCGACGAGGAACATGTCCTCGACGCGCTCGCCCAGCGTGTTGATGCGGGCGGTATGCACCGACACGCGATGCCGCGCGAGCACCCGTGCGATCGCGTACAGCAGGCCGGTGCGGTCGTTTGCCGACAGTTCCAGCAGATAGTATTGGCCGCGCTCGTCGGGCCGCAGGTCGACGCGCGGCTTGATCGGGAAGCTGCGGGACTGGCGCGACAGCCGGCCCGGCGAAGGCTCGGGCAGCGGCGCCTGCTGCGCCAATCGTTCGCACAGCTCATGCTCGACCAGCGCGATGATGTCGCGGTAGGTGTCCCGACCGCCGCCCATGACGGGGTCGGTCACCTGGAAGGTATCCAGCGCGTAGCCGTGGCGGGTGGTATGGATCTTCGCTTCCTGGATCGACAGGCCCTTGCGTTCGAAATAGCCACAGATGCGCGCGAACAGGTCGGGCTGGTCGCCGGCGTACACCGCCACCTGCAAGCCTTCGCCCGCGGGAGAAATCCGTGCCTTCACCACGGGTTGCGCACTGTTGACGCGCCGCGCCAGATGGCGCGTCAGCCAGGCGATATCGCGCGCGTCGTGGCGCAGGAAGAAGGCCACATCGAGCTGTTCCCACAGCGGCTTTGCCAGATCGGGATCGAACGCCTGCAGCCGCAGCGCGGCGATGGTCTCTTCGCGGCGCTGCGACCACAGCGAGTGCGGGTCCACGCGCGCGCCGCCCAGCACACGCAGCGTGATGCGATACAGGTCCTCCAGCAGCTTGCCCTTCCAGGCGTTCCATACCTTGGGGCTGGTGCCGCGGATATCGGCCACGGTCAGGAGGTAGAGCGCGGTCAGGTAGCGCTCGTTGCCGACCACGCGCGCGAACGCATGCACCACCTCGGGATCGGTCATGTCCTGCTTCTGCGCGACATGGCTCATGGTCAGATGGTGCTCGACCAGCCAGCAGATCAGGTCGGCGTCCTCCTTCGCGATGCCGTGGCGCCTGCAGAAGCGGCGCGCATCGACGGTGCCGAGCTTCGAGTGGTCGCCGCCGCGCCCCTTGGCGATATCGTGGAACAGCGCGGCCACCCACAGCACCCACGGCTTGTCGAAGTTCGCCATCAGCTGGCTGCAGAACGGGAACTCGTGCGTGTGCTCGACGATCGCGAACCGGCGCATATTGCGCACGACCATCAGGATGTGCTGGTCCACGGTGTAGACGTGGAACAGGTCGTGCTGCATCTGCCCGACGATGCGGCGGAAGTTGATCAGGTAGCGGCCCAGCACGCTGGTCTGGTTCATCAGCCGCAGCGCATGGGTGATGCCCTGCGGCTCCTGGATGATGGCCAGAAACTGGCGCCGGTTGACGGGATCGTTGCGCCAGCGCGCGTCCATCACGGTGCGGGCGTTGTAGAGCCCGCGCAGCGTGCGCGGCGACAGGCCCTTGACGCCGGGCGTGCGCTCGTACAGCAGGAAGGTTTCGAGGATCGCGTGCGGATCGCGCTCGTACAGGTCGTCGCTGGTGATCTCGAGCATGCCCTGACGCTCGACGAAGCGTTCGTTGATCTCTCGCGTCACCATCGACTGGCTGGGGAACAGCATGGCCTCGATGTTCAGCAGCAGCACGCTGTTCAACTGGGTCACCGCCTTGGCGGCCCAGTAGTAGCGCCGCATCAGCTGTTCGCTGGCGCGCTTGTTCTGGTTCTGCCGGTAGCCGAAGGCCTCGGCCAGCGCCGTCTGCAGGTCGAACACCAGTACGTCCTGGCGCCTGCCGGCCAGCAGGTGCAGCCGCGCGCGGATGCTCTTGAGCAGCCGTTCGTTGCGCGACAGCTCCTGCTCCTCGCGCTCGGTCAGCAGGCCCTTGTCCCGCAGCTCCTTCCAGCTGTCGCCGAAGCCGGCGGCCTTGGTCATCCACAGGATCACCTGCAGGTCGCGCAGCCCCCCGGGGCTTTCCTTGCAGTTCGGTTCCAGCGAGTAGGGCGTGTCCTGGTACTTGGCGTGGCGCTGCCGCAGTTCCAGCAGCTTGGCCTGGAAAAAGGCGCGCGCATCGACGTCGGCGGCGTGGCGCGTGCGCAGTCCGGCGAACAGTCCGCGATTGCCGGTCAGCAGCCGCGCTTCCAGCAGCGCGGTGCGAATGGTGATGTCCTGGCGCGCCTCGCGGATGCAATCGTCGACGGTGCGCACCGACGAACCAATCTCCAGGCCCAGGTCCCAGCACAGGCCGATGAACTTCTCCAGCCGCGCGACGGTGTCCGCATCCGGCTCGGCGCGCAGCAACAGCAGCACGTCGACGTCGGAATGCGGAAACAGTTCGCCACGGCCATAGCCGCCCACGGCGACCAGCGCCATGTCGGCGGGCAGCCCGAGGCCGTGCCAGCACTCGACCAGCGCGCGGTCCACGGCCTGCCGCAGCCGCGTGGTCAGCGCGGTCACCGCGCCGCCGGCGGTGAAGGCGTCGAACAGGGCCTGCTTGTCGGCCTTCAGGCGGTCGCGAACGCGCGACGCCAGCAGCAGTTCGGGTGAAGTGTCCATGATGGGGGAGGGCTGGGATGGCATCGGTGTGACGGCGCTAGGCGCGGCGGGCCGCCGCAAACGACGAGGGCGCCTGCCGGCGCCCTCTTTTGGTCAGGCCGCGACCGAGTCGGTGACGAAGGCGGGCGGCGCCTGCGTGCCGGCCGACACGGTGAGCACTTCATAGCCGGTGTCGGTCACCAGCACGGTGTGTTCCCATTGCGCGGACAGGCTGCGGTCGCGCGTCTTGACGGTCCATTGGTCCGGCATCGTGCGGATGTCGCGCTTGCCGGCGTTGATCATCGGCTCGATGGTGAAGATCATGCCGGCCTGCAGTTCCATCCCGGTGCCGGGGCGGCCATAGTGCAGGACCTGCGGGTCCTCGTGGAAGTTCTTGCCGATGCCGTGGCCGCAGTATTCCCGCACCACGCTGTAGCCGGCCGCCTCCGCATGCTGCTGGATCACGTGGCCGATATCGCCCAGCCGCGCGCCGGGACGCACCACGGCGATGCCCTTCCACATGCACTCGAAGGTCACCTGGGTCAGGCGCTTGGCCAGGATCGAGCCTTCGCCCACCAGGAACATCCGGCTGGTGTCGCCGTAATAACCGTCCTTGGTGATCACGGTGATGTCGAGGTTCACCACATCGCCGTTCTTCAGCACGCGGTCGCCCGGAATGCCATGGCAGATCACATCATTGACGGATGTGCAGATGGCGCCCGGGAAGGGCGGATAGCCCGGAGGCGCGTAATTCAGCGGCGCCGGCACCGTGCCCTGCACATCGCGCATATAGGCGTGGCACAGGCGGTCGAGTTCGCCGGTGGTGACGCCGGGCTTGACGAAGGGGGTGATGTAGTCGAGGACTTCCGATGCGAGGCGGCAGGCCACCCGCATATGGGCGATGTCTTCGGGGGTCTTCAAATGGATGCTCATGCTGCTACACGGGTGTGACGAGCAAACCACTGTCGGCGCCCGTTCTCGATTGGCAAAGCGGAATTATCGCACCTTCGGGCCGGTGTGGCATTTTTTGGGGCGGGGAAGGGGCATGTGATGGGCGGTTCACTGCGGCTGCCCTTACCCATGCCCCGCTAACCGCCAGGGCCCCTTGAGCAATCCCCGCCGCCTTGCTACAATCGCTGGCTCACCTGCATCCGTGCAGGGAGGGCGGCAGGGCAAACTCGCCAGGCCGCCAAAATCGCGAGCCCGTCCATCCGGGGTGTTCCTGTCAAGGAATGTCGGGGCGGGCTTCAGACCGAACCCTTTTGGAGATTCACATGTCCGTCACCATGCGCGAAATGCTGGAAGCCGGTTGCCACTTCGGCCACCAGACCCGCTTCTGGAACCCCAAGATGGCCCCGTTCATCTTCGGCCATCGCAACAAGATCCACATCATCAACCTGGAAAAGACGCTGCCGATGTTCCAGGACGCGCTGAAGTACGTGCGTCAGCTGGCAGCGAATCGCGGCACCATCCTGTTCGTCGGCACCAAGCGCCAGTCGCGCGAGATCCTGGCCGAGGAAGCAGGCCGCGCCGGCATGCCCTACGTCGATGCCCGCTGGCTCGGCGGCATGCTGACCAACTTCAAGACCGTCAAGACCTCGATCAAGCGCCTGAAGGACATGGAAGCCGCCAAGGAAGCTGGCGCGCTGGAAACCATGAGCAAGAAGGAAGCGCTGATGTTCGAGCGCGAGATGCAGAAGCTGGAGAAGTCGATCGGCGGCATCAAGGACATGGGCGGCATTCCCGACGCCATCTTCGTGGTCGACGTCGGCTACCACAAGATCGCCGTGACCGAAGCCAACAAGCTGGGCATTCCGGTGATCGGCGTGGTCGATACCAACCACTCGCCGGACGGCATCGATTATGTGATCCCGGGCAACGACGACTCGAGCAAGGCCGTGGCGCTGTACGTGCGCGGCGTGGCCGACGCGATCCTGGAAGGCCGTGCCAACGCGGTGCAGGACGTGGTCGAGGCCGTGCGCGGCGACGACTTCGTGGAAGTCGAGGAAGCCTGAGCGCCCGGAGTGCCCTGAAGGCCCGCGGGACCCATCACGCGAGACATGACGAGCAGCACCGCATGGTTCGAAGCCGCCGGCTGGGCCGGCGTGCCGGGGTCCCGGCAGCAATAGCGGGGCGAAATCGGGGGCGACATCGTGCGCCCCTTTTTTTTGAATGATTGTCATCCGGCGCCGGCAATATGGCGGCGGGTGATTCGTTGAACAGCACGCGGCCGGCACCGCGACCCAGTCGCTGGCGGCGGCGTGAATCAATCAAGGAGTGACAAATGGCGGCAATTACCGCAAGCATGGTGGCTGAACTGCGCGCGAAGACCGACGCGCCGATGATGGAGTGCAAGAAGGCCCTGACCGAAGCCGACGGCGACCTGGCCAAGGCCGAGGAACTGCTGCGCGTCAAGCTGGGCAACAAGGCCAGCAAGGCCGCTTCGCGCGTCACCGCCGAAGGCGTGGTCGCGACCTTCATCGACGGCACCACCGGCGCGCTGGTCGAACTGAACTGCGAGACCGATTTCGTCTCGAAGAACGACGACTTCCTGAACTTCGCCAACAAGGTTGCCGAACTGGTGGCCAAGCAGGCCCCGGCCGACGTGGCCGCGCTGTCGGCGCTGCCGCTGGACGGCCAGACCGTCGACCAGGTCCGTTCGGCGCTGATCGGCAAGATCGGCGAGAACATGACGATCCGCCGCTTCGCCCGCTACGCCAACGGCGGCAAGCTGGCCTCGTACCTGCACGGCACCCGCATTGGCGTGATGGTCGAGTTCGACGGCGATGAAGTGGCCGCCAAGGACGTGGCGATGCACGTGGCCGCGATGAAGCCGGTGTCGCTGTCGTCGGCCGACGTGCCGGCCGAGCTGATCGCCAAGGAGCGCAGCATCGCCGAGCAGAAGGCCGCCGAATCGGGCAAGCCGGCCGAGATCGTCGCCAAGATGGTGGAAGGCTCGGTGCAAAAGTACCTGAAGGAAGTGTCGCTGCTGAACCAGCCGTTCGTGAAGAACGACAAGCAGACCGTCGAGCAGATGCTGAAGGCCGCCAACACCACGGTCAAGGGCTTCACGCTGTACGTGGTCGGGGAAGGCATCGAGAAGCGCCAGGACGACTTCGCCGCCGAAGTGGCCGCGCAAGTCGCCGCCGCGCAGAAGGGCTGATGTCCGCAGGCGGAACGACGTGGCTCCCGCGGGAGCCACGTGGGCCCGCCGTATAATCCGAGGGGCACCGCGAGGTGCCCCTTGGCACAAGAAGAGAGTGGCGCGTGCCGTGCGAGAGCGTTCGCATGGGCCCGGCATGCACCGCGAAGCCTGTTTTCGCCGTCGCCCTGATGACTGGCGCCGCCTTGGCGGCTTGCCGCGCACCCGGGCTACGGGGAAAGCGGGCTTGGCCCTGGCGGCGCGAGCGCCCGGGGCAAGCTCAGGATCTTAGGAATCGAATCAGCCCGAGGGTGAAAATGCCAGCCTACAAGCGCGTCCTTCTGAAATTGTCCGGTGAGGCCCTGATGGGCGACGATGCCTTCGGCATCAACCGCAGCACGATCGAAGGCATGGTCAACGACATTGCCGAGATCGTGAAGCTCGGCGTACAGGTGGCGATCGTGATCGGCGGCGGCAACATCTTCCGCGGCGTCGCGGGCGGCGCGGCCGGCATGGATCGCGCCACGGCCGACTACATGGGCATGCTGGCCACCATGATGAACGCGCTGGCGCTGCAGGACGCGATGCGCCACGCCAATATCGAGGGGCGCGTGCAGTCGGCGCTGCGCATGGACCAGGTGGTCGAGCCCTATATCCGCCCCCGCGCCATCCGCCAGCTCGAAGAGGGCAAGGTCGTGATCTTCGCCGCCGGCACCGGCAACCCCTTCTTTACCACCGACACCGCGGCGGCGCTGCGGGGCTCGGAGATCGGCGCCGAGGTGGTGCTCAAGGCCACCAAGGTCGACGGCGTCTACACGGCCGACCCGAAGAAGGATCCCAGCGCCACCCGCTACACCACCATCAGCTTCGACGAGGCCATCTCCCGCAATCTGCAGGTCATGGACGCGACCGCATTCGCGCTGTGCCGCGACCAGAAGCTGCCCATCAAGGTGTTTTCGATTGTCAAGCCGGGAGCGCTCAAACGGGTGATCCAGGGCGAGGACGAAGGTACGCTGGTTCACGTATAAGGCGTCGCGGCGCCGCCAATCGGGATGGCGGCGCCCCGGCAAAGGGTAGAATGTTTCATTTCCGGGCTCGCGCAGGCGGACCCGGGCAGTCAGTTTTCCGGAGGTTATGATGAGCGTCGCTGACATCAAGAAGAGCGCCGAACAGAAGATGCAGAAGACCATCGAAGCGTTCAAGGCCGATCTGGCCAAGATCCGCACCGGTCGCGCGCATACCGGGCTGCTCGATCACGTGCAGGTCGAATACTATGGCTCGCCGGTGCCGATCAGCCAGGTGGCCAATATCGGTCTGGCCGACGCCCGCACCATTTCCGTCCAGCCCTGGGAAAAGAAGATGGTCAGCGCGGTCGAAAAAGCCATCCGCGATGCCGACCTCGGTCTGAACCCGTCGACCATGGGCGACGTGATTCGCGTGCCGATGCCGCCGCTGACCGAGGAACGCCGCCGTGAACTGACCAAGGTGGTCAAGGGCGAGGGCGAAAGCGCCAAGGTGGCGGTGCGCAACCTGCGCCGCGACGCCAACGAGCAGTTCAAGAAGCTGGTCAAGGACAAGAGCATCTCGGAGGACGACGAGCGTCGTGGCACCGACGAGGTGCAGAAGCTGACCGACAAGTTCGTCGCCGAGATCGACAAGCTGGTCGCCGAGAAGGACAAGGAGATCATGACGGTCTGAGGACGTCCGGGGGGCCATCGCGGCCCCCCGCGCGTTCCACCCCGTCCACCATCATGCACATCAGTTCCACTCTCGCCATCCCCGATACTTCCTATGTGCCCGCCCACGTCGCCATCATCATGGATGGCAACGGGCGGTGGGCCACGCAGCGGCACATGCCGCGGGTCGCCGGCCACAGCCGCGGCCTGGATGCGGTTCGTGCCGTGGTCGAGGCGTGCGCGGTGCGCGGGGTCAAATACCTGACGCTGTTTGCGTTCAGCTCGGAAAACTGGCGGCGTCCCGAGGACGAGGTCTCGTTCCTGATGCGGCTGTTCATGATGTCGCTGCGGCGCGAGGTCGTGAAGATGCACGCCAACAATATCCGGCTGAAGGTGGTGGGCGACCTGTCCCGTTTCAGCCCCCGCATCCAGCAGCTGATCGGCGACGCCGAGCGCCGCACCGCGGCCAACACGGGCCTGACGGTCACCATCGCGGCCAATTACGGCGGGCGCTGGGATCTGCTGCAGGCCATTCGCAAGATGCTGCTGCGCGCGCCGATGCTCGATCCGTCGACGCTGGACGAATCGATGCTGGCGCCGCACCTGGCGATGGCCTACGCGCCGGAACCCGACCTGTTCATCCGCACCGGCGGCGAACAGCGCATCAGCAATTTCCTGCTGTGGCAATTGGCCTATACCGAGCTGTACTTCACCGACGTGTTCTGGCCGGATTTCGACGCGGCCGAGCTCGACAAGGCATTCGCCTCGTACCGGCAGCGCGAACGGCGTTTTGGCCGCACCAGCGCGCAGGTGGTCGCCCCCGGGGTATCCGGCACCGCTTGAGCGCGGCGCCCGACCATCGTCCCTCGATTCCAAAGGATTGAAGCAGCGCATGCTTGTTACCCGAGTCATCACCGCCCTCTGCCTGTTGCTGCTGATCCTGCCCATCCTGTTCCTGGCGCCGCCGTCGGCGCTGGCCGGCCTGATGGCGGTAATCGTCGCGCTGGCCGGCTGGGAGTTCGGACGCCTGCTGGGCCTGCGCGGTGCCGGTCCCTGGCTGTACGCGCTCGCCTGCCTGCTGGCCATGATCCTGTGGTACGACGTACCCAGCCGCCACGGACTGCTGTGGCTGATGCAGGCCGCGATGGTGGCGTGGGGCGTGGTGGTGCTGGTGCTGGCGCGCGGCGTGCGCAAGATCACGCCGGCGTTTGCGCTGATCGCGGGACTGGTGGGCGTGATCGTGCTGCCGGCCTTCGCGCATGCCGCGCTGGTGCTGCGCGGCTTCGGCGTCGGCGTGCTGCTGTCGGCCGCCGCGCTGGTATGGGCGGCCGATATCGGCGCCTACTTCGTCGGCAAGGCAATCGGCCGCCGCAAGCTCGCGCCCGCCATCAGCCCGGGCAAGTCGTGGGAAGGCGCCATCGGCGGCTGGCTGTTCGCGCTGGTGCTGGCGCTGGCGCTGGCCGCGACGTACGCCTTCGCGCCAACGTGGTTCAGCCGCATCGCCGACCGTGCCGGCCTGCTGATGGTGGCGCTGCTGAGCACAGTGATGGTGGTCGCCAGCGTGGTCGGTGACCTGTTCGAGTCGCTGCTCAAGCGCCAGGTCGGCAAGAAGGACAGCAGCCGGCTGCTGCCCGGCCATGGCGGCGTGCTGGACCGCATCGACGCCTTGCTGCCGGTATTGCCGATGGCGGCGCTGCTTGTGCTCTATCTTTGAATTTCATATTGGCTTGAGATGCGTCGTATCACCGTTCTAGGCGCCACCGGTTCGATCGGCGACAGCACGCTCGACGTGGTACGGCGCCACCCGGATCGCTATGCGGTCCATGCGCTGACCGCGCACCGTCAGCTGGACAAGCTGGCCGAGCGCTGCATCGAATTCCGGCCGGCGCGTGCCGTGGTGGCCACCGCGGAGGCCGCCGCCACGCTTCGGACGCGGCTCGCCGCCGCAGGGCTGGCCACCGAGGTGCTGCACGGCGAGGCCGCGCTGGCACAGGTGGCCGCCGACGCCGACGCTGACACCGTGATGGCGGCCATCGTGGGCGCCGCTGGGCTGCGGCCCACGCTGGCGGCCGCGTGCGCCGGCAAGCGGGTGCTGCTGGCCAACAAGGAAGCGCTGGTGATGTCCGGCGCGATCTTCATGGACGCGGTGCGCGAGCACGGCGCCACGCTGCTGCCGATCGACAGCGAGCACAACGCCATCTTCCAGTGCCTGCCGGCGGACGATCCGCGCTACCGCGCCGGCGTCGCGCGGGTGGTGCTGACCGCCTCGGGCGGCCCGTTCCGCACGCGCGACCCGGCCACGCTGCACGACATCTCGCCGGACGAGGCTTGCGCCCATCCGAACTGGGTCATGGGACGCAAGATCTCGGTCGATTCCGCCACGATGATGAACAAGGGCCTCGAAGTGATCGAGGCCCATTGGCTGTTTGGCGCGCCGGTGGACCGCATCCAGGTGCTGATCCACCCGCAAAGCATCGTGCACTCGATGGTGGCCTATGCCGACGGCACGGTGCTGGCCCAGCTGGGCAATCCCGACATGCGTACGCCGATCGCCTATGGGCTCGCCTATCCGGAGCGCATCGACGCCGGCGTGTCGCCGCTCGATCTGGCCGCGGCCGGCGCCTTGTCCTTCGAGGCGCCCGACCTGCAGCGCTTCCCTTGCCTGGGCCTCGCCTTCGACGCGCTGCGCGAGGGTGGCGTCGCGCCGGCCGTGCTGAACGCGGCCAACGAGGTGGCGGTCGACGGCTTCCTGCGTGGCGTGATCCGCTTCACCGACATCGCCGGCATCGTGGCCCGCGTGCTCGATAGCGGCCCGCGCGAGGCGGCCGACACGCTCGACACCGTACTGGCGGCGGATGCCGCGGCGCGGCAAAGCGCCGCCGCGCTGATCGGCGCCGGTGCGTCCCACTAAGTGCCAGTGAGCGCCACCCAGGCCTGACGCCATGCAGACCCTGCTCGCCTTTATCGTCGCCCTCGGCATCCTCATCTATATCCACGAGATGGGGCACTACCTGGCCGCGCGCGCGTGCGGCGTGAAGGTATTGCGGTTCTCCATCGGCTTCGGCCGGCCGCTGCTGCGCTGGGTGTCGCGCCATCCGGACCGCACCGAATGGACGCTCGCCGCGATTCCGCTGGGCGGCTACGTCAAGATGCTGGACGAACGCGAGCGCGATCCCGAGCGGGACCCGCCGCTTGACCATGCCGACCTGCCGCGGGCTTTCAACCGGCAGCCCGTCGGCAAGCGCTTCGCCATCGTCGCGGCCGGCCCGTTCGCCAACTTCCTGCTCGCCGTGGTGCTGTATTTCACGCTGTTCGCGGGCGGCATGCAGGAGCCGGCGCCGGTGCTGGCGACGCCCGCGGCCGGCACGATGGCCGCGGCGGCCGGCGTGCGCGACGGTGATCGCGTGCTGGCGCTGGAGGCCGGTGGCGAGGTCGAGCCGGTGCGCTCCTGGAATGAGCTGCGCATGGCGGTATTCGCACAGGGTTTCGGCGGCGGCGGGGCGGCGCTGCGCGTGCGGGGCGCCGATGGCCGCGAGCGCGTGCTGACGCTGCCGCGCCTGCCCGAAACCGGCGACGATCCGCGGCAGGACCCGCTTGCCACGCTGGGCCTCGCGCTGAAGGGCGGCCCCGTGACGATCCGCGAGGTGCTGCCCGATTCCGCCGCGCAGCGCGCCGGCCTGCGTGCCGGCGACCTCGTGCTGGCCTGGCAGGGCCAGCCGATCGTGCAGCCCGACCAGCTGATCCGGGCCGTGCGCGGCAGCGCCGGCAGCCAGGCGACGCTGACGATCGAGCGCGAAGGGCGCAGGATGGACGTGCCCGTGCAGCCCGATGCCGCAGCCGGAACGGACGGCGCGGCCACCGGCAAGCTGGGCGCGGCGCTCGCGCAGGCGGTGATGATGGAAACGGTGCGGCTGGGCCCGGTCGAGGCAATGGGGCGCGCGGTGGGGCAGGTGTGGGACACCAGCGTGCTGTCGCTGAAGCTGCTTGGGCGCATGCTGATCGGCCAGGCCTCGCTGCAGAACCTGAGCGGTCCGCTGACCGTCGCCGACTACGCGGGCAAGGCGGCCAACCTGGGATGGCAGCCCTTCATCAGCTTCCTGGCTCTTGTCAGCGTGAGTCTCGGTGTCTTGAATTTGTTACCCATTCCGGTATTGGACGGTGGGCATTTGCTGTATTATTGCGTTGAATTTTTGACTGGCAGGCCCGTTCCAGACCACTGGCAGGCTGTGCTGCAGAAGGTCGGCATTGCCTGCATCTTGCTCCTGACTTCGCTCGCCATCTTCAATGACGTCAGCCGTTTGTTCCTGACGAACAGCTAGAATCGGCGCGCATGGCGGGAACAGTCGTGCCGACCAGCGCGGTACGACTTTCCACGGCGTCGCCCGGCCGTACCCGGCGAAGCATCAGAGCCAAAAATCCTGCATGGAATCAAAGAGGGGATCAAGATTGATCAGACATAAGCGCATCTCGCTGAGCATGCTGGCGAGTGCCATCATCGCGGCCTGGGCACCGGCAGGCTGGGCCGCGGA
Organism: Cupriavidus gilardii J11; assembly: GCF_007829435.1. Taxonomy (GTDB): domain Bacteria; phylum Pseudomonadota; class Gammaproteobacteria; order Burkholderiales; family Burkholderiaceae; genus Cupriavidus; species Cupriavidus gilardii_D. The sequence continues at coordinate 140,721 of NZ_VLJN01000056.1, forward strand.
TCCGTTTGTGGTCAGGGATATTCGCGTGGAAGGCCTGCAGCGCGTCGAACCGGGTACGGTGTTCGGCTATCTGCCGGTCAAGGTCGGGGAGACCTTCACCGACGACAAGGGTGCCGACGCGATCCGGGCCCTGTATAACACCGGCTTCTTCAAGGACGTGCAGATCCGCGCCGAGGACGGCGTGCTGGTCGTGCAGGTCGAGGAGCGTCCCGCGATCTCCCAGCTCGAGTTCGTCGGCATCAAGGAATTCGACAAGGACACGCTGCGCCGTTCGCTGCGGGCCGTCGGCGTGGCCGAGGCGCGCTACTACGACCGCGCGCTGATCGACAAGGCCGAACAGGAACTGAAGCGCCAGTACGTCGCGCGCGGCTACTACGCCGCCGACGTGCAGACAACCATCACGCCGGTTGACCGCAACCGCGTGTCGGTGGTCTTCAATGTCGACGAGGGCCCGATCGCCAAGATCCGCCAGATCAATATCGTCGGCAACAAGGCGTTCAAGGAAAGCACGCTCCGTGACGAGATGCAGCTGTCCACGCCGAACTGGCTGTCCTGGTACACCAAGAACGACCTGTATTCGAAGCAGAAGCTGACGGCCGACCTGGAGGCGCTGCGCTCGTTCTACCTGAACCGGGGCTATCTGGAGTTCGCCATCGAATCGACGCAGGTGTCGATCACGCCGGACAAGAAGGACATCTACCTGACGCTGAACATCAAGGAAGGCGATCAATACAAGGTGTCCGACATCCGGCTGGCGGGCGAACTGCTCGGCAAGCAGGAAGAAATGGAGAAGCTGCTGACGCTGAAGCCGGGCGACATCTTCTCGTCGGAAAAGCTCACGCAAAGCACCAAGGCGATCACCGACCTGCTCGGCACCTATGGCTATGCGTTCACCACCATCAACCCGCAGCCGCAGATCGACCGCGAGAAGCGCGAGGTCGCGCTGACGCTGATGGTCGATCCGGGCCGCCGCATCTATGTGCGCCGCGTCAACGTGGTCGGCAACAGCAAGACGCGCGACGAGGTGGTGCGCCGCGAGATGCGGCAGATGGAAAGCTCCTGGTTCGACAGCGAAAAGCTGCAGCAATCGCAGGCCCGCATCAACCGCACCGGCTACTTCACCGACACCAACATCACCACCGAGGATGTGCCCGGCGCGCCCGACCAGGTCGATGTGAACGTCAACGTCACCGAGAAGCCCACCGGCCAGATCAGCCTGGGCCTGGGCTTCTCGTCGACCGACAAGCTCGTGCTGCAGGCCGGCCTGCGCCAGGACAACGTGTTCGGCTCCGGTACCAGCCTGGGCCTTGACGTCAACACGGCGAAGTCGTTCCGCACCATCGCGCTGACGCAGTACGACCCGTACTTCACGGTGGACGGCATCAGCCGCACCACCGACGTGTACTACCGTACGTCGCGGCCGCTGTACTACACCGGCGACCAGGACTACCGCATCGTGTCGACCGGCGGCGGCTTCAAGTTCGGCGTGCCGTTCTCGGAGAACGACACGGTGTTCTTCGGCATCGGCTACGAGCGTACCGAGCTGACGGTGTCGAACAACACGCCGATCCAGTACCAGAACTGGGTGCGCGAGAACGGCGACGTCACCAACAACTTCCCGTTCACCATCGGCTGGGCACGCGACCGTCGCGACAGCGCGCTGGTGCCGACCAAGGGCTCGTACACGCAGGCCAACCTGGAAATCGGCCTGCCGGGCATTGGCGACACGCAGTACTACCGCGCCACGCTGCAGCAGCAGTACTACTACCCGCTGTCGAAGGCCTTCACGCTGGCCTTCAACGGCGAGGTCGCGTATGGCCACGGCTACGGCGGCAAGGACTACCCGGTCTTCAAGTACTTCTACGCCGGGGGTATCGGCTCGGTGCGCGGCTACCAGACCAGCACGCTGGGTCCGAAGGACCAGAATGGCAACCCGATTGGCGGCGCCTCCAAGATGATCGGCAACATCGAATTCATCTTCCCGCTGCCGGGCTCGGGCGTCGACCGCACGCTGCGGCTGTTCACCTTCTTCGATTTCGGTAACGTGTACCAGGAAGGCGAGGCACCGCGCTTCTCGGACCTGAAGTATTCGACGGGCCTGGGCATGTCCTGGCTGTCGCCGATCGGTCCGCTGAAGATCAGCATGGGCTTCCCGCTCAAGCGCGAGGAAGGCGATCGCACCCAGCGCTTCCAGTTCCAGATCGGTACCGCGTTCTGATCTGATAGAGGATAGATTCATGAAAACACCATCCCGTCTGATCCAGTCCCTCGCCGTCGCGGCCGGCCTTGCCGCCGCGCTGGCGACGGCGCCCGCGATCGCGCAGGAGGCGCGCATCGCGGCCGTCAATTCCGAGCGCATCCTGCGCGATTCGCAACCGGCCAAGCAGGCCCAGGTCAAGCTGGAGCAGGAGTTCTCCAAGCGCGACCGCGAATTGCAGGACATGGCGCAGAAGATCAAGTCCATGGCCGACCGCCTGGACAAGGACACCGCCGTGCTGGCCGACGCCGACCGTCAGCGCCGTCAGCGCGAGCTGGCCGATCTGGATCGTGAATTTCAGCGCAAGCAGCGCGAATTCCGCGAGGATCTGAACCAGCGCCGCAACGAGGAGCTGGCCCAGGTGCTGGAGCGGGCCAACCGCGTGATCCGCCAGCTCGCCGAGCAGCGCAAGTACGATCTGATCGTGCAGGAAGCGGTCTACGTCAATCCGCGCATCGACATCACCGACGACGTGATGAAGGCCCTGAACGCCGGCGGCAAGTAAGCCCGCGCGTTTTCGTCTCATTACCGTTTCAGGAAGTACCGCGATGAAGACACCCACACTGGGTCAGCTCGCCACCGATACCGGCGCGCAGGTTGTGGGTGATCCCACCCTGATCGTGCGCGGTCTGGCGCCGCTGGACCGGGCAGGCGACGGGCAGCTCGCCTTCCTCTCCAATCCGCTGTACCTGCAGCAGGCGCTGGACTCGCGGGCGACCGCGATCATCGTGTCGCCCGCGGACCTCGAACGCATTCGCGAACATGGCAGGGCCGACGGCAACTGGCTGGTCTCGCCCAAGCCCTACGTCTGCTTTGCCCTCATCGCGCAGCATTTCGATCGCGCCGCCAAGCGCGACCAACGCGTGGGCATCGATCCGCGCGCGACCGTCGCCGAAGGGGCGGTGGTGCCGGCGTCCTGCTATATCGGACCCAATGTGGTCATCGAGGCCGGCGCGACGCTGGGCGAGCGCGTGCGCGTGCTGGCCAACACCTATATCGGCGCCAACGCGCGCGTCGGCGACGATACGCTGCTGTACGCCAATGTGTCGATCTACCACGATTGCGTGGTCGGCGACCGCTGCATCGTTCATAGCGGCGCGGTGATCGGCGCGGACGGCTTCGGCTTCGCGCCGGACATCCAGCCCGACGGCGTGACCTTCGTGAAGATTCCGCAGACCGGCCGGGCGGTGCTCGGCAACGATGTGGAGATCGGCGCCAATACCGCGGTGGACCGCGGCGCGATGGGCGACACCGTGGTCGAGGAAGGCTGCAAGCTGGACAACCAGGTGCAGGTCGCCCATAACGTCCGCGTCGGCGCCCACACCGTGATCGCCGGCTGCGCGGCGATCGCGGGCAGCACCACGATCGGCCGCTTCTGCATGATCGGCGGCTCGGCCAATTTCGCCGGCCATCTGTCCATCGCCGACCGCACCACCGTGTCGGGCGGCACCAGCATCACCAAATCCATTACCAAGCCGGGCCAGCACTTCACCAGCGTGTTCCCCTTCCTGCCGCATGGCGAATGGGAGCGCAACGCTGCCATCGTGCGCGGGCTCGCCAAGCTGCGCGAGCGCGTGATGCAGCTGGAAAAGCGCCTGCGAGGCCAGACGCCCGGCACGACGACAAAGACCCCGGAAGAGAAATCATCATGACCGCCGCCGATATCGACATTCGCAAGATCCTGCAGCTGTTGCCGCATCGCTACCCGTTCCTGCTGGTCGATCGCGTGCTGGAGTTCGTACCGCAGCAACGAATCAAGACGCTGAAGAACGTCACCATCAACGAGCCGTATTTCCAGGGCCATTTCCCCGGCGCGCCGGTGATGCCGGGCGTGATGATCCTGGAGGCGCTGGCGCAGTCCGCCGGCCTGTTGACCTTTGGCGCGGAGATGGAGCGCAAGGAGGGCGCGCTGTACTACTTCGTCGGCATCGACGGCGCCCGTTTCAAGCAGGTGGTCTATCCCGGCGACCAGTTGCACATGAACGTGTCGGTCGAGCGCTATATTCGCGGCATCTGGAAATTCAAGGCCTTTGCCACGGTCGAAGACAAGGTCGCCTGCGAAGCCGAGCTGATGTGCACGGTCAAGCAGGCCGACGCCTGATCGTTCCGACCCTTTACAAGCGCAACGGGTGCGCGGCGCAAGGCGAATCGTCCCGGATGCCGCCACCGGGCGGCCCGGCAGACGCCGCACAACAAGCGGCGCTGCGGGGCCGCTCCAGACCTGAACAGGAATTTCGCCCATGACGCAAATCCATCCTACCGCCCTGGTCGACCCGAAGGCCGAACTGGCGGCCGACGTCAGCGTCGGGCCGTACTCGATCGTCGGTCCGCATGTGCGCATCGGCAGCGGCACCGTGATCGGCTCGCACAGCACCGTCGAGGGCCATACCACCATCGGCGCGGACAACCGCATCGGTCCCTACGCTTCCGTCGGCGGCCCGCCGCAGGACATGAAGTACCGCGACGAACCGACCCGGCTGGTGATCGGCGACCGCAACCGCATCCGCGAATTCACCACGATCCACACCGGCACCGTGCAGGACCAGGGCCTGACCAGCATCGGCAACGACAACTGGATCATGGCCTATGTGCATATCGCGCACGACTGCCGGGTGGGCAACCACACGGTGTTCTCGAGCAACGCGCAGATCGCCGGCCACGTGGAGGTGGGCGACTGGGCCATTCTCGGCGGCATGAGCGGCGTGCACCAGTACGTGCGAATCGGTGATCATGCAATGCTGGGCGGCGCGTCGGCGCTGGTGCAGGACGTGCCCCCGTTCGTCATCGCGGCCAGCGACAAGAACGGCAACAAGGCCACGCCGCACGGCATCAACGTCGAGGGCCTGCGCCGCCGCGGCTTCGACGCGGCGCAGATCGCCGCACTGCGGCAGGCTTACAAGCTGCTGTACAAATCGGACCTTGGTTTCGCCGAGGCGCAGGCGGAGATCGGTCAGCTGCTGGCGCAGGTGGAAGCAAGCGCCTCGACGCCGCTGCGCGCCTTCCTCGATTTCCTTGCCGCCACGCAGCGCGGCATCGTGCGATAAGGACCGGCACCCGCCATGGCCGCCGCCCATCTGCCCAACGCCGACACACGGCCCACCGCTACCGCCAATCCGGCCAGCCTTGACGGTCTGAATGGCGAGATCGCGATGGTCGCTGGCGAGGCCTCGGGCGACCTGCTGGCCTCGCTGCTGATGTCGGGCCTGCAGGCGCGGCTTCCCGGCACGGTGCGCTATGCCGGCATCGGCGGAGCCCGCATGCAGGAGCGCGGCTTCGTGTCGCACTGGCCGATGGAAACGCTGTCGGTCAACGGCTACGTCGAGGTGCTGGGGTCGCTGCGGGAAATCCTTGCCACACGGCGGGCGATACGCGACCGGCTGCTGGAACATCCGCCGCTGTGCTTCATCGGCGTCGATGCGCCGGATTTCAACTTCGGTCTCGAAGTGCCATTGCGCCGCGCCGGGATTCCGGTGGTGCATTTCGTCAGCCCGTCGATCTGGGCCTGGCGCGGCGGGCGCATCCGCACGATCGCGCGCGCCGTCGACCATATCCTGTGCCTGTTCCCGTTCGAGCCGGAAATCTACGAGAAGGCGGGCATCCCGGCGACCTACGTCGGCCATCCGCTGGCCGACGTGATCCCGATGGTGCCTGACACCGAAGGCGCGCGTGCCCGGCTCGGTCTGACGCAGGGCCGTCGTGTGGTCGCGGTGCTGCCCGGCAGCCGCCAGTCAGAGGTGCGCCATCTGGGCGCAACCTTCTTCGCGGCGATGGCGCGAATGCAGGCGATGGATGCGGCGCTGTCGTTCGTGCTGCCGGCCGCCAATTCGTCGCTGCGAGCGATCATCGAGCAGCACGCCCGCCAGTATCCGCAGCTCGACGTCACCGTGATCGATGGCCAGTCGCATCTGGCCATGGAAGCGGCCGACGTGGTGCTGCTGGCCAGCGGCACCGCCACGCTGGAAGCCGCGCTGTACAAGAAGCCGATGGTGATCTCGTACAAGGTGCCCTGGCTGACCGCGCAGATCATGAAGCGGCAGGGGTATCTGCCGTACGTCGGCTTGCCCAATATCCTGTCGGGCCGCTTTGTCGTGCCGGAACTGCTGCAGGACGATGCCACGCCGGAAGCGCTGGCGCGCGAGACGTTGCTGCAGCTGAACGACCATAACAACACGGCCTTCCTGTACCAGCATTTCACGCAGATGCACCAGACATTGCGCCGGAATACCGCCGATATCGCGGCCGATGTCGTCGCCAATCTGCTGCGCGAGCGGAGGGCGGCGCCATGACGCGTCTGGCCGGCAATCGTGCCAAGCGGGCAACCCGGGCCACGAGCGGCAAGGGCAGGAAGATGACGGCCGACGCCCAGCTGGGCCTGGCGCTGTCGCCGGCGGCCGCGCTGGCCGAGCGCCTGTGCGGCGTCGACGAGGCCGGACGCGGGCCGCTGGCCGGTCCGGTATTCGCTGCCGCCGTGGTGCTCGATCCAAAGCGGCCCATCGATGGGCTGGCCGACTCGAAGATGCTGACCGCGCGCAAGCGGGAGGCGCTGTTCGACGAGATCCAGCAGCGGGCGCTGGCCTGGCATATCGCCTTCGCCACCGTCGAGGAAATCGACACGCTGAACATCCTGCACGCCACCATGCTGGCGATGCGGCGCGCGGTCGAAGGCGTGGCCGCATGCGGCGTGGTGCCCGATCTGGTTCAGGTCGACGGCAATCGCTGTCCGGAAATCCGCTATCCGGTCGAGGCGATCGTCAAGGGCGATGCCACCGTGCAGGCCATCTCGGCGGCGTCGATCCTGGCCAAGGTCGCGCGCGATCGCGAGCTGATGACGCTGCACGAGCAGTATCCCGACTACGGTTTCGATGCCCACGTGGGCTACGGCACGCCGCAACACCTGCTGGCACTGGCGCGCTTTGGCGCCACCCCGCACCACCGGCGCTCCTTCGCGCCGGTGCGCGAGGCGCTGATACGCGGACCGCTCGGTCCTGACGCGATGCTTGCATTGCCCGCCGGGTCGGGCAGCGATGCGCTGGACGATGCCTTCGAAGACAGCCAGGACGACAGCGATGCGCTGATCGACGCCTTCGCCACGCCAGGGACCGCGACATCGTGAAGCACGTCACTTCGCGCGATAATGCGCTGTTCAAGCACCTGAAGGCGCTGACCGGTTCCACCCATCAGCGGCGCAAGGCCGGCCAGTCGGTGCTCGATGGCGTGCATCTGGCGCAGGCGTATCTGGACGCGCTGGGGCAGCCAGCCAGCTGCGTGGTATCGGAGCGCCACCAGCAGCATCCCGAAGTCGCACCGTTGCTGGCGCGGATCGAGCCGCAGCGCATCGTGCTGCTGGCCGATGCGCTGTTCGCGCAGATCAGCGGAGTGGTCAACGGCATCGATGTGATGCTGGTGATCGACACGCCCTCGGGCCATCTGCCGGCGCGCATCGACACCGACTGCATCGTGCTGGACGGTGTGCAGGATGCCGGCAATGTCGGCTCCATCCTGCGCAGCGCCGCGGCGGCCGGCVTCCGCCACGCGTTCCTCGGCACGGGCTGCGCCTTCGCATGGTCGATCAAGACCTTGCGTGCGGCCATGGGCGCCAACTTCCATCTGAACATCGTCGAGCACTGCACCGTCGACATGCTGGCGCCGCGCCTGTCCGTGCCGCTGATCGCCACCTCGTCGCATGCCGATGCCGAGCTGTACGACACCGATCTGCGCGGCCCGGTGGGGTGGGTTGTCGGCAATGAAGGGGCGGGCGTCAGCGCGGAATGGATGGCGCTGGTATCGCGCACCGTCAGCATTCCGCAGCCCGGCGGCCTGGAATCGCTGAACGTGGCCGCCGCTACCGCGGTCTGCCTATTCGAGGCCCTCAGGCAGCGCCGTTAGAACGCTTCCCTCTCCCGCTCGCGGGACAGAGGGCGGGGGAGAGGGTTCGCTTCCCTCTCCCGCAAAGCGGGAGAGGGGCCGGGGGAGACGGCAGTATCAGCCAAACAACCCGCCCAAAGTCGAACCCCCCTCAATAATTATCCCGATCCACCTTGATCTCCTGCAGGATGGTGGTGGCGATCTCCTCGATCGACTTGTGCGTGGAGGACAGCCACTTGATGCCTTCGCGCCGCATCATCGCCTCGGCCTCGTTCACCTCGTAACGGCAATTCTCGATTGCCGCATACTTGCTGCCCGGACGCCGCTCGTTGCGGATCTCCGATAGCCGCTGCGGGTCGATCGACAGGCCGAAGATCTTGGCCTTGTAGTCGTACAGCGCCGACGGCAGCTTGCCACGCTCGAAGTCGTCGGGAATCAGCGGATAGTTGGCCGCCTTCAGGCCGTATTGCATCGCCAGGTACAGGCTGGTCGGCGTCTTGCCGCTGCGCGACACGCCGACCAGGATCACATCCGCCTCGGCCAGGTTCTTGTGCGACTGGCCGTCGTCATGCGCGAGCGAGAAGTTGATCGCCTCGATGCGATTCTTGTACGCCTCGGTGTCCGCGTTCTGGTGAAAGCGGCCGATCGCATGGGTCGACTTGATGCCCAGTTCCTTTTCGAGCGGCTCGATAAAGGTCTGGAACATGTCCAGGATCATCCCCTTGGCCTGGCGGATGGCCTTGTTCGATTCGGCATTGACCAGCGTGGTGAAGACGATGGGTGGCGCCCCCTCTGCCTGGAACGCCTCGTTGATTTTCCCTACAGCCAGATGGGCCTTTTCCGGCGTATCGATAAAGGGCATTCGCACCTTGCGAAAGCGCATCTCGAACTGGGCCAGGATGGAATGGCTGAAGGTCTCCGCGGTGATGCCAGTGCCGTCGGACACGATAAATACGGTGCGGACGGCCGGTTTGTCGCCGCGCGCCGGGGTGGGCGGGTCCGTGCGGGAATCCATGTCTTAACAATATTTTGGGGGGTACCGCACGCGAAAGTGCGATGCGGCACGGTAGAATAGCGGCGATCTTTTGGCTAAGCAATTGCACAGGGGCCGCGTCACGGCGTGGGTGCCGACAATCGCACCGCGCTTTGTCGACAATGTGTCTCCCGATTCCCGTGTCCCGGTTCCGCGCATTCGCGGGATTGCTTAGCCAAGCGATCCGGCCGGTAGCAGAACACCAACGACATTCCGGTCGAGCGACAGGTTTCCTACTTTGTTTTGAGGCTTTTATGACCAACGTGGCAAATGACGGCGCCTATGTGTTGCCGTTCGAGCAGTTGCGCATGTCCGATGTGGAAGTGGTGGGAGGCAAGAATTCGTCGCTCGGCGAAATGATCTCCCAGCTGGCCGAGGTGGGCGTCCGGGTTCCGGGCGGCTTTGCCACCACCGCGCTGGCCTTCCGCGATTTCCTGGCCCATAACAACCTGACGCAACGCATCTCCGACCGCCTGAAGGCGCTTGATGTCGACGACGTCAAGGCGCTGGCCGAGGCCGGCGCCGAGATCCGCAACTGGGTCGCCACCGCGCCGTTCCAGCCCCGGCTGGAGCAGGAGATCCGCGAGCACTACGCCCGCGTGTCCGAGCGCGAGGGCGCCGAGGCATCGTTCGCGGTGCGCTCGTCGGCCACCGCGGAAGACCTGCCCGACGCCTCCTTCGCCGGCCAGCAGGAGTCGTACCTGAACGTCAGCGGCATCGACGACGTGCTGGACAAGATCAAGCACGTGTTCGCGTCGCTTTACAACGACCGTGCGATTTCGTACCGCGTGCACAAGGGCTTCGCCCATGACGTGGTGGCGCTGTCGGCCGGCGTGCAGCGCATGGTCCGTTCGGACCTTGCCGCCTCCGGCGTGATGTTCACCATCGACACCGAATCGGGATTCCCCGACGTGGTCTTCATCACGTCCAGCTACGGCCTGGGCGAGACCGTGGTGCAGGGCGCCGTGAACCCGGACGAGTTCTACGTGTTCAAGCCGACGCTGCAGGCCGGCAAATACCCGATCATCCGCCGTTCCATCGGCTCGAAGCTGATCAAGATGGAATTCACCGCGCCGGGCGAGGCCGGACGTGTCAAGACCGTCGACGTGCCGAGCGAGCTGCGCAACCGCTATTCGATCACCGACGAGGACGTCTGCGAGCTGGCGCGCTACGCGATGACCATCGAGAAGCACTATGGCCGCCCGATGGATATCGAGTGGGGCAAGGACGGCAAGGACGGCAAGATCTACATCCTGCAGGCGCGTCCGGAGACCGTGAAGAGCCAGGCCAACGGCAAGGTCGAGCAGCGCTTCAAGCTCAAGGGCAACGCGCCGGTGCTGGCCACCGGCCGCGCCATCGGCCAGAAGATCGGCGCGGGCCCGGTCCGCGTGATCAACGACCCCAGCGAAATGGAGCGCGTGCAGCCGGGCGACGTGCTGGTCGCCGACATGACCGACCCCAACTGGGAGCCGGTGATGAAGCGCGCCTCGGCCATCGTCACCAATCGGGGTGGCCGTACCTGCCACGCGGCCATCATCGCGCGCGAACTGGGCGTGCCGGCCGTGGTCGGTTGCGGCGATGCCACCGACGTGCTCAAGGACGGCACGCTCGTGACGGTATCGTGCGCCGAGGGCGACGAGGGCCGCATCTACGACGGCCTGCTCGAAACCGAGGTAACGGAGGTCCAGCGTGGCGACATGCCGGAGATCGACGTCAAGATCATGATGAACGTCGGCAACCCGCAGCTCGCGTTCGACTTCGCGCAGATTCCGAACGGCGGCGTGGGCCTCGCCCGGCTCGAATTCATCATCAACAACAATATCGGCGTCCACCCGAAGGCGATCCTCGACTACCCGCAGGTCGATGCCGACCTGAAGAAGGCCGTCGAGAGCGTCGCGCGTGGCCACGCCAGCCCGCGTGCGTTCTATATCGACAAGCTGGCCGAAGGCATCGCCACGATCGGCGCGGCTTTCTATCCGAAGCCGGTGATCGTGCGCCTGTCCGACTTCAAGTCGAACGAGTACAAGAAGCTGATCGGCGGCTCGCGCTACGAGCCGGATGAAGAGAACCCGATGCTGGGCTTCCGCGGCGCGTCGCGCTATATCTCCGAAGACTTCGCCGAAGCCTTCGAGATGGAATGCAAGGCCATGAAGCGTGTGCGCGACGAAATGGGCCTGACCAACGTCGAGATCATGGTGCCGTTCGTGCGCACGCTGGGCCAGGCCGAGAAGGTGGTCGAGCTGCTTGGCAAGCATGGACTGAAGCGCGGCGAGAACGGCCTGCGCCTGATCATGATGTGCGAGGTGCCGTCCAACGCGATCCTGGCCGAGGAGTTCCTGCAGTACTTCGACGGTTTCTCCATCGGCTCCAACGACCTGACGCAGCTCACGCTTGGCCTGGACCGCGATTCCGGCATGGAACTGCTGGCCAAGGACTTCGATGAGCGCGACCCGGCGGTCCAGTTCATGCTGTCGCGGGCGATCTCGACCGCGCTGCGGCTGAACAAGTATGTGGGCATCTGCGGCCAGGGCCCGTCGGACCATCCGGACTTTGCGGCATGGCTGGCCAAGGAGGGCATCTCGTCGATCTCGCTGAACCCCGACTCGGTCGTGGACACGTGGCGTCAGCTGGCCTCGTAATGGCTGCGTGACGGTCTCGCTGGTGGGATCGTCCTCGTGCATTAAAAAAGCCCCGCGGCGCTTCCACGCCGTGGGGCTTTTTTATGCTGGGGGTGAGGGCAGTGACAGTCAAACCCCCAACACCCCGAATCTCACTCCTTCCCCCCACTCTTGATGATCCGCGCCTTCTCCCGCTGCCAATCGCGCGCCTTCTCGGTCTCGCGCTTGTCGAACTGCTTCTTGCCCTTGGCCAGGCCAATCTCGCACTTCACGCGGCCGCGCGTGTAATGCAGGTTCAGCGGCACCAGCGTATAGCCGCGCTGCTCCACCTTGCCGATCAGCTTCTTGATTTCATCGGCCTTCAGCAGCAGCTTGCGCGTGCGTACCGGGTCGGGCTTGATGTGGGTGGAGGCGCTTTGCAGCGGGCTGATATGCGCGCCGATCAGGAACAGCTCGGCATCGCGGATCACCACATAGGCTTCCTTGATCTGTACGCGCGAGGCCCGGATCGCCTTGACTTCCCAGCCTTCGAGCACGACCCCGGCTTCGTATCGTTCCTCGATGAAGTAGTCGAAGAAGGCTTTCTTGTTGTCTGCGATGACCATGCGGGAGGGGAGGGGGAATGTAGGAGAGCGGCCGGCGTGCCGGGCGCTTTCCTGTCGGCTAAAATTGGGATTCTAACAAACCGATCGGCCGGCTCGCCCGGTGTCGCGTGCCCGCCGGTCCAAAATCATCAACTCATGGCAGACGTCCATAAAACCGTGCTGCTCGGGTACTCTGCCGAGCAAATGTATGACCTGGTCACGCGCGTCGAGGACTACCCCAAGTTTCTGCCGTGGTGCGGCGGCGTGGAGATTTTCGAGCAGACCGATACGCTGCTCGATGCCAAGGTCCATATCAACTTCAGCGGCATCAAGCAGTACTTCCACACCCGCAATACGCAGCAGCGGCCCACGCGCATCGACATGAATTTCGCGGACGGCCCGTTCAAGTCCTTCAACGGCTACTGGAATTTCATCCCGCTGCGCGAGGACGCCTGCAAGATCGAGTTCCATCTGCACTACGAGTTCTCCAGCGTGCTGCTGGAGAAGATCATCGGACCGGTCTTCAATATGATCGCCAATACCTTTGTCGACGCCTTCGTCAAGCGCGCGGAGGTCGTCTATGGCAATCCCTGATCCGGTCCCGGGTAGCATCCGGGCCATGGTGTGCTACGCGGCGCCGGACCGCATCTTCCTGAAAGAGATCGAGCTGCCGCCGGGCGCCACCATCGACGCGGCGATCGCCGCGTCCGGCGTGCTGCAGGCCCATCCCGAACTCGATGCCGACGCGCTGCGCACCGGCATCTTCAGCAAGCCACGCCCCACCGATACGGTGGTGCGGCAGGGCGACCGCATCGAAATCTACCGACCCCTGGTCGCGGACCCCAAGACCGCACGCCGGCGCCGTGTGCAGAAGGCCCGCGAGAGCGGCACGCGCGAAGGGCAGAAGTGGATGCGCGGCGGCGGGGATGCGCAGGCGGTGGAAAGCTGACCGACGGCGCGGCGGGGCGGTTCAGGCTGCCTCGGGCACACTTTGGGGCTTGTCGGTGGCATGCAGCCTCACCGACCACGCCACTCCGATCATCAGCAGTACGATCGCCGCGATCTCGAGCGGACGCGGCCGCCCGTCATAGACGAAGCCATAGGCCAGCGCGAACAGCGTCTCGAACACGATCATCTGTCCGGACAGGGTCAGCGGCAGCCGGCGGCTGGCGATGTTCCACAGGTTGTTGCCGATCAGCGAGGCGCCCAGCGCAACCGCCGCATTGACCCACCAGAACCACTGCCAGTCGCGTCCGGTGTCCGGGGCCGTCAGCGTGTTGCCGGCGAACAGCCAGCCGCCGAGGGCCAGCACGACCGATACGAGGCCCGTCGACAACCCGAACAGCGCCGACCACTCGTTGCCGCTGTACTGCGGATTGCGTTGCAGATAGCGCGCATTGTCTACCGCATAGATCGTCCAGCAGACCAGCGCGCCGGTCGCGCACAGCACCCCCGCGACCTTGTGCCACGCGGTGCGCGCCGCTTCGGTTGCGGCTACCGCGCCGTGGCCGCCGTCCCCGCCGAACAGGTCGACATTGATGCAAGCAATGCCCACCGCCACCACCAGCAACGGCCACATGAGGCGCGACAGCGGCACGGCGCCGTGATCCCGTCGGCCCATCAGCGTGACCGAGATCGGCAGGATGCCGATGATCAGCGAGGTGGGGCCCACGCCTGCCAGCTGCACGCCGAAGGCGAGCAGCACGTAGTACAGCAGGTTGCCGATCACCGCCTGCCGTAGCAGGGCGACGCAATCGGCGCGCGTGAGCTTGCGGGCGAAGCGCCGCATCAGCGGGGCCGCCGCGATGGCGGCAACCAGGCCATAGGCAAGATAGCGGCCGATCGCCAGTTCCCACGGCGTGAAGGCTGGCAGCAGCTTGGGCGCGATAAACACCATGCCCCAGAACGCTCCGGCCAGCAGGCCGCACAGTACGCCGATACCCATCTTCAGTGCCCGCACGGCCTCTCGCCGCGCCCTGATTGGAAAGCCCCGAAGCATAGCACCAGCCATGTGCCGCTTGCAGCGAGTACCGGACGATTCCTGTATAATCTGCTTTTGCGCCTAGAGGAATTGCTATGCGTCTTGTCCAGAAAGCACTCACGTTCGATGATGTGCTGCTCGTGCCGGCCTATTCGGCCGTCCTGCCCCGGGATGTCTCCCTCCGTACCCGCCTGTCCCGCTCCATCGATCTGAACATTCCGCTGGTGTCCGCCGCGATGGACACCGTGACCGAAGCGCGCCTGGCGATCGCCATGGCGCAGGCCGGCGGTATCGGCATCGTCCACAAGAACCTGAAGCCGGCCGACCAGGCGCGCGAAGTGGCGCGCGTGAAGCGCTACGAATCGGGCGTGCTGCGTGATCCGATCACCATTTCGCCGGACATGAAGGTCCGGGACGTGATCGCGCTGTCGCAGCAGCATGGCATTTCCGGCTTCCCGGTGCTCGAAGGCAAGACCGTGGTGGGCATCATCACCAACCGCGACCTGCGTTTCGAGGAAGAACTCGACGCGCCGGTGCGCGCCAAGATGACCCCGCGCGAGAAGCTGGTCACCGTGGCCGAGGGCGCAACGCTGGAGGAAGCCAAGCGGCTGATGAACCGGCACCGGCTGGAGCGCGTGCTGGTGGTCAACAGCGCGTTCGAGCTACGCGGCCTGATCACGGTCAAGGACATCCAGAAGGCCGTCGAGCACCCGCTGGCGAGCAAGGACGACCATGGCCAGCTGCGCGTCGGCGCGGCGGTGGGCGTGGGCCCGGACAACGACGAGCGCGTCGAGCTGCTGGTGAAGGCCGGCGTCGACGTGATTGTGGTCGATACCGCGCACGGCCATAGCCAGGGCGTGCTGGATCGCGTCCGCTGGGTCAAGCAGAACTTCCCGCAGGTACAGGTCATCGGCGGCAATATCGCCACCGGCGAAGCCGCGCGTGCACTGGTCGAACATGGCGCCGATGGCGTCAAGGTCGGCATCGGTCCCGGCTCGATCTGTACCACCCGCATCGTCGCCGGCGTCGGCGTGCCGCAGATCACCGCGGTATCGAACGTCGCCGAGGCGCTGGCTGGCACCGATGTGCCGCTGATCGCCGACGGTGGCATCCGCTATTCCGGCGACATCGCCAAGGCGCTGGCCGCCGGCGCCCATGCCGTGATGATGGGTGGCATGTTCTCCGGCACCGAAGAGGCCCCGGGCGAAGTGTTCCTGTACCAGGGCCGCTCGTTCAAGAGCTATCGCGGCATGGGTTCGGTCGGCGCGATGAAGGACGGCGCCGCCGATCGCTATTTCCAGGAAGACAACACCGCCAACGTCGACAAGCTGGTGCCGGAAGGCATCGAAGGTCGCGTGCCTTACAAGGGCTCGGTGATGGCCATCATCCACCAGCTATGCGGCGGTGTGCGGGCGTCGATGGGCTATTGCGGCAGCAGCACCATCGCGCAGTGGCACGAGACCGCGCAGTTCGTGCAGATCACCGCGGCCGGCATGCGCGAGTCGCATGTGCACGACGTGCAAATTACCAAGGAAGCGCCCAACTACCATATCGACTGACGCCCCCCGGCGCGGATCCTTTGCCAATATGAGTCGAGGCCGGCGCCAACGCCGGGACAGCGCGGCTGCATCCGCTCACAAGCGGTGCGGCCGCGCGGCATATTGTCCGTGCCTCAAGGAGAATCGATGAAGGTCCTGCTGAGAACCGTGCTGTTCTTCGATGCCCTGTTCGACCTGGGCCTCGCGCTGGTGCTGCTGGTATCGCCATTTGCCACGCTGTACGCCGCGCTGCAGCTGCCCCCGGCCGAGCCGGCGCTGTACGGCCAGCTGCTCGGCCTTGCGCTGCTGGGTTTCGCATGGCTGCTGGGTCAGGCCGCGTTTCGCGGCGATCTGACACTGCCGGTGGCCCGAATGGCGGGACCCGTGAACCTCGCCAGCGCGCTGCTTATCGCCGCATGGCTCGTCGTCTTCGATCTCCCGGTGCAGGGCGCGGGCAGGATCTGGCTGGCATTGCTGGCCGCGATGCTGGCTTTCTTCGCGCTGGTCCAGATGCCGCTGGCCAAGCGGCTGCGCATGCGGCAGCGCGAGGAAGCGCTGCGGCGCGAACTGCGGCAGACCCAACCCCCAGGCTCGCCGACCGTCGCTCCCGATGCCGGCGCGCCAGTAACCCCGGGCGGCGCGCCAAATGGCGCGCGGCCCTCGCCATCCCCCGAAGTACGGCGCGAGCCGGTCATCACGCCGCCACCGGGCTATGGGCCCGGTACCGAAGTGGTGTCCGAACCCGAGCCGACCGACACGTCATCTGTCCATCATGCACGACAAAATCCTCATCCTTGATTTCGGCTCGCAAGTCACGCAGCTGATCGCGCGTCGCGTTCGCGAGGCGCACGTCTATTGCGAGATCCACCCGAACGACGTGTCGGACGCCTTCGTGCGCGAATTCGCGCCGAAGGGCGTCATCCTGTCGGGCAGCTACGCCAGCACGTATGAAGACCACCAGCTGCGCGCACCGCAGGCGGTGTGGGACCTCGGCGTGCCGGTGCTCGGCATCTGCTATGGCATGCAAACCATGGCGGTGCAGCTTGGCGGCAAGGTCGAATGGAGCGACCACCGCGAGTTCGGCTACGCCGAGGTGCGCGCGCACGGGCATACCGCGCTGCTGACCGACGTGCAGGACTTCGTCACGCCGGAAGGCCACGGCATGCTCAAGGTCTGGATGAGCCACGGCGACAAGGTCACCGAGCTGCCGCCCGGCTTCAAGCTGATGGCGTCCACGCCCAGCTGCCCGATCGCCGGCATGGCAGACGAGACGCGCGGCTACTACGGCGTGCAGTTCCACCCGGAGGTCACGCACACCATCAAGGGCCGCCAGATGCTGGAGCGCTTCGTGCTGCAGATCGCCGGCGCCAAGCCCGACTGGGTCATGCGCGACCATATCGAGGAAGCGGTCGCGAAGATCCGCGAGCAGGTCGGCGACGAGGAAGTGATCCTCGGCCTGTCCGGCGGCGTCGACTCGTCGGTGGCCGCGGCGCTGATTCATCGCGCCATTGGCGACCAGCTCACCTGCGTGTTCGTCGACCATGGTCTGCTGCGCCAGGACGAAGGCAAGCTGGTGATGGACATGTTCGCCGGCCGCCTGCACGCCAAGGTCGTGCATATCGATGCGTCCGAACAATTCCTGGGCCATCTAGCCGGCGTGACCGACCCCGAGCAGAAGCGCAAGATCATCGGCCGCGAATTCGTCGAGGTCTTCCAGGCCGAGGCGAGCAAGCTGACCAACGCCAAATGGCTGGCCCAGGGCACCATCTATCCGGACGTGGTGGAGTCTGGCGGCACCAAGACCAAGAAGGCCACCACGATCAAGAGCCACCACAACGTCGGCGGCCTGCCCGAGACGCTCGGTTTGAAGCTGCTGGAACCGCTGCGCGACCTGTTCAAGGACGAAGTGCGCGAACTCGGCGTCGAACTGGGCCTGCCGCCCGAAATGGTCTACCGCCACCCGTTCCCCGGCCCCGGCCTGGGCGTGCGCATCCTCGGCGAGGTCAAGCGCGAATACGCCGACCTGCTGCGCCGCGCCGACGCGATCTTTATCGAGGAACTGCGCGGCACGCTGGCCACCGAACAGGACGCCGCCGCGGGCCTGTGCACGTCGGAACAGGTAGGCAAGAGCTGGTACGACCTGACCAGCCAGGCGTTCGCGGTCTTCCTGCCCGTCAAGTCGGTCGGCGTGATGGGCGACGGCCGCACCTACGACTATGTCGTCGCGCTGCGGGCGGTGCAAACCACGGACTTCATGACTGCGCATTGGGCGCATCTGCCGTATGCGCTGCTGGGGCGCACGTCCAACCGGATCATCAATGAGGTGAGGGGGTTGAACCGGGTGGTGTATGACGTTTCGGGGAAGCCGCCGGCTACGATTGAGTGGGAGTGATTTAGTGTCTGGTATTGGCCGGCACTACACAGCACCAAAACACATCTAAGCCCGCATAATTGCGGGCTTTTTTATTGTTCCGTTTGGTATGGCTTGGCAACTTTGGGCATCGTCAAGCACCACTTTTTTATGGCATAGTCGGTGGCTTCAAGTCTTCACAATGCATGTTCGGTGCTCGATACCATGCGGCCATAGACGGACGTTTCATGGTATCGGAATCGCCTAACTCATTGATCCCGTCGTGCGCCATGTGTTGCCGGGCGGATCGGAACGGAGAAGCAGAATGGCGACCGTGCAAGTTCGTAGTTTGGCGACGTGGGTGTTTGCTCTTACCCTTATCGGCTGGGCAAACGTTTCAATCGCTGAGGAAGCAGGGGCGAACCGTAACAAGGCCGTTGCCCAGCAAAGCGCAGCAGGGCGTTCGGCGGAGGCTCAAGCCTATGTTGCGCAGTTCACAAAAAAGAATCCGGACGCGTGCTTCAAAAACGTGGATCTCAAGGACACGAAGTTGCAAGGACCGGCCGGGGGCATCGGCCCACGGGTTCCTCCGACCCGCGTGATTGTGATGATCGACGGCTCCGGTTCGATGGCCGGGCGGATGGGCGGAAAGACCAAGCTTGAACTGGCGCGAGAGGCGGCGCTCGGTTTTGTGAACCGGTTGCCGGCTTCTGTGCAGGCGTCGTTGCTGGTGTTTGGACAGCAGGGAAACAACACCAATGCGGGCAAGGCCAAATCCTGTTCAACGATCGACGTCCTCGCACCGATGTCGACGGACAGAGGGCCGCTTCGGAGGGCGCTGGGGCAGGTCCATGCGGTTGGCTGGACACCGCTCGCCGCCGGGCTTGACCGTGCCGAGGCGCTCCTCGGAGCTTCCTCTACGCCTGGCGAGCAGATCATCTATGTCGTATCCGATGGCGAAGAAACCTGCGGCGGTGATCCCGTGGCATCGGCCCGGCGGATCAACGGCGGGCGCACGCGGGCCATCGTCAACGTGATCGGCTTCAACCTGCCGTCGAGCGAGGCCGCGAAGCTGAGGACGGTCGCACAGGCTGGCGGCGGAGCATTCGTCAACGTGTCGAACCAGGCGGAGCTTGACAGGGTGACGGCGGAGGTGCGCGAGTCCCTCCGGCGCACGGACAATGAGGTGGCAACCAGTCTGGCCACCACCGACAATGACGTTGCGACCAGCATCGCCATCACCGACGCCGATACGTGTATCAGCAACCTCACGACGGATGAGGACGTAGCCATGTCCCTTGACCTCACGGATCGCGCGGTCAGCGGGCGGCCCGTTCCCTTCCAGGAGGAAGCCAAGGCCTTGTTGAAGGCGCGTCACGATGCGCTCCGGGCGAGACTTCAAGCGTATCGCGCGCAACTGACCGGCGCGGAAGCCGCCGCCAAGAAGAGAATCGATGCCGCAGCCGATGCGGCTCGCTAACCATTAGTTGACCGACAGGGTGCGCTTTTGAAGACCCCCATAGTTGTATAGCCGATATTGGACGAATACCTGTAATTCAGATATTCTGCGTTTATCTGCATAACGGATAAAGCGTCATGTCGCCTACATCGCATCCGCTGGTGACGACCGGCCAGCTGGGATCAATGCTGCAGGCCGCGCGCAAGGCGCAGGGACTGACTCAGTCCGCACTGGCTGCTCGTATTGGCCTGAGCCAGTCGCGGGTCTCTCATTTGGAACTCAATGCCCACGAGCTGAGCGTGGGCCAACTCCTTGCATGGTGTGCAGCGCTTGGCCTGGAGTTGGCCGTTGGACCCCGGGGCGGCGCTACCGGGTTTGCTGCGTCGACACCGGATTGGTGACATGGGGCGCCGATCGCACCGCCGCAGCTTGTCCATCTGGACCAACGGTGTCTGGGTGGGCCGGTGGACGATTTCCGCTCGCGGCGAGATGGAACTGCAGTATGACGCGGACTGGGTCAGTGCCGATATTGGCCGACCTCTATCGTTGTCGCTGCCGTTCAATCTCCAGAACCTGCCGGTCAAGGGCGAGAGGGTCGCCAACTATTTCGACAACCTCTTGCCGGACAGCGACGCGATTCGCCGCCGCGTGGCCGAGCGATTCAGGACGGGTTCGACAGAGCCATTTGACTTGCTGAAGGCCATCGGGCGCGATTGCGTGGGCGCCGTTCAGATTCTGGATGAGGACGAGGTGCCCACCGATTTTGATCGGGTCGATGGCGTGCCCCTGTCCGAGGAGGATATCGAGCGTCACTTGATCGAAACCGTTTCGCCGCATGCCTTCCCTGCGAGCAGGGACCCAAACGAGGACTTTCGCATCTCGCTGGCCGGTGCCCAGGAGAAGACAGCCTTCTTGTGGTGGCGCGGGCAATGGCTTGCGCCGCGTGGCGCCACGCCAACGAGCCACATCTTCAAGCTTCCGCTCGGTCTGATGGGCGGGCGGCGGGCGGACTTCGGCACGTCCGTCGACAACGAATGGCTGTGCCTGAGGCTGCTGAAGGCCTACGGGCTGAATGCTGCCGATGCCAGCATCGCGACCTTTGGCGGTCAGCGCGTGCTCGTGGTGGAGCGTTTTGACCGGCGCGTTGCGCCGAATGGGCAGTGGCTCATGCGTCTGCCACAGGAAGATTTTTGCCAGGTCGAGGGTTGCTCGCCATTGCGAAAATACGAGAACGAGGGCGGTCCCGGGCTCAAGGTCCTGTTCGGCACGCTGCGGCAATCGGTGAACGCAGAGGCCGACATGAAGGCGCTGATGGCGACACAAGTGCTGTTCTGGTTATTGCGGGCGCCCGATGGCCATGCCAAGAATTTCAGCATCCAGCTTCTGCCTCGTGGTCGCTTTCAATTGACTCCACTGTACGACGTGATGTCGGTCTATCCGGTGTTGGGGAATGGTCCCAACCAGTGGCCGCCATATGAAACAAGGTTGGCGATGGCCTTGCTCGGCAAGAACCGGCATTACGAAATGCAAGGCATCCAGCGCCGGCACTTCAACAGCACCGCGCGGAAGGTGGGCTATGCGTCGAGCGCCGAGCCGATCATCGAAGAAATCCTTGCCCGGACCCCGGCGGCCATCGCCGAAGTGCAAGCCGAGCTGCCACAAGGTTTCTCGGCGCGTGTCGCCGAGGCCGTACTGGGCGGGCTTGAGCAGGCCGCTAAAGCACTCGGTGGGATGGCGCCGTAACCAGAAGCGACGGCGTGCCAATGCGTGATTGGGCGTGTGTTTTGCAACGCCTCGGTCGCCACCCTTTGAGATTGGACCGATGTTCGACCCGGTCCGCCTCCGTGGCAACTTACCCACACGCCGCCCTGGCGTTGTGATGTGCGCAGCTGCGGTCCCTATGCGGCAACCGCCGATTGATCGGCGCGCGTACGGCGAGCCTTGAGGCGGTTGTCACTTGACAACCAAATCCATCTCTTACACACTGGATATCGTCATGGTCCGTCCATCCCACCCCAAGAAGGATGTTGAACAAGCGCTGCGGCATGCCGAAGCGCACGGGTGGCGGGTGGAGACCGGCGGTAGCCACGCTTGGGGGCGAATCTATTGTCCCTATAACGACGACGCGTGTCGTTGCGGCGAGTTCTGCATCGCAAGCGTATGGAGCACGCCGAGGAACCCGGGTAACCATGCTCTGGCGCTGCGGCGCGTGGTTGACAGATGCACAACACACCGCTGGCAGCATTACGTCGATGACCCAGTCGAGGAGTAACCCGATGGAATACCACTTCACTTTGAAGTACCAACTCGCTGACCATGATCGCGATGCAGACGCACTGGTTGAGCGGCTGGGCGCGGCGGGTTGCGACGATGCGCTGATAGGCATCGGGCAGCCCGGAAGACTCGCGTTGGAGTTCACCCGCGAGGCTGGCAATGCAGAGGCGGCCGTGCGCAGCGCGCTGGCCGACGTGCGCCGCGCCGTCCCGTCCGCCAGCCTGATCGAGGTCGCGCCCGATCTGGTCGGACTGACGGACGTGGCCGAGATCGTAGGCGTGTCGCGGCAGAACATGCGCAAGCTGATGCTGTCCCATCCCGGCAGCTTTCCCGTACCGGTGCATGAGGGCAGTGCGTCGATCTGGCATCTTGCCGACGTGTTGTCGTGGCTGCGCCAGAAGGGCGGTTATCCGGTGACCCCGGAAGTCATCGAGGTGGCAGCCGTTGCGATGCAGGTGAATCTGGCCAAGGAAGGACGGCGGTTGTCGCGTTCAGCTTCCGCGGCCATGGAAGCGTTGGCCGGATAAGGCCAACGTAGATGCCAGCCCCGGCACAAACTCCGCTTCGAAACGCCGCGCACAGCGCGGCAAGGGAATTGGCCGCGGGCTTGCGCAATACGCCTGACTAGAATGTCGTCATTGCCAATCGCACCCATGCCGAAAGGGCCCCATCCCGATGACAAGATCCGCGCGCACGCCTCCACCGGCATCCGGTGGCGATCCTTTCGTTGAGCATCTCCTGGACCTGATGGCGCCGCTTGCCGCGCGCATCGGCCCATTTCGGGCGCGACCCATGTTCGGCGGCCATGGCATTTACCACGACGGATTGATGTTCGCGCTGGTGTCGAATGGCCGCTGCTATCTGAAGGCGGACGAGCATACGGTCGCGGCCTTCGCGGAGCAGGGCTGTGAGCCTTTCCGATATCGCGGCGCGCGGGGCGAAGTCACGATGCGCGGCTATTTGACCTTGCCGGAGACCTGTCTGGAGTCTGCCAGCGAGATGTCGCACTGGGCCCGCCTCGCCCTGGAGGCCAGTCTTCGAAACGCCAACAAGCCGGCCGCCAGAGCCAGACGGCGCGCGACCCGGGAGTGAAGGGCTGGCTCGCGCTCTTGTCCCTGACGCGAGCCATTTCCGACCCAAATTTTAGCTTTCGCTTAACTTTTTTGCTATTTGGCCGCGTAACGCAAGCAATCTGCGACGCAAACGCTAAATGCGTCCCAAAAGTCGTAGATCGATAGGACACTATAGGCTGTCATTCGTCCCATTACATCTTCTCTCCATTGGGGGACCGAGAATGACATCCAAAGCTTCACTCGCGGTGGCACTGAAGTCAGTTCGCAAGGCGCGCGGCCTGAGCCAGGAGGCCTTTTCCGTGGTGTCCAGCCGCACCTATCTCAGCTCGCTGGAACGCGGCCTCAAGAGCCCGACATTAAGCAAGCTGTGCGCGCTGTGCGAGGTGCTTGAAATCCATCCTCTGACACTGCTGACGCTGGCTTATGCATCGGACGGCACCGATGTGGCGCGCTTGCTGTCGCGTGTGCAGAGCGAAGTGGCGTCCATCAGCGTGCGGCGCTTTGCCCGCTGAGATGCGGCGCAAGAGCACCGGTGTCCCGGCGCTCGTTGCAACATGGGCTGGTCTCGCTTGGGTTCAACGTGACATCTCAATGCGACATCGCGCCAGCCGATCCAGTGTCCCCTTGATGGACCACACCTTCGGCGCGGTCCAGGTTTCCACTCCACGCGGTCAAGCCCAGGGCGCCGAGCACGACCACCGCGCCAATCCACGGCGTATGCATCAGGCCCAGGTGAGTCACGATCAGGCCGCCCAGCCACGCGGCGGCAGCGATTCCCAGGTTGAAGGCCGCGATATTGAGTCCCGAGGCGACATCCACGGCTTGCGGCGTGAAACGCCCGGCCTGCTTGACGACATAGGCCTGCAAGGCCGGCACATTGCCGAACGCGACGGCACCCCAGGCCAGCACGGTGGCGATGACGAGCCAGCGGTGCGGCGCGGTGAAGTTAAGCACGAGCAGCACGACGGCTAACAAAGCAAACACGATCTTCAGCGCCGGGATCGGCCCGTGCCGGTCGGCCAGCCGGCCGCCCCAGATATTGCCGATGGCCACCGACACGCCATAGACCAGCATCACCAGACTCACGGCACCGGCATTGAAGCCCGACACTTGCTGCAAGATCGGCGCGAGGAAGGTGAAAGGAATAAACGAGCCGCCATAGCCAACCGCCGTTTTGGCATAGACCAGCAATAGACGCGGTTCGGCCAGTACTCTCGCCTGCTGCGCCAGCGATGCGGGCGAGGTGTGGCGGATGCCCGCCGGCACGAACAGCAGGCTACCGATAAAGGCGATCACCCCGAGGGCGGACACGGCCAGGAAGGTCTCGCGCCAGCCAAAATGCTGGCCGATAAAAGTGCCCAGCGGCACGCCCGTGACCAGTGCTACCGTCAGTCCGGTAAACATGATCGCTATCGCGCTGGCGGCCTTTTCCTTCGGCACCAGTCCGGTGGCGATGGTCGACCCGATCGAGAAAAACACGCCATGGGCCAGGCCGGTGAGGATCCGCGCCAGCACCAGCGTTTCGTAGCCGGGCGCCTGCCACGCCAGCAGGTTGCCGGCCGTGAACAGCGCCATCAGCGACAGCAGCAGCGTCTTGCGCGGCAGCCGACCTGTCAACGCGGTGAGCAGCGGCGCGCCCACGGCCACGCCGAGCGCATACAGGCTGACGAGCAGGCCAGCCGACGGCAGCGATACGCCGAGGTCGGCGGCGACGGTGGGGATCAGGCCGACGATGACAAACTCCGTCGTTCCAATCGCGAATGCGCTGATGGTCAGCGCGAACAGGGCAATGGGCATGATGGCCTCCGGTTTTTTCGATGAGGCGCATTGTGGCCGTGCTTCCTTTGCGGATAAATCCGTTAATATGCAGAAAATATTTGCCCACCAGTCAAGAATCGAAGCCTATGAAGATGACCCTGGAAGAACTGCTGGCGTTTGTCACGGTGGTCGACAGCGGCTCGATCACCGCGGCGGCCGACCAGCTGGGGCAGACGGTATCCGGTGTCAGCCGGGCGCTGGGGCGTCTGGAAGGGAAACTCGGGACCGCGTTGCTGAGGCGTACCACGCGCCGGCTGGAATTGACGGAGGAGGGCGCGGCCTTGCTGACACAGGCGCGCGCGATCCTGGGCGCCGTTGAGCAGGCGGAGGACCAGATCGCGATGCGTCGGCAGAAGCCGGCTGGCCGCCTGCGCATCGACGCCGCGTCACCATTCATGCTTCACGTGGTGGTGCCACTGCTGGGCGAATTCCGGCGGGCGTATCCCGAGATCGAACTGGAGTTGCACAGCAACGACCGGATCATGGACCTGCTGGAGCACCGCACCGACGTCGCGATCCGCATTGGGCCGCTGAAGGACTCGACGCTGCACGCGCGGCCCTTGTGCCGCAGCGCGTTGCGCGTGCTGGCCAGTCCGGCCTACCTGAAGGCCAACGGCCGTCCACGTTCGGTGGCGGACCTGCGCAAGCACAGCCTGCTGGGCTTTACGCAGCCCGATACGCTGAACCGCTGGCCACTGCTCGACGCCGGTGGGGCGGAACTCGAGATTACGCCGACCGTGGCGGCGTCCAGCGGCGAAACGCTGCGCCAGCTGGCGCTGGCCGGCGAGGGTATCGTCTGCCTTGCGGACTTCATGACGACGCAGGACCGGGCGCGCGGGGATCTGGTGCAGGTGTTGGCGAAGGAGACGCTCGATGTGCGGCAGCCGATTCATGCGGTGTATTACCTCAATACGCAGTTGTCGGCGCGGATTGCGTGTTTTCTGGATTTTCTGGGGGAGCGGATGGGGGGTATTCAGGGCTGAGACTGCCCTCTCGCACGGCCCCTCTCCCGCTTTGCGGGGGAGGGGAGTGCCACGCGCGGCAGTATTGACGTTGCGCTGGTATACTGCGCGGTTCGCCCATGTGTTGTGGGTGCACGGTGGAACGCGCACCGTCCTGCCTCGCCTGTCCGGCTTTGCCCGTACGATGCCGCGTCCTCCGCGCGCTGTCCCCATCGATCCGACATGACTTACGCCGTCAAGGAAATCTTCTATACGCTGCAAGGCGAGGGCGCCAACGCCGGCCGTGCCGCGGTGTTCTGCCGCTTCGCGGGCTGCAATCTGTGGAGTGGCCGCGAGGAGGATCGTGCGCAGGCGGTCTGCCAGTTCTGCGATACGGACTTTGTCGGTACCGATGGCACGCTGGGGGGCAAGTATCGCACCGCGGAGGATCTGGCCGCACAGGTCGCCTCGCAATGGCCGCAGGGAGCGGGCGGACGTCCGCTGGTGGTATGTACCGGCGGGGAGCCATTGCTGCAGCTGGACGCGCCGCTGATCGACGCCCTGCACGCGCACGGCTTCGAGATCGCCATCGAGACCAACGGCACCATCCCGGTTCCGCCGGGTATCGACTGGGTTTGCGTCAGCCCGAAAATGGGCTCGCAGCTGGTCGTCACGCGTGGCGACGAACTGAAGGTGGTCATTCCACAGGCGGGGCAGGACTTCGCGGCATACGAGGCGCTGGATTTCCGCTATTTCCTGGTGCAAGCCATGGACGGCCCGCTGGCGCGCGAGAATACCGCGCTGGCGGTCCAGTTCTGCCAGCGCCATCCGCGCTGGCGTCTTTCGCTGCAAACCCATAAGCTGCTCGGCATCCGCTAGCCGCGGCTTCCCGCTTACCGATGAACAAGCAAGTCTCGATCACGCGCCGGCTCGAATTCGACGCCGGCCACCGCATTCCCAACCATGGCGGCCAGTGCCGGAACATCCATGGCCATCGCTATCGGCTGGACCTGACGCTGTCCGGGGAGGTACTGCGCCGCGAGGGCGCGGCCGACGAGGGCATGATCCTCGATTTCGGCGATATCAAGGCGCTTGCCAATCAGCATCTGGTGGACAAGTGGGACCATGCCTTTCTGGTCCATCGTGGCGATACCGCGCTGGTCGAATTCCTGCGCGGCATGGAGGGTCACAAGACCGTGGTGCTGGACGCGGTCCCCACCGTCGAGAACCTGGCGCAGATCGCCTTCGACATGCTGGCGCCCGTGTTCAAGGACTGCTTCGGCCACCATCTGCAACTGACCCGGCTGGTGCTGTTTGAAACGCCGAACTGCTGGGCCGAGGTGACCGCGCCTGTCACTTTGCCGGCGCAGGACTGATCCGCAGCCCATGCGCGATACCGGACTGCCTCCCGCCTTGATGCCCCAGGCACAACCGGAAGTGCCGGACCGGCACGAGCACGCTCGCGATATCCGCTTCATGCGCGCCGCACTGGAAGAAGCGAGGCTGGCGGAAAAGGCGGGCGAGGTGCCGGTGGGCGCGGTGGTGGTGTGGGGCGACGAGATCATCGCGCGTGGCCATAACCTGCCGATCGGCGCGGTCGATCCGTCCGCGCATGCCGAGATGCAGGCGCTGCGCGCCGCGGCCCGGATTGTCGGCAACTACCGGATGCCGGAATGCGAGCTGTACGTGACGCTCGAGCCTTGCGCGATGTGCAGCGGTGCGATGCTCCATGCGCGGCTGCGCCATGTTGTGTTCGGCGCCACCGACCCGAAGACCGGTGCGGCGGGCAGCGTGCTTGACCTGTTCGCCGAGGCCCGGCTGAACCACCAGACCACCGTGCGCGGCGGCGTGCTGGCCGATGAGTGCGGCCAGATGCTGAGGGACTTCTTCGCGGCGCGGCGGCGGGCACGCAAGGCAGTACGCGGCACGACCGGGGTCCCGGCGGCCGCGGCTGCAATCGAAACGCGGACCACGGCGCCGTCGTCCGCTTCTTCCGATTCGCACAGGAACGACGCCACATGAGCGCCGCCATCGACGTCCGGTTGATTGCCGGCTCCGGTTACCCGCACGACGCCAATGTGGCCGCACGAGGCTGTGAATGGCTGAAGGCCCACGGCTTCCACGTCACCAATGCCGACATACTGCAACGACGCCACCTGCGCTTCGCCGGCACCGATGACGAGCGTCTGGCCGACCTGCATGGCATCGGCATGGCCCCGGCCGGCACGCTGACGCTGGCGGTGCGTGGCGGCTATGGCATCGGCAGGCTGCTGGACCGGATCGATTTCGAGCGGATCGCCGCACAAGTGGACGAACGGCCCACGCCGATCGTGGGCCACAGCGATTTCACGTCGTTCCAGCTGGCCTATCTGGCGCGCACGCGCGGCATCACTTTCGCCGGACCGATGCTGCTGGCCGATTTCGGCGCCGAGCCTGTCGATCCCTTCATGTGGGAGCACTTCGTCGGTGTGCTGCGCGGCCCGGACCACACGGTGTGCGTACAGGAGCCGCAGGGCGGCCAGCCGTTTTCCGGCGAACTGTCCGGCGTGCTGTGGGGTGGAAATCTTGCGATGGTGTGCAGCCTGCTGGGCACATCGTATTTCCCGCACATCGAGGGCGGAGTGCTGTTTCTCGAAGATGTGAACGAGCCTCCCTATCGTATCGAGCGCATGCTGCTGCAGCTTGAGCAGGCCGGTGTGCTGCGCGCGCAGCGTGCCGTGCTGCTGGGCGACTTCTCCAGCTACCGGGTCACCGACTATGACAATGGCTACGACATGGACAGCGTGGTCGCCTGGTGTCGCGACCGGCTTTCGGTGCCGGTGCTGACCGGGTTGCCGTTCGGGCACTGCGCTCGCAAGCTGACGTTGCCGGTGGGTGCCATGGCGAGGCTGACGGCGCGGGCCGATGGATTTACTTTGTCGGTGTCGGGCTATCCCGTGTTGCCCGGGCTGGGGTGACCGTGTCCTGGCGACTCCTTGCCGAGGCTGGCTTGCTGTGGCTGCCGTCACCCCCGGCCCCTCTCCCGCTTGCGGGAGAGGGAGGTGAGACGGGCGAGGGGAGAAAAGCGGCGGGGAGGCGCGCGGGCAGGCGCAGTGGATGGTAAAATCGCCGATTCTTCTCTGAGTGGCCATCGCCGCATCGGTCATGCCCGGTGCCAGGACGAGGCCCGCTTCGGTTCCGTGGAGCCGGATGCCGGCAAGGGGCCATCGCCCCAGGCTCGCGGCCCTCGCCGCCATTCTCCAAAGCCATTCCAACAAGGTTGACGACGTGCTATCTACCGCAAACATCACCATGCAGTTCGGCCCCAAGCCGCTGTTCGAGAATATCTCGGTCAAGTTCGGCGAAGGCAACCGCTACGGCCTGATCGGCGCGAACGGCTGTGGCAAGTCGACCTTCATGAAGATCCTCGGCGGCGACCTCGAGCCGTCGTCCGGCACCGTGATGCTCGAACCCGGCGTCCGGCTGGGCAAGCTGCGCCAGGACCAGTTCGCCTACGAAGACATGCGTGTGCTCGACGTGGTGATGATGGGCCACACCGAGATGTGGGCCGCCGCGCAGGAGCGCGACGCGATCTACGCCAATCTGGAAGCGACCGACGAAGACTACATGCGCGCGGCCGAGCTGGAGGCCAAGTACGCCGAGTACGACGGCTATACCGCCGAGGCGCGCGCCGGCGAGCTGTTGCTTGGCGTGGGCATTCCCACCGACCAGCATCAGGGCACGATGAGCAATATCGCGCCGGGCTGGAAGCTGCGCGTGCTGCTGGCGCAGGCGCTGTTCTCGAATCCCGACGTGCTGCTGCTGGACGAGCCGACCAACAACCTGGACATCAATACGATCCGCTGGCTGGAGACGGTGCTGAACGAGCGCAACTCCACCATGATCATCATTTCGCACGATCGCCACTTCCTGAACTCGGTCTGTACCCATATGGCCGACATGGACTACGGCACGCTGAAGGTCTACCCGGGCAACTACGACGACTACATGGAAGCGTCGATGCAGGCGCGCGAGCGTCAGCTTGCCGCCAATGCGCGGGCCAAGGAGCGCATCTCCGAACTGCAGGACTTCGTGCGCCGCTTCTCGGCCAACAAGTCCAAGGCCCGCCAGGCCACGTCGCGCCTGAAGCAGATCGACAAGATCAAGGTTGAGGACTTCAAGCCGTCGTCGCGCCAGAACCCGTTCATCCGCTTCGAGTTCGAGAAGAAGCTGCATAACCTGGCGGTCACGGCCGAGAACATCAGCAAGACCTACGACCGCAAGATCCTGAACAACCTGACGCTGTCGATCCAGGCCGGCGAGCGCGTGGCGATCATCGGCGAGAACGGCGCCGGCAAGACCACGCTGCTGCGCTGCCTGCTCGATGGCGCGGTGCAGACCGGCGTGCAGCGCGGTATCGAGGTCGACCATGGCACCGTGAAGTGGGCGGAGAACGCCAGCGTCGGCTATATGCCGCAGGACACGTACGAGGAGTTCACCGACGATCGCGACCTGATGGACTGGATGAGCCAGTGGACGCAGGCCGGCGACGACGACCAGTCGCTGCGCGGCACGCTGGGGCGGCTGCTGTTCTCGGCCGATGACATCAAGAAGTCCGTCAAGGTACTGTCCGGTGGCGAGAAGGGGCGCATGATCTGGGGCAAGCTGATGCTCGGCCGCCATAATGTGCTGGCGCTCGACGAGCCGACCAACCACATGGACATGGAATCGATCGAGTCGCTGCAGATCGCGCTGGACAAGTTCACCGGCACGCTGATCTTCGTGTCGCACGACCGCGAGTTCGTCAGCGGACTAGCGACCCGGATCATCGAGATCCGCACCGATGGCACGGTGACCGATTATCTGGGCACCTACGATGAGTATCTGCAATCGCAGGGGATCGACGGCTGACAGCGCCCCAAGCGTCTTACCGGCCAGCGATACAAGGAACCGTCCCGCCCGAAAGGGTGGGGCGGTTTTTTTTGCCTGTACGGCGGTGCTGACGATATTCGCCGGATATCGCTTGGAACCGGCCAATATGCGGGGCTGGCCATGTGGGCACCGGATCCCGATCGAATTCAGTTCTACAATGTCGGACACCCATCCATAACAACAAGGCCCTTGCCACCGCTGCAAGGCTCACCGAGGAACCGAGGCTATGCAACAACGAGACAAGCTGTTTATCAACGGACAATGGATCAGCCCGCATGGCACGGGGACGATCGATGTCATCCATTCGACTACCGAGGCGGTGATCGGCCGCATCCCGGAAGGCCACGCCCGCGATGCGGAGGATGCGATCCAGGCCGCCCGCGCTGCGTTCGACGGTTGGGCCGCCACGCCGCCGGCCGAGCGTGCCGGCTTCATCCGCAAGATCGCCGAGGGCCTGAAGGCCCGTACCGAGGAACTGGCGCAGCTGATCGCCGCCGAGGTTGGCATGCCGATCAAGCTGGCGCGTGCGATCCAGGTGGGCGGGCCGGTTTTCAACTGGAACGAGACCGCGAAGCTGCTGGAAGGATTCGCCTTCGAGGAAACCGTGGGCAACTCGCTTGTGATTCGCGAGCCGGTGGGTGTGGTGGGCGCGATCACGCCGTGGAACTACCCGCTGAATCAGATCACGCTGAAGGTCGCGCCCGCGCTGGCGGCGGGCTGCACGGTGGTGCTCAAGCCATCGGAAGTGGCGCCGCTGAACGCCTTCGTGCTGGCCGAGGTGATCGAGGCGGCCGGCGTGCCGCCGGGCGTGTTCAACCTGGTCACCGGCTATGGACCGGTGGTGGGCGAGGTGCTGGCGAGCCATCGCGAGGTCGACATGGTGTCGTTCACGGGTTCGACCCGTGCCGGCAAGCGGGTTTCGGAACTGGCGGCGCAAACCGTCAAGCGGGTTGCGCTGGAGCTGGGCGGCAAGTCCGCCTCGGTGATCCTGGACGACGCCGATCTGCCCGCCGCGGTCAAGGGCACCATCAGTGCCTGCTTCCTGAATTCCGGACAGACCTGCTCGGCGCATACCCGCATGCTGGTGCCGCGCAGCCGCTATGACGAGGTCAAGGCGATCGCCGCGAAGGTGGTGGAGAGCTTCACCGTCGGCGATCCGCTGCAGGAGGGTACCAGGCTTGGGCCGCTGATTTCGGCCACGCAGAAGGACCGGGTGGTCGGCTATATCCAGCGCGGCCTGAACGAAGGGGCCGAACTCGTGGCGGGCGGGCCCGAAGCCCCGCCGGGGCTCGACAAGGGCTTCTTCGTCAAGCCCACGGTGCTGGGCAATGTGGATCCGAAGGCCACCGTCGCGCAGGAGGAGATCTTCGGCCCCGTGCTGTGCATCATTTGCTATGACACCGAGGAAGACGCCGTCCGTATCGCCAACGACAGCGTCTATGGCCTCGCCGGGGGCGTCTGGTCGGGCGATGAAGCGCGTGCGATGCGCGTGGCGCGGCGTATCCGTACCGGGCAGGTCGATATCAACGGCGGCGCGTTCAATATGCTGGCGCCGTTCGGCGGCTTCAAGCAATCCGGCATCGGCCGGGAGGCGGGCAAGTACGGGCTGGAAGAGTTCCTCGAGTACAAGTCGCTGCAGTTGAAGAAGCCGGCGGCCTGACAGGCTTTGGTGTTGGGAGCGGCTGGGACTGCCCTCTTCCCCGCCCCTCTCCCCGGACCCTCTCCCGCGCGCGGGAGAGGGGAGAAAACCAGCGGGGTTTCAAACGCTGTCGGTGTGCGCCCCTCTCCCGCGCGCGGGAGAGGGGCGGGGGAGAGGGCATTCACCGCATCGTCGAACCGCCCCACCGGAACCCTCCAGGCCACCCCACGTGGCATTCAAAAAAATACCAATAAGCAGGACCGTATCGTTTGCGGGAGGAGCACATGCGTTGGCTCAAACGGCTGGCCTGGATCACGGTGATCGTTGCCGCGGTCGCGATGGCGGCGTCCATGGGCGGCTTTCTGTGGTATCGGCAGACATCGCAGCCCGTGGTCGAAGGGGAGATGGAAGTGGCCGGTTTGCGGGGCAAGGTCACCATCACGCGCGACAGCGATGCGGTGCCCCGCATCGAGGCGGCCGATCCGCTCGATGCCTACTTTGGTCTTGGCTTCGTGCATGCACAGGATCGCCTGTGGCAGATGCAGATGAACAAGCGCATCGCGGCGGGCCGGCTGGCCGAGATTCTCGGCGTGCCCGCGCTGGATACCGATCGCTTCCTGCGCACGCTTGGCGTGCGGCGCAACGCCGAGGCCATCCTGGCCAGCAGCACGCCCGAGACCCGCGCGGCGCTGCAGGCGTATGCCGACGGCGTCAACGCCGGCATGGCCTCGCGTCGCGGGCCGTTGCCTCCCGAATTCACGATCCTGCGCACACGGCCCGAGAAATGGGAGCCGGTCGATTCGCTGGCCTGGCAGACCATGATGGCCTGGGACCTGGGTGGCAACTGGAGCCAGGAAACGCTGCGCATGCGGCTGTCGCAGGCGTTGCCGTTGACGCGCATCAACGAGCTGCTGGCGCCATATCCGGGCGAGCGACCACTGCGCACGATGGACTACCCAGCGCTGTACCGGCATCTGGCGCCGCTGTCCACCGCGATGGCGAAGGTCGACGCGATCGCGCCGCCGGGCTATGTCGAAGGCATGGGGTCGAACAACTGGGTCGTGTCGGGCGCGCATACCCAAACGGGGAAGCCGATGCTGGCCAACGATCCGCACCTCGGACTGCAGGCACCGGCGCTGTGGTATTTCGCGGCCATGCGGGCGCCCGGCCTAGACGTTACGGGCGCGACGCTGCCCGGCATGCCGCTGGTGGTTCTAGGGCATACGCCTCGCTTCGCCTGGGGCTTCACCAATACGGCGCCCGATGTGCAAGACCTGTTTATCGAGCGCGTGAGGCCCGGCCGGCCGCATCAATACCAGACGCCGCAGGGGTGGGTCGACTTCACCGTGCGTGACGAGGTGATTCACGTCAAGGACGGCGCCGACGTGACGCTGCGCGTGCGCGAGACGCGCCATGGCCCGGTGATCTCGGACGTCGCCGAGCCGGTGGCGCAGGCCGCCGCGCCGCTGGGCGCGCAGTATGTGGTGGCCTTCCAATGGACCGCGCTGCGGCCCGATGACCGTACGCTGGAGGCGGGCCTCAAGCTCAATCGGGCGACCGACTGGAGCGGTTTTCGCGAGGCGCTGCGCGATTTCCATGCGCCACAGCAGAACATCGTCTATGCCGACGTCGACGGCAATATCGCCTTCATCGCGCCCGGCCGGGTGCCGCGGAGGACGGCGGCCAATGACCTGAAGGGACTGGCACCGGCGCCGGGCTGGGATGCGCGCTACGACTGGCAGGGATTCATCCCGTTCGAGCAGTTGCCGCAGCAGTTCAATCCGCGCGAAGGCGTCATCGTCACCGCGAACCAGAAGATCGTGGCCGACGACTATCCGTATTTCCTGACCAGCGAATGGACGGTGCCTTATCGCCACGACCGCATCCGCCAGCTGCTTGCCGGCCGGCAGCGGCATACCATGGACAGCTTCGCGGCCATCCAGGCCGACGTGCTGTCGCTGGCCGTGAAGGACGCGCTGCCGATCCTGTTGTCGTCAGCCGCCGCGCAGGACCCGAGCCGGCCACCGCGCGAGCGGCAGGTGTTTGCCGCGCTGGCGCAGTGGGACGGCACCATGGACGCGGGGCGATTCGAACCGCTGGTGGCGACCGCATGGCTGCGCGAACTGTCGCGTACGCTGTTCGAGGACAAGGTTGGCGACGGAGTCTTCATGCGGATGTGGGAGCAGCGCAATGTCCAGCAGCCGATGCTGAATATCCTTCGCAGCCCGCGCGGCCTCGGCCGCTTCTGGTGCGACGACAGCCGCACGCCCACGCCAGAGGACTGCAATCACGCGCTGACGGTGAGCTGGGACCGCGCCTTTGCCGATCTGCAGCAGCGCTACGGCGACGATCCGAAGCGCTGGCGTTGGGGCCAGGCGCATGCCGCGCGCTCCGAACACAAGCCGTTCTCGCGGGTGCCATCCCTTGCCGGCTTTTTCAATGTCAGGGTGCCGACTGGCGGCGATACCTATACGGTCAATGTAGGCCGGCACAACCTGCGCGACGAGAGCGCGCCGTTCGAAAGCGTGCATGCGGCCAGCCTGCGTGCCATCTACGACCTGGCCGATCTGCCGTCGTCGCGCTTTATCAGTTCGACCGGGCAGTCTGGCAGCGTGCTGTCATCGCACTATCGCGACTGGACCGAGCGCTGGGCGCGCGGCGAGTATGTCACGCTGTCGGGAGGCGCGGGGAAGGGCGCCGGGAATGGTGCGGAGGGCGGAAAAGCCGATGTGCGGACATTGGTGCTGACGCCGGCGAAGGCCGGCCAATAGATCCCGCTGAGGGCGCCCCTGCACCAGCGACGCGGCCGGCCGTCGGCCTAGCGTTGAAAGCGGCGCGCCTTGCCTTCGTTCGTGATGCGGTCCCAGACTGCCTGCTTTTCCTCGTCGCTCAGGAACACCCAGTTGCTGACTTCGGCCGCGGTGCGGCCGCATCCCTGGCACACCTCATCGAACAGCGTGGAGCAGATGCCGATGCACGGGCTGTCGGGACGGTCGAACAGCGTCTCGTCCTTGTCATCGGGCAGGAAAATGGTGGGAGCGGATTGGGGCGGGTTCGGCATGGCAGGGCGGGCGATCAGGGTGCCATTATAAGCGGGGCGGTCCGGTGACGTCGGGTCGTCACGGCGGCGCGAGTGCGTGGCGCTTTCGATTACCTCCGAGGGAATTGGATGGCCGCGGTCGCCGCAGTACCGTCGCGGATATTGCCGTCAAACATCATTCAAAGCCGCAAAAGGAGCCGACATGGTGCCCCCTCTCACTTCATCGTCGCGCGGCCACGGGCAGGTGCCCGACGCGATCCGGCAGATGGTCGAGCGCATCCTGATCCAGTCGCCGGTGGCGCGTACGCTGGGCGTGTCGCTCGATACGCTGGCCGTGGACCATGTGGAGTTATTGCTGCCGTTCCGGTCCGACAACGTGACCCTTGGCGAGACGGTGCACGGCGGTGTCATCGCGACCCTGATCGATATCGCGGGCGCCGCCGCGGCGGCTTCAGGGGCCGATCCCGCGGGCCTGCGCGGCGGCGCGACCGCTTCGTTGTCGATCCAGTATCTGGCGCCCGCCAATGGCGCCGGGTTGCGGGCAGTGGCAACGGTGGTGCGACGCGGGCGCAGGCAGGTGGTCACTGATGTGGCGGTGTACGCCGAGGCGCCGGACGAGGCGGTGCTGGTCGCCAAGGCGTTGATGAGCAGCACGTTGTTCTGAACGACGCGCCGCCTCGGAGGTTGGCGCCGTTGCGTGTCGAACGCCGGCTTGGCTGTGAGATAGCGCAATTAACTGCCATAGCTATCCGCCACAAACAAAAACCCGCGGCCCCTGACGGGCCACGGGTTCCAAACTGCCTGCAGCCAGCGGCGCGAGGCCGCTGTACACGGTCAGATCACATACAGGTCGACGTACTCGTGCACCGGCATCGCTTCGAGCGCGGCCTGGTCCAGCGAAACGGCAAGAATGGCTTCCTGTTGCTTGGTCGGGAAGCGGCGCGCGAGGTTGGTCTTGAATTTCTCGACCAGCAGCGGAATGCCGTCGTCGCGGCGGCGCTTGTGGCCGATCGGGTATTCGACCACCACTTCGGGCAGCACGGTGCCGTCGTTCAGTTCCACCGTCAGTGCGTTGGCGATCGAACGCTTTTCCGGATCGTGATAGTCGGTGGTGAACTGCGGATCCTCGACGCAAACGATCTTGTCGCGCAGCGCATCGATGCGCGGATCGGCGGCGACCTTGTCCTCGTAGTCCTCCGCGGTCAGCCGGCCGAACAGCAGCGGCACCGCGACCATGTACTGGATGCAGTGGTCGCGGTCGGCCGGGTTGGCCAGCGGACCCTTCTTGTCGATGATGCGGATGCAGGCCTCGTGCGTGCGGATCGTCACGCGCTTGATGTCGGCGGCGCTGCGTCCCGCGGCCGCCAGCTGGCCGTGCAGCGTCATCGCCGCCTCGACCGCCGTCTGGGAGTGGAATTCCGCCGGGAACGAGATCTTGAACAGCACGTTCTCCATTACGTACGAACCGTACGGGCGCTGGAAGGCGAACGGCTTGCCCTCGAACAGCACGTCGTAGAAGCCCCAGGTCTTGGCGGTCAGCACCGACGGATAACCCATTTCGCCGGTACGCGCGATCAGCGCCAGCCGCACCGCGCGGCTGGTGGCGTCGCCGGCCGCCCAGCTCTTGCGGCTGCCAGTATTGGGCGCGTGGCGATAGGTGCGCAGGCTTTGGCCGTCGACCCACGCCAGCGATACCGCGTTGATGATCTCGTCGCGGGTCAGGCCCAGCATCTGCGCCACCACCGCGGTCGAGGCAACCTTGACCAGCACCACGTGGTCCAGGCCCACCTTGTTGAACGAGTTCTCCAGCGCGATGCAGCCCTGGATCTCATGGGCCTTGATCATCGCGGTCAGCACGTCCTTCATCGTCAGCGGCTTCTTGCCGGCGGCGACGTTGTTACGCGAGAGCCAGTCGGCCGTGGCCAGGATGCCGCCCAGGTTGTCCGACGGATGGCCCCATTCGGCGGCGAGCCAGGTGTCGTTGAAGTCGAGCCAGCGGATCATCGCGCCGATATTGAAGGCGGCCTGCACGGGATCGAGCTGGAACTGGGTGCCCGGCACCTTGGCGCCGTTGGGCACCACCGTGCCGGGCACGATGGGTCCGAGCAGCTTGGTGCAAGCCGGGTACGACAGGGCTTCCAGACCGCAACCGAGCGTGTCGATCAGGCAATTGCGCGCGGTATCGTAGGCGAGCGCGCTCTTGACCTGGTACTTGGTTACGTAGTCGACGATGTCGACCAGCACCTGGTCCGGCTCGGGACGGATATTCGAAATGGCTTGGCTCATGTATCGATGACAAAAGAAGTGCCGCATGCCCGTGCGGGCGGCGGCATGGGTGTTGACAAAGGGCAGGGGCGCGCGGCGCGCGCGCCCGTCGGATTACTTGCGGTCCTGGATCGGCACGAACTTCAGGTTCTCGGGCCCGACATAGTTGGCGCTCGGCCGGATGATCTTGTTGTCGACGCGCTGCTCGATGATATGCGCGGCCCAGCCAGAAGTCCGCGCGATCACGAACAGCGGCGTAAACATCGCGGTCGGCACGCCCATCATGTGATAGCTGACGGCGCTGAACCAGTCCAGGTTCGGGAACATCTTCTTGATGTCCCACATCGTCGTTTCAAGCCGCTCGGCGATGTCGAACATCTTCATCGAGCCGGCGTCCTGCGACAGCTGCCGCGCGACTTCCTTGATCACCTGGTTGCGCGGATCACCTGTGGTGTACACCGGGTGGCCGAAGCCGATCACGACTTCCTTGTTCTCGACGCGGCGCGTGATGTCGGCCTGGGCCTCGTCGGGATTGTCGTAGCGCTTCTGGATCTCGAACGCGACTTCATTGGCGCCGCCATGCTTGGGGCCGCGCAGCGCGCCGATCGCGCCGCAGATGGCCGAGTAGATGTCGGAGCCGGTGCCGGCGATGACCCGGCCGGTGAAGGTGGACGCATTGAACTCGTGCTCCGCATAGAGGATCAGCGAGGTGTGCATCGAGCGCTCCCATAGCGCGCTCGGCTTGCGACCGTGCAGCAGATGCAGGAAGTGCCCGCCGATCGAGTCGTCGTCGGTCTCCACCTCGATACGCCGGCCATTATGGCTGTAGTGGTACCAGTACAGCAGCATCGAGCCGAGCGACGCCATCAGCCGGTCGGCGATGTCGCGCGCCCCCGGCAGGTTGTGGTCTTCCTTCTCGGGCAGCACCGTGCCGAGCACCGACACGCCGGTGCGCATCACGTCCATCGGATGCGCCGACGCGGGCACCCATTCCAGCGCCGCCTTGACGTTGGCCGGCAAGCCCCGCAGCGCCCGCAGCTTGCCCTTGTAGGCGTCCAGCTCCGCCTGGGTCGGCAGCTTGCCGTGCACCAGCAGGTAGGCGATCTCCTCGAACTCGCAGGTCTGCGCCACGTCGAGAATGTCGTAGCCGCGATAGTGCAGGTCGTTGCCGCTGCGGCCCACCGTGCAAAGCGCGGTATTGCCGGCGGCGACGCCCGACAGGGCGACCGATTTCTTGGGCTTGCGCGTGACGGACTGGGACTGGGCCTGGTCCTGGGACGTGGTTGCGTCGGACATTTGGTCTCCTTGCTCTGCTGTCGTTACTTGGCCTTGGCTTGCGCAAACAGCGCATCCAGCTTCTGTTCGTATGCATGGTAGCCGATGCTCTCGTAGAGTTCGGCCCGAGTTTGCATGGTGTCGATCACATTTTGCTGCGTGCCGTCGCGCCGGATGGCCGCGTAGACATTCTCCGCGGCCTTGTTCATCGCGCGGAAGGCCGACAGCGGGTACAGGATCATCGCCACTCCCACGCTGGCCAGCTCGTCGCGAGTGAACAGCGGCGTGGCGCCGAATTCCGTGATGTTGGCCAGCACCGGGACCTTCACCGCGTCGGCAAACTTGCGATACATCTGCAGGTCTGTCATGGCCTCCGGGAAAATCGCATCCGCTCCGGCTTCCACGCAGGCCACCGCGCGCTCGATTGCCTTGTCCAGACCCTCGACGGCCAGCGCGTCGGTGCGCGCCATGATCACGAAGTTGTCGTCGGTGCGGGCGTCCACCGCGGCCTTGATGCGGTCGACCATCTCGTCCTGCGACACGATTTCCTTGTTGGGCCGATGGCCGCAGCGCTTGGCGCCGACCTGGTCCTCGATGTGCATGGCGGCCGCGCCAAACTTGATCAGCGATCGCGTGGTGCGCGCCACGTTGAAGGCGGAGGCGCCGAAGCCGGTGTCCACGTCCACCAGCAGCGGCACGTCACAAACATCCGTGATGCGGCGGATATCGGTGAGCACATCGTCGAGATTCGAGATGCCCAGGTCCGGCAGTCCCAGCGAGCCGGCCGCCACGCCACCTCCGGACAGGTAGATGGCGCGATAACCGGCGTGCTTGGCGAGCAGCGCATGGTTGGCGTTGATGGTGCCCACGATCTGCAGCGGGCTTTCGTCGGCGAGCGCTTGACGGAAGCGCGCCCCGGCCGAACGGGCGAGATCTTGTTTCGAGAACGTCATGTCTTGTCCTTGGTGGCGGAATGGGCAGCTTGCGCAAGGCGCATGCCAGGCGCAATCGAAAGAGTGCCAAAAGCCAATTCTGCCGCTGCATCAACGGCTTAGCCTCTGTGGCCGAGCGACGGGGAAGGTTTGCGTCGGCTTTTGAATTTCAGTATTGAAATGCAGGGGAAGATTGAAATGCCGGCGCCGACGGCTCACAATGCCACGATGCAGACCACATCCCACCCCGCCTCGGGCCGTCCTCGCATCATGGCCGTCGGCATCAGCCGGCTGTCGCGCGCCTTTGCCGACCTGATTCCATCCTATGCCGATCGCGCCGATTTCACGATCCTCGGCAAGGGCTACGAGGCGGCCGCCAGTGCCATCGAACGCGAGTCCCGCGAAGGGCGCCTCGATGCCGTCGTGGCAGCGGGCTCCAATGGCGCCTACCTGCGGCGCCATGTGGACGTGCCGGTGGCGCTGGTGAAGGTCACCGGATTCGACGTCATGAGCGCGCTCGCCACCGCGCGTCGCATTTCCCCACGCGTCGCGCTGGTCACGCACGCGTCCACCTATGTCGAGGTGGAGGAGTTCGCCCGCGCTTATGGATTGTCGATTCCCGCCTATATCTATTTGACCGAAGACGACGCCGCGGTAAGGGTTCGCGCGTTGCGGCAGGAGGGTATCGATGTGGTCATCGGGCCCGGACTGGTGACCGAGCTGGCCGACCGGATCGGCATGACGGGGGTATTCCTGTACTCCGGCAATGCCGTCAAGCTGGCGCTGGAGGACGCCATCGAGGCCGCCCGGCTGCGGCGTATCGAGTCGAGCCGGCGTGAATACGTCAACACCATCCTGGCGCACCTGAACGAGGGCGTGGCCGCCGTGGACGCCGAGGGCACGGTGCAGTCGTTCAATCCGGCAATGGAGCGGCTGCTGGGCACGCCGGCGGCGGACGCGGTGGGGCGCAAGCTGCAGGCACTCGCGCCGGACCTGTCGCTGGACAACGTGATGCGAACCGGCGCGAAGGAGCTGGAGGCGATCCACAGGCTTGGCGAGCGGATGGTGGTCGTCAACCGGATTCCCATCGTCACGGAGGCCGGGACCGCGGGCGCCGTGCTGACCATCCAGGATGCCAATGCCATCCAGCGCGTCGATCGCCATCTTCGCCTGCGCAGCCGCGCGCGAACGGCCACGGTGCGCTATAGCCTTGACGACCTTGCAGGCGATTCGGCGCCCATGCGTCAGCTGCGCGAACTGGCGCGTCGCTATGCCGCAGTCGATTCCACCGTGCTGATCAGTGGAGAGAGCGGCACCGGCAAGGAGGTGCTGGCCCAAGGCATGCACGATGCCAGCCCCCGGCGCGCCTTTCCCTTTGTGGCGATCAACTGCGCGGCGTTTCCCGAGCCATTGCTGGAAAGCGAACTGTTCGGCTACGAGGAGGGCGCCTTCACCGGCGCGCGCCGGGGCGGCAAGGCCGGGCTGTTCGAGTCCGCCCACAACGGCACGCTGTTTCTCGACGAGATCGGCGACATGCCGCCCGCGTTGCAGACCCGGCTGTTGCGCGTATTGCAGGAAAAACAGGTGCTCCCGATCGGCGGGCTCGATCCCGTGCCGGTCAATGTGCGGATCATCGCCGCGACGCATCGCGATCTCGGCGCAATGGTGCGCGAGGGGGCCTTCCGGCAGGATCTGTACTACCGCTTGAATATCCTGAGGCTGTCGGTCCCGCCGCTCAGGGCGCGAATGGAAGACCTGCCAGCGTTGACCGAGCTGCTGTACCGCCGTGCGCAGCAGCGGCTGGGTGTGGCGAACCCCCGGCCATTGCCGGCCGTCGCGCAAGACCGGCTCGCCCGGTACCGCTGGCCCGGCAATATCCGCGAACTGGAGAATGTGCTTGAACGCGTCGCCGTGTTGGCGAGCGACGGCGAATGGGATCGGCAGGGGCTGGAGCGGGAGCTCGCCGCGACCGTGCCCGAACTGTTCGCCGCGGAGCCATTCACCGCCGACGGCGCGGGCCAACGCGTCCAGCGGCGCCTGTCCGGAGTCGCCCGGGCTTCACAAGGGGAACATATCCGCCGCGTGCTGGACGAATGCGGTGGGGACAGAGCCGCTGCGTGCCATATCCTCGGGATCAGCGCCACCACGTTGTGGCGGCGTCTTAAGGAAATGGATACGCGCAGTTCGTCAGCGTGACAGCGTGATGAAGAAAGGGCTTGCATCCTGCGTCACGGTCTCGTAATATTCGCCCCCTCGCTGCTGAACACCGCGGCGAAGTGGCAGCGAAGTTGGCAGGAAAGGGCAGGTCCCGCGTGACGCTCAGGCAAAGCGCAGACAGGCCTGGCGGCAAAAAAAGTGCGCCGCACCTGTTGACGAGAAACGAAACGCGCTGCATAATCTCGTTTCTCTGCTGCTGACGCAGCAAGGCAACGAAGCARCAGGCAGTAAGCGATGGACAAGGCGGGGCGCGAAGCGAACCGCGAGGGTGCCAAGCCAAAGGCGCGGCCCCAGGCTCTTTAACAAACGAACAACCGATAAGTGTGGGCGCTGGAT
>NZ_VLJN01000047.1 GCF_007829435.1 Cupriavidus gilardii J11
CGCTGCCGACGCTGCTGCGCCCCGGCCTCGTCGGCATCGCCGCGCTCGGCTATAGCGAATACGGCCCGGCATTCGCGGCAGCCGGCCACCGCGTCGTGCCGCTGGACGAGCGGGATTTCGCGCGGCCCGACCTTGCCGACGGCCTCGACCACCTGGTGGTGGTGAATCCGAATAACCCGACCGGCCGCTTGTTGCCACGCGCGCAACTGCTGGCCTGGCGCGCGACGCTGGCGCGGCGCGATGGGACGCTGATCGTGGACGAAGCGTTTGTCGACGCGCTGCCGGATGGCGGCGCGAGTGTATCGCTGTCCGCCGACAGCGCCTGCGCGGGTCTGGTGGTGCTGCGCTCGCTGGGCAAGTTCTATGGGCTCGCCGGCGTGCGCTGC
This sequence comes from Cupriavidus gilardii J11, assembly GCF_007829435.1. Lineage (GTDB taxonomy): Bacteria > Pseudomonadota > Gammaproteobacteria > Burkholderiales > Burkholderiaceae > Cupriavidus > Cupriavidus gilardii_D. The sequence continues at coordinate 387 of NZ_VLJN01000047.1, forward strand.
GGCTTCGTGCTGGCGCGGCCCGAATGGCTGGGCGCGCTGTCGCGCAAGCTGGGCCACTGGACGGTGTCCGGGCCGGCGCGCGCGGTGGCGCGCATCGCGCTGTCCGACACGGCATGGCAGCGGGACACGCGCATCCGGCTGGCCGCGGCCAGCGAGCGCCTGGACGCGCTGTTGCGTCGCCACGCGCTATCGCCGGTCACGTTGCCGCTGTTCGCGTGGGCGCCGCATGCAAGGGCCGCGCAACTGCATGAGGCGCTGGCCCATGCCGGCATCTGGACCCGGCTGTTCGATGCCCCGTCCACCGCGGCCGGCACCGCGCCGCCGAGCGTGCGTTTCGGTCTGCCGCCGGACGACGAGCGCGCATGGCGCCGCCTTGACGACGCGCTGGCGGCCGGCTTCTGACGTGATGGCCTGCGTTGATGGCCTGCGTTAATGACTGACTCCGAGATTCCCCAATTCCACGCTTCGCCCGATGCCTGATCTCGCCACTCGCCGCCTCTCGCGGTCCCTCGCCCGTCGGTTCGCCGCCATCGCCGTCGCCTTGCAGGCGGCGTGCATAGTCGGCGGCGCCCATGCGGCCGTCTCGGTCGTCGACGATGCGGGACAAACGGTGACCCTGCCGCAGCCGGCCCGACGCGTGGTGGCACTGGCCCCGCATGTCACCGAACTGCTGTACGCGGCCGGCGGCGGCGACCGCATCGTCGGCGCGGTGAACTACAGCGACTATCCCCCGGAGGCACGGCAGATTCCTCGCGTGGGCGACAACAAGGCGCTGGACCTCGAACGCATCGCCGCGCTGAAGCCGGACCTGATCGTGCTGTGGCGCCACGGCAATGCGCAGAAGCAGACCGACCGGCTGCGTGCGCTCGGCATGCCGATCTTCCACAGCGAACCGCGCCGGCTCGCCGCCATTGCGGACGATATCGACAAGCTTGGCGTGCTGCTGGGCACCGAAAGCACGGCGCGCGTCAATGCCGCGCGGTTGCGCCAGCGCCTTGCCACATTGCGCGCGACCTACGGCGCGCGGCCGCCCGTTTCCGTGTTCTACCAGGTATGGCAGCAGCCCTTGATGACGCTGAACGGCCAGCACTTGTTCAGCGACATGCTGGCCACGTGTGGCGGCCGCAACCTCTTTGCCGACGAAACGCCGCTGGTGCCGACCGTCTCGGTGGAGGCGGTGGTGGCGCGCGATCCCGAGGTGTTGCTCACTGCGAGCATGGGCGCGACGCAGTCCGACCGGCCGCTGGCCGATCTGTCGTCATGGCAGACGTGGAAGCAGATGACCGCGGTCGCGCGCGGCAACCTGTTCTTTATCGATGGCGACCTGATCAACCGCGCCGGTCCGCGCGCGATCGACGCGGCCGAGATCCTGTGTGGCCAGCTGGAAGCGGCGCGCGGCCGCAGGCCCGCGCGCTAGCGTGGCGCCCGTGTCATTCCGGCGCCGGCACGCGATTCCACCACATCAGGCGAGCCCCCGTGCCAGCGGTGCCGGGCAAGCGAAAGCCGCAGCTTGCTCCCCATCCGAGCTGCCAGTCCAGCGTGGTGGACAACGGCACGCCGATCCAATGCGCGGCCAGCATCCGCATCGGTCCGGCGTGGCAGACCGCCCATAGCGTCCCCGCTGGTTCATGCCGTTCAGGCAGGCTGTCGGCCCATTGCACGACGCGCGCGAAGGCCGCGCCTGTCGTCTCGCCGCCATGCGGGCATGCCTGCAGCAGATCGGCGGCCCATTGGTCCAGCCCCTCGCGTGGCAGCGCATCCCAGCGCAGCCCTTCCCACGCACCGAAATCGATTTCGCGCAGCCGCGCATCGATGTCGACGTGGTCGATGCCGCATGCAGCCGCAAGACGCGCGGCCGTGCTGTGCGCACGCGTGGCCGGGCTCGCGACGATGCGCTGCGGCGTGCCGGCGCCCACCTCCCGCAGCGAACGCGCGAGAGCGGCAACCGGCGGCGACAACGGCTCGCACAATGGCAGATCGAGCCGGCCGTAGCAGATGCCCTCGTCCACCTGCGGCCTCGCATGCCGGATCAGGACCACGTCCATGCAGCCCCCAGCAGATAGATCATCAGTTCGCCCAGTTGCTGCGCCATGCCCAGGCAGTCGCCGGTATAGCCGCCGAGGCGCCGCACGAAGTAGCGGCCAAGCAGGAAACGCAGCGCCAGCAACGCGGCCACCGAAGCCAGCGCGAACCCGAGCGACAACCACAACAGCGGCGCCGCGCCGATGGCGCAGACCATCGCGAGGCCGCGCGGCGACAAGCGCTGCGCCACCGGCTTGGCCTTGCCCTCGGCACGCACGTAATCCAGCGTCGCCAGATAGCTGACCGCCATGGCCCGGCTGGCGGCATGCCCTGCCACCAGCGTCGCCAGCAGCACGGTGGGTCCGGCCCCCTGCGCGATCGTCACCAGCAATTGCCACTTCAGCAGCAGCGCCACCACCAGCGCGATCGCGCCGAAGGCGCCGATGCGCGAATCGTGCATGATGCGCAGCACGTCCTCGCGTCGCCAGGCGCCGCCAAATGCGTCGACGCAATCGGCCAGCCCGTCTTCGTGGAACGCCCCCGTCAGCAGCAATGTCGCCGCGATGCCGAGCAGCACCGCCACGCCGGACGGCCACCACTGCAACGCCGCCAGTGTCACCAGCGCGCCCACCGCGCCAACCAGCACGCCGATCAACGGGAAATAGCGCGCGGCCGCATGAAGATAGTGGGGCGCGAAGCCGACCCACGCGGGCACCGGCACCCGCGTGAAATAGCCGAGCGCGGTCATCAGATAGCGCAGTTCGTTCAGCATGCGCACGCGGACGGAAGTCATCGGCGGAATTCCTCGTTGGCGTTGCGCGCTAGCTTGCGGTGCTGACGCCGGCCTCGCCGAAGGTCGCCATCTCGCGCAGGAAGGCCACCGCCGATGCCACCAGCGGATACGCCAGCGCCGCGCCGGTGCCCTCGCCCAGCCGCAGATCCAGTGCGAGCAGCGGACGCGCGCCGAAATGGTCGAGCAGCGCGCGGTGACCGCGCTCGTGCGAGCAGTGCGAGAACACGCAGTAGTCGAGTACCGCGCGATCGATACGCGCCGCCACCAGCAGCGCGGCGGATGCGATGAAGCCGTCGACCAGCACCACCATCCCGTGCGCCGCGGCCGCAAGGAAGGCGCCGGCCATCATCGCGATCTCGAAGCCGCCGAACGCGGCCAGCGCATCTAGCGGCTCGCGTGCGTCGGCGTGCCTTGCCATCGCGGCATCGAGCACCGCCAGTTTCCGGGTCATGCCGGACGCATCGAGTCCGGTGCCGCGCCCCACGCATTCGGCCAGTGGCAGCCCGGCCAGCCGGCTGGCCAGGCAGGACGCCGCCGAAGTATTGGCGATGCCCATCTCGCCGAAGCCGATGACGTTGCAGCCCTGTGCGGCATGCCGCGCCACATGGGCCGCGCCCGCGGCCAGCGCGCTTTCCGCCTGTTCGCGCGACATCGCCGGCTCTCGCGCGAAATTGCGCGTGCCGGCGCCGAGCCGGCTGTCGAACAGACCCGGTGCCGACGGCAGCGCGGTTCGCACGCCGGCATCGACCACTTCTAGCACAAAGCCATGCTGGCGCGCGAATACATTGATCGCCGCGCCGCCCGCGATGAAGTTCATCACCATCTGCCCGGTCACCGCGGCGGGATACGCGCTGACGCCCTCATCGGCAATGCCATGATCGGCGGCGAATACCAGCATGGCGGGCCGGCGCAATTCGGGCTTGAGCGTGCGCTGGATCGCGCCGACCTGCGCCGCAAGCGGCTCCAGCCGGCCCAGCGCGCCGAGCGGCTTGGTCTTGTCGTCGATGGCGGCCTGCAGGCGTGCGGTCCAGACGGGGTCGAGAGGAGTGATTGGCGGGGCGTGGAAGGACATCTTGGGTCGATGGTGTGTGGGTGATGGTGGTTTGCTGTGACTGCCCTCTCCCCCGCCGCTCTCCCGCGCGGGAGAGGGGAGAAAACCGCTGGTCCCTCGAAACGCTGCCGGTCCTCTCCCCTCTCCCGCATGCGGGAGAGGGGCGGGGGAGAGGGCCGGCGGAGAAGGCAGTCACAGCAAAAGGCAAGACCCCTCTACATCTCCACCCCCCTCTGCGCCTTGATACCCTGCTGGAAAGCATGCTTGACCGGCGTCATGTCCGTCACCGTGTCCGCCGCCTCGATCAGCTCGGCCGGCGCGCCGCGCCCTGTGATGACCACATGCTGCATCGGCGGACGCGCGCGCAGGTCGGCGATCACCATGCCGACATCCAGGTAATGCAGCTTCAGCGCGATATTGAGTTCGTCGAGCAGCACCAGCCCCACCGCGGGATCGCGCAGCAGGCCGCGCGCGACCTCCCATGCGGCCTCGGCCCTGGCCACGTCGCGCGCGCGGTCCTGCGTTTCCCAGGTATAACCCTCGCCCATCACGTGGAAGCGGCACTGGTCGGGAAAGCGGCGCAGGAACATTTCCTCGCCGCTCGGGAAGGCGCCCTTGATGAACTGCACCACGCCGGCCTGCATGCCGTGGCCCAGCGCGCGGACCACCATGCCGAAGCCCGAGCTCGACTTGCCCTTGCCATTGCCGGTGGTGATCACGATCACGCCGCGCTCCTGCTGCGCGGCGGCGATCTTCGCGTCCACCACCGCCTTCTTGCGCTCCATGCGCGCCTTGTGGCGTTCGTCGCGCGCGCCGTCAGGGTCGTTCATCATTGCGGTCTCCAATGGCGGGCCAGCCGTCCGGAATCAGCGCGGCATGGCCGCCTTCGGCCACGCTGACGATGGGCGTGCGTAGCACGCGCGAACAGTTTGCGGCCGTCAGCATGGCACTGGCCTGCCCGGCAAGGCACGGCTCGCCCTCCGGCATCAGCAGCGCATGCGTGGCGTAGCGCCGCGCCAAATTCAGGTCGTGCACGATCAGCACCACCGCATGCCGGCCGGCCCGCGCCAGCCGCGACAGCAGTTCCAGCACCACGATCTGATGGCGAAGGTCCAGGTGGGCCAGCGGTTCGTCGAGCAGCAGCAGCGGCGCCTGCTGCGCCAGCACCGCCGCCAGCGAGACCCGCTGGCGTTCCCCGCCGGACAACGTCATGACGTCGCGTTCGGCCAGATGGGCAACGTCCAGTTCGGCGAGCAGCGCGTCGACGATCGCCTCGTCACCGGCGCCGGCCCAGCCCCAGCCGGACAGATGCGGATATCGTCCGACCCGCACCGCGTCGCGCACCGACATCGGGAAGGTATCGTGGACCGCCTGCGGCAGATAGGCACGCTGCCGCGCCAGCTGCGCGGGGGCGTGGCGCGCCAGTTCCGCCAGCGGCCGGTCGTCAAGCCGCACTTCGCCTTGCCCTGGCGCCCTCAGGCCTGCGAGCGCGGACATCAGCGTCGATTTGCCCGCGCCATTGGGGCCAATCACCGCCCACAACTGTCCTGGCTCGACGGACACGTCCAGATGCCCGACAAGCCGGCGCTGCCCCGCGAACAATGCCAGCGCCCGAACAGACAGGCGCGGACATGCCACCGTCGGAAGATCCCATGCCGGCGCGCTCATCGTGGCCTGCCCAGCAACAGAAACAGAAAGGTCGGCACCCCCAGCAATGCGGTAATGACGCCGACCGGCAGTTGCGCTGGCGCGATCACCGTGCGCGCGATCAGGTCGGCCGCCATCAGCAACGCGCCGCCGGCCAGCGCGGAAGCGGGCAACAGCAGCCGCTGGTCGTTGCCCCACGCCAGCCGCACCAGGTGAGGCACCACCAGGCCGATGAAGCCGATCGACCCTGCCGTCGTGATCGCGGCCGCGATCGACAGCGAAGCCAGCACGAACGCGGCCAGCCGCACGCGGCCCACCCGCACGCCGAGCGCCTGCGCCACGGTCTCGCCCAGCAGCATCGCGTTGAGCGCACGCGCCATCGGCATGGCCACGGCGATGGCGACGAACAGCGTGCCAAGCGCCACGCCGTAGTCCGCCGTGCCGCCCAGATCGCCGGTCAGCCAGAACAGCATGCCGCGCAGCCGGGCCTCCGGCGCGATGCTGAGGATCAGCGTGATGATGGCGCCCCACCCCGCCGCGAGAATCACGCCGGTGAGCAGCAGCCGCGAGCCGGCCTCGTGATGGCCGCCTTGCACCTGTGGATGCAGCAGGTCGCGCCGGGCCAGCGTGGCCACCAGCACCATCGACGCCAGCGCGCCACCCGCCGCACCGGCCTGCACGGTCCATAGCGGCCAGGTGCTGGCGAGCATTGCCAGCAAGGCGCCGGTGGCCGCGCCACCCGACACGCCGAGCACATAAGGTTCGGCCAGCGGATTGCGCAGTAATACCTGCATCACCGCGCCGGCCAGCGCCAGCCCGCCGTCCGCGAGGCCGCCGGCAAGCGCATGCCACACCTGCGCCATCGACAGGCCAACGCTGCCCACGCCCAGCGACAGCACGAACACGGCCGCGCCAGCGCCGGCCAGCGTTATCCAGACCGCGAGCGCGCGCCGCAACTCAGCCGGCCCGCCCATCGCTCGTATCGGCATCAACGGCTCGGCCTAGCGCTGGCGCCAGCCCAGCGTGACAAAGGCCGCCCGGCCCTGGGTGTTGTAGGGGTAGGCGAGCTGGTAGTCCTTGTCGAACACGTTCTCGACGCGGGCCGCGATAAACCATTGCTTGTCGATGTTGTAGCGGGCATTGAGGTTGACGATACCGTATCCGCCCAGCTTGCGCGAGCCGGTGTCCATGCGCGCGGACGACACGATCCACTGCCCGCCGAAGCGCCAGCTGCCCACATCGCGGCCAATATCGAAGGCGGCGTGCCGGCGCGCGCGGCGCAGCAGCTGCGTGCCGGTCTGCTCGTCGACGGGGTTCTGGAACGTCACGCTGGCGCCGACATCGGTGCCGAGCACCCGCGCCCGCCAGGACGCCTCCACGCCCTCGACCTTGGCGCGATTGACGTTCTGCGCCAGATAGAGCCCGCTGGGCTGCAGGGCCGACGTAATCAGGTTGTCGTACTGCGTGCGGAACGCTGTCACGCGCAGCAGGCCCGCACGGTCGGTCTTGTACTGCGCGCCGACCTCGACCGAACGCGCCCGTTCCGGATTCAGGCCGGGCTGGCCGTAGTTCGGGTAGTACAGCTCGTTGAACGTGGGTGCGCGAAACGCGTTGCTGGCGTTGGCCAGCAGCTTCAGCGCCGGCGTCAGGTCATAGCCGTAGCCCGCGAAGTAGGTGCCCTTGTCGCCGAAATCCGAATAGTGGTCGTTGCGCAGGTTCAGTTGAAGCTGGTGCTTGCCGAAGCGGCCCTCGTAGCCGCCGAATACCGACGCCACGTTGCGCTGCGGCGCCTGGTAGCTGTTCGAATCGAACGACTGCTGCAGGTATTCCGCGCCGAACAGCAGCTGCTGCGTGGACGTCAGCGCGTATTCGTTCTGCCAGGTGTACTGGCGATTGCGCGTGTTGAAGCGGCTGTCGAACTCGCCGTTGAGCGTGTTATCGCTGTTGTCCTCGCTTTGAGCGACCCTGAAGTGCGTGGTCCAGGCATCGGTCAGCTTGCCGTTGACGAAAGCCGACAGCGTGTACAGCTCGCTGTCCATCCACCACCGGTCGGTGGGCCTGCCGAAGGTGCTGTCATAGGACAGCTCGCTCTTCGAGTAGTAGCCGCTGACGCCGGCGTCCCAGCCCGGCGCGAAGCGGTGCTTGATCTGGCCCGACACGCTCTTGTTCTCGTAGCCATTGTCGTCCGGATTGGCGCGGCCATTCTGGCGCGTATTGACGGCCGAGAAGCCATCGGTCTTGTAGACGGAGCCCGTCACGTTGAACGAAGTATCGCCCACCTGGCCGCCGTAGCCCACCGTGCCGCGGCGCGTATTGTCGCTGCCGTATTCCACCTGCGCGTTGGCCGCGGGCGCCTTGCCCGCCCCACTCTTGGTGAAGATCTGCACCACGCCGCCGATCGCGTCGGAGCCGTACAGCGCCGACACGTTGCCACGCACGATCTCGATGTGGTCGATCTCGTCGGGCAGGATATTGGCGAGCTGCGCGGTGCCGCTGCTGGCCGACGCGATGCGCACGCCGTCGATCAGGATCAGCGTCTGGTTGGAATTGGCGCCGCGCATGAACAGCGTGGTATTGGCCCCCATGCCGCCTGTCGTCGTCAGTTCGACACCGGCCTGCGCGCGCAGCAACGAACGCAGGTCCGGCGCCTGCGAATCGGTGATGTCCTGCCGCGTGATGACCGTGGTATGCGGCAGGGCCTCTTCCAGGGGTTGCGTGGTGCGGGCCGCGCTGACAACCACCGGGGCCAGCGTGGCGGAACCGGAGGCCGGCGCGGCGGCCTGGGCCGACACGTGACCGGCGTGCAGCCAGCCGCCCATGGCCAGCGCGCCAAGCGCGGCGGGGCGCAGTCGGGACAAGGAAAGAAGCGAAGGCGCGAAGCGGGCGCGCGCAGTCGCGGCCGGTCGCGTGGCCGGCACAAGCGGCGAACGCGACTTCAGATGCGATGAAGGCATGATGCGGAAAGCGAAGTGGCTGGCCTGGTCCGTTCCCCCGCGGACCGTCTGGCGATGAGGCCCGCTCCGGCGCGAAGCCGGACGGCGAGCCCATATTCAGGCCGGTATCCGGGCTGGCGTCCAACCCTCGCCCGCCTTCCCGGACCGGGGTCCAGTGGCATGAGGCGCGAGGTGCGAGGACCGTCTCGCGCCGCACCGATCGTGTCGGACGCGGCGGCGACGAGCATCGCGGAACGCTTACCGTTGCGGGGGCAGCACAGGTTGGCCCGCCGCGCGGATACGCCGCCGGCTCCCTGTTTCCCGTTTCACTGCGATCCCGTCGTGCGGGGATCGCGAGCACCTGAAAGCGCGCGTGAGTGTAGGGAGTTTGGGGTGGGACGTCAATGCGGGCTTGCCTTGGGCGGTTATGGTTGGTGGTGGGCTGCTGTGCCGGCCCTCTCCCGCAGGGCGGGAGAGGGCCGGGGGAGAGGGCAGTCACAGCACATGGCCAGCTCCATGCAACTTCCCCCCCGCCACGCTGTCACAATCCCTCGTCCCCACGATGGCCGCGCCCCCCGCATCGGCTAGAATCCCGATACTGACAACCTGGGACATCACAGGCTCTATGCTCACCGAACTTGAACAACTTGCCGCCAAGATCGGTCGCGTGCTGCACCATGCCGACACCCTGGCGGCGGAAAACCAGCGGCTGCGCGACGAGATCGAGCGCCTGCGCGCCGAGGCCGCGCAACTGCGCAGCGACCGCGAAGCGATGGCGGCCGATCGCGAACTGCTGAATATCAAGATCGAGGAAGCGCAGTTGCGCATCCAGTCGATCCTCGACAAGCTGCCCACCGCCACCGATGCGAGGCAGCTCGACCTCCTGGGCGAAGGCGAGAGCGGGGCGGCACCCGCCGGCGCGCCCGCGCCCAACGGCCGCGCCGAGAACGGCGCGCAGGCTTCCGGAGAACACGCATGAGCGGCAACAAGCAAGTCGAAGTCAACATCGCGGGTCAGCCCTACCGCTTCGCCATCGCGCCCGAGAACGAGGCCGCGCTGCTCGAAGCGGTCGCGCTGGTCGATAACCGCATGACCCGCATGAAGTCCAACGCCTCCGCCAAGGGGGTCGAGCGGGTGGCCGTGATGGCCGCCATCAGCATCGCGTCAGACATGCTGTCGATGCAGCGCAAGCAGCAGGAAGACGGCGCCATTCCGGTGGATGCGATCCGCGCCCGTATCCGCGAACTCAATGACCGCGCCGACGAAGCGCTGCGCCAGTACGCGCACGTGGGCACCGCAGCCGCGCAGTCATAGCGACGACATGGCGCGGCCATGTCGATTCTGGGCGGCAGGTTTTCGATTCACTGGCCCATTGAATAGCGGGCCGATGTCCCGATATGGAAAAGGTTTGCAGAGCCGGAGCGCCTCGGTGCAGCGGCCTTCACCATGGTGGTATCGGGATGTGGACGGCCTGCCGCGCACGCCCCACAAGTTGTAACGGTGCACGCTTTCACGCTTGGTATGCACCAGAGGCCGGTGTATAGTGGAGCCACTGCACGGAGGTAGCAAGGTGCAGCAAATTGGCTGGGCTATTTCACCCGGTCGCCGTTTTCCTCCCATCGATGTTTGAAACGGCAAACGTCTGACTTCCCGCCCGATCGCTGTGTCGGGTGCCCAATGGATCGTCAGACGTTTGACAGTTTCCCTGCCTGGTTCGCGAAGGTCATAACTCCTTGAACCGATATGCATTGCATGGTGCGGGATGATGCCGTGTGGGCGAGCGCGTCGCTCTGTTCATAGCGCAGGTCAGGCCTGGGCTCCCTGAGCAGGTGATGTACCCGAAATGCGGCTTCCGCAGCCACACTGAACCTCACTTGGGTTCAGGATGCCGACCTAACGGCCGAGGCGGGGACCCCTCAGGAGAGGCGGTGGTTTGATGACCACCGCCTCTTTTTCTTTTTGGCGCGGGTTGTGTTGCGGGGTGCTGATACTGCCCTCTCCCCCGGCCCCTCTCCCGTTTTGCGGGAGAGGGGAGAACACCGGCAGCGTTCGATAGGCCAACGGTTTGCTCCCCTCTCCCGCAAGGCGCGAGAGGGCAGTCCCATCCCCAGTACGCCCAGTCCCAGCATCCCGCCCCTTTCCACGGTATCCTTGCCGCTTTGTTGCGTCCAACGATGCCAGCATGAGCCCCAAGACCCCACCTGACGATGCCGCGGCGCCCCGGCAATACTGGTTGATGAAGTCGGAGCCCGACGAGGCCAGCATCGACACGCTGGCCGAGCGCGGCCGGCTCCCCTGGACCGGCGTGCGAAACTACCAGGCGCGCAATTTCATGCGCGACGTCATGCGCATCGGCGATGGCGTGCTGTTCTACCACTCGTCGTGCCCCCAGCCCGGCATCGCCGGTCTCGCCGAGGTCTGCTCCCCGCCCTACCCCGACCCCACGCAATTCGATCCCCACAGCGACTATCACGATCCCGCTTCAAAGCCCGATGCGCCGCGATGGATGCTGGTCGACGTCCGCTTCGTCCGCAAGACCGCGCTGATCTCCCTGCCCGAGCTGCGCTCCCACCCGGAGCTCGCCGATATGGCCGTCCTGCGCCGCGGCAACCGGCTGTCGATCACACCGGTCACGCCCGCGCAGTGGGACTTCATCACGAAGCAACTGATGGGCATGCGCTGATAGGCATGCGTTGATGCGCGCGCCGACGCCGTGGGCCCAATGGCTGCGCCCCCAAGCGAAGGCCGGCCCGCCGGCCGGCGGCACTCCCCTTCCCCGATAACAACCACAACGACGTATCCGCAATGAGTTTCTCCCTGATTCCCGCGCTGCTTCTGCTCGGCGCCTTCACCGGCTTCTGCGCCGGCCTGCTCGGCGTGGGCGGCGGCATGATCATGGTGCCGTTCCTGACGCTGACGTTCAGCTGGATGGCGTTCCCGGAGCACGCCATCGTTCACATGGCGATCGCCACGTCGATGTCCACCATCCTCTTCACGTCGTTGTCGTCGGTACGGGCGCACCATAAGCGCGGCGCGGTCCGTTGGCCGGTGGTGCTGGCCCTGGCGCCTGGCATCGTGCTCGGCGGCATGGTCGGCGGCGGCAAGGTGTTCGCCGCGCTCAAGACCGGCTGGCTGTCGCTGCTGTTCGCGCTGTTCGTCGGTTTCTCGGCATGGCAGATGCTGCGCAACCGGAAGCCGTCGCCAAGCCGGCAACTGCCCGGGGCCCCCGGGATGGTGGGCGCGGGGTCGGTGATCGGTTTTCTGTCGAGCCTCGTCGGGGCGGGGGGCGGCTTCGTGTCCGTGCCCTTCATGACATGGTGCAATGTGCCGATCCACAACGCGGTGGCGACGTCCGCCGCGCTCGGTTTCCCGATCGCGGTCGCCAGCGTGGTCGGCTACGTATGGAGCGGCTACGATATGCCGGGCCTGCCCGCGGGGTCGATCGGCTATGTGTACCTGCCCGCGCTGGCGGTGATCGCGCTGGCGAGCGTGGTCACCGCGCCGTGGGGCGCGCGCACCGCGCACCGGATGCCGGTGGCCCGGCTCAAGCGCGTGTTCGCGGCCATGCTGTTCTGCCTTTCGGCCTATATGTTGTGGAAGGCCTGGCGTTCGTTCTGAGTCACGAATCGATACAAACGATACATCCGCACGGTGTGGCCAGGGGAACCTGGCGGAGCCCCAGCCCGTCTGACCGCCATTCGAACGATCTGGAGAAGCCATGAAGCAACTGCTCGCCGCCACGCTGCTCGGTACCACCGCCCTCGCCGCCTCCGCGCAAGGCGGGCCGATTCCGCCGGAAGGCTGGCAGCCGCCGAGCGGCGTGCTGTCGCTGTCGGCCGACGCCACCGCCGAAGTGCCGACCGATATCGTGCGTGTCACACTGGCCGCGGAGCAGGAAGGCGCCGAGCCGGCCGCCATCTCCGCGGCGCTGTCGGCCAAGGCGCAGCAGGTCATCGCGCAGGCGCGGCGCGTCAGCGGCATCGAGGCGGAATCGGGCGGCTACACCATCTTCCCCAGCACCGACCGCAACGGCCGCAACAGCACGTGGCGCGGCCGCGCCGAGGTCATCCTGCAATCGCGGGACTTCGCCGCGGCATCGCGGCTGGCCGGGCAGCTGGCCAGCCAGATGCAGGTGCAGAACATCGGCTTCTCGCTGTCGCGCGAGGCGCGCGAGGCGGCGGAACGCAAGCTGACCGACCAGGCGGTGGCGGCGTTCCGCGACAAGGCCCAGACCACCACGCGGCTGTTCGGCTATGGCAGCTATACCATCCGCCATGTGCAGGTGGGCGAGGCCGGTGCCGTCACTCCGATGCCGCGCGCGTATGCCAGCAAGGCCATGGTCGCCGAAGCCGCGCCGGTGCCGATCGAAGGCGGCAAGGCGCAGGTGACGGTGACGGTCAACGGGTCGGTGCAGATGTTGCGGTGAGGTTTGATGCGGTGTTGGGGTCGGCTTGACGCTGCCCCCACCTCCCCAACCCTGTAAATCACCCCCCAAACCGCTCCCGCAGCAAATTCTTCTGCACCTTGCCCATCGTATTGCGCGGCAGCTCGTTCACCACGTGGATTCGCTTGGGCACCTTGAAGTTGGCGATGCGGTGCTTCAGCGTGCCGATCAGCGCATCCTCGTCCAGCCGCGCGCCGGGCTTGCCGACCACCACCGCCACCACGGCCTCGCCAAAGTCGGCATGGGGCACGCCGATCACGGCACTCTCCTCCACGCCCGGCATCTCGTCGATAAAGCTCTCGATTTCCTTCGGGTAGACGTTGTAGCCGCCCGAGATGATCAGGTCCTTGCTGCGGCCGACAATCGTCAGATAGTCGTCGGGCACCTTGCGCTCGCCGCTCATGCTGACGATGGCGCCGCCGAAGCGGCCCATGTCGCCGGTCTTGAACCAGCCGTCGGCGGTGAATTCCTCTTTGGTCTTCTCCGGCATGCGCCAGTAGCCCTGGAACACATTGGGTCCCTTGACCTCGACGCCGCCGATCTCGCCCACCGGGCACGGCTTGCCGTCGGCGTCGACAACGCGGACCGACACGCCCGGCAGAGGACGGCCGACGGTGCCGCCGATACGCTCGCCCTCTTCGGCCGAGTAGGGGTTCGACACCAGCATCACCGTCTCGCTCATGCCATAGCGCTCCAGGATGGTATGGCCGGTGCGCTCGCGGAACGCCTCGAAGGTTTCCAGCAGCAGCGGCGCCGAGCCGGACACGAATAGCCGCATGCGGCGGCAGGTATCGTCATCGAAGCGCGGGTCCTGCAGCATGCGGACGTAGTAAGTCGGCACGCCCATCATCACGGTCGAGCGCGGCAGGTATTTGAGCACTTGCGTCATGTCGAACTTCGGCGTCCAGATCATCTTCGCGCCGGCCAGCAGCGCGCCGTGCGACGCCACGAACAGCCCGTGCACATGGAAGATCGGCAGCATGTGCAGCAGCACGTCGTCGCTGCGCCAGCCCCACGCCTTGTGCAGCGTCTGCGCATTGGACGACAGATTGCGATGGCTCAGCATCGCGCCCTTGCTGCGCCCCGTGGTGCCCGAGGTGTACAGGATCGCGGCGAGATCGTCGTCCTTGCGCTCTACGGTATCGAAGCGGTCCGGCTGCGCGGCCGCGCGTTCGAGCAGCGTGCCGGTGCGGTTGTCGTCGAGCGTGAAGACGTGGCGCGTGCCGTGGCGGAATGCCAGCTTGGAGACCCAGCCGAAGTTGGGGCTGCTGCAGACCACCACCGACGGCTCGGCGTTGCCGATGAAGTAGTCGATCTCGGCTTCCTGGTAGGCCGTATTCAGCGGCAGGTAGACATAGCCCGCGCGCAGCGTGGCCAGGTACAGGAACAGCGCCTCGGGCGACTTCTCCACCTGCACGGCGACGCGCGCGCCTTCCGGCAGGTCCAGCGAGGCCAGCAGGTTGGCCAGCTTGGCGGTGGCGCGGTCGAGGTCATCCCAGCTGTAGTACAGGCCCTCGTGCGTCTCGATGCAGCAGGCATCGCGCTCGGCCGGGAAGCGGGATTCGAACAGGGCGAACAGATTGGCGTTCATGGTGGATCAAGGAATGGCAGGAATCGGCAGAAGCATAAACGAACACGTCCGGCACGCCCCCTGATGGGCGTCCGGCGGCGCGCGGCGACCGCTATTGTCGCCGCGGCCGGGCCCGGCAGCTACTCCCCTTGGAAACGTGGCGGTCGGCGCGCGAGAAACGCTTCGACGCCTTCGGCGTGATCGCGGCTGCCGGCATAGGCGAAATGCGCGGCGAGCTCGGCGGCCGTCAGCGGCTCCGGCCGTGGCGACAGGCGCGCGATGGTGGCCTTGTTGATGCGAGCCGCGAGCGGCGCGCCGGCGGCGATGCGCCTGGCGCTGGCCATGGCTTCGGCCGCGAGCTCGCCGGGCGGGACGACCCGTGTGAGCAGTCCCTTGTCGCGCGCCTCCGCGGCGCCGAAGACGCGGCCTTCCAGCAGGATCTCCAGCGTGACGGCCCGACCGGCCAGCGCGAGCAGGCCCTGCAGTTCGCCGGGCGCCATCGGAAAGCCGAGCCGGTTGATCGGCACGCCGAAGCGGCTGTCCGCCGCGGCGATGCGCAGATCGCAATGGCAGGCGATCTCCAGCCCGCCGCCGACGCAGACGCCCTCGATGGCCGCCAGCGTCGGATGCGGACACTGCGCGATCGCGTCCAGCGCCGGCGCCAGCGTGTGCTGGTGATACGCCTGCACGCTGTGCGCATCGGCCCGCACGCGCGGAAACTCGGCGATATCGGCGCCCGCGGCAAAGTTGCCGTCGGCGCCGCGGACTACCACGCAGCGCAGCGAGCGATCCTCCGCCAGCCGGTGGAAGCCCTCGGCCAACGCGCGCCACATCGCCACCGAGATCGCATTGAGCTTGCCGGGATTGGACAGCGTGACCAGCGCGATGTCGCCATCGCGCCCGAACATCACCGCGCCGCTCACGCCATGCTCCCGCGCCGCGCGGCTGTCGTTGCGCATGCCGACATCAGTCGATCTTCGCGCCGGACTGCTGCACCACCTGGGCCCAGCGCTTGATTTCGGCCCGCTGGAACTGCCCGAACTGCTCCGGGGTATAGGCCGGCGTCTCGGACCCGTTGCTCAGCCAGATCTGCTTGAGCTCGGGCGTATTGAGCGCCTTGTTGACCTCCGTGTAAAGCTTGTCGACCACGTCCTTCGGCGTGCCCTTGGGCGCCCACAGCGCATACCAGGTCGACACCTCGTAGTTCGGCACGCCCGCTTCGGCCGCGGTCGGCACATCGGGGAACGCCGGCGACCGCTTGGCGGAGGCCACCGCCAGCGCACGGATGCGACCGGCGCGGATATGCTGCGCCGACGAGCCCAGCCCGTCGAAGATCATGTCGACCTGCCCGGCGATCAGATCGGACAGCGCCGGACCGGCACCCTTGTACGGAATGTGCGCAATCTCGGTCTTGGTCTGGATCTTGAACAGCTCGCCGGCCAGATGGTGCGACGAGCCATTGCCGGSCGAGCCGTAGTTCAGCTTGTTCGGGTTCTTGCGCGCGAAATCGACCAGTTCCTGCACGGTCTTGGCCTGCACCTTGGTCGGATTCACCACGATCACCTGCGGCGGCTGCGCCAGCACGGTAATGGGCACGAAGTCCTTCTCGATGTCGTAGTCGAGCTTCTTGTAGACCGAGGGCGCGATCACGTGGTGCGCGCCGCCGATGAAGATGGTGTAACCATCGGGCGCGGCCTTGGCGGCCAGGCTTGCGCCGACCGTGCCGCCGGCGCCGCCGCGGTTGTCGATCACGAACTGCTTGCCGAGCTGCTTGGACAACTGCGCCGCGAGCGGACGCGCGAACGCGTCGGTGCCGCCGCCGGCCGGGAACGGCACGATCACCGTGACGGGCTTGGACGGCCAGGTGTCGGCATATGCCGGCGCGATCGACATGAGCGGCGCCAATGCGCCGATCGTGCAAGCCAGCGCCAGCATGCGACCCGTCCGCTTGAAATGACTACGAACCATGGTGTGTTCTCCTCGTTATCGTGTTGTCATTGCGCACCACTGCCATGCGCCGGGCCGCAAGGCCCGGCGCGGTCCGTAGCCGGCGCCGTGCGCGGGCGCCGCGAACCGGGTAGCCGCCCGTTCAGGAACGGGCCAGCAACTTGCCTACCGCGCGGCTGACACGCGGATTGCCCGCGCCCAGCCGGGCGAGATTGTCGTCCAGTGCCTCGGGCACATACAGGTAGTTGACCATCATGCCGCACGACTGCGCGCGGCCCTTGGCGGACATGTCGGCGCCCCAGTTCAGCCGCTCGACACAGGCCCCGTTGCCCAGATGGAAACGCGCCACCGGATCGGCCGGCAGCGCGCCGTTGCGCTCGCGCACGAGGAAGTGCGCGGCCAGCGCGAGCGCGCTGTCGCGCACCAGCGCATCGTCCGAGCCGGCGGGCAACGCGGCCAGCCATTCGGCGCCGCTGGCGGGCAGCGGCTGAGGACCGCCAGCGCTGCAAGCACTTTGGCCCCAGCACCTTCGCCACGGTATCGGCATCCTGGCGGCGCAGCCAGTCGGCGAAACCCGGTATTGGCGACAGCGTGGCGAACTGCTTGAGCTTGGGAAACTCGCCCTGCAATTCCTCGATGACCCGCTTGAGCAGGAAGTTGCCGAAGCTGACGCCGCGCAGCCCTGCCTGTGTGTTCGAGATCGAATAGAAGATCGCCCACTTGAACCGGCGCAGGTCCTCGCGCGGCGCCGATTCATCGAGCAAGGTGTGAACATCCGCCGCCATCTCGGGCACGAAGGCCACCTCGACAAAGATCAGCGGCTCGCGCGGCATGCGCGGATGGAAGAACGCGTAGCAACGGCGATCGGAATCGAGCCGGTTGCGCAGATCGGCCCACGACGCGATTTCGTGCACGGCCTCATACCGGATCAGCTTCTCCAGCAGCGAGGCCGGCGAGTCCCACGTGATCGGCTGCAGTTCGAGCAGCCCCACGTCGAACCAGTTCGACAGCAGCGCTTCGAGGTCTTCGTCGAGCGCGCGCAGGCCGTCGATGCGCTTGTGCCAGCGCAGCATGTCGGCGCGCAGATGGATCACGAAATGCAGGCCGCAGGCCGAATGCGGGCCTTCGCCATGCAGCGCGGCGAGCCGCTTGAAAAAGCGGATGCGCGCGTTGGACAGTGCCTGCGTCAGCGTCGAACCGGAGCGGCCCGACTTCGCCGCGTTGCCGCCGTTGCCCGGATCCTCGCCCTGCGCCCCGGCAAGCGCGGTGCCGCTGTTGGATACCTCGGCCAGCACGCCCAGCATCGCCTGCCGGATGCCCTCGTCCGCGCTCTCGTACTCCGCGCGCCATGCCTGCGCCGCGGCGTTGGCCGCCCCGTCGGTCAGCCGGCTGTCGAAGCACAGCCGCAACTGCTCGCGCTGCCGGCGCGCCACGCGCGGCGACAGCGTGGCCGGCCCGGCCGCGCGCGCCTTGCCATCGCGCACCCCCTTGTCCCCGGCGGCATCGGGCTCCCCGGTCCTGCGGCTCCACCAGCGGCCGAAGCGCGCCAGCAGCGTGGCGCCGGGCGCATCGCCCAGGGTCTCGCTGGCGCCGAGAGGCGCGCTGACGGTCTTGTCTGCGGGAAGGGTCTTGTCTGCCGTGTCGAACGAAGTCATCGATACACCTGGACGAATGGAACAGGGGAAATGCCATGCATGAGCGGCCTTCCGCTACCCGGCCTGCGTCGCCTTGGCAGCCAGCCGCAAGTGGTCCGGCTGCCGCGCGGTGGCCGCGGCCGACCGTTCCGCCCGGGCCTGCATGGCGGCATCGAGCGCCTGCAGCGCCTCGCGCTGGCGCAGCAGATGGAGCTTCATCATGGCCTCGGCCCCCTCGGGGTCGTGGGCCTTCAGGGCGGCGAACACCGACAGGTGCTCGGCGCACGATTCGTCGATGCGGCCAGGCAGTTGCAGGCTCTTGTGCCGCCACAGGCGCAGCACCTTGCGCAGATCATCGATCAGCCCGGACAGCCAGCGATTGCCGGCGAGCCGCTGGATCGCTTCGTGAATCTGATAGTTGGTTTCGTAGTAGGCATCGATACGTCCTTCCCGCGCGTAGCGGGCCAGGTCGGCATGCAGACCTTCCAGCGCCTCGAGGTCGGCGGGCGTGGCGTTCAGCGCGGCTTCATAGGCGCAGCGGCCCTCCAGCAGCGCCATCAGCGGGAAGATCTCGTCGAGATCACGCTCCGACAGCTTGTTGACGAAGCAGCCGCGCCGCGGCTCCAGCCGCACCAGCCCCTCGGCGGCGAGCACCTTCAGCGCCTCGCGCAGCGGCGTGCGGGAGATGCCCAGCGTGCCGGCCAGCGCGGCCTCGTCTATCCATGCCCCGGGCGCGAGCGAACGCTCGTCGATCATCTGCCGAAGACGGTCGGCGACTTCCAGATACAGGGCTTGCCGGACGATGCGCATGCTGCCTCCCGGGGCGAGATGTCGCGATGGCGGGGCGCGGTGTGTCCGTGCCCATAATTCATAATTATGAATAACAGGTCGCGCTTGGCAAGCGGTTTACGGCGAAACCGGGGTGGGATTTACCCTGTTGGGGTTGTTGCCGGGGGAATATGGCGTTGGTGGTGGTTCAGATGTGGCTGCCCTCTCCCCCGCCCGCC
>NZ_VLJN01000048.1 GCF_007829435.1 Cupriavidus gilardii J11
GCTATCGCGTGAGCGCGCTGGCCTATCCGGAGCACTTGCCAGAGGTCGAATACCTGTCCAGCGATCGGGTCTACAAGGTGGGAAAGAACGCGCGCATCGAGGTGCAGCGACGGCGCATCAAGGTCGGCAAGGCCTTTATTGGCCAACGCATTGCCCTACGACCCAAGGCGGAGGACGGCTGCTTTACGCTGTGGTTCAGCCGCTTTGAGATTGGAGAAATCGATCTGCGTCAATCATGATGGACGCAGATCACGTGTTACCTATGTCTCCGAACACCTGTTACCTATGTGTCCGGTCTGTACATGCGGGAGAGGGGCGGGGGAAGAGGGCAGTCACAGTCAACTCAACCCAACACAATCCCTCAGCAAACCGAACCCAAGAACAAGAAACCCCCACGGGCTCACACCCGTGGGGGTTTTCACAAGCAGTCGGCGTATTGCCGGCCGGCGTGATTTACATCATGCCGTCCATGCCGCCCATGCCGCCCATGCCGCCCGGCATTGCCGGAGCCGATTCTTCCTTCGGCGTTTCGGCGATGGCGCAGTCGGTGGTCAGCATCAGCGAAGCGACCGAAGCGGCGTTCTGCAGCGCGGTGCGGGTGACCTTGGTCGGGTCCAGCACGCCCATTTCCACCAGATCGCCGTACTCGCCGCTGGCGGCGTTGTAGCCGAAGTTGCCCTTGCCTTCGATGACCTTCGCCACCACGACCGAGGCTTCTTCGCCGGCGTTCAGCACGATCTGACGCAGCGGCTCTTCCATCGCGCGCAGCACGATCTTGATGCCGGCGTTCTGGTCGGCGTTGTCGCCGGTCAGTGCCGAGATCGCGGCGCGGGCACGCAGCAGGGCCACGCCGCCGCCCGGGACGATGCCTTCTTCAACGGCAGCGCGGGTGGCGTGCAGCGCGTCTTCGACGCGTGCCTTCTTTTCCTTCATTTCGACTTCGGTGGCGGCACCCACCTTGATCACCGCAACACCGCCGGCCAGCTTGGCCACGCGCTCTTGCAGCTTCTCGCGGTCGTAGTCCGAGGTGGCTTCCTCGATCTGGGCGCGGATCTGCTTCACGCGGCCTTCGATCGCGGCGGCGTCACCGGCACCGTCGATGATGATGGTGTTTTCCTTGCCGATCTCGACACGCTTGGCTTGACCCAGGTCTTGCAGCGTGGCCTTTTCCAGCGTCAGGCCGACTTCCTCGGCGATCACCGTGCCGCCCGTCAGGATGGCGATGTCTTCCAGCATGGCCTTGCGGCGGTCGCCGAAGCCCGGAGCCTTGACGGCGGCGGTCTTCAGGATGCCACGGATGTTGTTGACCACCAGGGTCGCCAGCGCTTCGCCTTCGACGTCTTCGGCGATGATCAGCAGCGGACGGCTCGACTTGGCCACTTGCTCCAGCACCGGCAGCAGATCGCGGATGTTCGAGATCTTCTTGTCGAACAGCAGCACGAACGGGTTGTCGAGCTGGACGACTTGCTTGTCCGGGTTGTTGATGAAGTACGGCGACAGGTAGCCGCGGTCGAACTGCATGCCTTCCACGACTTCCAGCTCATCGGCCAGCGACTTGCCGTCTTCGACGGTGATCACGCCTTCCTTGCCGACCTTGTCCATCGCCTCGGCGATCAGCTTGCCGATCACTTCATCGCTGTTGGCCGAGATCGCGCCAACCTGGGCGATTTCCTTGCTGGTGGTGGTCGGCTTGCTCAGCTTCTTCAGCTCTTCGACGGCCGCGCCGACAGCCTTGTCGATGCCGCGCTTCAGGTCCATCGGGTTCATGCCGGCCGCGACGAACTTCATGCCTTCGCGGACGATCGACTGGGCCAGCACCGTGGCGGTGGTGGTACCGTCACCGGCGTTGTCGCTGGTCTTGGAAGCGACTTCCTTGACCATCTGGGCGCCCATGTTCTGCAGCTTGTCCTTCAGTTCGATTTCCTTGGCGACCGACACACCGTCCTTGGTCACGGTCGGGCCGCCGAAGCTGCGCTCGAGCACCACGTTGCGGCCCTTCGGACCCAGGGTCACCTTGACCGCGTTGGCCAGGATGTTGACGCCTTCGACCATCTTGTGGCGAGCGGAATCGCCGAACACTACGTCTTTAGCTGCCATGTTCTATCTCTCCAGATTCTGTACGGAAATTGCCTGATGTCGTGAAAACCGCCGCGCGGGCGGCAAGCGATGCGCTGTCCCGGGCGCCGCGCGCCCGGCGCGCCATCACTTGTTGACGACGGCCATGATGTCTTCTTCGCGCATGACCAGCAGTTCCTGGCCATCCACCTTCACGGACTGGCCGGCATACTTGCCGAACAGAACGCGGTCACCCACCTTCACGTCGAGGGCGATATTGGCGCCCTTGTCATCCTTCTTGCCGGGACCCACGGCGAGCACTTCGCCCTGATCGGGCTTCTCGGCAGCATTGTCGGGAATCACGATGCCGGAAGCGGTCTTGGTTTCATTGTCCAGACGCTTGACGATCACGCGGTCGTGCAAAGGACGCAGATTCATACGGACTCCTTAGTACAAGTGAGCAGTTATTCGCGAAACGGTCGCCAGAAAACCCGGCGACCGCGGAAATCGGACGCCGGGCGGGGCTTGTTAGCACTCTCGCCCGACGAGTGCTAATTATAGGGACGGGGGTTTACGTTTTCAAGGCGCGGGCTGAATGGGGGTTTACCCTAGGGAGGCACAGAAACGCGGCGGCGTTCGCCCGGCTCGGACCGCGCTCGCGTCCGCTCAGGCGAACTGCGGCAGGATGGCTTGTCCGCAGACGTCGATCCACGCCTGCTGATTCACCCCGACATTATGCAGATACAGCGCATCGAACCCCATGCGCAGATCCTCGGCCAGCCAGCCGGCATGGCGGCCCGCGTCGCAGGATATCCGCACGGCGCCGTCCATGTCGGCCGGCGACACCGACTGCGCACGGGCATCGAACTGGGCCACCGTTTCGAGCCCGGCCGCGGTCCGGCTATCGAAAACATTGGTGCGCCACTGCTCGAATGCCATCTGCCGTGCCACCTCCTCCCCCTGGCTGGGGTCGGCATAGGCAATCTTGACCTGCAGATAGACCGGCTTGTCCGGCCCCGCGGTCTCGCGGAACGCTTCGAGGATGCGGCGCATCTTGTCGCGCTCGCAGGAAATCGTGATCAGGCCGTCTGCCCAGCTTCCCGCCCACCGGGCGGTCTCCTCGCTCAGCGCGGCGGCGATCAGTGGCGGCGGCTGCTGCGGCAGCGTGTACAGGCGCGCCCGGTCGACGCGGATATGGCCGCTGTGATCCACCTCTTCGCCGCGCCACAGCGCGCGCATGATCTTTGCCGATTCCAGCAGCATCGCGTTGCGCTGGTCCTTGGGCGGCCACGGCTGCCCGGTGATGTGCTCGTTCAGCGCCTCGCCGCTGCCGATCGACAGCCAGAACCGGCCTGGAAACATCGCGTCCAGCGTGGCGGCGGCCTGCGCGACCACGGCGGGATGGTAGCGTCCGAAGGGGCAGGTCACCACGCCGCACGGCAGGTCCACGGTGGCCATCGCGGCGCCGAGCCAGCTCCAGGCAAAGCCGCTGTGGCCCTGCCGTTCGCTCCACGGATGGAAATGGTCAGAGCAGCTGAATGCCGTGAAACCGGCAAGCTGGGCGGCGCGGGCATAGCGCAGCAGTTCGCCAGGCGGGAATTGTTCATGCGAGGCGTGATAGCCGATGAGGGGCATGGCGTGCGCTCCTGGATGGCGCGGCACTTCAGCCGGCCGCGTAGGCCAGCGTGGTCATCAGCGCCAGCGCGGCCTGGCGCGAGTCCAGCCGCGTGTGCTGCACGACGATCGGCACATCGGACTCGATCACGCTGGCGTAGTCGGTGTCCTCCGGTATCGGCTCGGGATCGCGCAGGTCGTTGAAGCGCAGATGCAAGGTGCGGCGCGGCGGGACGGTGACGCGATAAGGCCCCGCCGGGTCGCGGTCCGCGAAGAAGATGGTGATGGCGACCTGCGCGGGCGTGTCGCCGGTATTGAGCAGGCACGCGGCTTCATGGCTGTTCAATTGCCGGCTCGCGTTGGGATCGGTGGGCGGCAGATAGCCTTCGGCGATGACCCAGCGACGTTGTCCGAGCGCTTGCATGCTTCCTCCTGTTCGGTCCGATGCAAGGTGACTCAAGGCGCGAAGCGCTGCCGCTGCCGCAACCAGCGGTAGCCATAGCCGCGCAGCAGCAGGCCGCTGCCATCGGGCTCGCGCGGATACGGGCTGTCCGACAGCAGGTCGCGCAGCTCGGCCATCGGCACATCGGTCAGCTGGACGTGGACATCGTGGCGCGCCAGGTTGGCGAAGGTGTACACCACCTCGCCGTCCAGCTCGTGACGAAGGGCCAGCACCGACGGACATCCGACGTCCATCACCGTGCATTGCCCGTAGCCGACCTCCGGCAGGCCCAGCCGCGCGCGGATCATCTTGCCGGTATGGGCCAGCAGCGAGTCGTCGCGCAGCAACTGCTCGTAGATGTTGACACGTCGGTAGCCGTAGTCGCCCTCCTCTATCACCGGCACGTGCAGGGCATCGCGGTCAGCCGCGGAGAAGCCGCCATTGGGCTCGTCCGACCATTGCATCGCGGTGCGCACCGCGTGGCGCTCGGGCAGCGACAGGTCCTCGCCCATGCCGATCTCCTCGCCATAGCGCAGGATCGGCGTACCCGGCAGCGAAAACAGCAGCGCATGCACCTGCGCGATACGGCGGATGTCGCCGTTGAGCATGGGCGGCAGGCGGCGCCGGATGCCGCGGTTGTAGACGCGCATGTTCTCTTCCGGTGCGAAGCAGCGCATCACTTCCTCGCGCTCGTCGTCGCTGAGCCGCTCCAGATCCAGCTCATCGTGATTGCGCACCCATACCGCGTACTGCGCCCGTTCCGGCGGGGCCGGCAAGGCGCGCAGCGCGCGTTCGATCGGCTCCGCGCGTTCGCGCGCCAACGCGAGGAAAAAGAAGTTGTTGAGCCAGAAGTTGGACACCAGCGTGAGCCGGTGTCCCTTGCCGAAGTAGCGCGCATATTCTTCCACCGGCACGTCCACCTCGCCCAGCAGTATCGCGTCGGAGCGGCGCAGCGTGGCGAAGGCACGCAGGTCGTTCATCAGCCAGAAGCCGTCGTCACGCGGATCGGCCTGTTTGGCGAGGTCGATCATGTGCGACGCGGCATCGACGCGGAAGCCGGACACCCCCAGCCGCAGCCAGAACGACATGATGTCCTCGATCTCGCGCCGGACCTCGGGATTGGCGATATTGAGGTCGGGCTCGTGCTTGTAGAAGACGTGCCGATAGTACTGGCCCGCCTCGTCGTCCCACGTCCACACGCTGTCCTCGACGGTGGGAAAGATCGGTTTGGCGTCGGTCGGCTCCGGCTCGTCGGCCCAGATGTAGTAGTCGCGGTAAGGCGAATTGCGGTCGCACCGCGCGGCCTGGAACCACGGGTGCTGGTCGGAGGTGTGCTGCACCACCAGATCGACGATCACGCGGATACCGAGTTCCTCGGCCTTCTCCAGCAGCCCGACCATGTCGGCCAGGTCGCCGAAGCGTTCGTCGACGGCCAGATGGTCGCTGATATCGTAGCCGCCGTCGCGAAACGGCGAGCGGTAGAACGGCGTGAGCCAGAGGCCCGTCACGCCGAGTCCGCGCAGATATTCAAGATGCGCGGTGAGGCCCTTCAAGTCGCCCCAGCCGTCGTTATCGGCATCGCGGAATACGCTGACGTCGACCTGATAGATGATGGCGTTGCGGTACCAGAGCGATTGCATCGGCTAGTTCTCCATATTCTTCAGCGGACGCAGCAGCAGCGCCTGCTCGGCGTCGAGGAGGCCATCGAAGCGTCGATCCGCGCCCGAAGGCATGCTGTCGATCTCGACGCGCCAGTCGCCGTCGATCGTGAACGGCACCGGCCGCCCGGCGAAGTTGATGCAGACCACGCGCTCCTCGGCTCCGAGGCGGCGGCGATAGGCAAGCACCTCCGGGGCCGACGGCAGCTCTTCCCAGTCGCCCAGGCGCAGCGCTGGACTGGCGCGGCGCGCGGCGATCAGGCGCCGGTACAGGTGCAGCATCGACGCGGGCTGCGACCATTGCGACTCGACCGACAGCGTGGCGGCCTCCGGCGGGAACGGCAGCCAGGTCGGCTTGCCCTGCCAGCCATGCGGCGGCGCCCAGTCCCAGGGCAGCGGTCCGCGAGGACCGTCGCGGCCGCCGGGATCGATGCGCGTCTCGGGTGTCACCACGACATCCTCCAGGCCCAGCTCCTCGCCCTGGAAGATGAACGGCGTGCCGCGCAGCGTCAGCAGCATGACCGCGGCGGCCCGCGCCCGCCGCATCGAACCGCCATAGCGCGTGCGATGGCGCTCGTTGTCGTGATTCGACAGTACCCATGTCGGCCAGGCCTGCGCGGGACGCAGCAGCGCATCGACCTCGCGAATGCAGGTGCGGAACACCACGGGGTCCCAGGGCGCATCGAGCGGCGGGAAATTGAACGACATATGCAGTTCGTCGCCGGCGCCGTAGTACTGGACGATGGTGGCGGTCGAGCGGATATTGACTTCGCCCACCAGCACCCGCTCGCCGGGGTAGCCGTCGATCAGCTTGCGGATGCCGCGCAGCACTTCGTGGCTGTACGGGTCGTCGTTGAAGTCAGCCAGCGGCTCGCCGGCCAGGCACCGCGGATGGTTGGCGAAGGTCGGGTCCTTGCCGGTGCAATGCGCGACATCGATGCGGAAGCCGTCCACGCCGCGATCGAGCCAGAAACGCAGCACGCCATGCATGGCCTGCACGACCTCGGGATTGCGCCAGTTCAGGTCGGGCTGCTGCGGCAGGAAGAGATGCAGGTAGTACTGGCCAGTGGTCTCGTCCCACGTCCAGGCGCTGCCGGCGTTCAGCGCGGCACGCCAGTCGTTGGGGGCATCGCGCCAGATGTACCAGTCGCGCTTGGGGTTGTCGCGCGACGAGCGCGACTCGACGAACCACGGATGCTGGTCGGAAGTGTGGTTGGGCACGAAGTCCAGCAGCACGCGCAGTCCGCGCGCGTGGGCCTCCGCGATCAGGCGGTCGGCGTCTGCCAGCGTGCCGAACACGGGGTCGATATCGCAATAGTCGCTGATGTCGTAGCCCGCGTCGGCCATCGGCGAGCGGAAGATCGGCGACAGCCAGATGGTGTCGGCGCCCAGCGCGCGAATATGGTCCAGCCGCTGGCAGATGCCCGCGAGATCGCCGACACCGTCGCCATTGGCATCGGCAAAGGAACGCGGGTAGATCTGATACACCACCGCGTTCTTCCACCACACCGCCTCCTCCCGCGTTGCCTCCACCGAAGCGCTGTCCGGCGCAAGCTCCGGAGCAAGGCCGGAGGCGACCGGCGTGGTGGCGGCATCGGGACTGGCGGGACGGTTCATGGGCACGGAGTCATCGCTGGCAAAACGGCGGCGCGCTGTGCTTCGGGACAGCGGTCGGGCTTGTCGCGGCTCGATGCAGCTTCCATGCCCATGGCGGGGTTGCGTACTGAGGCGGGCGTTGGGGTAAGGGACGAAGGGGGCGCACGACGTGGCACGCGGGCCTCGCCGTGGGCAATTCCTGCGCGGGGGGAGTAATTTTTGCCCGGAGCTTCGGGGTGTTTTGAGGGTGTTGCCGCGCTGTTACTGCCCTCTCCCCCGCCCCTCCCGCTAGCGGGAGAGGGAGAAAACCATGACCGTTCGAGAGCCCAGCGGTTTGCTCCCCTCTCCCGCAAGGCGGGAGAGGGGTGGGGGAGAGGGCAGTCACCGCACCCCAACAACATCCGGCAGATGCCCACACCTCGCTCCAACCGCCAATTAGAGGCATCAAACGCCGCTTTATCCCCGCATCGCGCCCTCCCCTAATTGGCTATATTCCGCCGATGCTGCCCGGACCACGTCCACGGTTCTCGCCCTGCCCGATGCGCGATGACCGCCGCGCGCGAGCTGAACATCCCAAACCTTCCCGTTCCTCCCCTTCCCCATGACGCCTGAAACGGAAGCCCCATCAAGGCCGATGCTGCCCCGTTGGCAACGCGCGTCCCTGACCGCGGTGTTGTTCTTCCTGTTGGCCGCCGGCGGCATCGCGCTCTCCCGCCAGCCCGGCGACGCCGCGCTGGTATGGCTGGCCGCAGCCTTCGGCATCGGCATCATGCTGCACCGTCGCAACGGCGACGGGCCGGCGATGTTGACGGGCATGTTCGCCGCCGACATGGCGGCCAATGCGATGTTCGGCGAGCCGGTCTGGGCGGCGCTGCTGCTGTCCAGCGCCACGGTGGCCGAGATCGCCTTCGGCACCTGGATGGTCCGCCGTTCTGGCGGCATGGCGGACGGCAACGGCACGGTGCCGCTGGCCCGCTTTGCCATGATGCTGGCCGCCTCGTGCGTCGGCACGCCGGTGATCGGCGCCACCATCGGTGCCGCCACGCTGGCCGCCGCGCACGGCGGTGAATTCACGCCCATCTGGTGGACCTGGTGGACCGCCAATGCGATGGGCATGCTGGTGCTGCTGCCGCTGGCCACGTCGTACAACACCGAACGGCTGCGCGATACCTTCCGGCGCGCACGGCTGCCCCGGCTGGTGGCGCTGCTGCTGTTGTCGCTGACGGTGGCGTCGATCGCGGTGGTGCAGTCGCACGACCCGTTTGGCGTGCTGTCGCTGCCGCTGGTCGTGACGGCGCTGTTGACCAATGCTTTCGCCACGGCGCTGGTGACGCTGGTATCGATGCTGGCCACCGTGGTGCTCGGACTGATGGCGGCGCAGGCAGGACTGCTGGAAGACGGGCCCGCCTTCCTCGCCCATGCGATGAAGCTGTCCACCGGACTGATCCTGGTGTTTCCGATCTGCATCGCGTACCTGAGCGAGCAGATCCGGCGCGATCGAATGGAACTGCGCGGCAGCGAACGGCGCTTTCGCCTGGCCATGGAGCATTCGGCCATCGGCATGGCGCTGGTGAGCCTGGACCTGCGGTGGCTGCAGGTCAATCGCGCGATCTGCGAGCTGCTCGGCTATGCGCCCGACGAGCTGATGCGCCTTCCCTTCACCGCTATCACGCACCCTGAGGACCTTCACAGCGACCTGAGCCAGCTCGAACGGCTGCTCGCGGGCGAGATCGACAGCTATCGCATCGAGAAACGCTACAGGCACAAGGATGGCCGCTATATCTGGACCCAGCTCGCGGTCTCGCTGATGCGCGACGAGCATGGCGGCGCGCCGCTGCACTTCATCTCGCAGGTGGAGGACATCGGCGCCCGCAAGGCAGGACAGCAGCAGCTGGAAGCGCTGTCTCGCCGCACCGAGCTGGCGGTGGAGGCAGGTGGCGTAGGGATCTGGGAATGGGATATCCCGGCCGGCACGGTATCGTGGGACAGGCGCATGCACGCGCTGCACGACACCGATCCGGCACAGGGCGCACCGCTGATCGAGGGCTGGATCGCCATGGTGCATCCGGACGACATCGAACGCGTGCGCCGCGAATTGCGGCAGGCCGTCAGGGGCACGCACCGCTTCGACACCCAGTACCGCATCCGGCGCCCGAATGGCGAAGTGCGGCACGTGCGTGCCATGGCGGTGGTATCGCGTGCGGACGACGGCACCGCGCGCGCCATGATCGGCACCAACTGGGACATCACCGAGCAGCACCGCCTGACCGACGCGCTGTTCGAGGAGAAGGAGCGCCTGCACATCACGCTGCGCTCGATCGGAGACGCGGTGATCTGCACCGACGCCTCGTTGCGGATCACCTTCATCA
Source organism: Cupriavidus gilardii J11 (assembly GCF_007829435.1). GTDB lineage: Bacteria > Pseudomonadota > Gammaproteobacteria > Burkholderiales > Burkholderiaceae > Cupriavidus > Cupriavidus gilardii_D. The sequence goes on from NZ_VLJN01000048.1 coordinate 9,735, forward strand.
ATCCGATCGCCGAACAGCTCACCGGCTGGACCATGGCCGAGGCCGAAGGGGAACGGCTGGAGAACGTCTTCCGCGTGGTCGACGAAACGACCGGCGAACCGATCGCCAGCCCCGTGGCGCAGTGCCTGCAGACGCTGCGCCCGGTCTATCTGCAGGACGGCGCGCTGCTGCTGAGCCGAAGCGGCGAGCGGCACGACGTACAGGACTCCGCCGCGCCGGTGCTCACCGCCCGTGGCGACGTGCTCGGCGCGGTGCTGGTATTCCAGGACATCACGGCGGCGCGGGCCCTGCAGCGCGAACTGGCTCATTCGGCCATGCATGACGCGCTGACCGGACTGCCAAACCGGATCTGGTTCGAGAAGCGCCTGCGCGAGGCGTGCGAATCGGCGCGCGAGCGCGACCAGCACCATGTGCTGTGCTTCATCGACCTGGACCGCTTCAAGATCGTCAATGACACCGCGGGACACGCGGCCGGCGACGTGCTGCTGCGCGAGCTGGGACACGTGATCCGCAGCCAGGTGCGGCCCAGCGATGTGCTGGCGCGCCTGGGCGGCGACGAATTCGCGCTGGTGCTGCGCAACTGCTCCATCGACCATGGAGAACGGGTCTGCCAGAAGGTGATCGACGCCATCCGCGGCCGCCGCTTCCCGTGGGAAGGCCGCGTCTACGACGTCGGTGCCAGCGTCGGCATCACGGCGATCGACAAGGACGCGCCGCCGGTGGGCGAGCTGATGAGCCGGGCCGATGTCGCCTGCTACGCGGCCAAGGCGGCCGGGCGAAATCGCGTGTCGGTGTACCGCCGGGACGAGAGCGACGCACGGCGCCACCATCGCGAGCTGCAGGTCGCGGCTGGCATCCATTCGGCACTGGAGGCCAACCGCTTCCGCCTGTTCGCGCAGGAAATCCGCGCGCTGCGCGATGACCTGGACGAGGCCCGCAGCCGCCATGTCGAGATCCTGGTGCGGATGGTCGACGAGCAAGGCAAACTCATCATGCCGGGCGCGTTCATTCCGGCGGCGGAACGCTACGACCTGATGGGCCATGTCGATCGATGGGTGATCCACCATGTGCTGCAGGACTTCGGCCCGCGCCTGCTGGCGGCCGACGGCTTGTCGGTATCGATCAACCTGTCGGCCAATTCGCTAGGCGAGCCGTTCCTGCTGCCCTTCCTGCACGCCGAGCTGGCCCAGTCGGCGCTGCCGGCCAGCCGCATCCGGCTGGRAATCACCGAAACCGCGCTGATCAACAACATGGCGGCAGCCAACCGGCTGGTGGCCGAAATGCGCCGCGCCGGCTGCACCGTCGCGCTCGACGACTTCGGCGCGGGCCTGTCGTCGTTCGCCTACCTGAAGCAGTTTCCGGTTGATTACCTCAAGATCGACGGCAGCTTCATCCGCCATCTCGCGGCCAGCGCGGTGGATCGCGAGATCGTCAGTTCGATCAACGATATCGGCCACCGCCTGAATATCCGCACGGTGGCCGAGTCGGTCGAGGACGAGGAGACCCTGCAGGTGCTGCGCGCGATCGGCGTGGACTACGCGCAGGGCTACGCGATCGGCCGCCCCATGCCGCTGGAGGAATACCTGGCGGGCCGCCCGGTCAGCGCGCCAAGGGACGCCGAGCCCGCCTAGGGCCGGCGCATGCCGCCCCTCGACACGACGGTGCCTTCCAGGTAGTACACCATCATCTTCAGGGACTTCCGGCATTCCGTCCCGGTGCGCGCGCCCCGCCACGCAGCGATCAGTTCGTCGTCGGCGCCCAGCGTCCGCAGTAGCGCCGTCACCCGTTTGCAGGCGGCATCCGTCCCGTCGCCCGTGCGAAGGTAGTCGAACAAACGCGCGGCGGCGATGAACCGATAGGAGCTGTGGGCCTTGCCTTCCAGCTCGCTGCCGCCCTTCCCGCTCGCGGCCTCATGCTCGGCATGCCACGTCGAGCAGACCTGTTCCAGCGCCTGCGCCGCGGCGGCATCGCTGAGGTCGCCGCCGTCCGCCGCGCAGGCCAACGCATCGCCTAACGCCGGCGAAGGCTCCGGTTGTTCCGCCGGCTTCAGGCGCCGGTTGGCATAGAGCAACCACGCCGCACCCAGCAGGCCGCCCGCCAGCCCTAGCGCCAGGCCGCCGGTGGCCGCGATCAGGCCAGCCACGGCGGCGGTGGTCAGCACCAGCGCCGCGGTATTGACGACCAGCGAGACCACGCCATACACCGTGCGCACGCGGGCCCGGTGCAACTCGGTGCACGCCGCCTTCCTGGCCTTGATCAGGCTGGCCTCCGTCAAGCAGGATGCCATGCCTTCGAAGCGTGCCAACTGCTCCGTGGCGGCGGCACCGAGCGGTTCATCGCCGATGGCCCGCGCCATGCCGGTCATGCGTGACCGTAGCGCCGTCAGGTCGCGCGACCTGCACGCGATGTCGTACCGGGCGAGCCGGCGTTGCTTCAGCCCCGTGACAATATGCGCCACGCCCATCCCGATGCCCAGGACGTTGCCCACCACGCCCAGCCACGGCAACGCGGTGGCCAGCTTGCCGGCAAGCTGGGCCACCACGCCAAACGCGCCGTTCGCAACGCCTGGCAACTGGACGGCGCCGTCGCGCACCATGGCCAGCTTCGTCCGCACGTGCTGGTGTCGCAGATCTGAGCGGCGAATCTGGCGCCAGCGATGCGACAGGTATCCGTCCACCTCCACCATCCTGTCGCTTTCATCACGCACCGGCACGGCAGCGCCGGCACGCGACGCGAGTTTCTGCTTCAGCCTCTCGAGCTTGCAGCGGCCATCGCGGAATCGCTTGAAGGCGAGCGCGGCCTCGATCAGGCCAAGCAGCAACGATATGCCGCCCAGACCGCTCATGCAGAGGTCGATCCTGGCCGACAACAAGACGTGGCGAAGGGATGACACCAAGCCCTTGGCGCGTACGCCGGAGATCAGCATGACGACCCCGGCCCAGCCGCCATAGAGCCCCCACCGTTCCGCCGCGGCGGGAACGCCGCCGCGGCGGACGGAGGCGCGGCCGAGGTCGTGCGCGATGCGGCAGTACGCCGCGCGCCCGGCGAACGGTCCCGGGGGCATCGCCCCATGTCGCGGCCGCTGGCACGCGCGGGTGGCAGGGACGGAGACAACCTTTGCGCAACGGGCAGAGGAAATGGAATGCATGGCAAGCGCCCTTTCGAGAGACGATGGAAAACCAACCGCGGTCCGCGGCAGCGCGCATGGCCCGCCGGACACCCCGCGGCGATGTCCTCCCGGTGCGGCGGTATGACATGACGCGGCACACCATAGAGGCTTGCCGATGAATCTAGAGTGTGTGCAAGTGCAATAGGGACGGAGAAAGTCTGCAACTATCGTTTTCAGACCCGACCGGCGGGTTCGGGCAGCGCGGGCCCACCGCGCAGCCAACTGGTAGCATAGCGATCCCGATCGCCATACCCATCCCATCATGTTTACAGGCATTGTCGCGGCCGTCGGCCGCATCGAATCCGTTACCCCGCTTGGCGACGCCGATGCCGGCGTGCGCCTGCGCATCGACGCTGGCGGCCTCGACCTGTCCGACGTGCAGATCGGCGACAGCATCGCCATCCAGGGCGCCTGCATGACGGTAGTGGCGCAGCAGGCGGGCCGCTTCGACGTCGACGTGTCGCGCGAATCGCTGCAGAAGACCGCCGGACTGGACCGCCCCGGCGAGGTCAACCTGGAAAAGGCGCTGCGGCTGGCCGACCGGCTCGGCGGCCATCTGGTGTCCGGCCACGTCGACGGTCTGGGCGAAGTGGTGCACTTCGCCCCGGTCGGCGAGTCGCACGAGCTGCGCGTGCGCGCCCCCCGCGAACTCGCGCGCTATCTGGCCTACAAGGGCTCCGTGGTCGTCAACGGCGTGTCGCTGACGGTAAACCGCGTGGAGGACGATGCCAGCGGCTGCACCTTCTCGATCAACCTGATTCCCCACACGATAGAGGTCACCACGCTGCGGCACCTGCGTCCGGGCGCCACGGTAAACCTGGAGATCGATCTGATCGCCCGCTATGTCGAGCGCATGCTGTCCGCCTCCGGCCCGGCGCCGGCATCGCGTACAATGCCGGGTTGAATCGCGCCCGACCCCGTGCGCCTGACACCCGGGCCGCCGCCGGCCTCGCTGCCCGGTAGCCGGGCCCCGGTCCCGCACGAAGTCCTTGCCCCAGGCCCGGCCGGGCCGCCCGCCAGAGTATTCTTTGCTTATCCCACCATGACAATCGCTTCCACCGAAGACATCATTGCGGAGATCCGCGCCGGCCGCATGGTCATCCTGGTCGACGAGGAAGACCGCGAGAACGAGGGCGATCTCGTGCTCGCGGCCGACTTCGTGACCCCGGAGGCGATCAACTTCATGGCGAAGTTCGGGCGGGGCCTGATCTGCCTGACGCTGACGGCCGAGCGCTGCCGCCAGCTGGACCTGCATCCGATGGTGACCCGCAACGGCACCCCGCACGGCACCAATTTCACCGTATCGATCGAAGCCGCCGAGGGGGTGACCACCGGCATCTCGGCCGCCGACCGCGCCCGCACCGTGCAGGCCGCGGTGGCGCGCGACGCCAAGCCCAGCGACCTCGTGCAGCCGGGCCACATCTTCCCGCTGACCGCCAGGCCCGGCGGCGTACTGATGCGCGCCGGCCATACCGAGGCCGGTTGCGACCTGGCCGCGCTGGCGGGCCTGACGCCCGCGTCGGTGATCTGCGAGATCATGAAGGACGACGGCACCATGGCGCGCCTGCCCGACCTGATCGAATTCGCGCGGCAGCATGGCCTGAAGATCGGCACGATCGCCGACCTGATCCATTACCGGGGACGCACCGAATGCATCGTCGACCGGGTCGGCGAACGCGTCATGCAGACGCCGCATGGCACCTTCCGCGGCATCGCCTACCGCGACAAGCCGAGCGGACAGGCCCATCTCGCGCTGATCAAGGGCCAGCCGGAGCCGGACCGCGAGACGCTGGTGCGCGTGCACGAGCCGCTGTCGGTGCTCGACCTGCTCGAGGTCTCGCGCACCACGCACTCGTGGACCGTGCCGGCCTCGCTGGAAGCCATTGGCGCCGCCGACAGCGGCGTGATGGTGCTGCTCAACTGCGGGGACACCGCCGATGCGCTGCTGGACCAGTTCAATGCGCTGGACCAGCCGAAGACACGGTCCCCGCGCAAGCCGGACCTGCGCACCTACGGCATCGGAGCGCAGATCCTGCGCGACGTCGGCGTGGGCAAGATGCGCGTGCTGGCCTCGCCGCGCAAGATGCCCAGCATGACCGGCTACGATCTGGAAGTCACCGGCTACCAGCCGATGGATGACGACGCCGACTGACGCCGGCCGTCCCCCTTATTCGGCGGCCGGACCGACCTTCGGGCCGGCCGCCACCCGAACCCAGGAGAACACATATGGATCACGGTTTCTACCCCAGCAATATGGACGGCGAAGGCCTGCGCATCGGCATCGTGCAGGCCCGCTTCAATGAAGCCATCGGCGACGAGCTGCGCGACGCCTGCCTGGCCGAGCTGGAATCGCTGGGCATCGAGGGCGAGGACACGCTGCTGGTGACCGTGCCGGGCGCGCTGGAAGTCCCGCTGGCGCTGCAGAAGATGGCCGAGAGCGGCCAGTTCGACGCGCTAATCGCGCTGGGCGCGGTGGTGCGCGGCGAGACCTATCATTTTGAACTGGTGGCCAACGAATCGGGCGCCGGCATCACGCGCGTCGGCCTGGACTTCAATATTCCGGTCGCCAATGGCATCCTGACCGTCGACACCGACGCGCAGGCCCACGCCCGCACCCGCGAAAAGGGCCGCGATTGCGCCCGCGCCGCGGTCGAGATGGCCAATCTGGTCGCCGCGCTCGATTCGCTGCGGGGCCACGAGGACGAGGACGAGATTGATGAGTGACGCACCGCAGGGCGCCAAGCCCGCCGCCAAGGCCGGCCGCCCGGATTCCAAGGCGCCACCGAAGAGCGCGCGCCGCCGCTCCCGCGAACTGGCGCTGCAGGGCCTCTACCAGTGGCTGCTCAACCGCAACGACATCGGCGTGATCCAGGCCCATCTGCACGACGCGCAGGGCTTCAACAAGGCCGATCGCGAGCACTTCGACGCGCTGCTGGGCGGCGCGGTGCGCGAGGAAGAGCGTCTGACCGGCGCCTTCGCGCCGTTCCTGGACCGCCCCGTCGACGAGCTGTCGCCGATCGAGCGGGCCGCGCTGCTGATCGGCAGCTATGAGCTGGTCCATTGCATCGATATCCCGTACAAGGTCGTGATCAACGAGGCGGTGGAGTTGACCAAGACCTTTGGCGGTGTCGAGGGCTACAAATACGTCAACGGCGTGCTCGACAAGGTGGCCGCCCAGGTGCGTGCGCCCGAAGTGGCGGCACGACGCTAGCCGGCCGCCGGGGCGCCGCGCCTCGGCCATCCGCATACGTGACACCCGCCCAGGCGGGTGTTTTCATTACAGGCCGGCCAGCGAGCCGCCCATCCACTGACTTCATTGCCCGACATGGACTCCCAACGTCTCGCCACCGCTTCGCGTCTTGCCAATATCCGCGCCTTTCACGTGATGGAGCTGGCCAAGCAGGCCGCCGAGCTCGAACGCGCCGGCCGCAGCATCATCCATATGGGCATCGGCGAACCGGACTTCACCGCCGCCGAACCGGTGGTGCGCGCGGCGGAAGCGGCGATGCGGCGAGGCGTGACGCAATATACCGGCGCGCTGGGCATCCACGCGCTGCGCGACGCGATCGCCGGCTATTACAAGACCGCCTATGGCATCGACGTGCCGGCGCGCCGCGTCATCGTCACGGCGGGGGCATCGGGCGCCCTGCTGCTGGCCTGCGCGGTGCTTGTCGAGATCGGCGCCGAGGTGCTGATGCCCGACCCGAGCTATCCGTGCAACCGGCATTTCGTCGCGGCCTTCGATGGCCAGGCGAAGCTGATCCCGAGCGGCCCCGCCGAGCGCTTCCAGCTCACCGCGGAACAGGTGCGGAACCACTGGAACGAGCGCACCGCCGGCGTGCTGCTGGCCTCGCCCTCGAACCCCACCGGCACTTCTATCCTGCCCGACGAACTGGCACGCATCCTGGCGGAAGTACGCGCGCGCCACGGCTTCGCCATCGTCGACGAGATCTACCAGGGCCTGTCGTACGACGGCCGGCCGGTGTCCGCGCTGTCGCTGGACGACAACGTCGTCACGGTGAACAGCTTCTCAAAGTATTTCAATATGACGGGATGGCGGCTGGGCTGGCTGGTCGTGCCCGACGCGCTGGTATCGGAGTTCGAGAAAGTGGCGCAGAACCTGTTCATCTGCGCGTCCGCGGTGGCGCAGCACGCCGCGCTGGCGTGCTTCTCGCCGGAGGCGCTGGCGATCTACGACGAGCGCAAGGCCGAATTCCAGCGCCGCCGCGATGCCATCGTGCCGGCGCTCGAAGCGCTGGGCTTCTCGGTGCCGGTCAAGCCGGACGGCGCATTCTATGTCTATGCCGATTGCCGGGGCGTCGACCACCCGGCCGCTGGCGACTCCGACCGCCTGACCCAGGCGATGCTGAACGACGCCGGCGTGGTGCTGGTGCCGGGCCTGGACTTCGGGCCGCATACCGCGCGCGAATACATCCGCATCTCTTATGCGACATCGATGGCGCATATCGAGGAGGCGATGCGGCGGTTGGGGAAGCTGTTTGGGAGGGGGTGAGGCGGGGTTTCGGTTCTGCTCGGGGGGATACTGCCCTCTCCCCCGGCCCCTCTCCCGCTCGCGGGGGAGGGGAGAAAACCACCGGTGCTTCAAATGCTGCCGGTTCGCTCCCCTCTGCCGGCAAGCGGGAGAGGGGCGGGGGAGAGGGCAATATCAGCTATCCGCTATCAGCCCCCAAGGCCATCAAGCCTTGCGCGCCTCCGGCGCGGCCTCGACGCCGACCTCCGGCGCCTCCGGACGAGCCTCGGCCTGCGTCTTGGTCGACGGCATGACCGCTTCGGCTTCCTGTGCCGGCGCCGGGGCGCGAACGCCCAGCACCTGGCGCAGGCGCGCCCGCTCGGCCAGCACCTTGGCGCCGTAGCCGCCGTCCGTGGCCGTGGTGGCGCCGACGTAATACTTCAGCCCACCCTCGATCGAACCCGCGCGTGCAATGCAGTCCTTCAGCACCAGCGCGCCGATCTTGATGTTGGCGTACGGATTGAGCGCCGCGGCGACGCCGCCGACATGCTCGTACTTGTCCTGGTGGACCTTGGTCATGACCTGCATCAGGCCTTGGGCGCCCATGCCGCTTTCCGCGTACGGATTGAAGCTGGATTCGATGGCGATCACGCCGAGAATCAGCAGCGGGTCGATACCGACCTCGCGCCCCGTCAGATAGGCCGCCTTGACCAGCTGCGCCGTGGCCTGAGCCGCGACGCGGTACTTGCGCGCAATGTACTCGGCCACCGCCGCCTGCTCGCGCGCGTTGCCGAGCGCGCTGGAGTAGCGCGCGTCAAGCGCGACGCGCTGCGCCGGAATCTGCGCGGCCAGGTGCGCGACCGACGGGATCTTCGACGGGCTGGCATGCGCCCACTCGTCGACGCCCGACACGCTGGGCAAGCCGCTGCCGCCC
>NZ_VLJN01000049.1 GCF_007829435.1 Cupriavidus gilardii J11
TTGCCGCCGCGGCCCGCCGTGGCGCTGCCGTTGGTGGCATCGCCCGCGCTGGAGTCGCCGATGGTGGCCGAGCCGCCGCTGCCGCCGTTGCCACCCGCGCCGCCGTTGCCGCTATTGCCGCCGTCACCGCCGATGCCGCCCAGGGCCGTGCCGCCTGTGCCGTTGCCGCCGCGGCCTCCCACGCCGCCCGCCGCATTGCCGTTCTGGCGCGCGACATTGCCGATATGGCTGACGGTCAGGCCGCTGACCGTGCCCGACAGCCTCGTGGTCGCTACCGCGCGCGTCGTGTTGAACGCGTTGGAGAAGCTCGCCGTGGCCGTGCCGCCATTGTTCGCCGCGGCATTGCCATAGCCGTCGGCAACCCACGCGCGGCCGCGATTCTCGGAATTGGTCTTGGTGATGGTGTCGTTGTCCTGGTCGTTATCGTTCCGTGTGCTGGTCAGGGTCCGCGTGCTGGCATCGTTGTAAGCCACTTGGATGCTGGCTCCATCGATCGAATCCACGTCTCCGCTCGTATTGGATGGCTGCGCGAGCGCCTGCCCGGCTGCCCCGAGCAGCAGGGTGACGGCCGACGCAAGTAAGGTCTTATTCATACATAGCTCCCAGGAGGATGTTCTCAGCGACTCGACCCGGCGCCCGCGTTAATTGGGGGCGACGGCGACGGGCCATGGCGAGGGCGGTGCCCAAACCAGCCGGCCCTGCGCATATTCGGTGCCAGCGACCCGCGATGGGGCGCGAGGCCTTGAAAAACAAGGGGCCGGCCGCCCTGATGAGGTGCAGCATCCCCACAGCGGTGCGAAGGCATGGAGATTCGGCTGTGGCCGGGAAACGACATGTCACATCGGTGTGACACGGACCCTGTGACGCGGGGCCGACGCATGACTTCGCGGGCCCGCAAAAGGCGTTGTCGGACGGGCACTTATCGGACGGCGTTAGCCGACGGTACCGGTGGACGGATGGTTGCGATCGTGAAACAGTGCGTCGTTGGCACGCCACGTCTGTTACTGCGCCGCGACTCGCCGTCCACAGCGGCCTGGTCGCATGGCTGCCGGCGTCTCATCGGGCCACCCCCGCGAAAACGGCCCGCGACGCCTCTTGAGAATGCGTTTAAGGACCCTCCAGACCTGCTGTCGGCTCGTCCGAATCACGACACAGTATGGGTTTTTCCGCTATGTGCCATGTCTGATATAAAGTACATTAGAGATTCTGCCGACGTGTCGTCTATCCAATCAGGGAAGCCATGAAGGAAGCCGTCGTTCCCCTGTATCACCAGATTTACGTGGTACTGCGCCAACAGATCGTCGAGGGCCGCTTTGGCCAGGGACCGTTGCCGGGCGAGATCGACCTCGCCAAGCAGTTCCAGGCGTCGCGCGTGACGATGCGCCGGGTATTCGATCGTCTCGTGCAGGAGGGGCTGGTACGCCGGCACCGCGGCCTCGGTACCTTCGTCAATCCCCACCCGATCAAGCCCGCGTCCAGCGAGCGCGCCGCCAGCCTGCTCGACAACATCATCGACATGGGGCAGAAGACCTCGGTTCGCGTCATTTCGTTGGACGAGGTGCAGGCCACCCCCGACGTGGCCGAATCGCTCGGCCTGCAGCCCGGCGATCCGGTCACCAAGGTGGTGCGGGTGCGCCACTACGAGGGCGCGCCACTGTCGCATATCACGGCCTACGTGCCCGCCGTGCTGGGCCGGCACCTGACACGCAAGGACCTCGAACACACCCCGATGCTGCGGCTGCTGGAGACACGCGGCGGACTGCGGCTCGGCCGCGCCACCCAGGTGCTGTCGGCACGGCTGGCCGACGTGGTCGTGGCCCCGCTGCTGGATGTGCCGGTCGGCGCCGCGCTGCTGTCCACACGACGCGTCGTGCACGACAAATCCGGGCGTCCGATCCAGCTGCTGCTGGGCCAGTACCGCCCGGACCGCTACGAATACCGAATGGACCTGTCGCCGGGTACTGGCGACAGCGCCAATGTCTGGGTGGAAAACGGCACGCGCACCCGGCTCAAGGACTGAACCGTACCGCCCGGCATCGACGCCCATATAAATCCAAAAGGAGACTCACGGCATGCCAATCCTGTTTCCCGACGCACTGAACAAGCCCATCCGCGGCGCTTGCGCCAGCGCGCTGGCCGCGCTGGCCATGGCCTCACTGGGTGCGGCCATGGCAACGGATGCGCACGCGGCGGTGGCCGGCGGCAAGCCGATCCGGATCCTCGTTGGCGCACCGGCGGGAGGCACCACCGATACGCTCGCCCGCAGCATCGGCCAGGAGATGTCGAAGGTGCTGGACCAGCCGGTGGTGGTGGAAAACCGGCCGGGCGCCGGCGGCAATATCGCCGCGGACATGGTGGCCAAGAGCGAGCCGGATGGCACCACGCTGCTGATGAGCTTCACCAGCCATACCATCAACGCGACGCTGTACAAAAACCTGCCGTTCGACCCGATCGCCGACTTCACGCCGATCACGCTGGTGGCCAGCGTGCCGAGCGTGCTGGTGGCCAACCCCGCGCTGCCCGCCAACAATGTCGCGGAGCTGATCCAGCTGGCGAAGGCCAGGCCGGGCAAGCTCAATTTCGCCATCGGCGCGCTTGGCTCGTCGCTGCATATGGCCGGCGACATGTTCAAGATGATGACCGGCACCTATATCGTGAACATCCCGTACAAGGGCACGGCGCCCGCGGTCAGCGACCTGCTGGCCGGTCAGGTCGACCTGATGTTCGCCAGCACCATCAACGCGCTGCCCCACGTGAAGGCCGGCAAGCTGAAGGCCCTCGGGGTGACGAGCCCCGCGCCGCTGCCGCAGTTCCCGGGCGTGCCGCCGATCGCCAATACCGTCAAGGGCTTCGAATCCAATGCGTGGTTCGGCCTGTTCGGCCCGGCCCGGATGCCCCCCGAACTGACCCAGGCGCTGTACCAGGCCGCGCGCAAGAGCCTGAATTCTCCGGCAGTGGCCCGGCGGCTGGAAACGGACGGCGCGCAGCCGATCGGCAATACGCCGCAGGCATTCGCCGAGTTCGTGCGCGAGGACGTCAAGCGCTGGGCGAAGGTGGTGCGCTACTCCGGCGCGAAGGTGGAATGATGACGGGCAAGCCGGCCACCCTGGCACAGAAGCTGGTTGCGCGCGCCGCCGACCGCGCGGCCGTGACGCCGGGCGAGATCGTGACCTGCAAGGTCGATCTGGCGATGTCCCACGATTCCAGCGGCCCGCGCCGCGTGGCGCCGCTGCTGCGCGAGCTGGGCGTCAGCGTGTGGGACCCGTCGCGCTATGTGCTGGTGACCGATCACTACATGCCGGCGGCCGATCCGCAGGCCGAAGCCATCGTCCGCTTCACGCGCGACTGGGCCCGCGATGCGGGCATTGCCAACCTGATCGACGGCGAAGGCATCTGCCACGTGGTGCTGCCTGAGCGCGGCCATGTGCTGCCGGGCCGTTTCATCGTCGGCCGTACGACAGCCACAGCCCCACCGGCGGCGCCTTTGGCGCGTATATGTTCGGCATCGGCGCCACCGAGATGGCGGGCGTGCTCGCCACCGGCGAAATCTGGCTGCGCGTGCCGCACACCATTCGCATCGACTGGTCGGGACGCCTGGCCGACGGCGTGACCGCCAAGGACATGATGCTGTTCCTGTGCGCGCGTCTCGGCATGGGCGGCGCCCGCTACGAGGCGGTGGAATACACCGGCAACGCGGTGGCGGCGCTGCCGATGCAGGAACGGATGACGCTGGCCAATATGAGCGCGGAGATCGGTGCCCAGACCGGCCTGATCGCGCCGGATGGCACCACGATGTCATGGCTGGCGCAGGCCGGGGTGCCGCAGGACGTGCTCGACGCCATCGACCTTGACCATTGGCGCGGCGACGAGGGCGCGGCGTATCTCGAGACGCTCCGACTGGACGCCACCACGCTGCCGCCACAGGTTGCGGCGCCGCATTCGCCGGCCAACAGCGCCCCGGTTGCCGACAGCGCGGGCCAGCCCATCGACGTGGCCTACCTTGGCGCCTGCACCGGCGCCAAGCTGGAAGACCTGCGCCTGGCCGCGCGCGTGCTGCGCGGCCGCAGGGTTGCCGCTGGCGTGTCGCTGCAGGTGGCGCCGGCCTCGTTGCGCGATCAACGGCAGGCCGAGCGCGAGGGAACGCTGGCGGTGTTGCGGGACGCCGGCGCGCTGCTGCTGCCCAATGCCTGCAACGCGTGCGCCGGCTACGGCCCGACCCGCTTCGCCGCGGGCACGCGGGCCATCGCATCCACCGCGCGAAACTTCGCGGGCCGCATGGGCGACGCCGGCAGCCAGGTGTGGCTCGCTTCGCCGATGACCGTCGCCGCGTCGGCGGTGTCGGGGCGGATCGCCGATCCCAGGGAGATGCTGGCATGAACATGGACCAAACCCCGGCGGATCCGTCCACGCCGCAGACCCGGCACGTGGCGCCCGACGATGCGGCGCGCAACCCGTCCATGTTCGGCCGCATCTGGCGCTTCGGCGACAACGTCGACACCGACGCGATGGCGCCCGGCACGCAGATGAAGGGCGATATCGCGCAGATCGCCAGTCACTGCCTCGCAGGCCTGCGACCCGAGTTCCCGGCCACGGTACGGCCCGGCGACGTGGTGGTCGGTGGCAAGGACTTCGGTATCGGCTCCTCGCGGGAGCAGGCGCCACAGGCACTGCGCCATCTGGGCGTGGCCGCGGTGATCGCCCCGTCCTTCGCGGGGCTTTTCTATCGCAATGCCATCAACCTCGGCCTGCCCGCGCTGGTGTGCCCCGATACGAGCCTGCTGGCCGATGGCGCGCATGCCAGGCTGGACCTGGACCGCGCGGTGCTGGTGCTGGACGACGGCACCACGGTGCCCTGCGAGCCGATTCCAGAATTCCTGCGCGCCATGTTGCGCGCCGGAGGGCTCGTTCCCCATCTGAAGCAGCGACTGGCCACACGCGGCTGAATGCCGGCGCGGGGCCAATAACCCCGCGCGGCGGTCGTGCTTTGCCGTGACATGTATCCGCATGGTTACAATGTCGACCTTAATTGGGAATGATTTGCATTTGTGTTTCCATTTGCAATATCCTTCCCGGTTCGCGGCCGCAGCGTAGGCCGTGCAATGGTCGTTCGCGAAGCGCGACGTCACGACAACAACGAGCCCGATACCTCCAGCCATGCCGCAGACTGCCTTGCGACCACGCGCCACGCCTCGCGCCCGCGCCTTTCGATTGACCACGCTTGCCATGAGCCTGCAGGCCGTGGGCCTGGCGTGGGCCGAGGAACCCGCCGCTACCGGCACCGCGCCGGCGGCGCAACTGCCCGCCGTGACGGTGCGCGCGGACGCGCAGGAAACCGCCACCAGCCCGGTGTTCGGGTTCGTGGCCAAGCGCAGCGCCACGGCGACCAAGACTGATACGCCGGTCATGGAGACGCCGCAGTCGGTCACGGTCATCACCCGCGACCGCATCGAGGCGCAGGGCGCGCAGACCGTGCAGCAGGCGATGGGCTATACCGCCGGCGTGCACGCCGGCCTGTACGGCAACGACAACCGCGGCGACTGGGGCCGCTTCCGCGGCGCGGATTTCACGCAATACCAGGACGGGCTGCTCAACCAGGTCGGCTTCTACAACAATGTACGGCCGGACGTGTACGCGCTCGAACGCATCGATATCCTGCGCGGTCCGTCGTCGATGCTGTTCGGCCAGGGAGCGGTGGGCGGCATCCTGAACCTGGTCAGCAAGCGCCCGCAGGCGGAGGCCGCGCGGGAGATCGGCGTGCAGTTCGGCAACCATGACCGCAAGCAGGTGCAGGCCGACCTCACCGGACCGCTCGACGAGGATGGCAAATGGCTGTACCGGCTGGTAGCGCTGGCGCGCGACAGCGGCACGCAGGTCGATTTCGCCAAGGACAACCGCTATCTGTTCGCGCCGTCGCTGACCTATCGGCCCAATGCCGACACATCGTTCACGCTGCTGGCGAATTTCCAGCGCGACGACAGCAACACCACGGCCGGTTTCCTGCCCTGGCGCGGCACGCTGTATCCCAACCCGGCGGGCCAGATCCCCAGCAGCTTCTTCGTCAGTGAACCGGACTTCGACCGCTTTACCGCACGCCAGGCGTCGATCGGCTACCAGTTCGAGCACAAGCCCAGTTCGGTATGGACGGTGCGTCAGAATCTGCGCTACTCGCACAGCACCGTGGATTACCGCAGCATCTACACCGCCGGCTTCACCGGGGCGACGCACGGCTGGGTGCCGGGCAGCGACCGGCTGTTGCGGCGCACGTTGTACTGGGACCAGCCCACGCTGAACAGTTTCGCCGTCGATACGCAGGCACAGGCTGACTTCCGTACCGGCCCGCTGACGCATACATTGCTGACCGGCGTCGACTACCAGCACGCCGAGATCACGGGCCGCAACAGCGTGGACGGCAGCGCCGCGCCCATCGACGTCTTCAATCCCGTCTATGGCAACTACGTGCTGCCCTCCAGCATGCGCGACAAGAACGCCAGCACCCAACGGCAGACCGGCCTGTACATGCAGGACCAGATCGGCTGGAACAAGTGGCTGCTGATGCTGGGCCTGCGCTACGACTGGTCGCGCGCCGGCCAGGACAATACGCCGAGCGCCGCGCGATCGGATAACGAGCTGACCAAGCGCGCGGGGCTGATGTATCGCTCCGATGTCGGCCTCAATCCGTATGTCAGCTATACCGAGTCGTTCCAGGGCCTCGCGGGTTTCAACCGCGCCGGACAGGCCTTCGAGCCGCTGCGCGGCAGACAGTGGGAGGCCGGCGTCAAGTACCAGCCGCCGGGCAAGAACGCCACGCTGACGCTGGCGGTGTTCGACATGCGAGAGCGCAACCGCAAGGCCTCGGGGGTCGTCAACAGCGTGCCCGACACCGTGCAGATCGGCAAGGCCCGCACGCGCGGCGTCGAAGTGGAGGCGCTGGCCTCGCTGACCAACCGGCTCGACCTGATCGCCAACTACACCTATCTCGACGCGAAGGTGGTCGAGGGCAATGCGGCGGAGATGGGTCGGCAGATCACCAGCATTCCGTCGAACATGGCTTCGCTGTGGGCGACCTACAAGTTCAAGCTGTTCGATACCCCGGGATTCTCGACCGGCGGCGGCGTGCGCTATGTCGGCCACAGCGATGACGGCACCGGCAACAACCGGGTCGGCAGCGTGACGCTGGTCGATGCGATGGTGGCCTATGACCATGGCCCGGTGCGGCTCGCGCTGAATGTGACCAACCTGTTCGATCGGGATTACGTCAGCACGTGCCTTTCGCGCGGCGACTGCTATTTCGGGGCGCGGCGGACGGTGGTGGGGAGCATGACTTATCGGTTTTGATGGGGCGGGGGCGGCTGCGGTGGTTTTTTTGTGACTTCCCTCTCCCCCGCCCCTCTCCCGCAAGCGGGAGAGGGGAGAAAACCGGCAGTATTTGATACACCGACGGCGTTCTCTTCTCTCCCGCCAAGCGGGAGAGGGGCGGTGGGGAGAGGGAAGTCACCGCCCCCCTTCACCCCCACCCTCTCGCCTCGCCCATTCCAGCGCCTCCTCCAACCGGTCATTCCCCCAGAACATCTCCCGGCCGACGAAGAACGTCGGCGCCCCGAAGATGCCGCGCGCAAGCGCCGCATCGGTCTGCCGGCGCAGCGCCTCCTTGTTCGGCGCCGCTTCCGCCGCGGCGAGGATGGCCTCCGACGGCAATGCCAGTCCCGTCAGCGCCTCCCCGACCGCCTGCACCGAATCGATATCGCGGTCCTCGGCAAAGTTCATCGTCATGATGGCGCGGCAGAATGCTCCCATCCATGGCTCGTTCGACGCCAGCATGGCCACCCGCATGGGCAACAGCGCGCGGCGCGGAAACTGGCTGGGCCGCCGCCAGGGCAGGCCGTGCCTGGCGCATTGCCGCGCGGTATCGACCATCGCATAGGCCCCCTTGGCCGGCTGCGCGACAAACGGCGACGCCTGCCAGCCCAGCGCCCGGAACACCGGTCCGAGCAGGAACGGCTTCCATGCCACCGCGACGCCCGCGGCATCGGCGAGCGCTTCGATGCGCATCACGCTCAGATAGCTGTAGTTGCTGCCGAACTCGAACCAGAACTCGATCCGCGGACGCGCGGCGGGCGGAGCGGACAGGATATCGGGTAATGCGTCGGGGGCACGGATCGACACGGCACTCTCCTGCTGCTACCAAAGGGATGCCGCGATGATGCGATTGCCACGAATGCGGCGCAAGCGAGCCACCGGCATGCGGCACATGCCTGCACGGCATGTACCCACTGTCGTCCAATTCCTACAGCCCTTTCAGTCCCGGCCCGAGCGTGGAGCGCTTTGCGGCGACGCTAAGCTGGACTCATGAGGCAGCGCGGAGGCTGCCCGGGAGAACAATCATGTTGAAACTGTTGGCAGCGCTCGCGGCCGCGGGCGCAGTGGTGATGACGGCTCAGGGATGTACCGCCGCCGGGGCGGTGGCAGGTGGCGCGATCGGCCACGAAGTGTCCGATGGCAGCGCGCTTGGCACGATCGGCGGCGCGGCTGTCGGCGGCGTGATCGGCCACGAACTCGGCAAGGACTAAGGCGCCGGCTGGCGCGGGCGGTCGTTCAGAAACGCCCGCGCTCCGATGTGCGCGCCACGATGGCCGCGCCGGCGATCAGTTCGCCGAGCAGTGCCAGCGCCGCATCGCCGCTAATCCGGTACGGATCGAAGCACGCCTCCGGGAAGTACTTCAGCAGCGTGGCGGCGTTCACGCGGCCGGTGTTGACGTGGCCCATGGCCCAGCCGGCAAACTCGCGCGCGACGATCTCCTGGTAGTGCAGCAGCAGCAGGTCGCGATGGCGCGGGTCGACCGCGATGCGATGGTATAGCCGCGATACCGCCTCGCGATCGCCCTCGAGCGCCTGCAGGAAGCAACCGTCGCCAAAGCACAGTACGCCGGTGATGCCGTGGCGCGGGTTGCGCTCCACGCTGACGGCGGCAATGGTATCGAGCATGTCCGCCTCGAACGGCTCGCGGGCACGGCTCGCATAGAGCAGACGAACCAGCATGGCCACCTCCTAGTTCAGCCGCGATTGATGTTCAGCAGCGTGAGAAACTCGCGCCGCAGCTTGTCGTCCTTCAGGAACGAGCCGCGCATCACGCTGTTGGTCATCTTCGCGTCGGTATCGCGCACGCCGCGCCAGTGCATGCAGAAGTGCTCGGCCTCCATCACGATGGCCAGGCCGTCCGGACTCATCTTCTCCTGCAGCAGATCGGCAAGCTGGCTGACCGCTTCCTCCTGGATCTGCGGCCGGCACATGATCCATTCGGCCAGCCGCGCGTACTTGGACAGGCCGATCAGGTTGGAATGCTGGTTCGGCATGACGCCGACCCACAGCTTGCCGATGATGGGGCACAGGTGATGCGAGCAGGCGCTGCGCACACGCAGCGGACCGACGATCATCAATTCATTGAGCTGCTCGACATTGGGAAACTCCGTCACGCTGGGCGGCGCGGCGTAGCGGCCGGCGAAGATCTCCCGCAGATACATGCGCGCCACGCGGCGGGCGGTCTCCTGCGTGTTGTGGTCGTTGTCGATATCGATCACGAGGCTGCGCAACACGTCGGCCAGCCGTGCTTCCACTTCCGCGCCGAGCGCCTCGATCTCGCCAGGCTCGATGAAGCGCGAGATATTGTCGTTGGCGTGGAAGCGCTGCCGCGCGGCGAGCAGGCGCGCCCGGATCCGCGCCGATACCGGTTCCGCCGCGCCCGGCTCCATCGACGCATCCCTCACCGGCGCAACCTCGCCTGAACTTGCCGTCAGCACAGGCCGGGGGCGGCCGGGGCCATTGCTTTGCGTCATCCGAGTTTCCTTTCGTCAGCCATTGGACCGACTATAGGGTGCGCCGCGGTGGGAGGGCAAGCGGTGGGGGTGCGGGGAGCAGGGGTATTCGTTTTGCGACTGCCCTCTCCCCCGGCCCCTCTCCCGCGTTGCGGGAGAGGGGAGGAAAAAGGTCGTGCGCTGGCGCGGTGCAACACTGTGTTTCACCGTGGCGCGCTGATCCGCGCGGTCGGTTTCGCTACGATGCAATCCATCCGCCGTGTCCGGCCATAGGGGACACGGCCCATCCTTTCAGGAGATTGCAGCATGACCAACGATCGCCAGGCGGGCCTTGAACAACCCGCGCGCGCCTTCCACGAGCTGGACCTCGATATCCCGCTGGGCTCGCTGGAGGCCGCGGCTTTTGCCGAGCTGCCCTACACCTTCCAGCCCTCCGGCCGCTGCGCAGGGTTCTATCAGGAGCTGTTTGGCTGACGGGCTGTACGGCGCGAAAACGCGTCGCGCGTACCCATTTCTGCGGGCGGGCGCGAGGGCTGCGACTGCCCTCTGCTCCGACCCCTCTCCCGCTTTGCGGGAGAGGGGAGAAAAACGGCGGGGTTCGGGATGCCGGTGGTGTTCTCCCCTCTCCCGCAACGGGGAGAGGGCAGTAACAGCCCGGCAATAACTTCACCCAACACCCCCACCGCATCACCACTCCCGCCCCACCGTACCCATTTCTGCGTACCACCACCCCGCCCGCGGCAAGCCTCATTCGTTGCCGATGTAACGCCGGATTACCAGGCGGCATCCGCTCAGACACCCCACGTCACCGCCGCCACGTCCCTCAAGCCGTTGTTCCATCAATGGCTTTCCCGACATCCCGTCGCTTCCGCGGCCACCCCGCGCAATGATTGGCCGTTGTGAGACACCCTTACAAGTGCAACCGCCTGCGCACCGGCGCCGCCGCTACATTGCAGACGTGTTCAACACGCCTGTACCAAGACCCTCATGAAACGCACACTGTCCATCGTTGTCCTGCTGTCCGCCACCGCCGCCATGCTGTCCGCCTGCATCGTCGTGCCGCATGGCCACGGCCATCGCCATCATCATTCACACCGCTATTGATCCATCGCGATGCCGCGCCCCAAACCGACCCAACGTTTCCTGAAGGAGAACGCCATGACCCGCCAATTGCTCCTTGCCCTGGGCACGCTCGCAGCCGGGGCCATGTTCGGCCTGGTCTCCCCCGCGCAGGCACACGACGCGCCCCGTGGCGGCCACTACGAGCGGGCGGATTACCGCCGCACCCCGCCGCCGCCGCCGCGCCACGAGGCACCCCCGACAGCGCGCCGGGGCAGCGTCTGGATTCCTGGCTACTGGCGCGCTGCCGGGCCGCGCTATGTCTGGCAGGCCGGACACTGGGAACGCGCACGCCCGGGCCATCGCTATGTGCCCGAGCGCTGGATACGCACGCCGCATGGCTGGCAATTGCGGCGCGGGTATTGGAGCCGCTGATCAGCGGGCCTGCACGAAGGTCTTGATCTCCGGCGCGACACCATTCAGCGCTCGCCGCATGGCATCGCTGGCGACATAGCGGCAAATGGTGTCGGCCAGCTCGGCGCGGACCGCGTCACGCACCGCGCCGGGCGCCCACTTCAGCGGCTTGAAGTCGCTGCGGGCCATGCCCAGGTCCATCAGCATGCGCTTGATCAGCTTGCGCGCCACCGGATAGGCTTTACCGCGTCCGCTACTGGGATCGAGCAGTTCGACCGCGTCCCGGATCGCCTGGTCCAACGATGGCACCGATGCTCGCACCAAAGACAGTTCGTCGACCGCCACGCTCAGCGAGGCCGCGTGCCTGTGGCTCTTGATGGTGGCGTTGGTCAACCACGCCAGGCCCGCCAGCAGCCCGGCCATGCCGAGCATCAGGCCACCGGTGGTCACCGTCCCCAGCACCAGCATCAGCACGAGCGAGATGCCGCCGAGCACGAGCGAGGTGGTGCCGAAAGCCATGCGGCACTTGCTGGCAAAAATCCGATGCCGCGCGCATCGGATCGCTTCGGTCTCGTTGTCCGCGGCGTGATGCAACAGCGCGGCGCACACCGGCAACGCCGCCTCGTAGTCGGCATGCCTGGCCGGATCGTGCAAATGGAAGGCGCGGGTCACCTTGTGCCGCAACGTGTGGACCACGTCCCAGGCGTTGCGCGCGAGTTCGCGGAGCCGGCGTGCGCTCCTCCACGATACCGCCGCCGCGACGATGTGAAACACGCCCATGACAAGACTGCATATCGAGCCTGACAGCGTCGCGGCCGTCACGGAAACCACGTCCGCGGGCAGCTGCAACAGCCGGCTTACATCGCAGGCATGCCACAGCAGCGCCAGATTCGAACCCACCAGACCGCCCTGCGCCACGGTATCGCGGCCGAAGGCAAGGCCATCGTCGCGCAGCTGGCGCTGATGTTCCGGTACGGCCGCCGTGGCCTCGCGATGCGCGGCATAGTCCTCCATTTGCGCGGCGATACCTTCCGCCTGGCGCCCGGTCTGCCCGACCGTGTGCGCGTGGCCGTCGAGCAGTGGCGCATGCATGCCATCCGCATCCGGGCCCCCCGGGACATCCGCTCCTGATGGCGGTTCCACCTCTGTCCTCCGCTCGCGCTCGGCATCGTCGACGCAGCCGTCATCCGCTGGCATCACGCGCCTGGCGTGCATGCGCGCCGTGCCCAGGGTGTGCATGAACCGCGCGTGCCCCTCGCTACACGCCTCGATGCGGGCGTGATTCTCGCTGTATCGGAAAACGCTGCGGCAAAACACCGCGGCGGTCACCGCCATTTCGGCGATCGCGCATACAGTGCCCGCCAATACACCCGCGTTGATGATCCGCACTTGTTGCGCCGGCACCGCGCCGCCGCGAAATAGCGCGGCCAGTGCCAGCGCCAGCGACGACTCGCGATAGATGGCAATGCCGGCCCACGCCGGATACATGACCCGATTGATCGTTGCGACCACCCTGTCCATGCGAGTGACGGTGGCCGCTATCGCGTTGCTGCCATGAACTGTCGTCATGGTCTCCCCCTTTTTTTGTTGACGCCAGCGCCTTGCCGGCGATGTCTTAGTTGAAGGCGCTGGCAGGGGCCAGCCATTAACACTTCGATCCCGGGCTATCGCTTCCTATAACGACAGCAGCGCGCGGCCACGCCTCTGTGGCAAGCCGTTCCCCACGCAAGCCACTGTGTGGTCTAACAAACAGTGCTTGCCGGTCCCGGTGGCTACAGTCGCCACACGGTCTCAACCATCCTGACGATGCCGCGCATCGCGCGGCCCATGGAGATGTCATGGCAAGCGACAATCAGATAGTTCCGGTGATCCTGTGCGGGGGCACGGGTTCACGCCTGTGGCCCCTGTCGCGCGATGGCTACCCCAAGCAGTTCCTGCGACTGCTGGGTGAGCATTCGCTGCTGCAGGACACGCTGCTGCGCGTGGGCGATATCGACGGCATCGCGCCGCCGATTCTCGTCAGCAACGAAGCGCATCGCTTCGTGGTGGCGGAGCAGGCCCGCGAGATCGGCTGCACGCCGGCGGCGATCCTGCTGGAGCCTCACGCGCGCAATACCGCACCGGCAGCCGCGGTCGCGGCCATTCACGCGCAGGCCAAGGGCAACGACCCGCTGCTGCTCGTGCTGCCGTCGGACCATCTCGTGCGCGACCGCGCCGCCTTCACGCGCGCGGTCGCCACCGCCAGTGCCGCGGCCGCGGCCGGCGCGATCGCCACGCTCGGCGTGGTGCCCACTTTCCCCGCCACCGGATACGGCTACATCAAGGCGGTGCCAACGGGCGATGGCGAGCTGATGACCGTCAAGCGCTTCGTCGAGAAGCCATCGCTGGCGCAGGCCACGGATTTTCTCGGCGAGGGCAACTGCTATTGGAACAGCGGCATGTTCCTGTTCCGCGCCTCGGTCTATCTCGACGCCCTGCAGCAGTTCGCGCCCGACATCCTGCGCGCCGCCCGCGAGGCGGTGACGCGCGGCAAGTCGGACCTTGACTTCTGCCGGCTGGACCCGGACGCCTTCGCCGTCTGCCCTTCCGATTCGATCGACTACGCCGTGATGGAGCATGTGCGCGAGGCCAGGATGGCGCCGCTCGCGGCCGACTGGAGCGACGTCGGCTCCTGGGATGCCGTATGGAAGGCCGCCGACAAGACCGCCGACGACAATGCCGCCATCGGCAACGTGGTCACGCGCAATGCGCGCGGCTGCCTGGTGCATGCATCGCACCGGCTGGTGGCGGTGGCGGGCCTGGAGAACGTGATCGTGGTCGAGACCCCCGACGTGGTGCTGGTGGTGGACAAGGACCACTGCCAGGACGTCAAGCAGCTGGTGGAATCGCTGCGCGCCGAGGGCCGCCCCGAAGCCACGCAGCACCGGCTGGTGTACCGGCCCTGGGGCTCCTACGACTCGGTGGATCACGGGCAGCGCTACCAGGTCAAGCGCATCACGGTGAAGCCGGGCGCAAAGCTGTCGCTGCAGAAGCACCATCACCGCGCCGAGCACTGGGTCGTGGTGTCCGGTACCGCGCGCGTGCGCCGTGGCGACGTCGAATACCTGCTGACCGAGGACCAGTCCACCTATATCCCGATCGGCGAAACCCACAGTCTTGAAAACCCCGGACGTATCCCGCTCGAACTGATCGAGATCCAGTCCGGATCCTACCTTGGCGAAGACGACATCATCAGGATGGCAGATATCTATGGGCGCACATGACCTCACCCCTCTCGGCCAGTTGACGGCGGCAGACCTTGAGCCGGCCACCTTCGAGGGCGGCGATCCCGGCAGCGGCGGCGGCGCACGACGCAAGCGCGCGCTGATCACCGGCATTACGGGCCAGGACGGCGCGTATCTGTGCGAGCTGCTGCTGTCCAAGGGCTATGAGGTGCACGGCATCAAGCGGCGCAGCTCGCTGTTCAACACCGACCGCATCGACCATTTGTACCAGGACCCGCAGTCGGACGATCGGCGGCTGATCCTGCATCACGGCGACATGACCGATACCGCCAGCCTGGTGCGGGTGGTACAGCAATCGCAGCCGGACGAGATCTATAACCTCGCCGCGCAGAGTCATGTGCAGGTGTCGTTCGAAGAGCCGGAGTACACCGCCAACACCGACGCGCTCGGAACGCTGCGCCTGCTGGAGGCCATCCGCATTCTTGGCATGGAGAAGACGACGCGCTTCTACCAGGCTTCCACCTCGGAGCTGTACGGGCTCGTGCAGGAGATTCCGCAGCGCGAGACCACGCCGTTCTATCCGCGCAGCCCGTACGCGGCGGCCAAGCTGTACGCGTACTGGATCACGGTGAACTACCGCGAGGCGTATGGCATGTACGCGTGCAACGGCATCCTGTTCAACCACGAAAGCCCGATCCGGGGCGAAACCTTCGTCACGCGCAAGATCACGCGGGCCATCGCGCGGATCGCGCTGGGCCTGCAGGACACGCTGCACCTGGGCAATCTGTCGTCGCTGCGGGACTGGGGCCATGCGCGCGACTATGTCGAGATGCAATGGCGCATGCTGCAGCAGCAGACGCCGGAGGACTTCGTCATCGCCACCGGCGAGCAGCACAGCGTGCGCGAGTTCGTGCAATGCGCGGCGGCGGAGCTTGGCATCACGGTGCGCTTCGAGGGCTCGGGCGTGGACGAGATCGGCGTGATCGCGGCGATCGAGAACAGGCCGCAGCAGCCTCCGGTGAACCGCAAGGTGGGCGACGTGATCGTACGGGTGGATCCGCGCTATTTCCGGCCGACCGAGGTGGACACGCTGCTGGGCGACCCGACCCGTGCGCGGGAGCGCCTGGGCTGGACGCCGACCACCAGCTTCGCCGAGCTGGTAAGGGAGATGGTCGCCGTCGACTATGCCGCCGCGCGGCGTGATGCGCTGTGCCGGCTGGCGGGCTTCCGCGCCTACGATCATCACGAATAGGCGCGCGCGGGTACCACGACAGGCAAGGCGACAGCCGGGCGGCCGCTCAAGCGGCCGCCCGGCGTTCACATGGGAGGGAGGTGTGGATCGGATACTGCGCGGGATCGGCGCCAATGCATTCGGGCAGGGCGTCACCATCCTGACCCAGTTGTTGACCGTGCCGATGTTCCTGTCGGCATGGGGGCCCGAACGCTACGGCATCTGGCTGATGCTGATCGCCGTGCCGGTCTATCTTGGGCTGGCCGATCTGGGCTTCACCGGCGTGGCGGTCAATCGCATCAACATGAGCATCGCCGCCGGCGACCGGCGCGGCGCGCTGGTGTGCTACCACTCCGCGCTCGCGCTGCTGCTGGCGATCGGCGCGGCGATGTGCGCGGTGGCCGTGCTGGCCGGCGCCGGTCTTGGCGCCATGATCCAGCAATGGACCGGGCTGGACCGTGGCGCCGCCACGCTGACCATGCTGATGATCGCGATCCAGGCGGCGGGCTATATGCTCGCGCTGCTGTCGCACGGCGTGTTCTGGAGCGCCGGCCGCTACGCCGAGGCCACCATGTGGTTCAACCTGTTCCGGCTGATCGAGTTCGGCGCGCTCGCGCTGGGCGTGATGGTGCTGCACGGCGGCTATCTGCTGCTGATGACGCTGCTGGCGGCAAGCCGCGTGCTGCTGGTGATCGTGATGTACCTGCGCATGCGTACCCTCGCTCCGTGGGCACGCCTGAGCCTGGCGATGCGTTCCCGCGCCGAGGTGCGCGCCATGCTGATGCCGGCGCTCGCGCTCAACGCCTTCCCGATCGGCAATGCGCTGAATATGCAGGGCATGGTGCTGTGCGCCGGCTTCGTCTTTGGCCCCGCCTTCGTGGCCTACTTCAGCGCGATGCGCACGCTGTCGCGCATTCCCTACCAGCTCGGGCAACTGATCAGCCAGGCGCTGTCACCGGAAATCGGCCGGCTCTATGGCCAGGGCGATGCCAAGGGTCTGCGCGCGCTGTTTCGCCACGCACTGAGCGCGTCGGTGGGACTCGCCTCGATGTGCGGCGTGGCGCTGTACGTGGCGGGCGACTGGATCTGCAACTACTGGACGCACGGCAAGATCGCACCGATCCTGCCCGACTATGGCTGGCTGCTTGCCGCGGCGGTGGTCAATTCCCTGTGGCACACGGCACAGGTGATGGTGACCGCGACCAACAACCACGCGCGGCTGTCGCTGGTGTTCCTTGGCGCCAATACGGCGGGACTGCTGGTGGCGGTGATCGGAGGCAAGCTGTTCGGCACATCGATGATGTCGCTGGGCGTGCTGGCCACCGAGGTATTGATCCTGCTGGCGCTGCTGCCGCAGATCCAGGGGTTCGCGCGAAGCGGGATGGCGGGGGCGTTGGTGAAGGGGTGAGGAGGGGTGTTGGGGGATGGGTATTGTTGTGACTGCCCTCGCCCCCGCCCCTCTCCCGCATGCGGGAGAGGGGAGAAAACCGCTGGCCTATCAAACGCTGTCGCTGCTCTCCCCTCTCCCGCAATGTACAGACCGGACACATAGGTAACAGGTGTTCGGAGACATAGGTAACACGTGATCTGCGTCCATCATGATTGACGCAGATCGATTTCTCCAATCTCAAAGCGGCTGAACCACAGCGTAAAGCAGCCGTCCTCCGCCTTGGGTCGTAGGGCAATGCGTTGGCCAATAAAGGCCTTGCCGACCTTGATGCGCCGTCGCTGCACCTCGATGCGCGCGTTCTTTCCCACCTTGTAGACCCGATCGCTGGACAGGTATTCGACCTCTGGCAAGTGCTCCGGATAGGCCAGCGCGCTCACGCGATAGC
>NZ_VLJN01000050.1 GCF_007829435.1 Cupriavidus gilardii J11
GGCGGCCGGGCTTGCGCTGGATGCGGTCCAGCGCTGCTACGACCGCGCCGGCGACGTGTCGGTGCTGCGGCTGCATGGCGATTGCCATCGCGGCAATGTGCTGTGGATCGACGCCGACGATGCGCGCGGCGGCAGCGCCGGGCCGCATTTCGTCGATTTCGACGACAGCCGCATGGGTCCTGCCATCCAGGACCTGTGGATGCTGCTGGAAGGCGACCGCGCCGAAATGCAGCGGCAACTGGCCGACATCGTGGCGGGCTACGAGGACTTCGCCGAATTCGCGCCGCGCGAGTTGTACCTGGTCGAAGCGCTGCGCACGCTGCGGCTGCTGCATTACAGCGCGTGGCTCGCCAGCCGCTGGCGCGATCCGGCGTTTCCGGCCGCGTTCCCGTGGTTCGGCACGGCCCGCTACTGGCAGGACCGTATCCTCGAACTGCGCGAACAGATCGCGTTGATGGACGAGCCGCCGCTCTGGCCGGTGTGATCGCCGGTGCGTTGACCTGAGCGGCGCTTCGTCAGCGGGGCACCGTCTTGCCGCGCGCCGTCAATCGGCGTCCGGCGCCTTCACCAGCAGTACCGGGCAATGGGCGTGCGCCACGACCCGGCCGGCTACCGACCCCAGCACCGCATCGAAGAACGAGCCGCGACCATGCGTGCCCATCACGATTGCCTGCGCGCCCACGGTCTTGGCCAGCCCGATGATGCGGTCCGACGGGAAGCCGCACATCGCATGCTTTTCCACCGGGATGCCGGCGCCGGAGAGGATGTCGCAGACCGACTTCATGGCCTTTTCGCTTTCCTCGCGATGCCAGTCGTCGATGGCGTCCTTGCTGACGAAGGCCCGGACCTGTCCGGTGACTTCCGGCGCCACATGGGCCACGTGCACGGTCAGATCCGGCTTCAGCAGATTGCCCTCGACGATAAAGCGGGCGGCGGCATCGCTGAACGGGGAGCCGTCGGTGGCGAGCACGATGTGGGTCATGGCAGCGTTCTCCTCTGTCAAGGGGGGTGAAGGAACGGACGCGTTTTGCGCGCCAGCGTTCCTTCAATGTTGGCAGTTGACAGCGGGATTAACCACGATCCAGATCAAAAAATCGGTGGGATGTGCTGGATGAATTACTTTTTTTGGTGGGCTGCCCTCTCGCCCGCCTCTGTCCCGCAAGCGGGAGAGGGAAGCACACCAGGGGCATTCGGAACCCTGCCGGTTTTCTCCCCTCTCCCGCTCGCGGGAGAGGAGCGGGGGAGAGGGCAGTACGCCCCCACCCTACAGAACCTCAATCCGTCACCGCCCCCTTGCTCGCCGTCGACGCCAGCCTGGCGAACTTCGCCAGCACACCGCGGGTGTAGCGCGGCGCCGGCTGCTTCCAGTTGGCGCGGCGGCGGGCCAGTTCCTCGTCGCTGACATTGAGTTGCAACAGCAGCCTGTGCGCGTCGATGGTGATGGAATCGCCTTCCTGGACCAGCGCGATGGTGCCGCCGGCATAGGCTTCCGGCGCGACGTGGCCGACCACCATGCCCCAGGTACCACCCGAGAAGCGGCCGTCGGTGATGAAGCCGACCGACTCGCCCAGCCCCTTGCCGATGATCGCCGAGGTCGGCGCCAGCATTTCTGGCATGCCGGGGCCGCCCTTCGGACCGAGGTAGCGCAGCACCAGCACATCGCCCGCCTGGATCTTGTCCGCGAGGATGGCGTCCATCGCGCTCTGCTCGTCGTCGAACACGCGGGCCGGGCCGGTGATGACCGGATTCTTCAGGCCGGTGATCTTCGCCACCGCGCCTTCCTCGGCCAGGTTGCCCTTCAGGATCGCGAGGTGGCCTTCCTTGTACAACGCACGCTCGATCGGCATGATGACGTCCTGGTCGGCACGCGGCTGGTCCGGCACGTCGGCCAGTTCCTCGGCCAGCGTGCGGCCGGTGATGGTCAGGCAGTCGCCATGCAGCAGCCCGGCGTTCAGCAGGATCTTCATTACCTGCGGAATGCCGCCGGCGCGGTGCAGGTCGGTGGCGACGTACTGGCCCGACGGCTTCAGGTTGCAGATCACCGGCACCTTGCGGCGGATGCGCTCGAAATCGTCGATGGTCCATTCGACCTCGGCCGCATGCGCGATCGCCAGATAGTGCAACACGGCGTTGGTCGAGCCGCCGGTGGCCATGATCAGGCTGACCGCGTTCTCGATCGACTTGCGCGTGATGATGTCGCGCGGCTTGATGTCCTTCTTGATCGCCTCGACCAGCACGCGCGCCGATTCGGCGGCGCTGTCGACCTTTTCCTGGTCCGGGTTGGCCATCGTCGACGAGTACAGCAGCGACATGCCCAGCGCCTCGAACGACGAGCTCATCGTGTTGGCGGTGTACATGCCGCCGCAGGACCCGGTGCTCGGGCACGCGTTCTTTTCCACGCCCTCGAAGTCTTCCTGGCTCATGCGACCGGCGGTGAATTCGCCCACCGCCTCGAACGATGACACGATCGTCAGGTCCTTGCCCTTCCAGTTGCCCGGCTTGATGGTGCCGCCATACACGTAGATGCCCGGCACATTGGTGCGCGCCAGCGCGATCATGCCGCCCGGCATGTTCTTGTCGCAGCCGCCGATGACGACCACGCCGTCCATCCACTGGCCCTGCGCGGCGGTCTCGATGCAGTCGGCGATGACCTCGCGCGAGATCAGCGAGTACTTCATGCCCTCGGTGCCCATCGACATGCCATCGGAAATCGTCGGCGTGCCGAAGATCTGCGGGTTGGCGCCGGACGCCTTGATCGCGTCGACGGCGGCGTCGGCCAGCCGTTGCAGGCCCGCGTTGCACGGCGTGATGGTGGAATGGCCATTGGCGATGCCCACCATCGGTTTGTCGAAGTCTTCCTTCTTGTAGCCGAGCGCGTAGTACATCGAACGATTGGGCGAGCGCGCCACGCCTTGCGTGATGTGCTGCGAGCGTTTGTTGAATGCCATGGGAATCTCCGGGGGACGGTAGCGCATGGGTCGACACCGGCCCCGCGGCCGGCCTACGGCTGCCGGGTCTGTGTCGCCAATACTGGGTGGGCGCAAGCATGCCCCTTGCGTTTTATCGTGTCAAATATATTATTCGTGCGTTATTAGGTCGTTTTTCCTATCACTGATTGGCCGCCGCGGCCTGGGAGCTGTTCTTGGACCTGCGCCAGCTGCGCTATTTCGTGACCGTCGCCGAGGAACTGCATTTCGGCCGTGCCGCCGCGCGGCTGTCGATGACGCAGCCGCCGTTGTCCCAGCAGATCCAGGCGCTGGAAGAGGAAATCGGCGTGCGGCTGTTCGCGCGCACGCGGCGCTCGGTATCGCTGACACCCACGGCGCAGCAATGGCTGCCGGCGGTGCGCCGGGTGCTGGCCGACGCCGCCGGCCTGCCCGAACTGGCGCAGCGACTGGCACGGGGCGAAGTGGGCACGCTGTCGCTGGCCTTCGTCAGCACCGCCGACTACGGCATCCTGCCCGATCTGCTACGCCGCTTTCGCGCCCGGCACCCGGAAGTGCAGCTGCAATTGCGCGAGGCCACCAGCGACGTCCAGCTCGACGCGCTGGCGGCCGGCGAGGTCGATGCCGGCCTGATCATCCATCCGCGCCTGGCCGCGATGCCGCATGGATTGTCCTATCTGCCGCTGGTGCGCGAGCCGCTGGTGCTGGCCGTGCCCGAGGATTGGCGGCCGGCGCGGGCAGGCGCCAGGGACGGCGGGGGCGGGACAACCCGGGAAAAGCCCGGCGTGTCGCTGCAGGAATTCGCGCACGAGCCGCTGATCATCTTCCCGCGACGCAGCGCGCCCGCATTCCACGACATCATTACCGGTTACTATGCGCGCGACGGTATCGTGCCGGCGATCGCGCAGGAAGCCATCCAGATGCAGACCATCGTCAGCCTGGTGTCGGCCGGCATCGGCGTGGCGCTGGTGCCCGCATCGTTGTGCAACCTCCGGCGTACCGGCGTGTCGTACCTGCCGTTGCGCGGCGCGGTGCCCGAGATCGAAACCGGCCTCGCCTGGCGCGACGCCGGCGCGGCCACCACCAGTCCGGTGCTGCGCTCCTTCGTCGAGATCGCGTCGGAACTGGCGCCGGTGGGGCAGGGGCCCCGCACCCGGGGCAAGCCGGAACACTGACTCGCCTGTCGCCGACAATACCGGTCTTGCCGCCCCACCGGCTTGCCTTCCACAACCCAAGACGCGCAAACACACGCATGCTGATTCATCCGAACTTCGATCCGGTCGCCATTCACCTCGGTCCCCTGGCGATCCGCTGGTACGGCCTGATGTATCTGGCCGGCTTCATCATGTTTCTGTGGTTCGGCCGTATCCGGCTGCGCCAGCCGCATATCAGCGCGCAGGGCTGGAGCGTCAAGGACATCGACGACATGCTGTTCTTCGGGGTGCTGGGCGTGATCCTTGGCGGGCGGCTGGGTTATGTGCTGTTCTACAAGCCGTCGCACTACCTGGCGCACCCTGTCGAGATCTTCAAGGTGTGGGAAGGCGGCATGTCATTCCATGGCGGCTTCCTCGGCGTGATCATCGCGATGTGGCTGTTCGCGCGGCTGCGGCGCCGGCACTGGATGGAGGTCACCGACTTCATCGCGCCGATGATCCCGTGCGGCCTGGCGGCTGGCCGGCTCGGCAATTTCATCAACGGCGAGCTATGGGGCCGTCCCACCGACCTGCCCTGGGGCATGGTGTTTCCGCAGGCCGGCGACGGCATCGCGCGCCATCCGTCGCAGCTGTACCAGTTCGCCGGCGAAGGCGTGGCGCTGTTCGTGATCCTGTGGCTGTACGCGCGTCATCCGCGGCCGATGGGGGCGGTGTCCGGCGTGTTCCTGATCGGTTACGGGGTGTTTCGCTTCCTCGCCGAGTACGCGCGGGAGCCGGACAACTTCCTGGGGCTGCTGGCGCTGAACTTCTCGATGGGGCAGTGGCTGAGCCTGCCGATGATCGTGGGCGGCGGGCTGATGTTGTGGTGGGCGTATCGGCGGGAACCGCAACTGTCGGCCTAGCGCCGGCAATCGCCACCGCCGCCTGGCCTTCTTTGCTTGAACTTCATCGCACGAAATGTCGTGACCCGGGTGCTGTCAGGAATGGCGTCGCGTCAATGGCGCTCGTCCCGTTGTGCCAGCCGGACAGGGTGGGGTGGCAAGGGGGCCGGAGCAAGCTCACCCAGAGACGCTGGACTCGTCCGAGTACCGAAAACGAAAGCTTTTACTACTTAGCTGTGGGACGATTGTTTCCAATAGTTCATCGTTGCGAATCCAATTGTGCCAAGCATTCCTCTGATCCTCACTCCGTTGTTTCCCCACCGCGCGGCTGTACCGCGCGGCAATGCCTGCGCCGGCGACACCCGTGTGCCCGCCGGCGCAGACGGCGCTTCCCAGGCCGCTGCTCCCCCGCGCGGCATTGGCGATATCGTTGCCGAAGGTACCCGCAAGCATCTGGGCCGGCTTGCCGAGACGATCCATGCGCTGCTGATACCGCGAGAGCAGAAGAACGTCTTCGTGGCCCGCCTTGCACAATGTCGGGCGCGCTTCGATGAATTCCAGTTCGCCGTCAACCATCTGATCGCATTCGAAGACGTTACCGCGCGGACCTGGGGCGCGGATGATGGGCGGAACMCAGCCATGTCGGCTCGCGTACTGGAGGGCAATATCAAGGTGGCAGCGCATTGCCACTCCCTGCAGAAGCATCTCGCCGATCTTCATGCCGATATCCAATCGCATGTAAAGGAACGGAATGTCGCCAAGACGGTAGGGCTGGCGATTGGCGCACTGGTGGGGCTGGCCGCGGCCACGACGCTGGCGGTGCTGCTCTGGCCAGT
Source organism: Cupriavidus gilardii J11 (assembly GCF_007829435.1). Taxonomy (GTDB): domain Bacteria; phylum Pseudomonadota; class Gammaproteobacteria; order Burkholderiales; family Burkholderiaceae; genus Cupriavidus; species Cupriavidus gilardii_D. The sequence continues at coordinate 5,817 of NZ_VLJN01000050.1, forward strand.
GGTTGTCGGAGGCGCGGCCGTGGCAGCGGGCTTTCTGCTGACGGGCGCTTGCGCGGCAGCCGGCGGCGCCGCCGCCGGGGGTATTGCCGCGGCGGCGCTGTGCGCGAGAGAACTGGTCAGCGTCCCGCAGGCCTATCGCAATTTTCCTGAAACGCAACCGGAGCTGGCCAAGCTCATCAAGGACATCGACAGTTCGCTGGTGCAATGGGTACTGCAGAATGCGGACTATGTGGAACCGATGGATGGGGACGCGCTCCTGGAGCTCTTTGGCGATGACATCGAAGCCGCGCAAGCCTTCTGCTCGAACGTGCATGCCAGTTCGCTGTCGGTGATGGTGAAGTCCTTGGTGCCGGTGCCGCCAGTGATTGACGACGGAGGCGATGGGCCCATACGGCCATGCCGCCCCTGACTCCAGTAGCGTGACATCTCAAGTCCTGCATCGCGCACGATATCAGCCGGATCATCCGGCGTTGCGGTAATAGCGCCGCTACCGCCTCGGCGGCTGCTGTTCTCGGCAACGCGCGGGACCGGCACGGCGACAAGGTGCGGCGCATTTTCGGGCGCTCATGGCTTGATGCGATTGCCTCGACGCGGGGCGATGGCTTGCCACCACCGCGGAGCGGCTGCGCGCGGCTTGCGCTGTGGTGGCACGAGGAGTTCGGGGGCGTATCGCTCCACGTGGGTCCGCAGTACGTCCATGTACACGAAGCGGTGCTGTTCGCTGGCATACAGGTCCTGCGCGAGCGCCCAGGCCCGTCGCAGAAGGAAGACACGCGCCTGCGGCAGCAGCTTTTCAAGCACGGCGCCGAATTCGTAGACCGTGCACAGATCGTTCCTGCGGATTGCCGCTTCCAATCCGGTCTGGTCGTTGGCACCCCGCGCGCACATCAGCGTGGCAAACAGCTGGCCGGGCATGTCGTCGGCAATGGCGGCGAAGGCTTGCACGGCCCGGTGGTGTCCGCGCGCGAATATGGCATGGATCGTCGACGATCCGTCCGGCAAGCTGGCCGCCAGGATAGGGAAGTGCCAATCCGGCGGCATTATGGATTTCACCAGGGACCAGAACGGCGCCACCATATCGCTGCGGCCATACCACAGCGCACCGGCAAACGCGGCAAAACCGGTGCGCGAGGTCGAGCGCAGCAATGCTGCGCGGTGTTGCACCGGAAGATCGGCGATCAGCTCGCCAAATGCCGGCACGGTCGAAGGATGCCCCTTCAGCAGCACATCGTAGAACGGCTGGGTTGCGCGATGCGAGCTGAGGCGGCGGACGCGTTCGCCATCCGGCAGCTGGCGCAGGGCTGGCGCCAGCGCCCGCACAGCGTCGTTGCAGGCATGGAAGAGCAGATACCACAGCGCGTCCGCGGTGGGCTTGGGCAGGTCGCCATGCAGCGGACGCGGTTCGGTGGCGAGGGTGCCGGCAAGGTGGCGCAGGTCGTCCAGCATCGGCCTGTCCAGTTCGGCCATCAGCATGGCGTCGACGTTGTCGGGGACCGGTTCACCTGTCGGGCGCGGCCAGTAGTCGCATGCCGTCGCGGTGAAATCGCGTGCGGCCAATGCGCGTACAGGCCCGATCGAATCGAAGTGGATTTCCACATGCGACGCCGTGAAATGCGGCTCATAGAAGGCAATGGAATACACCGTCCGCTTCGGCTTCCGGTGGACTCGCAGGCCGACCGCCATCACATGGTCCGTGGTGCTGATCAGCAGCGTGGTAGCCTCTTCGCCGCGATGTGCGAGTTCCTCGAAAAGGTCGGCGAATACCTTGCCCCAATCTTCCATCATCACGACGCGCAGCTTGCATCGTTGCATGGCATTGCGATACATACGGTATTCGATGCTGCGTGGAACGTTTTGCCGCAGTGCCTCCTCGCTTGCCACCTTGCTGTAGTCCGGTCCCTTAGGCAAGCCGTCGAGAAACAGCCCGACCCAATACATCGACAAATGGAGGCATCGGATCCGCTTATCCGGAGACGCCGGGAAGGCCACTTTGCCATTGAGCCGGATCGATGGATCGGTGCCCGGCGCGTAACGCAACTTGCCGTAGGCCCGCACAGGCGTTGTGGTCTTCCCCGTCCGGGGTGAGGCAAGCCGGCCGGGGAACAGCGGGCTTGCGCCACCAGTTGCCCGCGGCGCCGAGCTTAATTGGATTTCGACATTGGCGCTCCCCCAACGGAATGAGCCGGTAGAGGACAGGTCCGCCTGGCATGCGGCGCTGCCGTCCATGCGCATCGGCGGTTCGGGTTTTACAGTCCGGGAAGACAGGGCAGTGGCGGCGAGCATGGCGATTTCCTGAAGCGGAATGAGAAGCTCATGGTGTCGTGGCAGTACGCCTACCACGACCCAGGCCGATGATTTGCCACCAGCGCGGCGTGGCGGCGCCCTTTTTGCGCTGTGGCGCCGGAAGAAGTTCGGGGGCGTATCGCTCTACATGCGTCCGCAGTACACCAATGGCCGCGAGGCGGCGCCCTTCGCGTGCCTGCAGGTCTTGCGCGAGTGCCCAGGCCGGCCGCAGCAGGAAAGCGCGGGCCTCCGGCATCAGCTTTTCCAGCACGGCTGCCGTCGATGCGGGCGAATGGTTCCCGCCTGACGGTCTGGGAGGATCGGGTAGCGACCGTGTGCATGGCAATTTCCGAGAGAGGATCCAGCCGGCATGATCTGTGGTCTGGGAACAACCATGCAAGTAACGTCCGCAACCGCTGGGTTGGTCCTTTCCATTTCTGGAAGATTTTGCACCTTTGTTTCGGTGAAACTTCTGACTCCATTGGTGCGCGACGGCAACAGTCTTTCGCGCATCGCGTCAGTTCAGACCGGGTGTTCGAACCATGCCTTCCATTCCTTCCGACGTTACGCCTTCCGTCTTCTCGACCTTGTTCCTTGGTCCGGATCAGGCTGGCGACACGACCAGCAAGCAGAAAGTGGACAGCTCGCAGACGCGCCGCGCGGCTGCCGGCGTCTCGTCGAAATCCGGCGACGCCGCCACGGATCAGCACTGCGTGGCCGTCGAGGCAGGAAACCGTTCCCGGTTCGGCGTGGCTGTGCGGGCGCGCTGGGGAGGCTATCTGGCGCAACTGAACAGAACCATCGAGGCGTTGCGGGTTCCGGCCGAGCACAAGGCCACGTTGAAAGGCCGGGTGGCGGAATGCAAGGCGTCGTTCGACAAGATCGAGGCCGATGTACGGGCCGTGCTCGAGGCGGAGGGACATGGCGCAGCCGAGGTCGCTTCGCTGCCTGACCCCGCCAAGGTCATGGCGGCCGCGATGAAGCTCGCGCAGTCTTGCCACACGGCAATTGGGCAAGTGAACGAACTTGACAAGGAGTTGAAGCAGCACGTCCACAAACGCGATGTACGCAAGATCGTGGCGTTCGCGGTCGGTGCGCTGATCGCGGTTGCCGCGGGCGCCGCGCTCGCGGTCGCGTTGTGGCCTGTTGTGATTCCCGCGCTCACGGTGTCCGGGATCGCCATGCTCGCGATGGGTTCGTCGACCGTGGCGGCCGGCGCCGTGGGTGGAGCCATCGGGGCCGCCTATTGCGCGTGGGACCTCACCGCCAATCCAGAGGCATTTCGGCACTTGCCGCAACGGCAACCTGAACTGAGCGGCCTGCTGACGGCGATCGGCGAGGCCGCGGAGCGCTGGCTGGAAAGCGGTGACTTTTCCCAGGAAGATTTCAATTGGGCCGCCTTCGCAACCGACTGTGGTGGCGAGGATGAGGCTCGCCGTCTCGCAATCGCGATCCAACACAGTGGGCTGCCGGACACGGTCAAGACGTTCATCGGCACGGCTTGGCAGCCCTCTGGCGAAATTACGCGTGAACGGGAAGCAGCCGTGGGTGCGGATCGCTCATGCCCTGATGCGCTCAGTCCCGATGAACTCGCGGACATGTATGGCGAGGACTTCCCCGCCGACGGCCCGGATAGCTCCTCGCGTCGGTCCTTGATACCGGGCGATGGAGGCCCTGTATCCGACGTCGAGATAGACGACGAGCCCGAGCTATATACGAGGGAGGAGATCATCGAACTGTATTGGCGCCGCCTTGGCTTCAGCGACCGGAATCCGCCAGCACCCGAAGGCGTCGGTATCGAAGCAAGCGATGACGATGAGGCGGACGACGACTCGATGTCCGACAACGTACTGCGGCGCGAAGCATCGGTGAGCAGCATCGCTTCGGACACGTCGTATACCACCATCTTCGCCGTCGACGACGATGAGCCTGTCGACAACGGCGATCCGATCGCTTCCATCGATCCCAACGCGGACGCGGCGGGTCCCGCTGAGGCGACCGCGGCAACGGCGGAGCCGGGACAAACGCCGGATGTCCAAGCGGCCTTGAACAGCAGCGAGCGCTGGGCCGAACGCGCCACGCGCACGGCGAGGCGCTACCTCCAACATCTCTCCCCTGGCCTGACAGCGACTTTCCCGGTGCATATTTCCGACCCGGAGGTCAAGCTGGACATCATGGCCCGGACGCTGGCCGCATTCTCGCTTCTCGAGGCCGCCCGAGCCGATGTGGCCGCCGTGGACGCCGCCCATCGGACCCGGCCGGGCGGAATTCCCCGGGAGGAATGCCTCAGCCGCCTCGCCCTCATCCTGAAGATGGAAAAAACGCCTCACTTGAATGCCGACGTGGCGGGCCTTGGTGTCCTCGACGATCCGGATTCCTATATTGGCTTATCGTCGCTGCCTGAGCTGGAAGCGTGGGCGGCGCGGTTGACATGGCATCGCATGGCGAGTGAGGCGTCGTCGTTGCTGGACGAACTGGACCGTGCCTGTTCGCATGCCTTCAAACATTCCTTCCGAGGCAAATTGCCGGGCAATGCCGACCTCGAGTTCAGGAAGGAGGTGGTGGCGCGCCGCACCGAAATCCAGAGAGAACTGCAGCGGGCTGCAGAGGAACAAAACTCTCCCAAGCCCAGTTCGGCGCCAATGCTACTGTCGTTGGTCTGATGGCGATTGCGCCGGTGCCGGCTMCCGGCACCCACTACGCTGCCACGCCCACGCCCTTGAGGGAGCCGCCTTCCGCTACCTTGTCCGCGACGATGGCGCGCAACGTTTCGGCGACGGCCTCGGCCGCGTTGGTGCGAGGCAAGGCGCGCGGCCAGCACAGCGACAGCATGCGGTCGAGTTCTGGAACGATAAGCCGTATCGGCAAGGACGGGTCGTGGTCCAGGCCGGTGCTGACCGACGAAGCCGGCAGAATCGTGCATGCCAGTCCTTCTCTCGCGGTCTGCAGCAGGATCGGGAGCGAATCGAGATCGGCCACGACTTTCAAGCGTATGCCAGCCTGTGCCGCCCGCTGCTCGACAACTTCGCGCAGGCCCTGGGAGCCGCTGGGCAGTGCCAGCGGAATGTCCGCCAATGCGTTCAACGCGATGGTGGCGCCGGCACGCTGCCGTTGTCGTCGGTGCGGCGCGGATGCTGTTTCCGCGCCGGGCAGCGCCCCGACCAGATACAGCGCCTCGCTGGCCAACGGCTCGACCTCCACCGCCCGCGACGGCGTATCCCGGAACAGAATGGCGAAGTCCAGCCGGTTGTTGTTCAGCAATTCGGCGATATAGCCACTCATGCTCTCGAACAACTGCAGCCGCACGCCCGGATACCTGGTCCGCACGGCGCGCACCAGCGGCATGCCGAACGCGGCCGCCGCGGTGGTCGGCAGCCCGATGGCCACGTTGCCGGCAATGTCGGTTCCCGCCACGCGCACGTCGGCCCGCGCCACGTCGATCTGCTTCAGGATCGCCCGGGCGTGGCGGTACAGGGTCTTGCCTGCCTCGGTGGGTTTGACGCCCTTGGCGCTGCGATGGAGCAGCGCGACTCCCAGCTCGCCCTCCAGCGCCGCCAGTTGCTGGCTCAATGCGGGCTGCGCCACGCATACGACTTCGGCCGCCCGGGTCAGCGAGCCGTGCTCGACGATTGCCACGAAGTAGCGCATGCCGCGAACGTCCATAGGGTCCTCGCTGGGGCTCAAAGGTATTGATTCTACTTATACCCGGGTCGCGAAACGGTATTTCTCGCGCAGAGGGCATCGCCGGTAGATTGGAGCCCCGTCAGCCTGGTACCGGCAAGCGCCGGCGCCTCCCGTCTTCCAACCTTCGCGAGATTTCCATGTCCAGACCGCTCTTCGGCATTACCGTCGTTTCGTTGGAACAGGCCATCGCCGCACCGTTCTGCACGCGCCAGCTGGCCGATCTCGGCGCGCGCGTGATCAAGATCGAACGCCCGGGCGCCGGCGATTTCGCGCGCGCCTATGACAGCCGCGTGCGCGGCATGTCATCGCACTTCGTCTGGACCAATCGCGCCAAGGAGAGCCTGACGCTGGATGTGAAGCACGACAGCGCCGCGCCGGTGATGGAGGCGCTGCTGGCGCGCGCCGACGTGCTGGTGCAGAACCTGGCGCCCGGCGCGACAGCGCGGCTCGGCCTGGACTACGCCAGCCTGCGGGAGCGCTTTCCGCGGCTGATCGTCTGCGACATCTCCGGGTACGGCAGCGACGGTCCTTACCGCGACAAGAAGGCTTACGATCTGCTGGTGCAGAGCGAATCCGGCTTCGTGTCGGTGACCGGCACCGCGGATGAGATGGCGAAGGCCGGCGCATCGGTCGCGGATATCGCCGCCGGCATGTACGCCTACAGCAATATCCTCGCGGCACTGATCGAACGGGGCCAGACCGGGCGCGGCAAGCAGATCGACATCTCGATGCTGGAAGCGATGGTCGAATGGATGGGCTTTCCGATGTACTACGCCTTCGACGGCGCCGCGCCGCCGCCGCGTGCGGGCGCGGCGCACGCGACCATCTATCCATACGGTCCGTTCCCGACCGGCGATGGCAAGACGGTGATGCTGGGTTTGCAGAACGAACGCGAATGGGCGGTGTTCTGCGATACCGTGCTGGCGCAGCCGGAACTGGCGCGTCATCCGGACTACGCCAGCAACAGCCTGCGCAACGCCAATCGGGCGGCGCTGCGCGAACACATTATTGCCGCGTTCGCGGGGCTGACCGCCGAGCAGGTGATCGCTCGCCTCGATGCCGCGCGGATCGCCAACGCGCGGGTCAACACGATGGCCGATGTGTGGACGCATCCGCAACTGGCGGCGCGGCAGCGTTGGCGGCAGGTCGATACGCCGGTCGGTGCGGTGCCCGCCTTGCTGCCGCCGGGCGCGGCCGATGCGCGAATGGATGCGATCCCCGCGCTGGGCCAGCATACGGATGCCATCCTGCGCGAGCTTGGCGTCGATGCATCAACCATCGCGTCGATGCGCGATGCCGGGGCGATCTGATGGACGCCGCCGCGAACGCAGCCATGGGGAATTCGCGACGCCTGCCGCGCAGCTACCTGTTCGTGCCGGCCGACAGGCCAGAGCGCATTGCCAAGGCCATCGCGTCGGGCAGCGATGCGGTGATTGTCGATCTGGAGGATGCGGTCGCCCCGGCCGCCAAGGATTCCGCGCGCAACGCGTTGGCGCTCGCGTGGCCGGAATGCGTGCAGCGCGCCGTCGAAGCCGGCGTGGTACTGCTGCCGCGTATCAACGCGCCGGATACGGCATGGCATGACGCGGATCTGCAATGGTGCCGGGCGTCCGGCGTGCAGGCGGTGGTACTGCCCAAGGCCGACGCGGCTTCGGTGGGAAGCCTGATCGCCGCGCTGCCTGCCGTCCAATGCCATGCGCTGATCGAAACCGCGAGCGGTTTCGTACAGTTGGCGGACGTTGCCGGCGCGCCGGGCGTGGCGCGGCTGCTGTTCGGCAGCATCGACCTGATGATGGACCTCGGTATCGGGGACGACGATCTGCCGCTGCACCATTACCGCAGCCAGCTCGTGCTGCATTCGCGTGCGGCGGGGTTGCCCGCTCCGGTTGACGGCGTGTGCACCGCGATCGGCGATGCGGATGCGCTGGCCTTTGAAACCCGCCGTGCATGCGCATTCGGTTTTGGCGGCAAGCTGCTGATCCATCCGAATCAGGTGGAAACGGTCCATGCGGCTCTCGCGCCGAGCGAAGCGGAACTGGCGTGGGCGCGGCGTGTGGTGGAGGCGGCCGAAGCTGCGGGTCGCGCCGCCGTGGCGGTCGACGGGAAGATGGTGGATCGGCCGGTGTTGGAGCGGGCTCGGCGGATTTTGAGGGGGTGATGGTTTGGTGGCGGGCGGGGGAGAGGGCAGCCACATCTGAACCACCACCAACGCCATATTCCCCCGGCAACAACCCCAACAGGGTAAATCCCACCCCGGTTTCGCCGTAAACCGCTTGCCAAGCGCGACCTGTTATTCATAATTATGAATTATGGGCACGGACACACCGCGCCCCGCCATCGCGACATCTCGCCCCGGGAGGCAGCATGCGCATCGTCCGGCAAGCCCTGTATCTGGAAGTCGCCGACCGTCTTCGGCAGATGATCGACGAGCGTTCGCTCGCGCCCGGGGCATGGATAGACGAGGCCGCGCTGGCCGGCACGCTGGGCATCTCCCGCACGCCGCTGCGCGAGGCGCTGAAGGTGCTCGCCGCCGAGGGGCTGGTGCGGCTGGAGCCGCGGCGCGGCTGCTTCGTCAACAAGCTGTCGGAGCGTGATCTCGACGAGATCTTCCCGCTGATGGCGCTGCTGGAGGGCCGCTGCGCCTATGAAGCCGCGCTGAACGCCACGCCCGCCGACCTCGAGGCGCTGGAAGGTCTGCATGCCGACCTGGCCCGCTACGCGCGGGAAGGACGTATCGATGCCTACTACGAAACCAACTATCAGATTCACGAAGCGATCCAGCGGCTCGCCGGCAATCGCTGGCTGTCCGGGCTGATCGATGATCTGCGCAAGGTGCTGCGCCTGTGGCGGCACAAGAGCCTGCAACTGCCTGGCCGCATCGACGAATCGTGCGCCGAGCACCTGTCGGTGTTCGCCGCCCTGAAGGCCCACGACCCCGAGGGGGCCGAGGCCATGATGAAGCTCCATCTGCTGCGCCAGCGCGAGGCGCTGCAGGCGCTCGATGCCGCCATGCAGGCCCGGGCGGAACGGTCGGCCGCGGCCACCGCGCGGCAGCCGGACCACTTGCGGCTGGCTGCCAAGGCGACGCAGGCCGGGTAGCGGAAGGCCGCTCATGCATGGCATTTCCCCTGTTCCATTCGTCCAGGTGTATCGATGACTTCGTTCGACACGGCAGACAAGACCCTTCCCGCAGACAAGACCGTCAGCGCGCCTCTCGGCGCCAGCGAGACCCTGGGCGATGCGCCCGGCGCCACGCTGCTGGCGCGCTTCGGCCGCTGGTGGAGCCGCAGGACCGGGGAGCCCGATGCCGCCGGGGACAAGGGGGTGCGCGATGGCAAGGCGCGCGCGGCCGGGCCGGCCACGCTGTCGCCGCGCGTGGCGCGCCGGCAGCGCGAGCAGTTGCGGCTGTGCTTCGACAGCCGGCTGACCGACGGGGCGGCCAACGCCGCGGCGCAGGCATGGCGCGCGGAGTACGAGAGCGCGGACGAGGGCATCCGGCAGGCGATGCTGGGCGTGCTGGCCGAGGTATCCAACAGCGGCACCGCGCTTGCCGGGGCGCAGGGCGAGGATCCGGGCAACGGCGGCAACGCGGCGAAGTCGGGCCGCTCCGGTTCGACGCTGACGCAGGCACTGTCCAACGCGCGCATCCGCTTTTTCAAGCGGCTCGCCGCGCTGCATGGCGAAGGCCCGCATTCGGCCTGCGGCCTGCATTTCGTGATCCATCTGCGCGCCGACATGCTGCGCTGGCACAAGCGCATCGACGGCCTGCGCGCGCTCGACGAAGACCTCGAAGCGCTGCTGTCGAACTGGTTCGACGTGGGGCTGCTCGAACTGCAGCCGATCACGTGGGACTCGCCGGCCTCGCTGCTGGAGAAGCTGATCCGGTATGAGGCCGTGCACGAAATCGCGTCGTGGGCCGATCTGCGCAACCGGCTCGATTCCGATCGCCGTTGCTACGCGTTCTTCCATCCGCGCATGCCGCGCGAGCCGCTGATCTTTGTCGAGGTGGCCTTCGTGCCCGAGATGGCGGCGGATGTTCACACCTTGCTCGATGAATCGGCGCCGCGCGAGGACCTGCGCCGGTTCAAGTGGGCGATCTTCTATTCGATCTCGAACACACAGGCAGGGCTGCGCGGCGTCAGCTTCGGCAACTTCCTGCTCAAGCGGGTCATCGAGGAATTGCAGGGCGAGTTTCCCAAGCTCAAGCAGTTCGCCACGCTGTCGCCAATACCGGGTTTCGCCGACTGGCTGCGCCGCCAGGATGCCGATACCGTGGCGAAGGTGCTGGGGCCAAAGTGCTTGCAGCGCTGGCAGGCCCGCACCGCCGCCCGCCAGCGGCGCCGAATGGCTGGCCGCGTTGCCCGCCGGCTCGGACGATGCGCTGGTGCGCGACAGCGCGCTCGCGCTGGCCGCGCACTTCC
>NZ_VLJN01000051.1:0-11018 GCF_007829435.1 Cupriavidus gilardii J11
CCGGAGACAACGCTTCCAGCGGCCGCCTTGCGGCGGGCTCCGGCCGGTCCGGCCTGGCCTTTCGTACTGGAACGCAATTGATCAACAAGCTATTCGACTCGGTGGAAGCGGCCGTCGCCGGTATCCACGACGGCGCGACGATCATGATCGGCGGCTTCGGCCTGGCCGGCATGCCGGCGCAGCTCATCGACGCGCTGATTGCCCAGGGCGCGCGCGACCTGACCATCGTGAACAACAACGCCGGCAATGGCGAAACCGGTCTGGCCGCGCTGCTCAAGGCCAAGCGCGTGCGCAAGATCATCTGCTCGTTTCCGCGCCAGGTGGATTCGTACGTGTTCGACTCGCTGTACCACGCTGGCGAGATCGAGCTGGAACTGGTGCCGCAGGGCAATCTGGCCGAGCGCATCCGCGCCGCCGGCGCCGGTATCGGCGGCATTTTCACCCGCACCGCGTACGGCACGCCGCTGGCGGAAGGCAAGGAAACCCGCATCATCGACGGCCAGGGTTATGTGTTCGAAAAGCCGATCCACGCGGACTTCGCGCTGATCAAGGCGCACATCGCCGACCGCTGGGGCAATCTGGTCTATCGCAAGACCGCCCGCAACTTCGGTCCGGTCATGGCGATGGCGGCCAAGTGCACGATCGCGCAGGTCGATCGGGTGGTGGAACTGGGCGAGCTCGACCCCGAGCACATTGTCACGCCCAGCCTGTTCGTCAAGCGCATCGTCAAGGTCGATGCGGCCAGCGCTTCCGCGGCGACCGCCGCCTGACCCGCGAGAGGAGATACGACATGCAACGCCTGACCCGCGATCAGATGGCCGCCCGCGTGGCCCGCGATATTCCCGACGGTGCCGTGGTGAACCTCGGCATCGGCCTGCCCACCCTGGTCGGCAATCACCTGCCGGCCGATCGTGAAATCCTGCTGCACAGCGAAAACGGCGTGATCGGCATGGGCCCGGCGCCCGCTCCCGGCGAGGAAGACGGTGACCTGATCAACGCCGGCAAGCAGCCGGTGACGCTGAAGCCCGGTGGCGCGTTTTTCCATCACGCCGATTCGTTCGCGATGATGCGCGGCGGCCATCTGGATTTCTGCGTGCTGGGCGCATTCCAGGTGTCGGTGAAGGGCGATCTGGCCAACTGGCATACCGGCGCGCCGGGTGCCATCCCCGCCGTGGGCGGTGCGATGGACCTCGCGATCGGCGCCAAGCAGGTGTTCGTCATGATGGAACACCTGACCAAACAGGGCGAAAGCAAGATCGTGCCGGAATGCACCTATCCGCTGACCGGCATTGGCTGCGTGACGCGCATCTACACCGATCTGGCTACCATCGATGTGACGCCGGACGGCCTGGTAGCCCGCGATCTGGTCGAGGGGCTGGCGTTTGAAGAGCTGCAGCGTTTGACTGGGGTGCCGTTGAAGGAAGCGCAGCCGGCTTGAGGGGCGGTGAGGTGGGGAGATGGATACTCTCTTACTCCCCTCTCCCCCGGCCCCTCTCCCGCTTCGCGGGAGAGGGGACATTATTGGCGGCTTTGCCGCATAACATACGATCGAGACAATCATGACCACCGAAGCCTTCATCTGCGACGCCATCCGTACTCCCATCGGCCGCTACGGCGGCCTCTCCGCGGTGCGCGCGGACGACCTCGGCGCGGTGCCGCTGAAGGCGCTGATGGCGCGCCATCCCGAGCTCGACTGGAGCGCGATCGATGACGTGATTTATGGCAACGCCAACCAGGCCGGCGAGGACAACCGCAACGTCGCCCGCATGTCGCTGCTGCTGGCCGGCCTGCCGCAGAGCGTGCCGGGCGCGACGATCAACCGCCTGTGCGGCTCGGGCATGGACGCCACCGGCACGGCCGCTCGGGCGATTCGCTCCGGCGAAGCGAACCTGATGATCGCGGGCGGTGTGGAAAGCATGAGCCGCGCGCCGTTCGTGATGGGCAAGGCCACCAGCGCGTTTTCGCGCGATGCGCAGATCTTCGACACCACGATCGGCTGGCGCTTCATCAATCCCGCGATGCGTGCCGCCTACGGCGTCGATTCGATGCCGGAGACGGCCGAGAACGTGGCCACCGACTACAAGATCAGCCGCGAAGACCAGGACCTGATGGCGCTGCGCAGCCAGGAAAAGGCATCGCGCGCGCAGGCCGACGGCACGCTGGCGCAGGAAATCACGCCGGTGTCGGTGCCGCAGAAGAAGGGCGACCCGATCATCGTCGATCGTGACGAACACCCGCGCGCCACCAGCATGGAAGCGCTGGCCAAGCTCAAGGGCGTGGTGCGTCCGGATGGCACGGTGACCGCGGGCAACGCGTCGGGCGTCAACGACGGCGCCTGCGCGCTGCTGCTGGCCAGCGAAGCGGCTGCACGGCAGCACGGCCTGACGCCGAAGGCTCGCATCGTCGGCATGGCTACCGCCGGCGTGGCGCCGCGCGTGATGGGCATCGGCCCGGCACCGGCGACGCAGAAGCTGCTGAAGCAGCTCGGCATGACGATGGACCAGATCGACGTGATCGAGCTGAACGAAGCGTTCGCCGCGCAGGGACTGGCAGTGCTGCGCGAGCTCGGCGTGGCCGACGACGACCCGCGCGTGAATCCGAATGGCGGTGCGATCGCGCTGGGCCATCCGCTCGGCATGAGCGGCGCGCGCCTGGTGACGACGGCGATGTACCAGCTGCACCGAACCGGTGGCCGCTTCGCGCTGTGCACGATGTGCATCGGCGTGGGGCAGGGCATTGCCATGGTGATCGAACGCGTCTGATGTTTGTCCGGCCGCGGCGCACAGCCGCGGCGTAAGTTAGCGGGGCGGCACGCGGTTCCGGGGCCCCCCGCCCGATGCTCAAGGTTGTCCCGAGGCCGCCGTAAACCTGTAGAAGCGCTGCCGAAAGCGTTGCGGCGGGAGCCATACGGTTCTTGTGCCGCCACGCAACCCGGCCTCGTGCCGGATCGGCAAGGCAGGCGCGGCCTCGAAGATTTCCCAACGCAGCAAGCTTTGCGGCCGGGCCGACTGGCTCGCCGGCCCAGCCGCATTCTTTCCTATTGCGGATACCGGTCTGGTTGACCGGCATGGAGTCCAAGATGTCCCTTCCCTTCGCCACGCTGGTGACCGGCGCGAGTTCCGGCATCGGTCGCGCGATCAGCGAAATGCTGCTGGCCGACGGCGTGACCCGGGTGATCAATATCGACTACACCGCGCCGGCGTGGTCGCATCCGAATCTCACCTTTATCCAGGCCGACCTGACCGACGCGGCGGCGACGCGCGCGGCGGCGGAACAGGCCACGTCGCGATTTGCCGTCACAAGGCTGGTAAACAATGCGGGCGCGACGCGGCCCGGCACCGCCGACAGCGCGACCGTCGAGGATCTTGACTACGTGGTCGGCCTGCATCTGCAGGCGAGCCTGCTCCTGACGCAGGCGTGCCTGCCGGCGATGCGGGCCGCGGGTTTTGGCCGCATCGTGAACATGGCATCGCGCGCCGCGCTGGGCAAGCCGGAACGGGTGGTGTATTCCGCCACCAAGGCCGGCATGGTCGGCATGACGCGCACGCTGGCGATGGAGCTGGGCGGCGACGGTATCACGGTGAATGCGGTGGCCCCCGGGCCGATCGCCACCGAGCTGTTCCGCCGCAGCAATCCGGAAGGCAGCGAACAGACCCGCCGCATCCTGGCCAGCATCGCGGTCAAGCGGATGGGCACACCGGAAGACGTCGCGCGTGCCGCGCTGTTCTTCCTGTCCCCGGAAAACGGGTTCGTCACCGGACAGGTGTTGTACGTCTGTGGCGGAACGACGTTGGGCGTAGCGCCGGTATAGGCGCAGCGTCCGGTAAAAAGCAGTGGCCCCGAACAGAGGGGCCCGCCGAGGTAACTCCCTGGAGCATACGATGAAGTTCAAGCAACCGTCGCAGGCGCGCCGCCGCCTGCTGGCCGCCGGCATCGCGCTGGCCACCACCTTTGCCGGCGTGTCCGGCGCCGCGCTGGCACAGGACGCCTATCCGACCAAGCCGATCACGATGATCGTGCCGTTCTCGGCCGGCGGCACCACCGACATCCTGGCGCGCATCGTCGGCCTGCAGCTGGGCAAGGCGCTGGGCCAGCCGGTGGTGATCGAGAACCGTCCGGGCGCGGGCGGCAATATCGGCGCGTCGCTGGCGGCCAAGGCCCAGGGCGACGGCTATACGCTGTTCATGGGCACGATCGGCACGCACGCGATCAACCAGTCGCTGTACACCAAGCTGCCGTACGACCCGGTCAAGGACTTCGCGCCGATTACGCGCGTGGCGATGGTGCCGAACCTGGTGGTGGTCAACCCCAACGTGCCGGCCAAGAGCGTCAAGGAGCTGATCGCCTACGTGAAGGCCAATCCGGGCAAGCTCAGCTACGGTTCGTCGGGCAACGGTTCGTCGATGCACCTGTCGGGTGAGCTGTTCAACTCGATGACCGGCCTGCAGATCCAGCACATCCCGTACAAGGGCAGCGCCCCGGCCGTCAACGACCTGCTGGGCAACCAGATCGGCCTGATGTTCGACAACCTGCCGTCGTCGTACCAGCACGTGAAGGCTGGCAAGCTGCGCCCGCTGGCCGTGACCTCGGCCAAGCGTTCGCCGGCGCTGCCTGACGTGCCGACCGTTGCCGAAGCCGGCGTGCCGGGCTACGAGGCCACGTCGTGGTTTGCGCTGTACGCCACCGGCGGTACGCCCAAGCCCATCGTCGATCGCCTGAACGCCGAAGTGGTGAAGATCCTCGCCATGCCGGACGTGCAGAAGCAGATGGCCGGCCAGGGCGCCGAGCCGCATCCGGAGAAGCCCGAACAACTGGCGGCCTTCATGAAGACCGAAGCCGCCAAGTGGGCGAAGGTGGTGAAGGCTTCGGGCGCGACGGTGGACTGATCCGCCCGTTCCAAACCGCTTGAAGAGGAAGCCGGCCGCAAGGCCGGCTTTTTCGTTGGCCCCGCGCTGGGCGAGCCGTTTCGCGACAGCACCGCGGCCTTGTGGACAAGGCGCCTGCCGCTACATCAGCGTCGTCTTGACGACCTGCTCCTCAAGCCCGACGAAGCGCACCAGCTGCCGGGTGCCGTTGGCGTATTCCTTGATATGCAGTCCCTCCGGCGTGTCGGGCAGGCGATAGTAGACGGCGCCCGCCGGTTCGGCGGCGGCGCCGGGCGGCGCGGGCCCGTCGTCTTCCCACGGAATGTCACGGTCTTCGGCGAGATCCGGGTGTCCTGGCATGGCAATTCCCCCTGGGCGGCGCGCTGGCATCGCATGCCGCGTGGCAATGTCTGTAATGTATGTCTCCGTAATGTATGGCAGCCGCCGCGCCATTGCCATATCGGCATGTTTAAGTCTGACTTCGTCCGCCAGCCGGAATTGTCATTGTCGCCACCGTTGTGGCGCGGGGGGCTTGCGCTACCATTGGTGCTTCGCGCCCCCAACGAGGGCGCATTTCCCGCCACTTTCCCCGCATGTCGCTGCCGCACGCCCTGCTGACCTCGTTGTTGGAGAAGCCCTCGTCCGGCTATGAACTGGCGCGCCGCTTCGATCGCTCGATCGGCTACTTCTGGCATGCCACGCACCAGCAGATTTACCGGGAACTGGGTCGCATGGCCGCGCGTGGCTGGATTGCGGCCGATGACGCCGACGAGGACGCGCGGCAGCGCAAGAAGGTCTATCGCGTGCTGGACGGCGGGCGCGAAGAGCTGGTTCGCTGGGTGTTGTCGCCATCCATCGGCCTGGACCAGCGTGACGAGATCCTGGTCAAGCTGCGCGCCGATGCCGTGGTGGGGCCGCTGGGTCTTGCAGGCGAGGTGCGGCGGCTGATGGCGCTGCACCAGCAGCGGCTCGATACCTATCTCGCCATCGAACGGCGGGATTTTTTCGTGCGGGAGCCAGGGCGGGCGCAACGCCTGCAGCATGCGCTGTTGCGCAAGGGGATCCGGTACGAGCGGGACTGGCTGGAATGGGCGGAAGAACTGTTGCCGCTGCTGGAGGGCGGGTGTCCTGAAGACACTGGATCCGCGCGTTCGCGCGGATGACGGGGGCGTGCCCGCGCCGCCCGCGCCGCCCAACAGGGCGCTGGGTCCCCGCTTTCGCGGGGACGACAATGGCGGTCAAGCCGTCTGTGTCGACGAGGCGCCGCGAGGCGACACGGTGCCCAGTGCGAGGCGCTGTCGTGCCATCGCGTATTCCTCGGCGAAGCGGGCGATCAGCTCCGCCGCGGGCACGATGCGCTTGATGGCTCCGACCCCCTGACCGGCGCCCCAGATGTCCTTCCACGGCTTGACGCGGTTGGAGCCGAAATTCATCGCGGTGGGGTCCGATGCCGGCAGTGCATCGGGATCGAGTCCGGCGTTGACGATGCTCTGGCGCAGATAGTTGCCGTGCACGCCGGTAAACAGATTGGAATAGACGATGTCGCCGGCGGTGCTGTCCACGATCATCTGCTTGTACGCCGGCTGCGCGTTGGCTTCCTCGGTGGCGATAAAGGCAGAGCCGATATAGGCCAGGTCGGCGCCCGCCGCCTGCGCGGCGAGGATGCCATTGCCGCTCGCGATCGCGCCGGACAACAGCAGCGGGCCGTCGAACCACTCGCGGATTTCATGCAGTAACGCGAACGGCGACTGCGTGCCGGCATGGCCGCCGGCACCGGCGGCAACCGCGATCAGGCCGTCGGCGCCCTTGGCAATGGCCTTGCGGGCGAACGTATTGTTGATGATGTCGTGCAGCACGATGCCGCCGTAGGAATGCACGGCCTGGTTCACCTCTTCGCGGGCGCCGAGCGACGTGATCACGATCGGTACCTTGTAGCGCACGCACAGTTCCAGATCGTGCTCCAGGCGATCGTTGGAGCGATGGACGATCTGGTTGACGGCGAACGGCGCGGCCGGCCGGTCGGGATGCCGCGCATCGTGCTCGGCAAGCTCGGTGGTGATACGGTCCAGCCATTCCTCCAGCTGCGACGCCGGCCGCGCGTTCAGTGCCGGGAACGCGCCCACGACGCCGGCCTTGCACTGGGCAATGACGAGGTCGGGGTTTGAAATGATGAACAGCGGCGAGCCGACTACGGGCAGGCGCAGGCGCTGGAACAGGGGAGGAAGGGCCATGGCGGACTCCGGGGCAGGATCGGTGGGCGGTGCGTATCGGCAATCGGGACGCGGGGTCCGTGCTGATATGCAACCAGTTGCAATGTGTCGGGGAAAGTAGCATGGGCGTGGCCGGGTTTCAATAGGGCTGGGTTAGGGGGATGGGATTTGAGGGGTGGACTGCCCTCTCCCCCTGCCCCTCTCCCGCCGTGCGGGAGAGGGGAGCAATACGCCGGCGCCTCTTCCGCTGTGCGGGAGAGGGGAGAAGACAGCGCATGGCTTGCGCGCTGCCGCACGCAGCGTGCCGCCTGGCGCGTGGCGGCTTGTCTACAATGTGCCCGTTGCCGATTGCAGGAGATGCCGTGAGCGCCGATGTGAGGCCCGCCCGTGCCGCGCTTGACCTGTTTCACCCGGACCTGGCCGCCTGGCGCGCCGATCCGGAGCGCGCCTTCGATGGCTGGCTGGCAACGCACGGCTTCAGCCATGCCACCGCTGTCGTCTACCGCTCGATGTGGGGCAAGCTGTTGCGCTGGTCGCGTGAGCGCGGCGTGGCGCCGCTTGCATGGTCGGCCGGACAGATCGGCGAATTCCTCGATGCCGAGGGGCTGCACAAGCGGCATCGCTACCGCTATACGCGGCTGATCGAGCGGGTGTTCCATCATCTGTCGCTGCAGCAGCAGGGCCTGCACAACCCGGCCAGCCAGGCGGTGCGTGCCCACCTTGCCGACGGTGACAACGATCCCACGCCGTTCCTGCATGCCGCCGAGCGTGATGCCATCGTCGCCCGCCTGTTCGACGCGATGCCGGATCCCGACCCGGACGCCGGCATACCGTCGCCCACGGCATGGAAGCGTGCCCGCGATCTGGCGCTGGTCGCGGTGATGCTGGGCGGCGGACTGAAGGTCGGGGAAGCGCGCGCACTGCGGCTGGACAGTATCGCGCCGGATGCCGGCGAACTGCGTCTGACTCGCACCGACAATGGCCGCGGCTACCAGGCTCCGGTGTTCGAATTCGCCAGGCGTCCCTTGCTGGCCTGGCTTACGGTGCGCGCGGCCGGCGGTGCGCTCGGCACGCTGGTGTTTCCGGCGCAGCCGGACGGGCGGCCGCTCCATGCCGCGTCGGTCTATCGACGCGTGGAGCGGCTGCTCGACGAGGCGGGCATCCTCGCCGGCCGGACCGAGCGTGCGTCGCCACAGACCTTGCGCAACACCTACGGCGCATTGCACTTCGACAGCGGAGCCGGTCCCGCAGCGGTGGCCCAGTATCTGGGCATGCGTGACCTGGAATCCGGCTGGCGTTTGCGCGCGGCCTATGAAGCGTGGAACGCGCGCAGCGGACAGCTCGCGACGGCGACCACGCCGGCGCCATAACGCCAGCCAGCGTTTTTCCTCCCGATCAACGTCCACACCGCCCATCACATGCCAGATACCTTGCTGCTTACCGGAGCGACCGGTTATATCGCCTCCCACACCTGGGTGGCGCTGCTCGAGGCCGGCTACGACGTGGTCGGCATCGACAACCTGTGCAATAGCAAACGCGTGGTGGTGGACCGGATCGCGGCGATCACCGGCAGGACGCCGCGCTTCGTCCAGGGCGATGTGCGCGACCGCGCGCTGCTGGACCACGTGTTCTCGCGTCATGCCGTTCGCGGCGTGATCCATTTCGCGGCGTTGAAGGCAGTCGGGGAATCGGTTGCCAGGCCATTGTCCTACTACGACAACAATATCAATGGACTGTTGTCGCTATGCGAGGCCATGCGCGCGGCGCAGGTGCGCGAACTGGTGTTCAGTTCATCGGCCACGGTCTACGGCAACCCGCATGCCGTGCCGATCCGCGAGGATTTTCCGCTGTCCGCGACCAATCCCTACGGCCAGACCAAGCTGATCGGGGAGCAGATCCTGCGCGATCTGGAGCGGGCCGAGCCGGACTGGCGCATCGCGTACCTGCGCTACTTCAATCCGGTGGGCGCCCACGAAAGCGGCCTGATCGGCGAGGACCCGGGCGGCGTCCCCAACAATCTGATGCCGTACGTTGCGCAGGTCGCCGGCGGGCGGCGGGACAAGCTGATGGTATTCGGCGGCGACTATCCGACCGCCGACGGCACTGGCGTGCGCGACTATATTCATGTCTGCGACCTGGCGGACGGCCATCTGGCGGCGCTGCGCTATTTGCACGAACGGCGCCGCAGCCTCACGGTCAATCTCGGGACCGGACGTGGATATAGCGTGCTCGACGTGGTGAAGGCATACCAACGTGCCAGCGGCCGGCCCATTCCCTATCAAATCGTGGCGCGCCGCGCGGGCGATATTGCGCAGTGCTTCGCCGACCCGGCGCTCGCGCACCAGACGCTGGGCTGGCGCGCACGGCATGATCTGGACCGAATGTGCCAGGATTCGTGGCGCTGGCAGTCGATGAATCCGATGGGATTCCAAGACTGATTGCGGCGCGCCGATAACAGCGGCGCGGGAACAAAAAAAAGCCGGCCCGAATTTACCGGCCGGCTTGCTTGCCGTACCCGCCATTCGATGGCGGCGGCTGGTCAGCGCACCAGAAAGTCGTCGATCGACTTGCCTGCCGCCAGTGCCTGGGTCAACCAGCCGGGCCGCTTGCCGCGGCCGGTCCAGGTATTGCCGGCATTGTCGCGATATCGCACGGGGACCTTGCGGACGGCCTTTTTGCCGGGCACGGCCTTGCCGCCAAAACCCAGGTCCTCGGCGGTGAGACCATATTCCTGGATTTTCTTGCGGATATCGTCGATTACCGCTGCCTGCTCCCGTGCCTTGATCTCTTCGGCCTGCTTCTGCAGCTCGCTGATTTTCTGGACGATTTCCTGATAGGTTGCCATTTGAGACCTCTGATTTCGATGGGCATGAAGAACGGATGAATTATAACCATCGTGGATTGCGATGCAACTTCCAGGCATGGCGGAAAAGAATTTTTAACAAATTTGCAAACCTGCATTTGCCTGGCGAACAGGAGTTTCAAAATCGCACTGTCCTGCTGTCTCAAGATAGGGAACTATTTTCGATTCCGTAAATATTCGCTAGTAAATGGTCGCACCCGACATGTTCAAGTCGCGGCTCCTCGGGTAGCGTTGCGGACCGGATGCCGGCCCGGCCCGCTCAAGTAAGGTGTCGTGCAGCCGATATCCCTTGAGCGCGGACGGTCCGCGCTGTCCCGCATACGCGCATTCCCGCGTTGCATGACCTTCCGATCTGGACGACCGAACGTATGCCGCTGCACCGCTTGACCTTGCACCGAACGACACTCCGCCCTTTTCGTCACGTAACGGGGGCCGGCGTTGGCCGCGGGCAGGCGTGTGCGATGCATCGGCGCGACGGATCGGACGCTTTCCGGGATTTCGAGGTGGAGCGGGGCGCACTAAATGTGTTGCCTATGCTACCTTCCCGTTGTGCGCCGTTCAGTCCGGAGCTGACGGTGCGCGCCGTGGCCTGGGCCGGCGCGCACTCCACCCGGAAAGGCGCGGCATGTGCCGATCGGCACATGCTGCCAGGGATCGCCAATGGGCGGCCGGCCGGGTCCGACCGCCTGCGCTGACGCGATGGCTCCCGTCCCCATTCACGATTTGCGCTGCGCACATCCAACATGAGTTTTAGCGTTCTGCTGCTCGCCGTCCTGCTCGGCGTCGCCGCCGGCCTCGGTCTCCGCACGGCCGGGCGCAGCCGCGAAGGCGCAGGGCGCGTCGGCCGCATGCTGGGCTGGACCACCGGCCTGATGTCTCACTTCATGGTCGGCTTGCCGGCATGGGTCACCCTGGCGTCCGGCGTGGTGCCCGGCACCGAGGAATTGTCCCAGGCCGCGCTCGGCGTGGCCGCCGGTATGCTGGCCACGGCCGTCGGACCGTGGTTCCATCGCGGACTGGCGTACTGGCGCGGCGCCGCGCTGGTGGCGACCATGGCCGGCGCCGGTGTCATCGCGGCGG
>NZ_VLJN01000051.1:11044-15200 GCF_007829435.1 Cupriavidus gilardii J11
CGGCGGTTCGGCCGATACCCGCACCGCCTGCGTGGAAGCGGCAACCCTGATCCATCCCGGCTGGTTCGCGCTGGGCCTGGCGGTGCTGGGCTCTGCCGCCTTCGCGCTGCTGCGCCTGTCCGAGCGCCGGCATCCGGCCGAGCCGGTTGCCGAGGCGGGGCCGTCGCGCGCCGAACTGGCCTTGACGTCGCGCGACGCGGATGAAACGGCGGAACACTTTGCGCTGGCCGTACCGGCCCGGGCAATGCGCCGGCTCAACCGGCGCCTGCCAGGACGGCTGACGGTGCGCAGCGCGGCCCGCGGCCATGGCACCGTCGGCGAGTACAGCGTTGCCACCGACCTGCCGGATCGGGCGGCCTTCGCGCGCTGGCTCGAGCAATCGATCGCCCATGCCCGGCTGGCCGAAACCAGCTGCGCGGTGCTGCTCGTGCATATCGCCGACTTCCGCGAGGTCGACGAGGTGTTCGAGGTACGGGCCGACGATATCCTGGCCCAGGACGCTGGCGCCCTCGCGCAAGCCGCCCTGGAGCCTCATGACTTCCTCGCCCGGCTGGCGCGCGACGAGTTCGCGGTCGGCGTGCCGGCGCCGCTCAATTCGGCGCGGGCGCACGAAGTCGGCTCGCGCGTGCTCGGCTCGATCGCGGAGTTCGTCAGCGCACGCGGACTGCAGATGCAGATCGGCGTCAATATCGGCATCGCAATCTATCCCCGCGACGCACAAAGCTCCGAGGGCCTGATTCAGGCAGCGCGGGTCAGCCTCGCGGAAGCGCGCGAGAGCGGCTCCAACCAGGTGCGCACGTTCAACTCCGCCGCCGGCGAGCGCGCGCGCCGGATGCGGGTGATCCGCCGCGACCTGTGGCTCGCGATCCAGGACGATGGCCTGTCGCTCGAATATCAGCCGAAATTCGATGTGGCCAACCACCGGGTGGTCGGCGCCGAGGCATTGTGCCGCTGGCGGCATCCCACGCTGGGTGCCGTGAATCCGGCGGAGTTCATCATGGTGGCCGAGCAGTCCGGCCAGATCGACAAGCTCGACGACTGGGTCATCGCCAGCGTGTGCCGGCAGGTTCGCCAGTGGCAGGACCGCGGCCTGCCGGTAGTGCCGGTTGCGATCAACGTATCGGGGCTGCGCTTCGCCAGCCGCGATTTCCCCCAGTATCTGCTCGACCAGATTCACCACCACGACATCCCGCCGTCGGCCATCACGCTCGAGATCACCGAGACGGCGGCGATGAAGGACATCAACCAGTCGCTCGAAACGCTTGCCGAGCTGCAGTCGCTGGGCATTCATGTGGCGCTGGACGACTTCGGCAGCGGGTATTCCAGCCTCGGCTACCTGAAGCGCTTGCGTGTCGGCACGCTGAAGATCGACCGCACGCTGATTGGCGGGCTGGAGTCGGACGCGCAGGGGCGCGCGATCGTCGGCTCGATGGTGGCGCTGGCGCACGAGTTGCGCATGCGGGTGGTGGCCGAGGGGGTCGAGTCGCACGCGCAGCTGGACATCCTCGCCCGCATGGGGTGCGACGAGGTGCAGGGCTACCTGATGGCGCGGCCGATGGATCCGGCGGCGTTTGCCGCGCTGCTGGAGGAGCCGCGGCCCGTGAGCCTTTGATGGCCGCTGCACGCTGCTGGCGGCTACCGCCCTCTCCCCCGGCCCTTCTCCCGTGGGCGGGAGAGGGGAGGAGGGTGGGGCGCTAAAGAACAGGCGCCCGCGTCCGATATGGTCAATGTGTGGCGCCGGCAGGCGCTGCGCACCGATCTGACGAAGCTGCCGGGCGCCGGCCCGGCATCCAAATAAAAAACCACGGGGCGCGCCCGCAGCCGCGAGCCGATTCCGTTGCCATTCCATGGAGCCGCCATGCCAGCCAATCGCATTCTCGTCGTCGACGACTCGCCTTCCCTGCGCCGCATGATTGCCGCGTGCCTGCGTGCGGGAGGCCATGCCGTTACCGAGGCCGCGGATGGCGAGGAAGCGCGCACCCTGGCCCAGCAGGCCGGCGCCGATGAGCCCTTCGGCATGCTGGTGACCGACCAGGTCATGCCGGGCATCGATGGACTGACGCTGATCCGTTCGCTGCGCGCCGATGCGCGCTATGCCGCCATCCCGATGCTGATGCTGACCACCGAGGCCGACAGCCAGATCCGCGAACTGGCCCGCGAGGCGGGCGCCAGCGGCTTCCTGCCCAAGCCGTTCGACCCCGACCAGCTGATGCGCTCCGTCGCCGCGCTGCTATCCCCCACCGAAGAAGGGTAAATCGGGCGCCATCGCACCCTTCAGCTACGGCCCGTGGCTGCCGATAACTAGCCAGAGGCGGTGCGCACCCGAAGCGCGCCCCGCCAGCAAGGCGGTCGGGACGAGGTGGTCACGCGGCCGCCGGATGTGTCGATGGCCACCACGGGGAGCGGGAGCGCAACATGAAAGTCAGCAGCAAGTCGGAAGGAGCCGGCGAGGAATTCCTCGCCTTCACGCTGGGCCGCGAAGAATACGGCATCGACATCCTGAAGGTGCAGGAGATCCGCGGCTACGAGGCGGTGACCCAGATCGCCAATGCGCCGGCCTACCTCAAGGGTGTGATCAACCTGCGCGGCACCATCGTGCCCATCGTCGACCTGCGCATCAAATTCGACCAGGAAAAGGTCAGCTACGACCAGTACACGGTCGTGATCATCGTCGACCTGAACGACCACACCACGGGCATCGTGGTCGATGGCGTGTCGGATGTGCTGACGCTGACGCCGGCGCAGATCAAGCCGACGCCGCAGTTCAACGGCACCATGAACACCGACTACATCCGCGGGCTCGGGTCGGTCGAGGACCGGATGCTGATTCTGGTCGATATCGAAAAGCTGCTCGCAACCGAAGAACTGGCGGCCATCGAAGCCGCCGCGGCTGCCTGATCGCGGGTCCGGACCGGATTCCCGGCGCGCCGACAAAAAAGAACTCCGCAGCACGAGACCATGAGAAACAACCAGCCCGTAACCAACCGCGAGTACAAGCTCTCGCCCACCGACTACCTGATTTCGCGTACCGACCTGAAGGGTCGCATCACCTTCGCCAACCGTGCGTTTATCGAGATCAGCGGCTTCACGGCGGAGGAACTGCTGGGGGCGCCGCACAATCTGGTGCGACACCCCGACATGCCGCCCGAGGCGTTCGAGGACCTGTGGCGTGCGCTGCAGGCTGGACGCTCGTGGGTCGGCCTGGTCAAGAATCGCCGCAAGAACGGTGATCACTATTGGGTTCGCGCAACGGTGACGCCGACGCGCGTGGATGGCCAGGTCGTCGGCTACACGTCGGTGCGGTCGATGGCGTCCGCGCAGGAAATCGAGGCAGCCAGCGCCGCATACGCGCGCTTCCGTGAAGGCCGTGCCGCCGGTCTGGCGATCCGCGATGGCGCGGTAGTGCGCCGCGGCCCGCTGGGCTGGCTGGCCAGGCTTGGCCGTGCCGGGCTGCGTGGCCGCATCATCCTGTCGCAGGGCGTGGCGCTGGTGTGGTTCCTGGCCGCGCTGGTGGCGTTCGAGGTGCTGGGCCAGCCCGAGGCACGCGCGGCGTTGCGGCCTTGGCTCTGGGGCGGCTTTGCGCTGGCGAGCGTATCGGCGCTGGCCACGGGCGCGCGGCTGCTGGCCACGGTGCACAGGCCGATGCAGGACATGCTGGACTTCGCGCTGCGCATGGGCGCGGGCGATCTCACCACGCGCTTCGAGCATCGCGGCCGCGACGAGATCGGCGCGCTGGCGGAGGCGATGAAGACCATGCAGCGCAGCCTGCTGTCGGTGGTCAGCGAGATCCAGGAAGGCATGACCGCGATCGCCACGGCGACGCGTCAGGBCGCCGCCGGCAACAACGACCTGTCGCGCCGCACGGAGCAGCAGGCGGCGTCGCTGGAGCAGACCGCGTCGAGCATGGAAGAGCTGACCGGCACGGTGCGGCAGAACGCGGACAACGCGCGGCAGGCCAGCGGGCTGGCGGCCAACGCGTCGGAAACGGCGGTCAAGGGCGGCGAAGTGGTGGGCCGCGTGGTGCAGACGATGGACGAGATCAACGGCGCGTCGAAGAAGATCGTCGACATCATCGGTGTGATCGAGGGCATCGCGTTCCAGACCAACATCCTGGCGCTGAACGCGGCGGTGGAAGCGGCGCGTGCCGGCGAGCAGG
>NZ_VLJN01000052.1 GCF_007829435.1 Cupriavidus gilardii J11
CCCATCAACCACTGCCCACATCAACCCACAGACACTCAAACAATCCGGCAAGCCTCCTCGAAGCTCAGCCGCGGATTGCGCGGATACAGCTTGTCGGCGTCGCCATAGCCCAGGTTGCACAGGAAATTGACCGACCACTTTCCGTCCGGGAAGAACGCGGCATTGATCTTGGCCGCGTCGAATCCGCCCATCGGACCGCAGTCAAGGCCCAGAGCGCGCGCCGCGATGATCAGGTAGGCGCCCTGCAGCGAGCTGTTGACCAGCGCATCCCGTGCGATCTTCTCCGGCTGGCCGACATACCAGGAGCGCGCGTCCGCATGCGGGAACAGCTTGGGAAGCTGCTCATGGAAAGCGTTGTCGAATGCGACGATGGCGGTGACCGGTGCGGCGAGCGTCTTGTCGACATTGCCCGGCGACACGCATTCGACCAGCCGGGCCTTCTGTGCCGCGCTCTTGACGAACACGATGCGCGCCGGCGTGCTGTTGGCCGCGGTGGGACCGAACTTCATGGTGTCGTACAGCTGTCGCAGTACCGCGTCGTCGATCTGGCGATCCAGCCAGGCGCTGTGCGTACGGGCCTCGGTGAAGATTTTGGCGATGGCGGCCGGGTCGAGCATGGTCATTCGCAATCCTTGAAAAAAAGCCCGGCAGCGCCGGGGTATTGATGTCTATTGGATGTGAAAAATTCTACTGATACGCTCACGCCGCACGACACGAAAACTTTCGGCAACACATTCAATTCTGTTGATGGTCCGCCCCGGTCGTCCCCTTGCGCGTGAGCCACAACACGCCGGCCAGGATCAGGCCGCCGCCAATGGCCTGGGCCATGCCGATCTGCTCGCCCAGCAGCAAGGCGGCCAGCACCACGGTGACTACCGGCTCCAGTGTCGACAGCATCGAAGCCCGTGCCGCACCCAGCCGCTGCAGGCCGGCGAAGAAGGTCAGGATGGCGACCACCGTCGACAGCAGCGCGATCGCCACCAGCGCGAGCCAGCCACCGGCATCCGCCGGCATGCCGGGCGGCACGCCGGCCCGCACGCGGATGGCCGCGATGACCAGATAGACGACGGACGCCGCCACGCAGACCACGGTGGTGGTGGCACGCGGGTCGACACCCGGGGTCAGCCGGGCGCCCACCACGATATAGACCGAGTAGATCAACGCCGAGGCAAGGCCCAGCCCGATACCGAGCGCGCTGCCCTCGCCGCCGCCCACGGTCAGCCCCGCGCCCACCGAGCACAGCACCAGCGCGGTCACCGCCGCGCCAGTGAGCTTCTCCTTCAGGAACACCGCCGCCATCACCGTCACAAAGACCGGGTAGAGATAGAGCAGCAACGCCACCAGGCTGGCCTGCGCGTGGTTCAGTGCCATGAAGAAGCAGAACGATTGGCCGACATAGCCGATGCCACCCATTGCCCCCAACGCGGCCACCCGGCGCCAGCCGGGCAGGCGCACGCCGCGCCAGCGCATGACCAGGGCCAGTGCGACCGACGCCAGTACGAAACGCACCGCCAGAAGACCGTAGACATCGGCGCCGGCCGCGTAGGCAAAACGCGCGAAGATCGCCATCGCACCGAAAGCGCTGGCCGACACCGCGATCAGCAGCACGCCGGCGAACTTGTCGCGGACACGGCCTGGCACGGCGGTCGAGAACGGGGAGGCAGTCATGGAATCGGCATCGAGTCGGCGGTACGCACGGATGCGGCATTCTAGTCGCCATGCCCTCGCCCGGCCACATTGCCAAAACCATGGCACCGTGGCTGGAGCCATACGCCCTCGGCACGGGTCGTTTACAATCGCCCCATCATGTTCAATCCCTCCCGCGAAGAAGTCCGGCGTTTTTTCTGCGAGGCGTGGCGCAAGGACACCACCGGCGCCCCGTTGACCCCCCTCGAAGCCATTGCCGTCGACTGGATGCGCCAGCATCCCGAGTACCACGAGCAGTTGGGCGACGTGGACGCAGCCCTGGCGGAGGAGTTCACGCCGGAACGCGGCCAGACCAACCCGTTCCTGCACTTGTCGATGCATCTGTCGATCGCCGAGCAGGTGTCGGTGGACCAGCCGCGCGGCATCCGTGCCGCCTTCGAGGCACTGGCGCGGCGGCTCGATTCACCGCACGAGGCCCATCACCAGATGATGGAATGTCTCGGTGAAATGCTGTGGCAGTCGCAGCGTACCGGACTGCCGCCTGACGGCGAGCATTACATCGCGTGCGTGCAACGGCGCGCGCGCGGCTGAACCAGCCCCAAGCATACAATTGGTCACAACGCCGCCCCGGCCCGGCATGCTAGTCTTGCGCGGTCGCAACTCCCGGACGGGCTGCCGACGCGCCACACCGATACGGCGCGACGCCCGTCGACTCCATTCCGCTATGCAACGCTTCCGCATGCCGTTTCCCGGATGGCGGCAKGGCAGCGCCGTGGCCATTCCGCTTGCCACGCTGGCGCTGGCCACCGCCTGGCCCTGCTCCGCCCATGCCGCCATCGCGCTGCTGCAACCGCCGCGCGTGGTCGATGGCACCCAACCGCTGACGATGACGCTGCTGGTCACCGCCGACACCGCGAACCGCAACTACCTGGTTCCCGATACGTTGCAGATCATGGCGTCCGCCGAGCTGCTGGCGCCGGTGCCGCTGACCCTCAAGCGCATTACGCCCGGGGCATCGACGGTGCGGCTGCGGCGCGGCGATCTGCGCCGGATCGAATATCGGGGCGAGGTTCCGCCCAGCCTGCGCGGCCAGGTACGGCTGGAGCCGGTCGGCATCGACGCCGCGCCGGTCCTGGTGACCATGAACCAGGCCACGCCGGCGGAACGCACGCCGGCCACGGCAAAGGCCACCGCGCCGGACCATCCATCCGCGCCGGACAGCGTTGCGCAAGCCGGTCACCCGGATGGCGACGACACCCCCGTCGTGCCGGTTGTCCGTCGCGATGCCGATGCGCCGACCGCGAGCGGCGCCGCTGCCGCCGAGAGCCGCCTGACCTTCAACGAACCGGTGTATTTCGCCGTCGGCGCCCATGGCGGCGCCAATGCCAAGTTCCAGGTCAGCATCCGTTATCGCCTGCTGGAAGGACGCGACCCCGCCTCGCGCTACTGGCTCGACAATCTTTATCTGGGCTATACGCAGTTTTCGCTGTGGGACCTGTCGCAGGAATCGAAGCCGTTCCGCGACACCAACTACCGGCCCAGCCTGTTCTATTACCTGGCCGACACGGGCGTGCGCAACGGCGTAATCCGGCAGATGTCGATCGCCACCGGCCTGGAGCACGAATCGAACGGCCGCGACGGCACGGATTCGCGCAGCATCAACACCGTATTCGTGCGACCGACGTTCTTCCTCGGCCAGCTTGACGACTGGCATTGGACGGTGTCGCCCAAGCTCTACTACTACCTGGAAAAGAACAACAACCCCGACATCGCGGACTATCGCGGCTACATGGATCTGAGGCTGGCGTACGGCAGGCCGGACAGCTGGGAATTCGCGGCAACGCTGCGCAAGGGCACGCGGCAGTGGTACGGCAGCGTCGACGCGCAGGTTACGTATCCGCTGGCCCGGCTGATTCCCGGCACCGCCGGATACCTGATGGCGGGATATTTCGTGGGATACGGCGAAAGCCTGCTCGACTACAACCGCAAGCTGCCCTGGCAATTCCGGCTCGGCTACGCGCTGCACCGCTGACGCGTGCCGTGGCGATACGGGGTCGGGGCCCCGCATCGGCCCGCCCGTCACCCCGCCAGCGGCTTGCCCTCCGCCTTCAGACGCGCATTGGCGACCGCGGCGGTGAATTGTCCGATCCCATGCCACCCGGTGGCGCGGCCGAGCTTCTTGCCGCGATGGAAGAACATGAAGACCGGGATGCCGTACAGGCCGAACCGCCGGCCAAGCGCGGGATAGGCGTAGACATTGGAATGCAGCCAGTGCAGCCCAAGTTTGCGCAGCGGCTCGGGGTTCGCCAGCATCGCCTTCTTCGCCATCTCGCAGTTATAGCAATCGGTACCCCAGAAAAATACGCAGACCAGCTCGTCACCCGCGGCAGCGAGTGCGTCATCGATGGTGTCGTGATCCACTTCCCGCATGCCGAAGGCTTCGAACGCGCGGAAATCCGTATGGGGCGCAGGTGCGGCGCCGAACGGGTAAGGCATGGCATCTCTCCAAAACGAGAACGCCCGGGCCGAACGGCGCCGGGCGTGGCTGCGCTGCAAGGGAGGGCCGCGGCCCGGGTCCTTACTTGGGCGCAGCCACCGTCACCAGGGCCGGGCGCAGTACCCGGTCCGCAATCAAATAGCCGCGCTGCAGCACGCTGACCACCGTGTTGGCTTCCTGCTCCGACGGCACCATCGAGATCGCCTGGTGCCGGTGCGGGTCGAACTTCTCGCCAACGGGGTTCAGCTCCACCATGCGGCCCTTTTCGAACGCGCTGGCCAGTTGCTTGGC
Source organism: Cupriavidus gilardii J11 (assembly GCF_007829435.1). Taxonomy (GTDB): domain Bacteria; phylum Pseudomonadota; class Gammaproteobacteria; order Burkholderiales; family Burkholderiaceae; genus Cupriavidus; species Cupriavidus gilardii_D. Next base: position 4,436 of record NZ_VLJN01000052.1, read on the forward strand.
GGTCAGCTCCACGCCTTCGCGCAGCTTCGCGATATCGCCGGAGCCGTCGGCCAGCGCGGCTTGCAGGCTGTCCATCACCGGCAGCAGATGTTCGGCGAACGATTCGATGGCGAATTTGTGCGCCTTGGCTACGTCCTCCTGGGCACGGCGGCGGATATTCTCGCCCTCGGCCACGGCACGCAGATACAGATCGTAGTTCTCGCGCGCCTTGGCCTCCAGCGCGGCGAGTTGGGCGGCCATGGTGTCTTCGCCGGCGGCCCCGGACGCCTGGGCCGGGTCGGCCTGCGCGTTCTGTGCCGCCTGGTTCGCGCTCGCGGCCTGGGCCGTTTGCGCGTCGGCCGGTTTGTCGCTGGCCGGCGTCTGGTGCGGCGTGTTGGGTGGCGTCTGCTTCGTTTCTTCCATGTCGATCCGTGAGTCTCAAGCAATTTGCGGCCGCCACGGCGGACCGCCTGGGTCTATCGGAAATCAAGCTGCCAACTGGTGGCGCCGGGCCGATATTTCAAGAGCGTGCAGTGCCGCTCCAGAAACAAGAGCTTACAAAGTTCAAGCGTGGCAGCCCACTGCCCGATTGCGTTGCTGCGGTGCAGCTTCTAAGATAAATCGAAAAAAACGACAAGAATCCACTGATTCGAGTCCATATTGACTCCTTTTCCGGCGGGGTTGGCGATGCGCAAAACCAGAACACCGAACAAGCTGCCTGGGTTGTCCGTCCTGGCCCTGATCATGATCGTCTCGCTGGCGGCGATGGCAGTGCTGGTCTGCCTGTTCGACCTTCTGACCCCGCGCGACACGCCCCCCGGTGGCGGCGACCCGGCCTTCCGGCAATACATCATCCAGTACATGCGCTGATACCGACGTCATCCCCGACGTCATTCCTTCAGGCCATCGATGCGGCGACGGTCGCGCTTGGTCGGGCGACCCTGCAGCTGCGCGGCCGGCTCGGGCTGCAGGCGGCGGCGCTCCTGCTGCTGCGTACGCCGGACCCGGCTCTCCTCGGTTTCCTCATAGAGCGTCTGCGCCACCGGCGCCGGCCCGCGCGACGCGGCCACGCCCCTGACCATGACCTCCCAGCGCTGCTGGTAAGCATCCACGGTGATGGTGTCGCCCGGCTTCACCTCCCGGGAATTCTTGCATGGCTGCCCGTTGACCTCCACCCGGCCCCGCTCGACCGCCTCGGCGGCCAGTGAGCGCGTCTTGAAGAAGCGAGCGCACCACAGCCACTTGTCTATCCGCTGACGCGCATCGGGTTCAAAGGACGGTGTCATGCGGCGGCCCCCCTTGCCTGGGCCAGCGCACGCCGGGCTTCCAGTTCATGTGCATGCGGCGGACTCAACGGCCAGCCCTGCAGATGCTGCAGCGCAATGTCCGCCAGTCCGGCAATCCACGCGGGCGCATCGTTCAGGCAAGGGATGAAGTGGAAATCCTTGCCGCCGGCCGTCTTGAATTCGGTCTGGCCCTCCATCGCGATCTCCTCCAGCGTCTCGATGCAGTCGGCGGGGAAGCCGGGGCAAAACACGTCGACCCGCGCCGTGCCCACCTTCCCGAGTTCCTGCAGCGTCGGCGCGGTGTACGGCTGCAGCCATTCCGCCCGGCCGAAGCGCGACTGGAACGTGACCTGGTACTGCCCGGGCTGCAAGCCCAGTGCCTCGCCCAGCAGGCGGCCTGTCTTGACGCATTCGCAATGGTACGGATCGCCCAGTTCAAGCGTGCGGCGCGGCACGCCGTGGAACGACAGGATCAGGCGGTCGCCACGGGAGAAGTCCGGCGCTCCATGCTGCGCCCAATATGCGCCCACCTGCTGATGCAGCGCAGAGATATAGGCGGGATGGTCGTGGAAGTGCTTCACCAGCCGCAGCTCCGGCTGGTTGCGCCACTCGCCCAACACGCGGAACAGCTCGTCGAACGCGGTGGCCGTGGTGGTGCCCGAGTACTGCGGATACAGCGGCAGCACCAGCACGCGCTCGGTGCCCTGCCGCCGCAACGCCTCCATCACGGAACCGATCGACGGGTTGCCGTAGCGCATCGCGCAGGCCACCGTGACGTCGTGTCCCTGCTGCGCCAGCAGCAATTGCAAGGCATACGCCTGCCGCTCGCTATGCACCAGCAGCGGCGACCCGGTGCGGTGCGCTTCGCGCAGCCAGATCGACTCGTACTTCAGCGCGGACGCGCGTGAACGCAGCGGCAGGATCAGGCCGTACAGGATCGGCAGCCAGGCCGGGCGCGGAATCTCCACCACGCGCGGGTCGGACAGGAATTCCTTCAGATAGCGGCCGACCGCCTTGGGCGTCGGTTCGTCGGGCGTACCGAGGTTGATCAGCAGGATCGCGGTGCGCGGGGCCTGCCCATGTTGATAGGCCGGTTCTGCGGTAAATGTCATGGATATTCCGTTGGCGCCGCCCCGGCCATCATGGCCGGCGCGGCGTCGGTGGCTCTTCTGGCTGGCTCTCGCGGCGCGCGGCGCTGGCGCGCCCCCCCGGTACAGATGACCGCAGGCACGCGCCACTAGTTCTGGCTCAGCGCACTGGACAGCAGCCGCGCCGTGATGTCGACGATCGGAATGACACGGTCGTACGCCATCCGCGTGGGACCGATCACGCCCAGCGTGCCCACGATGGTGCCGTCGACCTCGTACGGCGCGGTGATGATCGCCATGTCCTCCAGCGGCACCAGCCGGCTTTCGCCGCCGATGAAGATCTGCACGCCTTCCGCATGGCTGGACACATCGAGCAGCTGCAGCAGGCTGGTCTTCTGCTCGAACACATCGAACAGCCGGCGCAGCTTGTCCATGCTGGATGCGAGGTCCTCGACCTCGAGCAGCTTGCGCTCGCCCGAGATATATACCTGCTCGTCTTCATCCGCCATCGCGCTGCTGCCCGCCTCGACCGCGGCCTGCATCAGGGCGGACATGTCGATGCGCAATGCCTGCAGCTCGTCGCGCAGCCGCTCGCGCACGGTGTCGAAGCGCATGCCGGCGTAGTGCGTGTTGATGAAATTGGCCGCCTCCACCAGCTGCGACGCGCTGTAGGGCAGTTCGGTATGGATGATGCGGTTCTGGACGTCGCCTTCCGGCGTGACGATGATCAACAGGATGCGCTTGTCCGACAGCCGCATGAACTCGATCTGGCGAAACGCCTGGGCGCGGCGCGGCGTCATGACGACGCCGGCGAACTGCGACAGGTTGGACAGCGTTCGCGCCGCCGCCGCGATCATCCGCTGCGGGCTTTGCTCCTGCGCCTCCAGCTCTCCCTGGATGCGGCCGGCCAGCGCCGTCAGTTCCGTCTGGCCATTGATCGGCTTGGCCGTCAGCATGGTGTCGACGAACAGCCGGTAGCCGCGCGGTGTGGGTATGCGGCCGGCCGACGTATGCGGGCTGGCGATGAAGCCCATCTCCTCCAGGTCTGACATCACGTTGCGAATCGTCGCCGGCGACAGGTCCAGCCCGGAATACTTGGATAGCGTCCGCGATCCGACCGGCTGCCCCTCGGCGATGTAGCGCTCGATCAGGGTCTTGAGAAGGGTTTTCGCTCGTTCGTCCATGGTTTCCCGATTTTACGCAAGTTTTGCACCTTGGGGCTCGGCTGGCGCGAGGCCCGCCGCCGACCGTCCGGCCTCGTGCTGACAACGGTCGCGGCGGTATGGTCTAATCCGGGGCATGTCAGCTCAACCCAAGTCCGGCGCCTCGCACGCGCCCTTCCGCACCGTGGCCCTGGTCGGCAGGTATTCGACCGCGGGAATCGAAGGTCCGTTGCAGGAGCTGGCCGGCTGCATCGTCCGCCATGGCCAGGACGTGGTGTTCGAGAAGGAAACCGCGCTGGCCACCGGGCTTACCGACTATCCGGCGCTGTCGGCCGACGAGATCGGCAGGCAAGCGGATGTCGCCGTGGTGCTCGGCGGCGACGGCACGCTGCTGGGCATCGCGCGCCAGCTCGCCGGCCATTCGGTACCGCTGATCGGCGTGAACCACGGCCGCCTCGGCTTCATGACCGACATCCCGCTGGAAGACGTGCGTGCCGTGCTGCCTGCCATGCTGAGCGGTCAGTACGAGTCCGAGAACCGCATGCTGCTGGAGGCCCAGGTGGTGCGCGACGGCGCCGTGATCTTCTCCGCGCTGGCCTTCAACGACGTGGTGGTCAACCGCTCCGGCATTTCGGGCATGGTCGAACTGGCGGTTTCGGTCGACGGCTACTTCATGTACAACCAGCGTTCCGACGGCCTGATCGTGTCGACGCCCACCGGTTCGACGGCATATGCGCTGTCGGCTGGCGGGCCGATCCTGCATCCCACGCTGTCAGGTCTGGTGCTGGTGCCGATCGCCCCGCATGCGCTGTCGAACCGCCCCATCGTGCTACCGCACGATGCGGTGGTCACCATCGAGGTGGCCACCGCCCGCGACGCCAGCGTCAACTTCGACATGCAGTCGCTGACCTCGCTGGTGCCCGGCGACCGCATCATGGTGCGCCGCGCCGCCAGGACGATCAACCTGCTGCATCCGGTCGGCTACAACTACTACGCCACGCTGCGCAAGAAGCTGCACTGGCACGAGTACCCGTCCGAGGACAACCGGCTCTGACGCCGGCCCACGTCCCGCGCCGGATCCCTTCGATACCAACACCGTCAACGCCCCATCGCCCAAGATGCTGCGCAGCCTGTCCATCCGCGACTTTGTCATCGTCGATACGCTCGAACTCGACTTCTCGTCGGGCTTCACCGTCTTCACCGGTGAGACCGGCGCCGGCAAGTCGATCCTGATCGATGCGCTCGCGCTGGTGCTGGGTGAGCGCGCGGATGCCGGCGTGGTGCGCGAGGGCGCGGCGCGGACCAGCGTCAGCGCAACCTTCGCGACCCATCCCGCCCTCGATGCATGGCTTGCCGAGCAGGCGCTGAGCGAGGACGACGGCACCGTGCTGCTGCGCCGCACCGTCGACGGCAGCGGCCGCAGCAAGGCGTTCATCAACGGCCACGCCGCCACGCTGGCGCAACTGCGTGAAGTGGGCGACCAGCTGGTCGATATCCATGGACAGCATGCCCACCAGCTGCTGCTGCGTCCCGATGCGCAGCGCGTGCTGCTGGACGCCCATGCCGGCCTGACCGCGCAGGCCGCCGCCGTGGCGGAAGCCTGGCGTACCTGGCGTGCGTGCGTGAAGCAGCGCGAGGCGGTCGAGCAGCAGTCCCGCGAGATGCAGCTGGAACGCGAACGGCTCGAATGGCAGGTGGGCGAACTGGAGAAGCTGTCGCCGCAGCCGGGCGAATGGGAGGCGATCCAGGCCGAGCATCACCGGCTGTCGCATTCGGCCAACCTGATCGAGGGCAGCCGCGCGGCGCTGGAGGCGCTGTCGGAAGCCGATGGCTCGGTGCTGTCGGTGCTCAATGGCGTGGTGCAGCGGCTGCGCCAGCTTGCCGATATCGATCCCGCGCTGGGCGACGTGCTGGCGGCGCTGGAGCCGGCCCAGGTGCAGGCAGAGGAAGCCGCGCATTCGCTGACCCGCTATGTCGACCGGATCGAGCTCGACCCCGACCGCCTGCAGGCGGTCGAGGAGCGCATGCAGGCGCTGCATGCGGCCGCGCGCAAGTACCGGCTGCAGCCCGAACAATTGCCGGACGAACTGCAGCAACGGCAGCGCCAGCTCGACGAGCTGCAGGCGGCACAGGACATCAACAAGATCATCGCGCGCGAGGCGGCGGCCCGCGCCGCCTACCTGACCATCGCACAGCATTTGAGCGATAGCCGCCGGGCCGCGGCGGAGCGGCTGAGTGSCGCCGTCACCGAAGCGATGCAGGGCCTGTCGATGGCGGGCGGCAGCTTTACCGTGGCGCTGCATCCGCTGGACGAGGGGCAGAGCTACGGCCTGGAACAGGTCGAATTCCTGGTGGCCGGCCATGCCGGCGTCAGCCCGCGCCCGCTGGCCAAGGTGGCGTCCGGCGGCGAGCTGGCACGGATCAGCCTGGCCATTTCGGTGATCACCAGCGAGGCCGCGCCGACGCCGACACTGATCTTCGACGAAGTCGATACCGGCATCGGCGGCGCGGTGGCCGAGGTGGTGGGCCGCCGGCTGCAGGAGCTGGGCCGCGCGCGGCAGGTGCTGTGCGTGACGCACCTGCCGCAGGTGGCGGCGCAGGCCACGCACCATCTGCTGGTCAGCAAGGAAACCACCGGCGACGGCGCCGATACGGTGACGCGCTCGCATATCCGCGTGCTCGACGCCGCGGGCCGCGTGGTGGAAACCGCCCGCATGCTCGGCGGAGCGACCGTGACCGCCACCACGCTGCAGCACGCCGAGGAAATGCTCGCGCAAGGAGCGCGTGGCGCCGCGGCCCCAGGCAAGGACGGCCGGCGCGCGCGCCGCTCGGCGGGCTAGCCGCCGGCAAACAGATCGACGCGGCCCCGCCCTCTTCCCCGGCCGGCCCGAAACGCGCGCATGCGCGCAACTCATTCACAGGAGTCCTGATGTCCATCGGCAAGTCCACTTCGACCCATCGGCTGCGCCGCCTGCTGTTCGTTGCCGCGCTGTGCGGCGTGGCGGCCGTGGCCGCCTGTGGCACCAGCCCGGCCGAGCCGCCGCCGGGCGCGATTTCCGACGACCGGGCGCTGGGCGACATCCTCGTGAGCTTCACGCCGCCGCCGGTCACCACGTCGCTGCAGGCGGGAGAGGTGCTGGGGCAGATCGAGGGCCCGGTGCGTTTCGTGGTGAAGCGGCCGATGTCGGGCGGCGTGTGGCTGGTGACGGCGATCACGGCGCAACCGGATGCCACGCTGGATCAGGCTCTGCAGACGCTGCGCGGCCAGCCGCGCGTCCAGCATGCCGAGCCGGACCGGCTGCTGCGGCCCCACCGCACGATCCCGCAGGGCCGCGACATGCCGGCCGACTGACGGGGCGTCGCTTGGAGAGCCGGCTGTGGGGGCCGCTGTGGGTTCGGCGCCACGCGTCCGCCGGGCCGTCACACGGCGCTACGAGCGCACCGGTATGATGTGCAGCGCACGTCCCTCGCTCGCACAAGGTGCCTTCCATGCCATGCTCCTACCGTCCAGTCCGGCCTTCCACGTCCCGGCTCCCTTCCGTCTTCGCTTCCCTGTCGTCCGCGCTTGCCGTCCTCGGGGCCGCCACGCTACTCGTCACGCCGGCGGTTGACGCGCTGGCGGCCAACGATGGAAGCACCGCGAAGCCGTCCCCTGTCTACACCGGCAACGTGATCGTGCGCTGGCGCGACACCGTGGACGCGTCGAATGCGGCCGAACAGGTTCGCAAGGTCGCCGGCAACACCGGCCTCACGCTGGCGGTGAAGCGCCAGATGGGCGGCAATATGCAACTGTTGAACGCCGCCAGCGGCACCGGACCCTCGGACCCCGAAGCGCTGGCCGCCAGGCTGCGCCAGGACCCTCGCGTGGCCGAGGCGGTGCCGGACCGCTGGCTGCGGCCACACGACACCGTGCCGGCGGATCCGGAATTCCTGACGAACCAGCCGTATCTGCAGGGCACCACGGTGGCCGCCGGCGCGGCCAACCTGCCGCCCGCCTGGGACCGTTCGCGCGGCGATGCGTCGCTGGTCATCGCGGTGATCGATACCGGCGTGCTGCCGCATCCCGACCTCGCTTCGCGGCTCGTCAATGGCTACGACTTCATCAGCGATAGCGCGGTCTCGCAGGACGGCGACGGCCGCGACGCCGATCCGACCGACGCCGGCGACCACGTGCCGAGCGGTTATACCTGCCCCGGCTCGCCGACCGCCACGCAACTGGAACCCAATAGCTGGCACGGCACGCGTGTGGCGAGCGTGCTGGGGGCCCTCACCAATAATGGGCAGGACATCTCCGGGGTCGACTGGAATGCCCGTATCCAGCCCGTACGGGTATCCGGCCGTTGCGGTGCGTGGCTGTCCGATACCGTCGATGCGATGCGCTGGGCCGGCGGCCTGTCGGTGCCCGGCGTGCCGGACAACCCCACGCCGGCGCGGGTCATCAATGTCAGCCTTGGTGGCGGTGATGCCTGCAGCCCGATCGAACAGGGCGCGATCAACGAGCTCGCGGCGCGGGGCGTGGTGGTGGTGG
>NZ_VLJN01000053.1 GCF_007829435.1 Cupriavidus gilardii J11
GGCCTATCCGGAGCACTTGCCAGAGGTCGAATACCTGTCCAGCGATCGGGTCTACAAGGTGGGAAAGAACGCGCGCATCGAGGTGCAGCGACGGCGCATCAAGGTCGGCAAGGCCTTTATTGGCCAACGCATTGCCCTACGACCCAAGGCGGAGGACGGCTGCTTTACGCTGTGGTTCAGCCGCTTTGAGATTGGAGAAATCGATCTGCGTCAATCATGATGGACGCAGATCACGTGTTACCTATGTCTCCGAACACCTGTTACCTATGTGTCCGGTCTGTACACCGCAACGCGGGAGAGGGGTCGGGGGTGAGGGCAGCGGCCATGAAGCAACCACCACGGTCCATCTCCCCCCGCAGCAGTGTAAACTCCGTCCTTTTTTCCTCCGGCGCCATGTTGCAAGTGCCAACCCGCGCACCTTCGAGCGGCCCGACGCTGATCCGCCTGTTGGCTCGCCTGACCGAGGTCGAAGCGCCCGAACCCGGACGCTCGCTGGCGGCCGAGCTTGGCCAGTGGCTCGGGTGGACCGATGCCGTGGCCCTGTCGTCGGCGCTCAATGGCGGCGCGCAGCCGGCGACATCGCGCGAAGCCGTCGCGAGCGAGGACGTCGCGAGCGAGGACGTCGCGCGTGATTGCGCGCGCGTGCGGGCCGCGCTGGCGAAGGCCATCAACGACAACGGGTCATCGGCAAGCCGCAGCCGCGCCCAGACCCGCGTCCAGCCCCCGGGCGACGGCTACACCACGGCCGACTACGCGATCCATCGCCAGCGCTATCTGTCGCTGCAACAGTCCATGGAAACGCCCATCGCCGCGCTGCGCGGCCGCCTGCGTGCCCTGCTGTCCGCGCAAGGCGCCGATATGGCCCGCCTCGCGGCCGTGGACGCGGTGATGGAACGCGTGCTCGGCGCGCGCGAGCAGGCGCTGCTGATCGCCGTACCGTCGATGCTCGAGGCGCATTTCGAGCGCCTCCGGCAAGCCGGGGAAACGGCACAGGCACGGGACCAGCGTGCTCCGGCTGCATGGCTGCGCGCCTTCCGCGACGATATGCGGGCGGTGCTGCTTGCCGAGCTGGACATCCGTTTCCAGCCGGTCGAAGGGCTGCTCGCCGCCCTCCGTGCCAGCTAACCAGTCAACCATGAAAAGACATCTGATTCATATCGCCGCGTTCGTCGCGGGCCTGGCAGCCGTTTGCTGGATCGGCGCGGGCTACGCCACCTCGAACCTGCTGGCGTTCTCCGTCACGCTGGCGATCGGCGGCTTCTATCTGGCGGGAGCCCAGGAGCTGTACCGCTATCGTGAAGCCACCGGCCGGCTGGCCGTCGCTGTCGCGGGACTGTCCGCGACGCCGCCAAGCCTGGCCGCCTGGCTCGAACAGATTCCGCCACGCCTGCGCAATGCGGTACGGCTGCGCATCGAAGGCGAACCGGCCGCGCTGCCCGGTCCAGCGCTGACGCCCCACCTCGTCGGCCTGCTGGTCCTGCTCGGCATGCTGGGCACCTTCCTCGGCATGGTGGCGACGCTGCGCGGCACCGGTCTGGCGCTGGAAAGCGTGACCGACCTGCAGGCGATCCGCGCCTCGATCGCCGCGCCGGTGAAAGGGCTTGGCTTCGCGTTCGGCACCTCCGTGGCCGGCGTGGCGACCTCGGCCATGCTGGGCCTGCTGGCGGCGTTATGCCGCCGGGAAGCCGTGGAAGCCGCGCAGATGCTCGATACGCGCATCGCCACCACGCTGCGTCCCTATTCACGCGTCCACCAGCGCGAGGAAAGCTTCAGGCTGATGCAGCGGCAGGCCGACGCGATGCCGGCCCTTGTGGACCGGCTGCAGGCCATGATGGCCGCCATCGAGCAACAGAACCGGGCGCTGGCCGAACGGCTGGCGGCGAGCCAGCAGGACTTCCACAACAGGGCCGAGGCAGTCTATACGCGGCTGGCAAGCTCGGTGGAACAATCGTTGAAGGACAGCGTGGCCGACAGCGTCGCGCAGAGCGCCCGCGCCGCAAGCGCGGCGATCCAGCCGGCGGTGGAGTCGACCCTGGCGGGACTGGCGCGCGAAACGGCGTCATGGCGCGACACCATCACCGGCACCGTGAAGCAGGAGCTGGAGGGGCTTTCGCGCGGTTTTGCCGCCACCACCGCCGACGTGGCGCACATCTGGAACGATGCCGTGGCCGCGCACCGTCAGACCACGGAAGCCATGACGAGGGGCCTGCACAGCGCGATGGCCGGCGTCACGGCGACCGTGGAGCGACGCTCGGCCGCGCTGCTGGACACCCTCGCGGCCCGCATGGAAGCCGCGACGGCAAGCACGGCCGAAATGTGGAACACCGCGCTGGCCCGCCACGAGCAAGTCAGCAAGGCGCTGGCCGAGGACAACCGGCAGGCGCTGGCTCAAGCCACGACGGCGTTCGGCGAGCAGGCGACGACGCTGGTCCGCACGCTGGCCGGGTCCAATGCCGCGCTGCAGGACAAGATCGCCGCTGGCGACGCGCAGCGGCTGGACGGCTGGAGCGCGAAGCTCGACGCCATGATCGCCGGCCTGCATCGCGACTGGGAGCAGACCAGCGCGGGGGCCGCCCGGCAGCAGCAGCAGATCTGCGACACCCTTGCCGCCACGGCGAGCGACATCGCGTCGCGCCATGAAGCGCAGGCAAGCCAGCTGATCGGCGAGGTCACGCGCCTCGTTGCCGCGGCCACCGAGGCGCCACAGGCCGCCGCGGCGGTGATCGCCGAGCTGCGCCAGAAGCTGACCGATGGCATGGCTCGCGACAACGCGATGCTGGAAGAGCGCGGCCGCCTCCTTGAAACGCTGGGCACGCTGCTCGATGCGGTCAACCATGCGTCGACTGAACAGCGCGCGGCGGTCGACGCGCTGGTCTCGACCACATCGGATCTGCTCGATCGCGTGGGGAACCGGTTCACCGAGCAGGTCGACACGCAGAGCGGCAAGCTGGCCGCGATCGCCGACCAGGTGACGGGCAGTGCCGTCGAGGTCGCGAGCCTGGGCGAAGCGTTCGGCGCAGCGGTGCAACTGTTCAGCGACTCCAACGACAAGCTGCTGGCCCACCTCGAACGCATCGAGGCGGCGCTGGACAAGTCCATGGCGCGCAGCGATGACCAGCTCGCCTACTACGTCGCGCAGGCCCGCGAAGTGGTCGACCTCAGCATCCTGTCGCAACGGCAGATTCTCGAAGACCTGCAACATGTCGCGGGGCAGCGGCCATCCCGCGCCGAGGCGGCATGAGGGACGACATCGACGCCGGCGTGGAGCCGGCCATGCCGACCTGGGCGGTATTCGGCGACATGATGTCGGTCCTGCTCGGCGCCTTCGTGCTGATCCTGCTGGCGGTGGTGGGCGCGCAACTGGAGTTGTCCTCGCGGCTCGAAGACGAGGTCAGGCAGCGGCAGCAAGAGATGCAGCGGCGCCAGACGCTGGAGCAGGCGCTGGCCGGCCCGCTGGCGGCCGGCCGGGTGACGCTGGTGAACGGCCGCATCGGCATCAGCGGCAGCGTGCTGTTCGCGCTCAACTCCGACGAACTGCAACCCGAGGGGCGCGAGTTGCTCCGCAGCCTGGCCGGCCCCCTCGCCGCTTACCTGAAGGCGCGCGACGAGATGTTGATGGTCAGCGGCTTTACCGACGACCGGCAGGTCCGCGACAGCAACCGGCGCTTCGCCGACAACTGGGAACTGTCGGCGCAGCGCGCGCTGACCGTCACGCGAGCGCTGATCGACGCCGGCATTCCGCCCGCATCGATCTTCTCGGCCGCATTCGGCGCGCAGCAGCCGGTCGCCGCCAACAGCAACGCCGACGGACGGGCCAGGAACCGCCGCGTGGAAATCGCCCCGGTACCGAGGTTGTCAAGGGCTCCGCGCCATGACTGACGACGCCACCATCTCCCCTCTCCTGCCCGCGGGAGAGGGGTCGGGGGAGAGGGCAGTCACCGCCCGGACATCGCGCACCGCACCCCACATACACCTGCGCCAGATCGAATCCTTCGCCCGCCGTGCATCCGCATACCACGGCGAAACCCGCCGCCTGCTCGCGGAGCGCCTGCAGGCGCTGCAAGCCCATGCCGACAGTCCGCCAGCCGCTTCCCACGCCCCCCGGTCCAGCGTCGCCACCGACACACCCAGCCCGCTCGCCGCACTGGTACACGAGCTGAAGCGCCGTCCCGCGCTGCTCGACAGCGCCGCGCGGCAAACGGCCGCCAACCCGGCGGTCGCCGCGAGCTCGCCCCACGGCGCCGCCCTGCTGGATTATTTCCGCGACACCTGGACCCGCATACGCGCCGACCGGGAATGGCGCCAATCGCTGCAGCGCGTCCCGGACCATGCCGGCCCGCTCAATTCCGACCAACTGGTCCATCGCTCGCTATCGCTGATGCGCGAGCTGTCGCCCGGCTATCTGCAGCAGTTCCTGTCCCATGTCGACAGCCTCGCGCGACTGGAACAGATGAGCGAGGCCGAAGCCAGGGCCAGCAAGGAAAGGCGCCGCGGCGCCTCGGCCGCACGCAGGCAGGCAGCCGGCAAGGCGCGCAAGGACGCCACGTAATACAAGGTCACATTTGCAACAAATGTTGTGCCCTATATTACGTGGCCGCCGCATACAGTACGTCCATGTTCAACGGTGCCGCAGGGGTACAAGCATGAAACGGATTCTCGCAACGGTTGGTATGGGTGTCGCATTGCTGGCGGCCAGCGCCGCCGCGCATGCCGGCGTGGATGTGCATATCGGCATCGGCGTGCCGGGCGTGGTGGTCGCACCCGCGCCGGTCTATCACCGGCCCGCGCCCGTCTACGCGCCCGCACCGGTCTATGCGCCGGCCCCCGTCGCCTACGCGCCGGCACCGGTCGTCGTCGCCCCGCGTCCGGTCGTGGTTGCCCCCGCGCCGGTACGCTACGGTCCTCCGTACGGCTACGCGCGTGGCTGGCGCGGCCACCACTACCACGACCGTGGCCGCCACGGCCACGGCCGCTGGCACTAGCTCGCACCAAGCAGGGGGCATCCGTCTCACCGGTGGCTGTCCGGGGCATCGTTCCGGGGCAGGCCACCATGCGGGCTGCCATGCAGTCCGCTTTGCACTCCGAACCCCACGCCAATACCCGCGCCGCCAGCCATGCCGGCGCCGCCGCCCGCATCCTTCCCGCCTTCCCGCTCGCCTCCCTTGCCTGCCTGACCGCCGCCACGCGTGGACTGCGGTCGTGTCGGGCCCTGCCTCGGTATCTCGACATCGGCCGGTACGGGTTCGAGGTCGAGCGCCTCGCGAATGAATCCACGCAGCGAGATAACCAGGTCAGCGGTATGGATCGGCCGTCCCGAGGCGAGTTCGGCGGCAGCCCGCGCGGCGAGGCGGACCTGCTCCCCGGTTCCCAGAAGGATGATGTCGGACAGCGCCGCCTCCACGGCATCGCGGACGCGGCGGGCCCGCTCGCTGGCGGGGCGCGGGTCCTGTTCCTCCGGATCCGGCAATATCACGCCGTGATCGATGGGCGCATCGGCGCCGGCAGCCGGCGGCTCAGTCGCTGCACGGGAGGTGCGCAGCCGCAAGTCGCGTAAATGGGTGGGATCGACAGCCAGATTCCCGGTGAAGGAGCCGCCCAGCGTCCTGTACGCCGCGATCAGCGTGCGCAGCCGTTCGTTGATCTGACGATTCGCCCGCTCGCGTCGTTGCTGGATGGTCTGCATGACCAGCAGGCGGATGCCGACGCCAACCAGGGTGATGATAGCCAGGCCAAGCAGCGTCGAAAGCAGGCCGGGCAAGGAGCTGAAGTCCAGGTTCCTCATGCGCACTCCGATGGGGGAAATGGAAGCGGCCAGCTCGGCGGCGCGCCGGCCATGGTCGCGGCACGTTGTGGAACGTCGTGGCTGCCGGGGCCGTACCCGAGGCTAGCACGGGCCCCGACCCGTTTCTGTCGGCGTATGGCTGGCCCCGGCCGTGTGGCTTGACAGTGCGTGGAGGGCCGCCAATACTGCCCAAGGCCCCCACGGTGTAGAGGGCGAGACCCTTATTCGCAAGGTATCGGTGAATGGGGGCGATGGGAATACTTTGTGTTTTGCTGTGACTGCCCTCTCCCCCGCCCCTCTCCCGCAAGCGGGAGAGGGAAGAATACCGGCAGGAGTTCGAACGCCGACGGAGTTCGGCGGACGATTCCAGAAAAGGCACCGCAAGACGCGCTTGCACCGGAGGACGTTCATGAATCCGCTCCGCCCCGCCCTTTCCGCTTCGTTGGCTTCGTTGGCCTGCATGGCCGCGCTGCTGACCGGCTGTGCCGGCACCGGGGCCGGCGATGGGAGCGCGCCCGCCACCGCAGGGACCACGCTCATCCCCGTGGCTCCGGCCACGTCCACGACCGGCGCGGCCAGCAAGACCGAAGTGCTGTGGCTCGGCCAGTCGGCCACGCGCATCACCAGCCCGGGCGGCAAGGTCATCGTGATCGATCCATGGCTGACCGCCAACCCGAAGACCCCGCCCGCCTTCAAGCCGCTGACGGCGCTCGGCAAGGTCGACCTGATCCTCGTCACCCACGCGCACCCCGACCATCTCGGCGATGCCCCGGCGCTGGCGAAGATGCATAACGCGCCGATCTACAACGGCGGCGGCATGGGCCGCACGCTCGTTTCTCTCGGCCTGGTCCCCGCCAACCTGTCGCAGTCTTTCGGCAAGAGCGGCACCGTGATGCCCTTCGGCCCCGAGGGCCCCAAGATCACCGCGGTGCATGCCGAACACTCGTCCGAGCTTGCGTGGACCAACCCCGCCACGGGCAGGGCGGAGACGCACTTTGGCGGCGAGCCGGTCGGTTACATCATCGAGCTGGAAAACGGCTTCAGGATCTGGCACATGGGCGATACCGGCCTGTTCGCCGACATGAGGCTGATCGCCGATCTGTACCGGCCGGATCTCGTGCTGATCCCGATCGGCGGACACTTCACCATGGGCCCGCGCGAAGCCGCGATAGCGATACGCGACATGGTGCGGCCGCGCTACGTCATTCCGATCCACTACCAGACCAGTCCGCAGCTACGCGGCACGCCCGCGGAATTCGCCGCGGTGCTCGGCGCCGGCGCCACCACGCGCGTGATCGTGCCCGAGCCCGGACACAAGGTCGATTTCTGATGCCTGATCTTCTCCCCTCTCCCGCAAAGCGGGAGAGGGGCCGGCGGAGAGGGCAGTCACAGCCAAAGCACGTCCAGCAACGCGACCTGCACCCACCCCTCAAGCCAACCCCATCGCCCTCATCAGCTCCCGCACCGGGATACAGCACCTTGCTCAGCGTGCCGTAGTACAGCACGCGGTCATGCCGATCCAGGCTTTTCAGCGCCGGCAGCGGATGGCCGCGATAGCGGTATTCGCCGTCGTAGTCGTCCTCCACCACCCAGGCGCCGCGTTCCGACGCCCATTCCAGCAGGGCAGTGCGGCGAGCCAGCGCCAGCGACACGCCGGTCGGACTCTGGTGCGACGGGGTGACGACGGCCAGCCGCGCACCGGGATGGCGACGCCGGCCGTACGCGACGTCGATGCCGTCGTCATCCACCGGCACCGGGATCCGGCGCATGCCCAGGCGGGCGAGGGCATGCCGGGTGGACGGATAGCCCGGGCGGGGGTGAGGGGAATAACCCCAACAGCAACCCCCAAGCGCCGCCAGATCACTCCTCCTGAAACGCCTCCTCCCGCTTTGCCTTGATCGACGGCAGCGCCACCACCGCCACCAGCGCGGCGGCCGCCACCAGCAGGCTCAGCGACAGCGGCCGTTCGACGAAGACATGGAAGTCCCCGCGCGACAGCAGCAGCGTGCGGCGGAAGTTCTCTTCCATCATCGGCCCCAGCACGAAGCCCAGCAGCAACGGCGCGGGCTCGCAGCGCAGCTTGACGAACAGATAGCCGGCCGCGCCGCACGCCGCGGCCACGAACACGTCGAACACCGTGTTGTTGACCGAGTAGACGCCGATACAGCAGAACGTCAGGATGGCCGGGAACAGGAAGCGGTAAGGGACCTTCAACAGCTTCACCCACAGCCCGATCAACGGCAGGTTCAGCACCACCAGCGTCAGGTTGCCGATCCACATCGACGCGATCAGGCCCCAGAACAGCGCCGGATCGCTCGTCATCACTTGCGGGCCGGGCTGGATATTGTGGATCGTCATCGCGCCAACCATCAGCGCCATCACCGCGTTCGATGGAATGCCCAGCGTCAGCAGGGGAATGAACGAGGTCTGCGCCGCCGCGTTATTGGCCGACTCCGGACCCGCCACGCCTTCGATCGCTCCCTTGCCGAACTCGTGCGAGTATTTCGAGGTCTTCTTCTCCAGCGAGTACGAGGCGAACGACGACAGCGAGGCGCCGCCACCGGGCAGCACGCCTAGCGCCGAGCCCAGCATGGTGCCGCGCAGTACCGCGGGAATCATGCGCCGGAAGTCCTCACGCGATGGGAACAGGCCCGTGACGCGGTCGGTGAAAGTCTCGCGCGCCTCCCTTTGCTCCAGGTTGACGATGATCTCGGCGAAGCCGAACAGGCCCATGGCCAGGCCGGTGATGTTGATGCCGTCGGTCAGCTCCGGCACGTCGAAGGTAAATCGCGCCGCGCCCGAATTGACGTCGGTGCCGATCAGCCCGACCAGCAGGCCGAGCACGATCATCGCGATGGCCTTCACCAGCGAGCCGGACGCCAGCACCACGGCGCCCACCAGGCCCAGCACCATCAGCGAGAAGTACTCCGCCGGCCCGAACTTGAACGCCAGTTCCGATAGCGGCGTGGCGAACGCCGCGAGGATCAGCGTCGCCACGCAGCCGGCGAAGAACGAGCCAAGGCCCGCGGTCGCCAGCGCAACGCCGGCGCGGCCGCGGCGCGCCATCTGGTAGCCGTCCAGCGTCGTCACCACCGCCGACGATTCGCCGGGCAGGTTGACCAGAATGGCCGTGGTGGAGCCGCCATACTGCGCGCCGTAGTAGATGCCGGCCAGCATGATCAGCGCTGCCACCGGTGGCAGCGTGTAGGTGATCGGCAGCAGCATCGCGATGGTGGCCAGCGGGCCCAGTCCCGGAAGCACGCCGATCAGCGTGCCCAGCAGGCAGCCGAGAAAGGAATACGCCAGGTTCTGCAGTGTCAGCGCGGTGGAAAACCCCAGCGCCAGATGTTGAATCAACTCCATGCCTATATCTCCGTGATGGCGTTACGAGCGTTGATTGGCGTCGCCATCAGGACGACAGGAAGGCCGGCCATACCGGCATTTGCAGGTGGATGCCATAGACGAAGGCGCCCATGCTGATCACCACCAGGACCACCGCATTGAGCAGCGCGCCCCTCCAGGTGAATTCGTGGCTTGCCATCGACGACACCAGCACGAGCACTACCACCGACAACACCATGCCCAGTGGCTTGAGCACGAGCGCGAACAGCACGACGGAGCCGAGCACCCACAGCACCGTGCGCACGTCGAAACGTGCAATGCGGTCGGCATCGCCCTTGGTCGACAGCGCGCCCAACGCGACGATCACGCCGAGCAGCGCCAACAGGACCCCGAGCC
Source organism: Cupriavidus gilardii J11 (assembly GCF_007829435.1). Classification (GTDB taxonomy): domain Bacteria; phylum Pseudomonadota; class Gammaproteobacteria; order Burkholderiales; family Burkholderiaceae; genus Cupriavidus; species Cupriavidus gilardii_D. The sequence continues at coordinate 9,521 of NZ_VLJN01000053.1, forward strand.
AGAACGGAAAATAGCCGGGCCCCATGCGCGCCGCCGTGCCCATGGTGTAGCCGCGCGCGACCACCGAGAAGCCGATGCCAACGGCAATGAACATCAATCCAGAAAAGAAGTCGGTCTGCTTTTGTATTCGCATGGCAGTGTCCCCATGAAGCGTACAAATGAAAGGCAAAGCCATCCCCGTCCCGTCTTGCGCGGGATTCGAAAGGTGGCCATCGGGATCACCGCGCGCGGCGCGGCAACGGGGGCACCGCGGTCGCATTGCCACGGGTGCCAGGAAGCAGGTGGAACGCCATGCCGTCGCCCGGCACTCCACCCTGCCGGCAGCATCGTTGCTGCCGATGGATTGGCACATTACATCATGCCGTGATGTATTTGAACCCGGGATGCCCCCTTTGCAGGGTAATCCCCGACGAATGCGGCCGCTTCAACTGCAATGGAACGCGGCATGCACGAGGGAACGTCCGGCGGGCTTCGCGCCGTAGCCGGTCGCGCAATTCTCAAAAACATTTCTTGAAATTGAAACCCCGCTCTCTTAGTATTGGGGACGTGTGAAGAAAGAAACGCAGGAATTTCCTCGTCACACCCTCGACCGCCACCTTCCTGGCGGCAAATCGGGCAGAGATGCCCGTCAACGGTTTTCCCCAATGCGCATCGCCTGTCATCGCCCGCCACGCGGCCGCCGTGCCGTTGCCGCTCACCATTCCGCGCCCGCTTCGCTTCGTGCGTGCGCGTTGCCGCTTGTCGCCATCGAGCCATGCTGATCGGATACGCGCGCGACTCGTCCGGCGACGATCTCGAACATCAACGCCGCGCGCTGCGGCRGGCCGGCTGCCGGCAGGTCTTCGAGGACAGCACCAGCGGCCCACGGGCCGATCGCCCGGGACTGGCGAAGGCGCTGGCGTCGCTGCACGAGGGGGATACGCTGGTCGTATGGAAGCTTGACAGGCTCGGCCGCGGCGTGAAGCAGCTCGCCGAGCTTGCCGTGCGGCTGCACGAGCAAGGGGTACAGCTCAAGAGCGTGACCGATGCCATCGACACGGCGTCGCCGTCGGGCGAGCAGTTCTTCCACGTGATGGCGACGCTGTCTGCAATGGAGCATGCGCTCAGCGCGGAACGTACGCGGGCCGGTCTCGCGGCGGCGCGCCGGCTCGGCCGGAAAGGCGGGCGCAAGCCCAAGATGACCGACGGCAAGATCGAATCGGCCAGAAAGTTGCTGGCCAGCGGCATGCCGCCTCGTGAAGTGGCACGCAATCTTGGCGTGTCGGTGCCTACGCTCTATCGCTGGCTTCCCGCTTCGGAACAAACCTGAACCATGTTCATCCTCAACTCACAGTCACCACTTACCACCCACCACTCAACGGAACCCAGCTGACTTGATGGAACACAACATCTCCCTGATCACCACGCTCGCGGCCGGCTTCGGCATTGCCCTGATCCTCGGCTTCATCGCCGAGCGGATCAAAGTGCCGGCACTGGTCGGCTATCTTGCGGCCGGCATCATCATCGGGCCCGGCACGCCGGGCTTCGTCGCCGACGTGCAATTAGCCTCGCAGTTATCGGAGATCGGGGTGATGCTGCTGATGTTTGGCGTGGGCCTGCACTTCTCGCTCAAGGACCTGCTGGCGGTCAAGCGCATCGCCGTGCCGGGCGCCGTGGTGCAGATGACGCTGGCCACGGTGCTCGGCATGGCCGTCGCCTGGTGGTGGGGATGGTCGTGGGGCAGCGGGCTGGTATTCGGCCTGTCACTGTCGTGCGCCAGCACGGTGGTGCTGCTCAAGGCGCTAGAGGCGCGCGGCGTGCTGGAAAGCATGAACGGACGCATCGCGGTGGGCTGGCTGGTGGTGGAAGACCTGGCCACCGTGCTGGTGCTGG
>NZ_VLJN01000054.1 GCF_007829435.1 Cupriavidus gilardii J11
CAGCCGCCGGTCCGGCAGCAGCGCGTCGGCGCGGATGAGATCCTGATACAGCAGCCCCACATAGGACGACACGCGCACCGCCATGTACGGGTCGACGGTGCTCTGGAATTCGAGCAGCAAATACAGGTAGACCCATTCGCCATCGGCCTGCACGCGCCACAGCACGTCGCCGTTGCGCTGGCGCAGGTCATCGGTGACGTAGCCGCATGCCATGCGCTGCAGCGTGCTGAAGTCCAGATGCCGCAGCCACGGATGCGGCATGAAGCCGACCACAAGGTCGCGCACCATCTCGGGAGAGGAGAACAGCAGTTTGTAGGAAGCATCGTCATCCTGGGCCATAAAGAGAAAGGGCAGTGAAACTGCCGTCAGGATGCCGTCGCCGTGATGGGCGATTTGCGGAAGATGGCCGGGCTTTTCGTGTTAGGAACCGACAGCCAATAGCAATTCCTTCCCCGCGGCGGAACCGGTGGGAAGGCAGGATTTGCGCGCCTGCGCGGTAGAAAAAAGGCCAGCTACGCAGCCAAGTATCCGACTCCCAACGGCATGCAAACCGCGCAGCTGGCTCCCGCAAGCGCTGTCGGGCAAGAACCGACAGCGCTATCGTAGGTACGGGGGGCACCGCGGTCGTTCACATTTCACATATTCCTTTCATTTCCATGGCCGCCGGTAAAAAAAAAGCGAAGCTCCCGATCGGGGGCTTCGCTTCTGTGGCGCAGTTGCGCGGCGGCGTCAGCGGGACACTGGGGTGCCTGCTGTGGGGCCGCTCGCGATCGGGCCCGTCTCGCTCAGGCCGCCACCCAGCGCGCGATACAGGTCGATGGCGTTGTTCAGCCGCAGTTGCCGGGCCTGGATCAGGGCCTGCTCGGCGGTGAACAGCTGCCGCTGCGCGTCCAGCGTCTCGATCTGGCCCGTGATGCCGCTACGGAAGCGCAGCTCGGCCAGCTCGAAGCGCGACGCCTCGGCATCGCGCACCTGCTGTTGTCCAGCCACCTGTTCTTCCAGCGTGCCGCGGGCGACGAGGGCGTCGGCCACTTCCCGGAAGGCCACCTGGATGGTCTTCTCGTAGTTGGCGATCTGGATGTTCTTGCGGACGTTGGCCAGATCCAGATTGGATATGTTGCGGCCGAAGTCAAAGATCGGCAGCACCAGTTGCGGCGCGAAGGACCAGGCGCCAGTGCCCGCTTCGAACAGGCTGGAGAACGTGGGGCTGATGCTGCCCGCGTTTGCCGTGAGCGAGATGCGCGGGAAGAACGCTGCGCGCGCCGCACCGATATTCGCGTTGGCCGACAGCAATTGCTGTTCGGCCTGGCGGATATCGGGACGCTGTTCGAGCAGATCCGACGGCAACCCCGGCGGGATGTCGGTGATCAGGTTTTCCTCGGACAGCGTCTTCGCCGGCGGCAGGTTCTGCAGCGTGCCGAGCGGCACGCCGACCAGCACTTCCAGCGCGTTCTGCGCCTGTGCGCGCTGCCGCGCCAGTTCGGCGGCCGCGACGCGGGCCTGGGCCACCAGCGATTCGTTGTCGCGCAGGTCCAGCGCCGAAGTGGCGCCTGCCTCGAAGCGCTGCCGCGCGAGCCTCAGCGTTTCCTCGCGGGTACGCAGCGTCTGGCGGGCGATCTCGTACTGCTCGTCGTAGCTGCGTTCGGCCAGGTAGGCCTTGGCGACTTCCGACACCAGCGAGATGTGGGCCGCGCGCCGGGCTTCCTCGGTGGCGAAATACTGCGCCAGCGCGGCGTTGGACAGGCTGCGTACACGGCCGAAGAAGTCCAGTTCATACGACGTGATGGCGCCGCCGGCCTGGTAGTACTCCGAGATATAGCCGGAGCCGCCGAGCGGCGATTGCGCGCCCGAAATGCGCTGGCGCGTATAGCCGCCGGTCGCATTGACGGTCGGCAGCAGGTCGGCGCGCTGCACCTGGTACAGCGCGCGCGCTTCCTCGATACGCAGCGCGGCGGTGCGCAAGTCGCGGTTGTTGTCCAGCGCGGCGGTGATCACCGCCTGCAGCCGGGGGTCGCGGAAGAACTCGCGGCGGGTTTCGCCGCTTTTCACTTCGGCCTGGCCATAGCCCTCGGGCGCGGTCGGATAGCCCGTCGCGACCGGCGCGGCCGGGCGCTCGTAGCGAGGCGCCAGCGTGCAGCCGGTGAGGACGCCGGCCACCAGCAGCAGCGTGGTCAGAGTCTTGGTCATATCAGATTTCCTCCTGCGGGCCCTGCCACTTCTGGTCGAGCATGCGCTGTCGCTTGCTGCCCGGGAAGCGCTTGCGGATCACCACGAAGAACACCGGCACCAGGAAGATGGCCAGCAGCGTGGCGGTGATCATGCCGCCCATCACGCCGGTACCGATGGCGCGCTGGCTGCCCGAGCCGGCGCCGGTCGAGATCGCCAGCGGCAGCACGCCCAGGATGAAGGCAAACGACGTCATCAGGATCGGGCGGAAGCGCAGATGCACCGCTTCCAGCGTGGCGTCGATCAGGCTGCGGCCCTGGGCCTGCAGGTCCTTGGCGAACTCCACGATCAGGATCGCGTTCTTGGCAGACAGGCCGATGGTCGCAATCAGGCCGACCTTGAAGTAGACGTCGTTGGGCATGCCGCGCAGTGTCACGCCGAGCAGTGCGCCCAGCACGCCCAGCGGCACCACCAGCAGCACCGACACCGGGATCGACCAGCTTTCGTACAGCGCGGCCAGGCACAGGAACACGATGATCAGCGACAGCGTGTACAGCATCGGCTCCTGGGCGCCGGCAAGCCGCTCTTCGAACGACTGGCCCGACCATTCGTAGCCGAAGCCCGGCGGCAGCTTGGCGAAAATTTCCTCCATCGCGGCCATGGCCTCGCCGGTACTGCGGCCCGGGGCCGCCTGGCCGGAGATCTTCACCGCCGGCAGGCCGTTGTAGCGCTCCAGTCGGGGCGAACCCATGATCCACTTCGACGTGGCGAACGCCGCGAACGCGACCATCTCGCCATCGGCATTGCGCACGCGCAGCTTGGTCAGGTCGTCCGGCAGGCGCCGGTCGCTGCCCTCGGCCTGCGCGATCACGCGCCGCACGCGGCCTTCGTAGATGAAGTCGTTGACGTACGACGAGCCGAATGCGATGGACAGCGTGGCGTTGATGTCGGCAATCGACACGCCGAGCGCGCGCGCCTTCTCGCGATCGATATCGATCTGCAGCTGCGGCGCGTCTTCCTGGCCCTCCGGACGCACGCCGGCAAGCACGGGGTTCTGCGCCGCCATGCCGAGCACCATGTTGCGCGCTTCCATCAGCTTGGCGTGGCCCTGGCCCGAGCGGTCCTGCAGGCGGAAGTCGAAGCCGGACGAGTTGCCCAGTTCCGGAATCGCCGGCGGGTTCAGCGGGAAGATGATCGCGTCCTTGATGAAGGACAGCGCGCCGAAGGCACGGCCGACGAGGTCCTGCGCGGTCTCGCCCTCGCCGGTGCGCTCCTTCCAGTCCTTCAGGCGCACGAACGCGATACCGCCGTTCTGGCCGCGGCCGAAGAACGAGAAGCCGGCCACCGTGATCATCTGGTCGACGATCTTGCTTTCCTTCTGCAGGTAGTAGTCCTCGATCTGCTTGAGCACGCCGATGGTGCGCTCCTGCGTGGCGCCGTTGGGCAGCTGCACCACGGTGATGGTGTAGCCTTGGTCCTCATCGGGCAGGAACGACGACGGCAGGCGCTGGAACAGCAGCACGACCGCGACCACGATCAGGCCGAACAGCAACAGATAGCGTCCGGTGCGCCCGAGGATCCGCGCCACCACGCTCTGGTAGCCGGTAGCGGCGCGCGCGAAGGTACGGTTGAACCAGCCGAAGAAGCCGCGCTTCTCGTGATGGTGGCCCGCCTCGACCGGCTTGAGCAGCGTCGCGCAAAGCGCCGGCGTCAGCGTCAGCGCGAGCAGCGCGGAGAAAGCCATCGACGAGATCAGCGACAGCGAGAACTGGCGATAGATGTTGCCCACCGAGCCCGCGAAGAACGCCATCGGGATGAACACCGCGGTCAGCACCAGCGTAATGCCGACGATGGCGCCGGTGATCTGGCCCATGGCCTTGCGGGTGGCCTCGCGCGGTGACAGCCCTTCCTCGCTCATGATCCGCTCGACGTTCTCGACCACCACGATGGCGTCATCGACCAGGATACCGATCGCGAGCACCATGCCGAACATGGTCAGCACGTTGATGGAGAAGCCGAAGGCGAGCAGCATGCCGAACGTACCGAGCAGCGCCACCGGCACCACCAGCGTCGGGATGATGGTGGCGCGGAAGTTCTGCAGGAACAGGTACATCACCAGGAACACCAGCACCACGGCTTCCAGCAGCGTCTTGACCACCTCTTCGATCGAGATCTTGACGAAGGCGGAGGTGTCGTAGGGCACGGTGTAGGCGTAGTCCTCGGGGAAGAACCTGGCCAGCTCTTCCATGCGCTCGCGCACCGCGGTGGCGGTTGCCAGCGCATTGCCGGTAGGCGCCAGCTTGATGGCGATGGCCGCCGACGGCTTGCCGTTGGTGCGGGCCTGGGTCGAGTAGTCGGCGCCGCCGAGCTCGACGCGGCCGACGTCGCGGATGCGCACCTGCGAGCCGTCGGGATTGACGCGCAGCAGGATGTTGGCGAACTGCTCAGGCGTCGACAGCCGGCTTTCGGTGGTGACCGTGGCGTTCAGCTCGGTGCCCTTGGGCGACGGCGTCGCGCCCAGTTCACCGACGGCGACCTGCACGTTCTGCTCGGAGATCGCGTTGGTCACGTCCAGCGGCGTCAGGTTGTAGCCGGTGAGCTTGGCCGGATCGAGCCAGATCCGCATCGCGTACTCGGTACCGAACAGATCGGCCTGGCCGACGCCCGGCACGCGGCGGATCGAGTCGATCACGTTTGCCGACACATAGTTGCCCAGCTCGATCGCGGTGGCGCGGCCGGACTTGGACGTCACGGTCAGGAACATCATGTAGTTGTTCCCGGCCTTGTCGACGCGCACGCCCTGCTGGCGTACCTCGGCCGGCAGCCGCGCTTCCACGCGCTTGAGCCGGTTCTGCACTTCGACGGAGTTCAGGTCGACGTTGGTGCCCGGCTGGAACGCGATGGTGATGGTGGCCAGACCCGTCGATTCACTGGTCGACTGGTAGTACATCAGGCCCGGCGCGCCGTTGAGCTCCTGCTCGATCACCGAAGTGACCGAGTCCTCGAGCGTCTTGGCGGAGGCACCCGGATACGTCGCCGACACGGAGATGGTCGGCGGCGCGATATTGGGATACTGCGCGATCGGTAGATTCAGGATCGACAGTATCCCGCCCAGCACGATGATCAGCGCGATCACCCACGCGAACACCGGCCGGTCGATGAAAAACTTGGCCATGAGGCTGGCTCCCTGTTGATTCCGCTATGTTTTCCGCAATCCGGGCGCGACGGCCCGCGTGCGCCCGGATGCGATCAGCCCTGCTTGCCCTCGGCCTTCGCCGCGGCCGGGGCCGGGCCCGGTGCGGCCGCCGGGGCGCTGGCCGGCGCGGCAGCCTGGAACGGCACGGCCTTGGCGGGCGCGCCCGGCTTGACCTTCTGCAGCCCCTCGACGATGACCTTCTCGCCGCCCTTCAGGCCTTCGCTGATGACCCAGCGATCGCCCACCGCGCGCGCGGTCTTGACGGGCACCGCGGCCACGTTGCCGTCCGCGCCTACCACCAGCACCGAGGCGCCCTGGGCATTGCGGATCAGCGCGCGCTGCGGCACCGTCATCGCGTTCTGGTCGACGCCCTGCTCGACCCGCACGCGCACGTAGGTGCCCGACAGCAGTTCGCGGCGCGGGTTGGGGAACTGCGCCCGCAGCGTGATCGCGCCGGTGCTTGGATCGACGGTCATGTCCGAGAACAGCAGCTTGCCGGTCTGGTCGTATTCGGTGCCGTCCTCGAGGAACAGCCGCACCGTGGCGCCGCCGTTGACGCCCTGGACCTGGCCCGACTCGATGGCGCGGCGCAGCTTCATTACCTCGGTCGCCGGCTGGGTGAAGGTCACCCAGATCGGATCGACCTGCTCGACCAGCGCCAGCCGCGTGGCCTCGCCATTGCCGACCAGCGCGCCTTCCGTCACCAGCGCACGGCCGGCGCGGCCGGAGATCGGCGCGGTCACGGTGGTGTAGCCGAGATTGATCTGCGCCGTGGTCACCGCGGCCTTGGCCGACGCGATTTCCGCGTTGGCCTGGCCGGCGGCGGCAACCGCCTCGTCGTATTCCTGCTTGCTGACGGCGTTGACGGCGACCAGGGGCTTGTAGCGCTCCGCCTTCTGGCGCGCGGCCACGGCGTTGGCCTCGGCGCGCGCGAGGCTGGCCTTGGCCGATGCCAGTTGCGCCTGGTACGGGGCCGGATCGATGCGGAACATCACCTGACCGGCCTTGACCTCGCCACCCTCGCGATAGTTGCGCGACAGCACGATACCTTCGACCCGTGCGCGCACTTCGGCAGTCCGCACCCCTTCGAGGCGGCCCGGCAGTTCGTTGACGATAGGCACCGCGGTCGGTGTGACGGTGACCACGCCGACTTCGGGTGGCGGCATGGCGCCGCCTTGCGGCGCTTTTTCGCCACATGCCGCCAGCGTCAGTGCCATCAGCGTAACGGCGACAGCCAGCAAACTCGAATGTTGGGACTTCCTCATCGATAACCCCGTGATGGAAATTGAAATCAGCCGGACCTGCCCGTATCACCGCCTCGCCCAATGGGCGCAGCGGTTCGGACGTCCTTGAGACCGCGTTCCGTCGCGGCGCGACCGCGAGGGAAAAAGAACAATACTAGCCACAAACTGCAATATTGCCGTGTCAGTTGCGACGAATGATTGCGAATGCATCACAAACTGCAAAGGCGGGGGAGTAAACGGTGCCGCGCCCCGCTTTAACCTGCTGCAGGGGCTGGCCGGAATTGTGGCTGACGCGTAGTATATATACATTCAAGCATGTATGTAAGAGAATATTGCATTGCAACCTTGGAGGCCGGCCCCATCTGTCGTCCGGTTGTGTCAACGCAATGCCCGGCTGTACGCCAGACCATGGTGTTGCATCGCAGCATGGAGAGCCGGTGAAAGCCCCCTCCGCCCTCACGGATTCACAGCAGAAGATCATGGCCCGACGCACCAAGGAAGAAGCCCTCGAGACCCGTCATCGCATACTCGATGCGGCCGAAGCGGTGTTCCACGCGCGCGGTGTGGCGCGGCCGTCACTGGCCGATATCGCCGAGGCGGCTGGAGTGACGCGAGGCGCCATCTACTGGCACTTCAAGAACAAGAGCGACCTGTTCGCGGCGATGTGCGACCGGGTGCACCTGCCCGTGGAGGCGCTGTGCGAGCCCGAACGCATCGCCCGACAGGAAGACCCATTGGGCGGGGTGCGCGATATCTGTGCCTTCGTGTTCCGCCAGACCGTGGTGAATCCACAGTGGCGGCGCGTGTTCGAGATCGTGTTCCACAAATGCGAAATGGTCGAGGACAACGGCGCCATCCTGGAGCGCCAGCGGGAATCGCACGCCCAGGGGCTGGTGAAGATCCGCGAACATCTGCGGCTGGCCATGGAGCGGGGCCAGCTGCCGGCGGAGCTGGACCTCGATCTGGCGGTCAATGCCTTCCATGCCGCGATCGGCGGCGTGCTGGCGCACTGGCTGTTCGCGCCGTCGGACTTCGATCTGGATGCCGACGCCGAACGGCTCGCGGATGTCTTCATCGACACGCTGCGCTACGCACCGTCGCTGCGCCGCGGCTATGTGCCGCGCCCGATGGCCAGGCTCGACGAGGAGGTCGCCGCGTTTCGCGCGCCGGCTCCGGGGCCAAACAAGGTACATTGAGCGCCCGGTGCTCGACCCGGGTGCGCCGCGCGCAAGGGGCTTGGGTCAGCCCCGCATCGCCTCGCGCCAGCGCGCCAGGAAGGCCCGCTTGCGCAACTGGTCCTGTGCGGCCAGCAGGCCGGGACCGACGCTGATCGGCTTGAACGCATAGCCCAGCCGCTCGGCCAGCGCGGCCGCCGTGTGGTCGCTGGTGGTGTCGGTGCGGATGGTATAGAGGCGCGACGCCGAGCGGGCGAGCAGCGCCTGGCCCGGGCGCGACAGCAGGAAATCCAGCCACAGCCGCGCCGCCCACGGATGGGGCGCGCGCCGCGAGATCAGGGCCACGCGCGACATCACCAGCGTATAGTCGGCCGGCGCGATCACGCCGATCTGGGCGCCCCGTTCCATCAGCGACAACGCATACGACCCGAGCAGGTTATAGCCCAGTACCAGCTCGCCGCTGGCCACCGATTCCACCATCCGCGCCGTCGATGCGGATAGCTGCACGCCGGCGCGGCCGAGCGCCTGCGCCAGATACCAGAACTCGCCGCCCATGCGGGCATCCTGCTGTGCCAGCAGATAGCCGACCCCGGAGCGCTCGATGTCGTATGTCACCACGCGACCGCGCCAGCGTGCCGCGTTGTCCTGCAGCAGCCGGGCGAGGCCCGTGCGGCTGCGTGGCAGGTCGGTGTCATCGAAATGGCGCCGGTTATAGACGATGACCGCCGGCTCGAAGGTGGTGCCCCAGGCCTCCTCGCGCCAGCTCGCCCAGCGCGGCAGGCCGGCGCGCTCGGGCGACGGGTAGTGCAACGCGTAGCCGTCGTTGACGAGCTTGATCTGCAGATCCATCGCGGTGCTCCATAGCACGTCGGCGTGGTCGGCGGCGGCCGGCCGCGCCGATTCCGCGAGGAAGCGCTCGTGCAGATCGACGGTGTTCAGGTCCAGGTAGCGAACACGCACCCCGGGATAGCGCGCTTCGAAGGCGGCCAGCAGCGGCCGTGCCACGTCCTCGTCGGTGGATGCGTAGACATTGACCACGCCTTCGCGCCGTGCGCGCACGATGATCTGCTCGTACTCCGCCGGATAGCCGGGCGGCGGCGCCGGATCGCCCGGTTGGCCCGATTTGCCCGGTAGGCCCGGTTGCCCATGCGCGGCGCCGGCCAGCAGGCCCAGGCCGGCCAGCACCAGGCGGCGGCGCGGGTCGCTGGGCGCGGACACGCCGTCGGCATCGGCAGGGCGGAAGGAGAAGCGCACGGCGACAGCGGCGAAGAAGGAAAGGGAACGAAAGCCATCAGGCGGTTCGGACGCCACCCCTGCGGGGCCCGGGCGGAGGCGCGCCCATGTCCGCGGGGCGGACATCGGAGCGGTATTATAGGCGCCCGCATTCGCACACTACCGGATGCGAACTGGCTTTTGTCGAACCCTTTCGTTTCGATCCGGCAGGAGGCCGGCATGCGCATTCTGCTGGTGGAAGACGAGACCGAACTGGCGCGCTGGGTGGCGCGGGCGCTGGAGCAGGGCGGCTTTGTCATCGAACACGTGGCCCACGGGCTGCGGGCCGAGACGCGGCTGCAGGCCGAGGAATACGATGCCGTGGTGCTGGACCTTCGCCTGCCCGGCAAGGACGGCCTGGCGGTGCTCAAGGCCATGCGCGCCCGCGACGATCGCACGCCGGTGCTGATCCTGACCGCCCAGGACACGCTGGACGAGCGCGTGCGTGGTCTTAATCTGGGCGCCGACGACTATCTGGCCAAGCCCTTCGCCATCGCGGAACTCGAAGCCCGCCTGCTGGCGCTGATCCGCCGCAGCCGCGGTCGGGCGCATCCCCGGCTGCAATGCGGCACGCTGGTGTTCGATGGCGAAACGCGCAGCTTCACGCTTGACGGCGCGCCGCTGGCGCTGACGCCCCGCGAATCGACGCTGCTGGGGGCGCTGCTGGCGCGCAGCGGCCAGCCGCTGACCAAGGCCCAACTGCTTGACAAGGTGTTTTCTCTGGACGCCGACGTCAATCCCGATGCCATCGAGGTGCTGGTATACCGGCTGCGCAAGAAGCTGGCCGGCCACGGCGTCACCATCGTGACGCTGCGCGGCTTTGGCTACCTGCTCGAACCGGAGGCCGCCGCTTGAGCACGCCGGGCCCGTCGGACGATGCCGCAACCGCGGCGCGCAGTCCGCTGCGGCGCTGGCTGCGCGGCAGCCTGCGCCGCCAATTGCTGGTGCTGCTGCTGCCGGCGCTGGCGCTGATGATGGCGCTCGATACCTGGCTGACCTACGGCACGCTGCGCGAGGCCGCCAACACCGCCTATGACCGCTCGCTGATCGGCTCCGTGCGTGCCATCGACAACGCGATCGGCATGGCCGGGGAGACGGTGCAGCTGGCGCTGCCGGACGCGGCCATGGAGATGTTCGAGACCGCGGCACAGACGCGGGTGTTCTACCGCGTGACGCTGGAACGCGATGGCACGCTGGAAACGGTGACCGGCTACGGCGATCTGCCGCTGCCGGCCGGGACGCTCGCGAACAACGCGCCGCGCTTCTATGACGCGGTGTATCGCGGCGAAGCGGTGCGCATCGCGGCGATGGCGCGACCGGTGTATCGGCCGGACGCGCGCATGCGGGTGATCATCCAGGTCGCCGAAACGGCGGAGCCGCGCGCGGCACTGGTAGCGCAGGTGTGGCGCAACGCGCTGGCGCGCGACGTGCTGCTGATCGTCGCCAGCGCGCTGATCCTGGTGGGCGGCGTGACCTATGTACTCAAGCCGCTGGCGCGGGTACGCGACGACGTCGAGGCGCGCTCGCCGGACGATCTCGCACCGCTCGCGTTTGACCATGTGCCCGCGGAAGTGCGGCCGCTGGTGGATGCGGTGAATCGCCATGTATCGCGCTCGGCGGCCATGGCGCAGGCCCAGGCGCAGTTCATCGCGGACGCGGCGCACCAGCTGCGCACACCGCTGGCCATCCTGAAGACACAGGCCGAGTTCGCCCGCCGCCAGCTCGATGGCGACGGCGGTCCCGCTCCCGCGCGCGAGGCGGTGGCTGGCATCGTGGTGCAGCTGGAACAGGCCTCGCGGCTGGCCAACCAGTTGCTTGCGCTGGCCCGGGTACGGCAGCACGATCCAGCCGCGGGCGCCGGCGGGAA
>NZ_VLJN01000055.1 GCF_007829435.1 Cupriavidus gilardii J11
CCGCCCCTCATCCCCCACACCCACATCGATCGCCTGATCGACACCCCCGCCGCCTGGCCGCCCGAGCCGGGACCCATGCCGGAGGACGTTCCGGTGCTGCTGGTCTACACCTCAGGCACCACCGGCCAGCCCAAGGGCGCGCTGCATACGCAGGGCGGACTGCTGGCCAATGCACGCGCGAGCTGGTGGGCGCACGATATGACGGCATCCGACCACGTGCTATCGACGCTGCCGCTGTTCCATGTGGGCGGCCTGTGCATCCAGACGGTTCCCGCGCTGCTCGCTGGCGCGACCGTCACGCTGCACGACCGCTTCACGGCCGACGCGTGGCTCGACGCGGTCGAGCAGGGCCGTCCGACGCTGTCGCTGATGGTGCCGGCGACGATGCGCGCGGTGCTGGAGCATCCGCGCTGGCCCACCGCCGACCTCACGTCGCTGCGCGGCGTGATGGCGGGCTCGTCGACGATTCCGCTGGCTTACATCGAAGCGTTCCACGCGCGCGGCATTCCGCTGGGACAGATCTATGGCGCGACCGAGACCGGTCCGGTGTCGATCGTGCTGCGGCTTGCCGAAGCGATGGCGCGGCCCGGCCAGGCCGGCTGGCCACACCCGGAATGCGAGGTGCGGCTGGTTGGCCGCGACGGCGCCGAGGTGCCCGATGGCGAGGCGGGCGAGATCTGGTTGCTGGGGGCCAATATGATGCGCGGCTACTGGCGCGCGCCGGGACACGATGCGCTGGCGCAGGCGTGGTTCCGTTCCGGCGATCTGGCGCGCCGCGACGCCGACGGCTGCATTACCGTGGTCGGCCGTAACAAGGACATGATCATCTCGGGCGGGGAGAACATCTATCCCGCCGAGATCGAGAACGCATTGATCGCGCTGCCGGGCGTGGCCGAATGCGCGGTGGTGGGACTGCCCGATCCGCGCTGGGGCGAGGTGCCGGTGGCGGCCATCGTGCCGGCGCCCGGCGCCGATCCGTCGACGCTGTCGCTGAAAGCGGTGCGCGCCTTGCTCGACGGCCAGATCGCGCGCTTCAAATTGCCGCGTGGCGTGGTGCTGGTGCCGTCGCTGCCGAAGAGCGCGCTCGGCAAGGTGCAGAAGCCGCAGCTGCGCGCGACGCTGTCGGCGCTATGGCCCGCCAGCGGCTGACAGGGCGACCGCGTATGATCGCAGGATCGGGCGGCGCGGCCACGGCTCGCCACGCCGCCCCCGATGTGCGTAACGTGGAGACATCATGGAACCTCGAACCGAAGTTGCCACGCTGGGTGGCGGCTGCTTCTGGTGCCTGGAGGCGGTCTATCAACAGGTGGAAGGGGTAGTGGCCGTCGAGTCCGGCTATACCGGCGGCCATGTCGAAGACCCAAGCTACGAGCAGGTCTGCAGCGGTGAAACCGGCCATGCGGAAGTGGTGCGCGTGCGCTTCGATCCGGCCGTGATCAGTTATCGGGAGATCCTGGAGATCTTCTTCGCCATCCACGACCCCACCACGTTGAACCGGCAGGGCAACGACGTGGGCACGCAATATCGCTCCGTCATCTACACGCATTCGGACGAGCAGCGTTCCACCGCCGAACAGGTGATGGCCGATATCGCGGCGCGCGGCATCTACGACGGCCCGCTGGTCACGCGCATCGAACCGGAGCAGCCGTACTGGCGCGCGGAGGCGTATCACCAGAACTACTTCCGCAATCATCCCGAGCAGGGCTATTGCGCCTTCGTGATTTCCCCGAAGGTCGCCAAGTTCCGCAAGACCTTCGCGCATCGTTTGCGCGAGTCGGCAATCTGACCTCGCGCGCCGCTTACGCGCCCAGCCGCTCGGCGATGGCCTGCGCCAGCCGGGCGATGGTGCGCGGCGCGCAGCCCTCGGCATTGTTCGACACGATGACATAGGCGGGCCGGCCGGACGACAGCGTACGGGCGGCCAGCTCGGCCGCCGCCGCCAGCGTTCCGGCATCCGGTGCCTGGAGCCGATCGAACGGCATGAAGGCGGCTTCGGCCTGGTCGTAGCGATAGCCCTCGCGCAGCATCCATCGCAGTACCAGCGGACCGGGCGCCAGCTCGTCGGCAAGCGCCTGCGCCGGCAACTGCCGCGCGAGCGGCGGCATGCGGTCCCGGGCCGCGCAGCCCAAGCGCACGCCTCGCGCGCTCAGCAGCTTGATGAAGCGGGGCGTCAGCAGCGCGGCATCGCGCAACTCGACGGCGTAGCACGCGTGAGGCGCCAGCGCCGTATCGAGCGGGGGCAATGCGGCAAGGAAGGCGTCGAGGCGAGCGAGAAAGGACGCGGCATCTTCGGCCATCGCACCCAATGGCGATAGCTGGAACAGCAGCGGCCCGCACTTTTCGCCCAGCCCGGCAGTGGCCGGTTCGATGAAGTCGCGCACCGCGATATCGGCGTCCAGAAACGCGGCGTTGGGGAGCCGGCCAGCCCCATTGCTTGCCCGCAGCCACGGATCGCAGACGCTGGCCGGAGCCTTCACCAGAAAGCGGAAGTGCGGCGGGACTTGCGCCGCGTACGACAGGTAGTCGGCAAGCGGAATCGGCGCGTAGAAGCCGCGGTCTATGCCCGCGGCGCGCAGCAGCGGGTGAGCGGAATACGCGGTCAGTCCCTTGCGCGACAGCAGGCTCTCGCTGTAGTCCCCGTGGTAGACCAGGTCCTTCCAGCCCGGATAGGACCAGGTGGACGTGCCGAAATACAGGGTGTCAGGCAAGCGGCGCGCGAGGTCGGACAGCGCGGGATCGGCGGCTACCGGCTGCACGGCCTTGCCGCGTGCCCGGCGGGCAGGCGGCGCGGTGCCGTCGTCCGCTGGTGCGGTTTCCGGCAGGGGCTCGCCGAAGAGGTCTGTGGTCAAGCGTTGTGGGGCACGTTATTTGCGCCCCTCTCCCGCCTGCGGGAGAGGGGCGGGGGAGAGGGCAGTCTCAGCCCCGCGAAGATACTAAAACACTCAATCCAGCGTCTTGTCGTAAATATAGTGCCGCGACCACGGCAGCGCCGACGAACGTTGGGTGCCCTTGTGGCATACGACCTGATAGATCGACATCTTCTCGCTGTCGAAGGCCTGCGCGCAGCCGGCCAGATAGACCCGCCAGATCCGGTATTTCTTCTCGCCCACCATCTGGCGGATGGTGTCGGCGTGGGCCTCGAAGTTATCCGCCCAGTGGCGCAGCGTCTGCGCGTAGTGACGGCGCAGCAGTTCGACGTCATAGGCTTCCAGTCCGCCCTTTGCCAGCGTATGCAGCACCATGCTGATATGCGGCAGCTCGCCTTGCGGGAACACGTAGCGGTCCATGAATTGCGCGCCGTCCATCGGGACCTTGCCGCTGTCCGGATCGGGCGACGTGATGCCGTGGTTCATCGCCACGCCGTCGTCGGCCAGCAGCTCGCACATGCGGCTGAAATAGGTCACCAGATTGTTCTTGCCGACATGCTCGAACATGCCGACGCTGGTGATCCGGTCAAAGGTGCCGGTGACGTCCCGATAATCCTGCAGCCGGATTTCGATGCGATCGGACAGGCCGGCTTCTTTGACACGTTCGGTGGCGAGCTGGAACTGGTTTTCCGACAGCGTGATGCCGACACAGCGCGCGCCGAACTTCTGCGCCGCGCGCAGCACCAGCGCGCCCCAGCCGCAGCCGATATCGAGCAGCGTCTGCCCCGGCTGCAGCCGGATCTTGGTCAGGATGTGGTCGATCTTCTTGAGCTGCGCGGTGGCCAGGTTTTCGTTGCCATGCTCGAAGTAGGCGCACGAGTACACCATGTTGGGATCGAGCCAGAGCCGATAGAAGTCGTTCGACACATCGTAGTGGTACTCGATGGCCGCCTTGTCTTCCTGCTTGCTGTGCGTGAAGTGCTGGGCCACCCGGGCCAACGCGCTGCCGGCCAGGCTTGCGGCGGCGTTCGAGAAGCCGTAGCCCACCGCGATGATGTCGGCGAGCTTGCCGTCGAGGTCGATCTTCTCCTGGACGTACGCTTCGCCGAGATTGTCGAGCGTCGGTGTCAGCAGCAGCGGCAGGGCTCCGGCCTCGCGGACCGTCAGCGTGACGGCGGGTTGGTCGAACTGCCCGAGCGCATACTCGTTGCCATTCCACAGTCGCAGCCGGACGGGAAGGTTGGCCTTGTCGCGCAGGTCGGTGACCCAGCGCTCCAGTTGCGTGTCCAGTGCTTGCTTGAAAAACATGCGGCTTTCCTCCTGATGAATGGCGGCATACTTCTCGACTACAGCAACGGCAGGCGCGGCCTGCACGGCGCCGGACTGCCCCTTGGGCGTCGCCCGGCGACTGCCTTTATACGCCAATCCACGGCAATGTGCAGTGAACGGCCTAGCCCCTGCCGCTAGCAGGGGCATCGCGGCGGATCAGGGCGACAGGCGCGCGATGCGCCAGGCGCCATCAGGCTGCCGCAAATAGACGATACGGTCGTGCAGCCGCGATGGGCGGCCCTGCCAGAACTCCATCCGTGTCGGCTCGACCAGATAGCCCCCCCAGTGTGGCGGCCGTGGCGGATTCTCGCCGAACTGCTGCCGGAACGCGGCCTCGCGCTGCTCGATGATCGTGCGGTCCGGCACCTCCCGGCTCTGCTCGGACGCCCATGCGCCGATGCGCGACCCCAGCGGCCGCGACGCGAAATACGCGTCGCTCTCCGCCTCGGTGACCTTGCGTGCCGTGCCTTCGATCCGCACCTGCCGCTCCAGCTGCACCCAGTGGAACAGCAGGGCGGCACGCGGGTTGGCGGCCATGTCGAGGCCCTTGCGGCTCTCGTAGTTGGTGAAGAAGGTAAAGCCGCGCGCATCGACGCCCTTGAGCAGCACGATTCGCGCCGACGGTTGCCCGCTGGCGTCCACGGTTGCAAGCGTCATCGCGTTGGGTTCGGGCAGCTTGGCGGTCAGCGCCTCCTCGAACCAGCGTTCGAATTGGGCGATGGGGTCGCTGGCCACATCGGTTTCATCCAGGGAGCCCAGCACGTAGCTGCGGCGGAGGTCGGCAAGTTGCGTCATGTCGGAATCGGATTCATCGAAATCACGCGGCACGTTGTCGCCTGGCGCCGCGGGGCTGCTTCGAGTATAGCCAAGCCACTTGGCGCCGACTTTTGTCCCCGCGCAAATTCGCGCGTTCGCGGGTGCGCGGGCGTCAGCCGTGTCGTGCCGGGGGCGTCAGCTTGCGAGTCTGGCTGCGCGAATAGAAGCCGGCCACGCCCATTGCGCCCGCCATCGACAGGAAGATCGGCAGCATGCCGAGCGCGGTGCCGACCACGCCGAAGGTCAGCGGCCAGACCACCTGGCTGGTATTGAGCACGGCCGAACGCAGGCCCAGCGCTTCGCCGGCGCGGCCGGTGGGCGAGGCGCTGTGCAGGATGTTCATGACGTTGGGCTGTGCGCTGCCCAGCGCGAGGCCAAGCAGGAATGCCAGACAGCACATCAGCCAGAACGAGGCGACGAAGGGGTAGAGCAGGTAGGCAATGCCGCCCACCGTCAGCGCCGTCCGGATGATGCGCCATTCCGACAGCCGGCGGGATACCCATGGCATGGCGATGCGGATGGTCAGCGTGGCCAGTGCGAAGGCGCCCAGCACCCAGCCGATCGAGGACGGCGACAGCCCGACACGCGTGCCCTGGATCGGGATCAGGAAGGCGTGCAGGTCCCATGCCGCCGACAGCACGGCACTGGCGACGAACACCGCGCGCAACTCGGGATACTGCAGCAGGTCCAGCGCTGAGTGCCGGCTACCGTCGAGCGCGGCCTTGCGCGCGGCACCGGCGCCCACGGCGGGCAGCCGGTCGTGGATCAGGCGCAGGCCGATCTGGCCGATCACCGCCACGCCCACGAGCAGCAGGAAGGCGGCGCGATAGCCGGCGTGCTCGATCACGTAACCGACCACCACCGGCCCCAGCGTGCCCGATACCGACAGGCCCAGCGCATGCCATGTGTAGTTGCGCAGCCGCGTTTCGTCGGTCGACACCTGGCCGATCAGAAGCTGCATCGCCACCTGGACCAGCATGAAGCCGACCCCGATCAGCGCGCACGACAGATACAAGGCCGCGATGCTGGGCCAGGTGGCCGGTAGCAGCGTGCCGGCCACGACCATCAGCGAGCCCGCCGTCATCGGCCGCCGGGGGCCGATTTCGTCGATGCGCCGGCCGGCACGGATGGCCAGGAACATCGGCAGCAGCGCGTACAGCGCCATCAGCAGCCCGAGCGTGATGGTCGACGCCTTCAGCGAGATGGCGAACAGCGAGACGACGACACGGCTTGCGTTGAAGGCAACGTGGTTGCACACCGTCAGCGCGATCAGCGAGCTGATCGGCATGGCGATGGCAGTGGGCAGCGTCATTCAGGGATACCGGGGAGAACCGAGGGTGCGGCCGACGGTGGAGAAGACGAAAGCGGGGCGGCCAGCGCCGGCCCCGCCAAAACACAGCGCCCGCGCGAACGCGGGCGATGCGTGCGTATGCCATCCGTTCACAACGTTGTCTTGTGCATCGGCCGCGTGCGGTCGATGTAAATGGCCGTTTAATTATGGTGCGACCGTGGAAAGTGCACAACAGCGTTTCGCCCGATTGCACCGATTTGGCGCAAACAGGTGCCTTTGCTGTTGCGCAATTGCATCATGGCGCGTCGCGGTGTGACGCGCGCGCGTCAGCCGCCCTGGTACATCGGCGATCTGTTGGGTCCAGGCGACGGCGTCTGGCGCGTCGGGCTTTCCGGCACGGACGGCGCCGCGGGTTCGGCCGGCGCGGTTGCCGCCCCGCTGCCCGGCTTGGCGTCGCGGCGGGTCGGCTGGCCCGTATCCGCCCCGGCGCTGGCTGCGCGCCTGTCGCGGTACGTCTTGCCTGGCGGGGGCGCGGTGGGCCGATCGCGCAATTCGGCCAGCAGGCGGGAGCATTGGCTGTCCTCCTCCGGCGTCAGGTCGATCAGCGGCAGCACCGCGGCCACCGGCGCGGCCAGCGCAAGCGCGACGGCGCCACCGGCGCGCAACGCCAGTACGCCGATGTCGGGGCTCACGCGCGGGTCCTTCAGCGTGCCCCCCACATAAAGCGGCGAGCGCAGCGAGAAGATCCGCATGCCCTTGGAGTCGGGATTGATGGTCAGCCCGAGCCGCTCGCTCGACAGGTCGATCACGCCGGTGGCCGTGATCTTGGCATCCTGCGTGTCGATCACGAAGGTACGTGCCCGGGCCATGCCGTCGGTAAAGGTGAAGTCGCTGACGCCGCAGTTGATCTTGACCGGCTTGTCGCCGAACAGCTTGGCGATGATCACGCTGCCGACGTTCAGGCCCATGGCCTCGAGCAGGAATTTGCTGATGGTGCCGTTCTCGATCATCAGTCGTGCCTCGCCGTTCGACGAGCCGAGCAGCGCCGCCACGGAGTTGCCGGTTGCCGATAGCTTCGCGCCGCCATTGATCTCGCCGATGCTGGCCTGCATCGATTCCAGATTGGGGAACAATTGCTTCAGCTTCAGACGGCGCGCGGTCATGTCGATGGTGGCGCCCATCGGCGCGCGCTTGCCGTCCAGCTTCAGCGTCGACACCAGCGTGCCGCCGGCCACGCCGAAGTTCAGCGGCTTGAGGGTCAGCACGCCATCCTGCAGGTAGATGTGCGTCTTCAGGTCGGTGATCGGCAAGTCGACATCGCGGATGATCCTTTGGCCGGTAAAGGCCACGTCCGCATCGATGCTGTCCCAGCGCTCGGTGCGGAACGGCGCGACCGGCAGTGCCTTGTCGCTTGGCTGGCGCGCCGGGCTGCGCGGCGCCTTCTCGCCGGGCTTGGCGTCCGCGCCGATCAGCGGTGCCAGGTCCTCGAAGCGCAGCTGCTTCGATACCAGCGTGCCAGCGAGCAGCGGCCGCGGCTGGCGCTGCGTGAAGGTCAGCGTGCCGCGCAGGTCGCTGCCGCCCACGCGGCCTGAAAAGTCTTCATAGCGGTATTCCGATGCCCCCTTGCGCAGCGTGGCCACCAGCCGGCCCTCCGTGCGGTAGGGTGGCGTGTCGGGCAGCACGATGCCGGTCAGCGGATAGAGGTCGGACATGCTCTGGCCGGACAACTGCAGGCGCATGTCCAGAGCGGCCAGCCGGGCGGGTTCGGTCACGGTGCCTTCGATCTGCGCGCGCGTGCTGCCCACGCGCACATCTGCCTGGATCGGGAAGGGCCGGTCCTTGTCGCGCAGGTTCAGCACGGCGCCGGCCTTGCCGTTGGCGTTGATGGTCGCCTTGTTGTAATGGCCCACCGCACGCCACTGGATGCCGTAGACCGGGGCTTTCGACGCCGCGGCCGGGCCGGCCTGGGCCMTGGTGTCCGGCGCCTTGCCGCCCGGTGCTCGCGGCGCCGATGCCGCGCCCGCGGCTGGGGCGGGGGGCCGGCGCCAAGGGCCCATCCCGGAGCCAGAATCGGGATATAACCCGTCGCGCTCCTTGTCGTAGAGCGCCGCGCCGTCGATGGTGTCCACCGTGGCGCGCAGCTCGATCTTCGAGGCGGCATCGTTGAGCGCCAGATGGCCACGCGTCAGCACGATCTCGCCGATTTCCAGGTGCCACTGCGAGGGCGGCTTGTCTTCCTCGGTGGGGAAGGTCCAGTTGTTGCGCTTGTCGGCCAGTCGCTCCAGCCACACCGACGGCCCGTCGACCGTGATGGTCGGCAGCGAGATCTCCCGCGTCAGCAGCGGCAGGGGCCGCAGCAGGAATACCAGCTCACGTGCGGTGGCGAAGTTCGGCTGCGCGGCCCAGTCGGGGTTGCCGATGGTGATGTCGCGGGCGGACAGTCGCGGCCACGGTACCCATCGGCGCCACCCGGTCTCTCCTTCGGAGCGGCGCCAGTTCAGGACCAGGTCGCCGTTGACGGCAAAGGGGCGGCCAATGGCGTTGCTGACCTTGTCATTCAGCCAGGGCTTCAGGCGGTTGAAATCGAACAGCAGGAAGAAGAGCACCACCACCGCGATCAGCAGCAGTGGCGCCAGCAGGCTCCAGAGCAGGGCCTTACGACGCAGCGACATGACACGGACTCCTGGCCGGCGCATGCCCGTGGCCGGATCGGCCTCAGGAGTGTGCGGCGAACGAACCACGTTGAGGCTATTGTATAGTTGCGCGCCGGGGGCTCCTGTCGGCCGGAGGCTGACAACCTTGCCCGCCATTCTTGGTTTTTTTCGCCCCACAGCTTCGTTGTTCCGTCCGCCAGCGATGTCCGATTTTCCGATCCCGCCTTCCCCGGCGCTCGAGGCCTTGCCGGAAGCGCTCGTTCACGATAGCCCGGCCGACGACGACTACCATCGCCGCTTCGGCGGCGTGGCGAGACTGTATGGTGCCGAGGGCCTGGCCCGGCTGGAGGCGGCCAATGTCTGCGTGGTCGGTATCGGCGGGGTCGGGAGCTGGGCGGCCGAGGCGCTGGCCCGCAACGCCGTGGGGCGCGTGACGCTGATCGACCTGGACCATATCGCCGCATCCAATACCAACCGCCAGATTCACGCGCTTGGCGACCAGTACGGCCGCGCGAAGGTCGAGGCGATGGCCGGGCGAATGGCGCAGATCAACCCGCGTATCCGCGTGCGCGCGGTCGATGACTTCGTCGACGTCGACAATGTCGAAGCCATGCTGGCGGGACACGACTACGTGATCGACGCCATCGACGCGGTCAAGGTCAAGATCGCCATGCTCGGATGGGCGCGCAGGCAGCGGCTGCCGATCATCACCTGCGGCGGCGCGGGCGGCCAGCTCGATCCGACCCGGGTGCGCATCGCCGACCTGTCGCGCACCATCCAGGATCCCCTGCTGGCCAAGGTGCGGTCGGGACTGCGCAAGCACTGGGGATTGCCGCGCGATCCGAAAAAGCCGTTCGGCATCGCGGCCGTCTATTCGGACGAGCCGCTGCGCTATCCCGAGCCGGAGCAACAGGCGTGTGAAATCGACGAGGCGCCCTTTGCCGACGCGGCGCACCAGCCGCGCTCCGGGCCGCAGGGGCTGGCCTGCGCCGGCTTTGGCTCGTCGGTGGCGGTGACGGCGGTGTTCGGCTTCGTCGCCGCATCGGCCGCGCTGACCGCGATCGCCGGGGCGCGCTAGCCGAGGATTCCCCTGCCGGCAAGCTGACGCTAGGCGGACAGCTGTTCCAGCAACCGGGCGCGGTCGGCGTCGCCCGGCGCGGTATTGTCGAAATAGACCAATTCCGGATACGCCACCGGGTCGGGCATGAAACGCCGCTTGCGATAGTCGTCCCAATGCGCGAGCTTGTACGCGTCGTTGGGATTGCCGCGCCGGACGATGCGGGCGTGCGCCTCGTCCTCGGGCAGATGTACCCAGACCACCTGCACGGTGGTCCCGGCCGGTGCGTTCAGCCACTGCGGATCGTGCAGCCTGTGCTCGCGCACCTCGCGCGACAGCGGCCCTACCACGATCACGCTGATGCCGAGCGCCAGGTTCTCGCGGGC
The DNA here is from genome assembly GCF_007829435.1 of Cupriavidus gilardii J11. GTDB lineage: Bacteria > Pseudomonadota > Gammaproteobacteria > Burkholderiales > Burkholderiaceae > Cupriavidus > Cupriavidus gilardii_D. Next base: position 10,401 of record NZ_VLJN01000055.1, read on the forward strand.
GGTATCCAGCAGGCCCTGGTATTCCGGATCGCGCAGATGTTCGAGATACAGCGGACTGTCGCGATCGTTGGGGTCGCCGGTCAGCGCCTTCATCGCGGCCGCGCTATAGCGGCCGTACAGCGTGTCCTTGTCGAGCAGGCAGAACGGCTCGCCGGTGGAGTCCATCAGCGGGCCGATCAGGCGATGGGCCAGCGTGGTCTTGCCGGTTCCGGCGTGTCCGCAGAAGAAAATCAGTCTTGGCATGGATGGGGAGGAGGCGGGGCGGCGTCCGTCGGCGTGGATTCGGTATGCTACAGGCTTCTTTCATTCACCCGTGCAGCTTACCGCCAGAGGCGCCGCTGCGTTTTTCCCGCATTTCGCCATGTCTTCTTTGGAAACGACCGCGGAAGCCGCCGCATCCCCTCCCGATCTCGATTGCAGCGCGCTGCCCGTGGCGCTGCGGCTC
>NZ_VLJN01000057.1 GCF_007829435.1 Cupriavidus gilardii J11
CCCCCGGCCCCTCTCCCGCCTTGCGGGAGAGGGGAGAAGAATGGCTCAGGAAATCGTCGCTTCGTCGGTCCGCTTGTCGCCGCGGTTGTCGACCCAGGTCACCGTGACCTTGTCACCCTTGGCGCCGCCCTTGAACCTGAAGTTCAGGAACGGGTCCTTCGACACCGCCGGCCCGAAGTTGGCGTGGAACACCTCCTTGCCCTTGCATTGCGCCACCACGGTCTGGATGTGCCAGGCCGGGATGGTCTTGCCGGAAGCGTCCTTGCGCTGGCCGGTCTCCATATCGTGTTTCATCAAGATCTTGACGTCGACCACGCCACCGTTCTCGGTGGCGCGTACGCGCATCGGGTCTGCCATGGCGTTCTCCTGTATTGCGTTGGGGCAGTCGCTGATCAGCGAGCGGAAAAAAGATGGGGGAAACGGCGGGCGGCCATCAGCCGCCGCAGCCGCCCAGCGTCACCTTGATTTCCTTGGAAGCGACATACCACTTGCCGCCAGCCTTGACGGCCGCATGCACCACGGAGGTCTGGCCCATCTTCACGCGCGTGGAGACGAAGGGTTCGGTGCCCGCCGGGATCACGAAATCGGCGGCGAGCGTGTTGGGATTCTTCTCGACCAGGATGGCGATCTGCTCGGTATCCGGCAGCGTGCTGGTCACCGCGACCGGCACCACCGCGCCATTCTCCGCGATATCCGGGGCGGTAAAGGTAATGGCCGTGCTCTTCTCGGGTGAGCCGCCGCCCAGAGCCTTGATCACGTCGTTGACGCTCTTGCCTTCGAACGCCGCCTTGTTCCATTCGGCGGCCTGCGCCTCGCCGATCAGGCCCGCGGCCGCCATCAGCGAAACGATGGCCGATGCCCGCAGCATCTCTCGTCTTGTCATACTCATGGTGTGATGCACTCCTGCTTCTACCCGCCCTGCGGTAATCGTGACCGTGCCTCGCGGCGCGGTGCCCGGCGGTACGTTGCCGCCCGGTTCACGGGCGCCGGCACACGCCAGCGTCCGTTACCATGCTGCCGCGCGACGCGCGGGCGCTGCCGCCCACGCGTACGCGCCGTTATTACTTGGCCGGTGCGCCGGCCAGCACCCACTCCAGCACCGTCTGCAGATCAGCGTCGCTGATGGTCGGGTTGGCCGGCATCGGCACCGGGCCCCAGACACCCGCGCCGCCGCCCTTGACCTTCTTCGACAGGTAGGCCATGGCGTTCTTGTCGCCCTTGTACTTGGCCGCCACGTCCTTGTACGACGGGCCGACCAGCTTCTTGTCCACCTGGTGGCAGCCCATGCAGGCGTTCTTGGTGGCGATCTGCTGGGCCTTGGCCGCATCGACGGCGGCATGCGCAGAGGCCGCACCGGCCAGCATCAGCGCTGCGATCACGAACTGCTTCATTGCTCTTTTCTCTCCGGAATGGGATGAGCCGTGGGGACGGCAACGAGCCGCGGCCGGCGGACGTATCGATCATTGGGACTACCGATCGTCGTGAAGAGCGCGGCGGCGCACTGGCCGCGCACTATCGCTGCCAGCGGCCAGTACGCTATTTTGCCTCAAGTATCCATCGCACCATGACCTGAATATCCGCTTCCGGAACCTGCGACTGCGCGGGCATCGGTATCGGACCCCATGCGCCCTGCCCCCCGGCACGGATCTTCCTCGCCAGGGCCTGCGACGCATCCTGCCCGTGGTAGCGCGCCGCGATCTCGCTGAAGGAAGGGCCGACCAGCTTGCGATCCATCGCGTGGCAGGCCATGCATTGATACTGGCCCGCCAGCCGTGCGCCGGCACCCTGGCTGTCCGGCCCGGCCGCCGTGTTCGCAGGCCTGGACCGGGCCGGCTGCTGGCGGCTATCTTCGGGCGAACCGGTGGCAATGCCGCGCACCGGTCCGAACCCCCGCTGCTGGGCGCCAAGATCGCCATGCGAGCCATGCGCGTACTCGGGAATCAGCGACGTGATCTCGACCTTGCCGGCGCAATCACGCATGCACGCCCGGTTGCGGGTGTCCGGCTGGCCCCGGCCCGGCCAAAGGCCATGCGAAGTCGTCATGCCGGCACGGTTGGGCAGTCGGCGCTGTACCTCGGCGATATTGCCGTCCGACAGCGTAAAGTCGGCGGGAACGATATCGCCCAGGTTCAGCACGTAAGCCGTCACGGCGTAGACCTCGTCGACGGTCAGGCTCTTGGGGGCGTCCCACGGCATGGCGCGGCGGATGTAGTCCCACAGCGTGCTGACGGTGGAAAGCTTCATCAGCGTCGTCCGATACGGCTGACCGCCCGTCATCGCGGCGACCCGGCCGCGTTCGATGTCCGCCGACGTGGTGCCGCCGGCAATCGGCGTAAAGACGTGGTTCGAGTCGCCAAAGTCGCCGTGGCAGGAGGCGCAGCGGCTGTCCCAGACCTTCTGGCCCTGCGCCACCGTGCCTTGCCCGCGCGGCAGGCCCTGGAAGTCGGGCCGCACGTCGATGTCCCAGGCACGCACTTCGGCGGCGGTGGCGGCACGGCCGAGGGCGGCACGGGCGGCACCGGGACCGGCTTCGGGCCGCGCGCTGACCGCGGTCGCGGCCAGTGCCAGCACGCACGACAGCGTCATGGCGGTCGACCACACCGCGCGCTGGCGCTCCGCCGGGCCGACGCCCACGCTATTGCACCTGGACATTCGACACCTCGCCCACGGCCGACACCAGCCAGCTCTGGATGGCATTGTTGTGATAGATCGACCGCGTCCCGCGTACCGCGCGCAATTGCGCGATGGTGGGCTGTACATAGCCCGTATCGTCGATGGCCCGGCTTTGCAGGATCGACGGCTCTCCGTTCCAGACCCAGTCGATGTTGAAGCGGGTCAGGCACTTCGACAGCACCGGCGATTCCAGCCGTGCCGTGCGCCAGTTGCGGCCTCCATCGGTCGACACGTCCACGCGCCGCACCTTGCCGCGCCCGGACCACGCCAGTCCGCTGACGTTGTAGTACCCCTTGCCGACCAGCCGTTGCCCGCCCGAAGGCGTGGTGATCACCGACTTGCACTCCTGGACCGAGGTGTATTGGCGCAATATGCCGTCGGGCATCATGTCGACGTAGTGCAGCGTCTCATCCTTGGTGTTCCAGGGTCGGTCGCCCAGTTCGAGCCGGCGCAGCCACTTGACCCACGACACGCCCTGGACTCCCGGCACCACCAGCCGCAGCGGATACCCGTTCTCCGGCCGCAGCATCTCGCCGTTCATGCCCCATGCCACGATGATCTCGTCCGCCAGCTCCATCGGGATGGTTCGCGTCATCGAGGACCCGTCGCCGCCCTCGGCCAGCAGGAAGCGGCCGCGGCTTCGATCGGCGCCGGCATCGTCGAGCAGGACGGACAGCGGCACGCCGGTGAATTCGCAGCACGAGAGCATGCCGTGGGTGTACTGGACCGTCGGCACCGCGACGTTCCCCCATTCCATGCCGGTATTCGCGCCACATTCGATGAAATGCATCCGTGACACCGATGGCAGCCTCATCAGCTCGTCCATGGTGTACACGCGCGGCGTCTTCACCAGCCCGTTGATCATCAGCCGGTGCCGGGCCGGGTCGATGTCGTGCCAGCCCTGGTGATGCCGTTCGAAGTGCAGGCCATTTGGCGTGATGATGCCGAACAGCCCCTGCAGCGGTGCGAAGCTGACCGAGGCGGCCGATACCCGGGTCAAACCCGGCGATTCGCGCCGGATCATGGCTGACTCGTGTCGCGACGGCATGCCATAGGGACGCGCCGCAACCGGCTGACCCAGCGACGTGGCCCACGGCTGGGGCTTCAGAATGGCTTCGTCGCCTTCGGTCGCCGCCACGGCGCGTGGCAGGCGAGCGGCACCAACGGTGGCCGCCGCCGCCGCGAAACTGCCGCGCAGCAACGCGCGTCGCCGCTCATCCACGCCGTGTCGCGCGATCTCGCGCTGCAGTGGCGCGTCGATGAAGTGCTCGGGTGCGGGCACGATGCGCCCGGGGCGAACGGGGTCCGGCAAGCCTGTCTCCTTGGCGGCCGCAGCGGCTGGCGCGCGCGGTGCCTGTTGTGCTGTCATGCGGCCACGCGGCCTCCTGCGCGCGCGGGCCGCCGGGGTCAGTTTGCGCCCGAAGCCTTGCCCGGCGATCGCCGTCTGGCCCGGGCGGGCACCGGCGGCATGAAACGGTCCACCATGCCGGCATCCACCGCCTGGTCCTCGATTCTCGCCGCCACCTGCACGCAGACGGTACGGCACAACTCCACCACACCGGCGTCCGCGATCGCGTAGTAGACCTGGTTGGCATCCTTGCGGCGCGACAGCACGCCGCTGCGGTGCATCGCGTTCAGATGTCGCGACACATTGGCCTGCGACGAGCCGACGGTATCCACCACCGCCCCGGCCGCCTTCTCGCCGTCGCATAGCGCGTGAAGAATCTTCAGCCGTGTGGGTTCCGCCAGCAGGCTGAAATAGCGCGATACCTGTTCGAAGACGCGATCGAGGTCGTCCATGCGATCCAATATATGCGTGCATACGCATATACGCACAGCGCGTTTACCCTTGCAGCGAACGCTGGCATTCCCTGACGTGCATGACAAGGCTGAAGGCGGATCGGCGCGCACAGCGTCCGCCGAGCCCGGCGAGTCTGAATCCTATAGTTGCGGCCCACTCCCGAACACTCCGTGGCGGCCGCTTCTCTAGCATCGTCTCCGCCTTGCTTCCTGGCAGGCGCCAAGTCGCCGCTTGGCCGCCGTCCCCCGATCGTTCCGAAATTTCGTCTCCGGAGTTGACCCAATGCCAGCCTCTTTGACCTTCAAGTACAGCCCGCCGCATACGATCTCCGAGTTCGGAAGGATGGCGGGCCCGCCGAAACCGTATCTGTCGTCCCGCCGCTACGTCAGGCTGGGCCCATACTCGGGTCACGTGACATACAGCCCCGGCGACACTGGCACCACCGGCACTATCGTGCTCGACGTCAAGCGCAACCTCCTCCGACGCCTGTTCGACTCGTTACGTAGCCGGGGAAGCATCCCTTTTTCCGGTAAGCGAGCCCTCACCGCGTCGGAGTTGACCCGTTGCCAGCGCATCGAGATGCTGTACTCGCGGGCGTATCTGGCAGCGCGCACTGCATTCGCTCAAGCGCAGGCGCCAATTCCCGACGCCGCGGCAACGCACAACACAAAAACCGCCGCCATCGAAGAAATCGAGGCACTGCATCGCGCGTTCAGGTGCGCGAACGATCCGCTCAGGCAACGGTCCGCTGCATTCGACCTTGCCGCCAAGGGGCCCCGGCACTGGGCCCATGCATTGAAGATTCTTGCCGAGCCGCCGGTGGCGGCGGTGTTCTGGAGCTCCCCGCACGCGGTGCGGAAAATGCTGTCGCACTGCTCCGATACCGCAAGCCTGTTGTCCCTGGTGGGAGACGACCCTGCGGTGGGTAAAATGCGGCTGGAAACGATCTTTCGCGACGAGAAGGCTGTTGCCCGTGTCAGTGCGCTGCTATGTCATGACATCGCAAATCAGCCGGATCTGGAACGGGCCTGGAGGTTCCTGCGAAGATTCATGACGTCAGATCGGGCGTCCGCTTTCTCCGGATACGTTCTGCCGCGGCCACTGGACCGCCCTGAGCACGCGGCGCCCATCCTCGCCGCGCTGTTCGACAAGATGGTCAGCTACAGAGACGCAGGCACCATCATGCGGACGGGGCTTGGTTTGGATGCCCGGCTTTACCGCACGCATCTATCCATCGCCTTGCGCGACAACAAGGGCTTGCGTGAGCGTCTGTTGGCGTCGATAGAAGACGATGCGCACGTGGTCTACCTTTTCGCAACCGAGCCGAACAGCAAGGTCATGAATTACGACCCTGGCGCCGCATCATCGAGTGACACTTCAGAGAAAATCATCAAGGACAAGCAACTGGAAACGCGCCGGTTCGCGCTCGACATGTTCACGTTCATTACGGGTGAGAGAGCTTACAATCCGCTGTTCAGCAACATGGCCACCGTTGCCATGGATTATGCTTGCCAGGGGGCAATGGACCTCGTGTGGGGCCACAAGGAAATCGCCGGCCGTATCGGCACCGTTGCAATTCGATATCGCGGCCCGAATTTCGCGTTCATTGAGCCGCTGATGAAATGCCACCCCGATCCCGCGGTGATCCGGCTGTTGAAGACCGACAATCCGCTGCATACCCCGCCCCGGACAGCGGAAGCGCCATTGCCAGCCGGGGCGGCCCGGACGCCCGGCAAGCGAAACGGCAAAGCCCCCTGTCAGGCGAGCATGTCCGCCCAGATGCTTTGCGCCCACGCAAAAGCATAGTCGCCCTCCAGCGTGTTCGGCGCCGTCGACACGCCGCCGGAGCCTGGCACGGTAACCATGGTCTTCTTTTCGGCATCGTAGCGATGCACGCTGGCCACGTGGATCACCTCGCGGTCCGAGGTAAAGCTGTAGCACGTATTGTTGTACAGCGGCTCGGCATTGACGTCCCGGCCCGCCAGCAGCGCAACGATGGCGGCGGCCGCGACCTTGCCATGCTGGTTCGCCATATGACCCGACTTTGGCATCAGCGGCGCGATCTGGATGGCATCGCCCAGTACATGGATATTGGGAACGGCCTTCGACTCGAAGGTCAGGAAATCCACCTCGCACCAGCGTCCGTTTGCCGTCGCCAGGCCGGCATTCGCCGCGATGGCGGCGGCACGCTGCGCCGGAATGACGTTGGCCACATCGACGCGCTCATCGTCCTGCACTTCGAACTTCAACGTTCGCGTCGCGGCATCGACGTCGACGGCGCGGTATTGCGGCCGGTACTCGACGATGCCCTTGTACCGGGTAGCCCAGACCTGCTTGAACAGCGCGGCCTTGGAGGTGACATCCGGGTTCGCATCGAGGATCAGCACCTTGCTGCGCGGCTTGGCCTGCTTGAAGTAGTGCGCCACCTGGCAAGCACGCTCGTACGGGCCTGGCGGACAACGGTACGGCGCCACCGGGATCGTGATGGCATAGGTGCCGCCATCGGGCATGGCTTCGAGTTGGCGGCGCAGCGCGACTGTCTGCGGGCCCGCCTTCCATGCGTGCAGGATCTGGTCTCCTCCAGGCCGCGCAAGACCCGGGATATCGTCGGGCAGGAACTCCACGCCGGGCGACAGGATCAGCCGGTCGTACGGCAGGGAGCCGCCCCCTGCCAGGCGAATTTGCCGGCGCGACGGATCGATCGCCGTGGCGGTGTCGCGCACCACCCTGACTCCATGGCGGCGCGCCAGGGCATCGTACGAGATGGTCAGATCCTCGATCCGCTTGCTGCCGCCGACAACCAGATTGGAAAGCGGGCAAGAAATGAAAGCGGCATTCGGCTCCACCAATGTCACGTCAATGGTGTTGTCGCTCCATTCGCGCAGGTAGCGGGCAGCGGTGGCGCCGCCATAACCGCCACCAACCACCACTACCCTGGCGCCGGATGCCCGGCCGGCGCCCGTGGCGCAGCCGCTCAACAGCGTACCCAGTGCGGCGGCGCCCGCGGCGCCAAGAAACTCGCGTCGTTGCATGTCGGCCTCCCTGCCTTACTTGACCGAGGCAAACCACGCCGCGATGGCCGTGATCTGCTCGTCGGTGTAGCCCTTGGCGATCTGCTGCATGACCGTGGCGTCGCGCGTGCCGGCCTTGAATGCCTGCATCTGTTCGACCAGATAGGACTGCGGACGACCGGCCAGGCCGGGCACCGGACTGCCGGCGGGCGCCTTTCCGGCCGGCCCGTGACAATTGGCGCATGCCGCTGACCATTGGCGCGCCTGATCAACGGTCGGCGCGGCCATCGCGGCCGTGCCGAGGGCCGCGGCGAACCACGCCAGCGCGGCATGGGCAGCAAGGCGGAAGGGGAAAGTGTTGTCGTTGTTCATGGGTCTCGCTCCTGGGCTCGGCACGGCGACGTCATCGGTCACCCGATCAAGCCAACGCTTGCGTGGCGCGGCATGGCGGTCGCGTAGCGCGCCGCGATGTGACCAACCGGGCGCATCAACCGTAACATAAAGTGCGCCATCGGCGTAATGCCGGTTTTGCGGGTCGATCCACGGCGCATGCATATCCGCCGACGAATGCCTGGTGTCAGCGTAGGTGAGCGCGCGGCCTGTGCAAATGGGAGATTGGGAGGAGCAGCGTCAGGGATGGCGGGAGAAGGAGCGGCGCCCTGCCGCAGACGGCGGGGCGCTGAGCCGGCGAGCGCCGGCCCGCGTCCGGTTACGGCAGATTGCGGCCCGGAGGCAAGGTCATTGGCGCGGTGACCGGCGCCGTCGTGGCCTCCGTGCCGGAAGGAGCAGCAGAGCCGGGCGGCAAGGTGGCGCCACCCGCCGGCGCCGGCGTGCCGGCGGGCTGGATCGTGGTGCCGTACGACGATTGCACGCCCGATGCTGGCGCCCCGGACGATTGCACGCCAGTGGAAATGCCTTCGGTAGTGCCGCCCGGCGGCGTGTTCTGCGATGTCGAGGCGGCGTCCAGGCGCGCGCGCTCGGCTTCGTCGATGTAGTCGAAAACCTTGACCACCTTCGCTACACCGCTGACATTTCGCGCGGTCTCGGTCGCGCGCTCGCCTTCCGGCGCGGTGACCAGGCCCATCAGGTAGACCGCTCCCCGCTCCGTCGTGACCTTGATCGAATTGGACGGCACGCCCTCGGCGGTGACCAGCATCGCCTTGACCTTGCTCGTCACGTAGGCGTCCTGGCTCTGCTCGGCGAAGGACGGCGACGAGACCACCTGCAGCTCGTTGATGACCTCCCGTGCATTGGGCAGCCCGCGCACGTATTGCTCGATCTGCTGCCGCAGGTTCGCGTCCTTCACTTCGCCAGTCAACAGCAGCTTCCGGTTGAATACCGTGACATTGACCCGCGCCGCGCCGCTGTAGCGGGTGGCGAGCGTGTTCTCCACCTCCAGCTGCAATCCCCGGTCGATCGCCTGCGTCGCGGTGGGCCGCCGGTCGGTGGCGCTGACCACGCCGCCAGCCATGGCGCCAGCGATCACCGGAAAGCAGCCCGCCAACTGCGTGGCGGTCACCGCCATCACGGCGGCCGTGGCGACGGCGCGGGCGACCGCGCGCAGCCGCGCAGCAGATGCGGCGTGTCGGTAAGCGGACGGGGAATCGACCGAAGCGGAATCGTGCGGAGTGGGCAGAGTCTTCATGCGTTCCTTGTAGCGGTAAAGCAATAACGAAAAGCGCGCGAACGTCCGTGGCGCCAGATGGCCGCCATTATGAACGACCGGCGGTGAATGACCCACTGGCGCCTCAGGCCGAATCTCCGGCGCCGAACGCGTCCTTCAGCCATTCGATGCCGCGCGGACCGATCGCCACCACATCGATGCGGCAGCGCGGCACGCTGGCGAGCGTCGCCAGATAGTGGTTGGCCGCCTGCAGGATGCGCTGCCGCTTGCTGACGGTAATGCTCGCGGCGGCGCCGCCGAAGGCATCGCTGCTGCGCGCGCGGACCTCGACGAACACCAGCGTCCCGTCGGACGCGCGCATCACCAGGTCCAGCTCGCCGCCTTTGCAGCGATAATTGCGCACCAACAGCGTCAGCCCCTGCTGCTGCAGATAAGCCAGCGCGCGCGCCTCGGCGCGTTCGCCGCGCTCGCGCGTCGAGGTTTTGAAGGTGCGCATCAACGGAAGTTCTCAAGCATGATCGACTGGACCTCGCTGGCCACAGGCCAATCCTATCCTCCCGGCACCCTCTATGTGGTGGCCACTCCGATCGGCAACCTGGCGGACCTGTCGCTGCGCGCGCTGCATCTGCTCGGCATGGTCGATGCCGTGGCGTGCGAGGACACGCGCAACACCGGCCAATTGCTGAGCCGGCTCGGTTTGCAACGCCCGCTGCTGGCGGTGCACGAGCACAACGAACGGGAAGCGGGCCAGCGGATCGCCGAGCGCCTGGGCAGCGGCGAGCGCATTGCCTATGTATCGGATGCCGGCACGCCGGGCATCTCCGATCCGGGCGCGCGTCTGGTCGAGGCGGTGCGGGCGGCAGGCCACCGCGTGGTGCCGATCCCCGGCCCCAGCGCCGCCGTGGCCGCGCTGTCGGTGGCGGGCGATCTGCTGGACGCCGGCCAGGGAAAATTCACCTTTGCCGGCTTCCTGCCGACCAAGGCCAAGGCACGCGCGGAAGCCATCGCCGGTCTGGCCGCGCTGGAACACGCGTGGGTCATTTACGAGGCGCCGCACCGGATCGCCGACACGCTGGCGGCGCTGGCCCGGCACCYSCCGCCGTCGAGGCGAATGCTGGTCGGGCGCGAGCTGACCAAGCTGTTCGAGCAAGCCGAAACGATGACCGTGACGGCTGGGCCGGACTGGCTGAAGGCCGACCCGGCCCGCGAGAAGGGGGAATTCGTGCTGGTGGTGGAAGGCGCGGGAAAGGCGGGCAACGCGGACGCCGGCGCTGTCGATCCGCAGGCCGTGCGGGTGCTCGATCTGCTGCTGCAGGAGTTGCCGGCCAAGCGCGCCGCCAAAC
>NZ_VLJN01000065.1:0-7447 GCF_007829435.1 Cupriavidus gilardii J11
GCTCGACCTGCAGCCCGCCTTGGCCGCGGCCGGCTACCACTGCGAGCCGATCGACCTGAATCCCATGCTGGCGGACATCGACGACTACAGCGACGGGCTGCGGGCGATGGCCGCCACCCACGGCCGCGCGCCAGTGATGGTCTGCCACAGCATGGGCGGCCTCGCGGCGCGGGCAGCGCTGCATAAGGCCCGCCGGCAGGGCATGGAGCATCTCTGCGCGGGGCTGGTCACGATCGGCACGCCGCATCATGGCTGCACGATGGCACTGATCGGCAGCGGCGCCAACGCGCGGCAGATGCAGCCCGGCAACCGCTGGCTGCGCACCCTGGCCGCGAGCGAAGGGCCGCGCGAGCGGGCGGCCATGACGTCGATCTTCAGCTGGCACGACTCGATTGCCGGGCCTCCGGCTTCGGGCGTGCTGCCGGGTGCCCGGCATGTCGCGCTGAGCGGGCTGGGGCATGTGTCGCTGCTGCGCGACGCGCGTGCACGGGAGGCGTTGTTGGGGGCGTTGGGGAGGTTTGGGTAGGGTTGCTGGTCGGGCGTGCTGGTTGGGCGTGCTGGTTGGGCGTGCTGTGACTGCCCTCTCCCCCGGCCCCTCTCCCGCGTTGCGGGAGAGGGGAGAAAATCACCGTCACATGTCATTCATGTTTCCGTCACCGGGCCGTCACGGGCCGCTGGCTCAATGCTTGCCATCGTCGCCACCGGGGCCGCCATGGTTCAAGCACTCCGATCTGCCCGTGTTCGTATCGCCAAGGCCGCGGGATTGCTGCGCGGCGCGCGCGGGTCCATGCCCATGCTGTCCACCGCGCCCGGCATTCCAGCCGCGTTCGTGCCGCCGGGCCCAGGCGGCGCGTCGATCCCGGCTTCGGCGCCGCCGGCCCGCGCCAACGATGCCGCGCCGCCTTCCTCAGACCCCGAGCCGATGCATCGCTACCGCGCGATCTGGCTGTCGGATATCCATCTGGGCACGCCCGGCTGCCAGGCGGCCTATCTGCTCGACTTCCTGAAGCACAACGATTCCGACAAGCTGTACCTGGTCGGCGACATCATCGATGGCTGGCAGCTGCGACGAGGCTGGTATTGGCCGCAAAGCCATAACGACGTGGTGCAGAAGCTGCTGCGCAAGGCGCGCAAGGGAACCGAAGTCATCTACGTCCCCGGCAATCACGACGAGGTCGCGCGCCAGTTCGATGGGCTCGCGTTCGGCGACGTCGTGGTGCGCGAGGAAGCAATCCACGTGACCGCAACCGGCCGCCGACTGTGGGTCGTGCACGGCGACCTGTTCGACGGCGTGGTGCAGCACGCGCGCTGGCTGGCGTATCTGGGCGATTCGCTGTACACGCTGATCCTCGCGCTGAACCGCCATTTCAACCGTGTGCGCGCACGGCTGGGCTTTCCATACTGGTCGCTGTCGCAGTACCTGAAGCATCAGGTCAAGAACGCGGTCAACTACATCAGCTCGTTCGAGCATGCGATGGTCGAGGAAGCCCGTCGGCGCGGCTGCGACGGCGTGGTCTGCGGCCATATCCACAAGGCCGAGATCCGCGAGGTCGACGGCCAGCTTTACTGCAATGACGGCGACTGGGTCGAGAGCCTGTCGGCGCTGGTGGAAACCATGGAAGGCGAGTTGAAGATCGTCTACTGGACCACCCTGCGCGACCCCGCCCATGCCGCCACGCGGCGCTCCCGCAGGACTGCCGCGCCGGTCTGATGCCGGCGCGCACCGGCAGCGCCTGTCCGTACCACCCCATCGCGGTTGCATTCGGCCGCAAGGAAACGCCATGAAAATCCTGATCGTCACCGATGCCTGGGAACCCCAGGTCAACGGCGTGGTGCGCACGCTCAAATCGACCCGGCGCGAGCTGCAGGCCATGGGCCATACGGTCGAGCTGCTGACCCCGCTCGAGTTCCGTACCGTGCCCTGCCCGACCTATCCCGAAATCCGGCTGTCGCTGTTCGCCGGCGCGCAGGTGCGCCGCCGCATCCGCGAGTTCGCGCCGGACGCGCTGCATATCGCGACCGAAGGCCCGCTGGGCCTGGCGGCGCGCCGCTATGCCGTGCGCCACAAACTGCCCTTCACCACTGCTTACCACACCCGTTTCCCGGAATACGTGCAGGCGCGCTTTGGCATTCCGCTGGCCTGGACCTACCGCTTCCTGCGCTGGTTCCATGGCCCGGCACGCGCGGTGATGGCGCCCACGCCGGTGGTGCTGGACGATCTGCGCCGCTATGGCATCGGCCACGCGGTGCTGTGGACGCGCGGCGTCGATCTCGATATCTTCGTGCCGCAGCGGGTCAACGTGCTCAACACCGCGCACCCGATCTTCCTCTATGTGGGCCGCGTCGCGGTGGAAAAGAACGTCGAGGCGTTCCTGGCGCTGGACCTGCCCGGCTCCAAATGGGTGGTCGGCGACGGCCCCGCGCTGCCGGCGTTGCGCGCCCGCTATCCCAACGCGCACTATCTTGGCGTACTGAGCCAGCCCGAGCTGGCCAAGGTGTATGCTTCGGCCGATGTCTTCGTGTTCCCTAGCCGAACCGACACCTTCGGCCTGGTCCTGCTGGAGGCGCTGGCCAGCGGCCTGCCGGTGGCGGCCTACCCGGTGACCGGACCGATCGACGTGCTGGGCGACAGCAGCGCCGGCGTCATGCATGAAGACCTGCGCGAGGCCTGCCTCGAAGCGCTGCGCATCGACCGCGCCACTGCGCGCGCGCATGCGGAACGCTTCTCGTGGCGGGCGGCATCCGAGCAGTTCCTCGCGCATCTGAGACCGTTGCACGGCGCAGCCGCGGCGCAGGACGCCCCGGCACGCCCCCGAACCGACCATGGCGAAACCCCCTCTTCACTCCGATCCCTCCGCTCCGAAGCCGCAGCCGGCGACCGCCGACTACACGATTGAACACAACCCGCACAAGGGCAACCGCGGTCTGGCGCGTGCCTGGCGCGCGGCCGTCAATTCGTTCTCCGGGCTGCGCTTTGCCGTACTGGAGGAAAGCGCGTTCCGCCAGGAACTGACGCTGGTGGCAATCCTCACGCCGCTGGCGTTCCTGGTACCGGTGACGGTCGTCGAGCGGATCCTGCTGCTGGGCACCCTGCTGCTGGTGCTGATCGTCGAACTGCTCAACTCGAGCGTGGAGGCCGCGGTGGATCGCATTTCGCTGGAGCGGCACGGATTGTCCAAGCGCGCGAAGGACTTCGGCAGCGCGGCCGTGATGCTGGCACTGGTGCTGTGCGGCGGCACCTGGCTGGCCATCGCCGGCCCGCCGGTGCTGGGCTGGCTGCGCGCGCTGGCAGGCTGACACCGTCAGCGGCGGCAGCCCGACGGCCAGCGTGGCGAGGTGCGTGGCGGCATTGCATATAATCGCAATCCCGTCCGAGCGTCGCGCCACCGGTGCGGCCTTCCGTCTTAACGCATCGCCCCCCGGCCGTTTCATGGAACCCAAACCGCAGACCGGTCCCCGTCGCACCCGGGACCGCATTCTCGATGTGTCGCTACGCCTGTTCAACGATGTAGGCGAGCCCAACGTAACCACCACGACCATCGCCGAGGCGATGGAGATCAGCCCCGGCAACCTGTACTACCACTTCCGCAACAAGGACGACATCATCACGTCCATCTTCAGCCGCTTCGAGCACGAGATGGAGCGTCGCCTCAAGCTGCCGGACGACCACAAGCCCACGCTGGGCGAGAGCTGGGGCTATTTGCAGTACATGTCCGAGTTCCTGTGGAATTACCGTTTCCTGTATCGCGACATCAACGACCTGCTGGCGCGCAACCGGATGCTGGAGACCAACTTCAAGCGCATCGTCGAGCAGAAAAAGCGCTTCGCGATGGAAATCTGCCGGCAATTCCTCGACGATGGCGAGATGGAGGCCACGCCCGAGCAGGTGGACGCCATCTGCACCAATATCGTCGTGGTCGCGACGTACTGGCTGTCGTTCCAGTTCGTGCAGCATCCCAGGCAGTACAACGACCCCGAGCAGATCCGGGGCTATCTGCACAGCGCGAGCTACCACATCTTCTCGATCCTCGCGCCCTACCTGCGCGGCAGCGCACGCCAGGCGTTCGACCAGCTGGCGCGCGAGTTCGCCGCCGACAAGGCGGCGCGCGAAGGCAAATCCTCTACCTGACAGGAAGGCAAACCGTGAAAGCAGTCTGCGTTTATTGCGGCTCAAGCCCCGGCCTCAGGCCGGAATACGCGCAAGCGGCCCAGGACATGGGGCGTGTGCTGGCCGAGCGCGGCCTCGCGCTGGTGTACGGCGGGGGCAAGGTCGGCCTGATGGGCATGGTGGCGGACGCGGTGCTGGCCCATGGCGGCACGGCGATCGGCATCATTCCCGAAGCGCTGATGAGCAAGGAAATCGGTCACGCGGGCCTGACCGAGCTGCACGTCGTGCGCAATATGCACGAGCGCAAGCAGATGATGGCCGACCGCGCCGACGCCTTCGTCGCCATGCCCGGCGGCATCGGCACCTACGAGGAACTGTTCGAGACGTTCACCTGGCTGCAGCTTGGCTACCATGCCAAGCCGGTCGGCCTGCTGAACGTCGCCGGGTTCTACGACGGCATGCTGGGGTTCCTGCGGCATGCGGTTGGCGAGGGGTTCCTGAAGGAAGAGCACGCGCGGCTGCTGCAGGTGGCCGACACACCGGCGGGCATGGTCGACGCGCTGGAGGCGGCGCCGCGGGTGCGGGTGGACAAGTGGCAGGAGAGGCGGGAGGAGACTTGAGGGGGCTGGATTGGAGCTTAGGGGAGAGGGCAGTCACCACCAACAACAACCCCTAAAACCCCGACCCCGGCAACCGCAAAAACGCCGCCTCCTGCGGCGTGCTCTCGCGACCCAGTATCGCATTGCGATGCGGAAAGCGGCCGAAGCGCTCGATGATTTCAAGATGCCGCACGGCCCAGTCCACCACGTCCACGCGGCCGGCCGTATCCTCACGCAGCGCCGTCATCAGCTCGACCGAGCGTCGCTGTGCCTCCAGCGACTCCGCATGCTCGAAGGGCATATAGCAGAACATCCGGTGATACGGCGTCGGCAGGCGCAGGTCATCGCCCCGCTCCACCATGCGCGCGGCCAGTTCCAGCGCCTGGCCATCGGTGGCGAAGCTGCGCGGGTCGCCGCGGAACATGTTGCGCGGGAACTGATCGAGCAGCACGATGCGCGCGCAGCCCACTTCTGGCGATGCATCGATCGCCATCGACCAGTCGTCCCGGCCCGCCCGCGCGGCATCCCACGCGGGCAGGAATGCCTGCCGCACCGTCTCGTCGAAAGCCGGGTCCTTGGTGAACCATACCGACCGTACCTGATCCCATTCGTCCGAATCCGGTGTGCCAAACCAGAAGGCCAGCACGCGCGCGGCCTCGTTCATCGGCTCGGCGATATGGTCGACCGTCTCGTCGGCATGCATGGGCAATCCCCTGTGGTTGGCGATGCGCGCGGCCGGCGCTAGCGCGCCACGTTGCGCATCCAGTCGGCGGTCTGGAACAGGGCCTGCATCAGCCGCAGCTGCAGGTCCTCGGGCACCTCGATGTCCTGCATCGCGAGCGCCATGCAGCGCATCCACTGATCGCGCTCGCTGATGCCGATCTCGAATGGCAGATGGCGCGCGCGCAGCCGTGGATGGCCGAAGCGTTCGATGAAATAGTTGGGCCCGCCCAGCCAGCCGCACAGGAACCAGAACAGCTTGTCGCGCGAACCGTCCAGCGAGGCGGGATGCAACGCGCGCAGGCCGGAAAATTCGGGCTCCAGGTCCATCAGGTCGTAGAAGCGGTCGACCAGCTCGCGCACGCGCGCCTCGCCGCCGAGCAGTTCATAGGCGCTGCGCTCGCGGGCAGCGGCGTCGGCGGACGTGGCGGCGGCGTTGGTGGCGGTGTCGGTGGTGTTGGTGGAAGAATCAGTCATCGTCAGGACAGGCAGAGCGCCGCGGCCGGTGGGGTGTCATGCCTCGCGCAGCGTCGCCAGCGCGGGCTGACGCAGCACTTCGCGCAGGCCGAGCCAGCCGCCGGCGAAAGCGCACAGCATGCCAGAAACCACGCCAACCGGCACGATCCACGGATTGAACACATAGGGGAAGTCGAATACGAAGCGCGCCAGCGCCCAGCCGACCACCAGGGCCCCGGTTCCCGCAAGCAACCCGGCAAGTCCGCCCACCACGAGGAACTCGGCGTGCTGTGTCTGCCGGACGGTGGCGGCCGAGGCGCCCAGCGCCTTCAGCAGGCCGGCATCGCGGCGCCGTTCGTCCCGCGTGCCGGCCAGCGCCGCGTACAGCACGGTGACGCCGGCGGCCAGCGTGAAGACGAACAGGAACTGCACCGCCGCGATCACCTGGTCCAGCACATCCTGCACCTGGCGCAGGATCAGCTCGGTATTCACGATCGTGATATTGGGAAAGCGCGCCGTCAGCGCGTTGCCCAGTTGGGCCTTGTCCGGCGGCAGGTGGAAGGCCGTGATATAGGTCTCCGGCAGGCCCTTCATCATGGCCGGCGTCAGGATCACGAAGAAATTCACGCGCATCGAACTCCAGTCCAGCTTGCGCAGCGATGTCACCGGCGCCTCGATGCGCTGACCCGCCACATCGAAGGTCAGCGTATCGCCCAGCTTGACGCCCAGCGTCTTGGCGATGCCCTCCTCCATCGACGCTTCCGGCTTGCTGCCATCGAACCACGTCCCGCCGACCACGCGGTTGCCCTCGGGCAACGCATCGGTATAGGACAGGTTGAACTCGCGCTCGACCAGATTCCGTGCGCGCCCTTCCTCGTACTGTTGTCCGTTCACGGGCTGGCCGGAGATATGGGTCAGGCGCCCGCGCACCATCGGATAGAGCAGGTCGGCGATACCGGCATCGGCCAGCATGCGATTCAACGGCTCGCGCTGGTCGGGCTGGATGTTGATGATGAAGCGGTTGGGCGCGTCGGCGGGCGTGGCATTGCGCCACGAGTCGACCAGATCGTTGCGGGTCATGCCGAGCAGCAGCAGCGCCATCAGGCCAACCGCCAGCGCCACGGTCTGCAGAACCGTCACCGCGCGGCGCCGCTCCAGCACCGCCAGCGCGAAACGCCATCCCACCGCGCCGCCGCGGCGATCGCCCATCAGCCTGCCCCGCAGCAGCCGCGACAGCAGCATCAGCAACGTCACCGCAAGCAGCGCGAAGGCCAGTCCCGCGCCGGCAAAGCCGCCCGCGGTCAGCAGCCCCAGCTTGAGATCGCGCGCGGCCACCAGCAACAGCAGCACGAAGGCGCACAGTCCGCAGGCATAGGCGATCCACACCGAAATCGGTGGCATGCCGACGTCGCGGCGCAGCACGCGCAACGGCGCAACCCGCGTCAGCGCCAGCAGCGGCGGCAGGGCGAGCAGCGACACCGTCAGCAGCCCGCCCAGCGACACCAGCAGCCCGTAGTGGCCCAGATAACCGAGCGCCACGCCCGCGGCCGCGCCCAGTGCGCCA